>NZ_JTJR01000010.1 GCF_001678475.1 Gallibacterium genomosp. 3 | reverse complement strand
TTTGCCTGAAAATCTTATTGGAATGAGAATTAGCAAGTGTGCGAGGGCGTGTTTCTTTTGCTTCATTTTCTTTACACGAGTAAAGAAAATGAAGTCGCCCTTTAGGGCGAAACCTAAATAATAATTAGAGCAAAATATTAATAAATAGGCTTAGTTATCAGATGAGAGTGCGTAGTAAGACTACTACGCACTTACACTATTATTTCCCAATACAAAAAGAACTAAAAATATTGCCAAGTAAATCATCCGAAGTAAATTCACCCGTGATCTCACTTAACGCATTTTGTGCCATTTTTAATTCTTCTGCCAACAACTCACCCGCATAAAATTGGGTAAGTTGAATATGCCCTAATTGTAAGTGTTCGGCCGCTTGGTTTAACGCTTCTAAATGACGGCGGCGTGCTAAGAAACCACCTTCAGTTACCGTCTGATACCCAATACTCTCCTTAAGATGATCTTTGAGTAATTGAATTCCTTGTTGGGTTTTGGCTGATAGAGTCACTGTGGTATAGCCATTCTCAACTGAAATACCTTCAGGTTCACCACTTAAATCGGCTTTATTACGAATAATGGTGACTGGCATTGAACTTGGTAATTTTGACATAAAGTCTGGCCAAATTTTTTCAGGTAAAGTTTCTTTAGTGGTAGTGCTATCTAGCATAAATAGCACACGATCGGCCTGTTCGATCTCTTGCCATGCCCGCTCAATACCAATTCTTTCTACTTCATCGGTTGCAGCACGTAAACCAGCTGTATCAATGATGTGTAATGGCATACCATCTAAATGAATATGCTCACGTAATACATCACGTGTTGTCCCGGCAATATCGGTGACAATGGCTGCTTCTCTACCTGCTAATGCATTGAGAAGACTTGATTTACCTGCATTTGGTCTGCCTGCAATTACAACTTTCATCCCTTCACGTAATAAGGAGCCTTGTTTGGCTTGAGCTTGTACTGCATCAACCTGTTGAATGATTTGATTTAATAGAGATTCAATTTTTCCATCGGCGAGAAAATCAATTTCTTCATCAGGAAAATCAATCGCAGCTTCGACATAAGTACGTAAATAAATGAGTTGATCGACTAACTGGTGAATTTGATGCGAAAATTCGCCTTGTAATGATTTTAATGCGGAGCGTGCAGCCTGTTCAGAACTTGCATCAATTAAATCAGCAATAGCTTCTGCTTGTGCTAAGTCAATCTTATCATTTAAAAAAGCTTGTTCTGAAAATTCCCCTGGACGAGCTAAACGAACCCCATGAATTTGTAAGATACGTTTTAACAATAGATCTAAAATGACTTGCCCACCGTGCCCTTGTAATTCCAAAACATCCTCACCAGTAAAAGAGTGTGGTGCTTTAAAAAACAGTGCGATACCTTGATCTAAGGTGGTGCCATCAATATCTTTGAATGGTAAATAATCCGCTACACGTGGTTTAGGACATTTTCCTAAAACTTGTTGCGCTACTTCAGTAGTAAGTGGCCCTGAAATCCTTAAAATTCCAATACCACCTCGGCCGGGTGGTGTAGCTTGAGCGACAATTGTTTCTGTTTGAATCATATTGGTTAATCAAAAAAAGAAATATAAAAAACTTAAGGCATCTCGAAAGATGCCTTAATCATTACGTTTATTTATTACGAGAATGTAAGCCTTTCTTTTCTAATCCTCGATAAATAAGTTGTTGTTGAATAATAGTAATGAGGTTTGATACCAACCAGTAAAGAACTAAGCCTGATGGGAACCATAAGAAGAAGAAAGTAAACATTACTGGCATAAAGGTCATTACTTTTTGTTGCATTGGATCCGCTACTGGAGTTGGTGACATTTTTTGTAATAAGAACATAGATGCACCCATTAACAATGGCAAAATATAATATGGATCTTGTGCAGATAAGTCTTGAATCCAGCCAAAGAATGGTGCATGACGTAATTCAACTGCTTCTAAGAATGTCCAGTATAATGCAATAAAGATTGGCATTTGCAGTAACAATGGTAAGCAGCCACCAAGTGGATTTACTTTTTCTGCTTTATATAATTCCATCATTTCTTTACTCATGCGTTGTTTATCATCACCACAACGTTCACGTAACTCCTGAATTTTTGGTTGTAACATACGCATTTTTGCCATAGAGGTATATTGCGCCTTAGTTAAAGGATAAAGAATCGCTTTAACTACGATAGTTACCCCAATAATAGCAAGACCCCAGTTTTGTACGAGACTTTGGATAAATTGAAGGAGCCAGAATAATGGTTTTGCAATAAACCAAGCCCAACCATAATCAACGGTTAAATCAAGATGTGGAGCGACTTTTTCCATTTGATCTTGAAGTTTTGGTCCTACCCAAAGTTGGCTTGTAATTGTGTCAGTAGCACCATTTGCAATAGTTGTTACTGGACCACGGTAACCGATATAAGCGAAATTGCCTTGTGTAGAACTATAAAGTTGGTTTTCTGCATCTTGATTTGGAATCCAAGCAGAAACGAAATAGTGTTGCAACATTGCAGCCCAGCCTTGTTTGGTTTTAACGGCTAGGTTTTCTTTCTTCATATCATCAAAAGAATATTTTTTATAATTGGTTTCTGATGAAGAATAAGCACCACCTAGATAGGTAGGCATTGCAATGTGACCAGTATTTTCAACTAAAGTATGTTTAAGTTGCGCATAAGGTTGTACTTGAATTGGCGAACCAGATGCATTAGTTACTTCAAAGTTTACTTTTACATCATAGCTATCACGAGAGAGTGTGAATACTTTACGATAAGTAATCCCATCTTTAACTAAGGTAAATGGTACAGCAATTTCATTTTGTCCTTCAGCAAGTGCAAAATGGTCACCTTCAACTTGATAGTTTGCACGACCAGATACAGTATCGCTACCATTAGCGCCGATTAAACCACTTTGTGCGATATAGGCAAGCTCAGGCGTATTTTTTAACAAAGAAAATGGCTGAGCTGAATGTAATTCAGCATCATATTTAAGTAATTGAGCTTCAACGATATCACCACCAAGGGTATCAATTTTTAAGCGCAATACATCATTTTCGATAGTTACAAGATGACTTTGCTGATTATTGTTTGCAGCAGTATCTTGGATAACACTTGCTGAGGCTGATGGTTGTTCAGCTTGGCTTTGTGTTTGTTCTTGTTGGTTTTGTTGAGCGAGTTGTGGATTGTTGTCAATTTCCCATTGTTGGTAGATGAGAAAAGAGATAAACAACAAAGCAATTACGAGTAAACTACGTCTTGAATCCATTATTTTTTTCTCTGTGGTTTATGATTATCAATAGGTGGCGGTACAGGATCATAGCCTGATGAACCAAAAGGATGACATTTTAATATACGCTTCACAGTTAGCCAACCCCCTTTTATCACTCCGTGTGTCTGAATTGCTTCAATCCCATATTGTGAACAAGTCGGGGTGAAACGACAGCGAGGTCCTATTAAAGGACTAATCACCAGTTGATAAAAACGAATAAAGCCAATTAAGATTTTTTTGAGAAACGTAGATGCCGTTGCCATAATTTATCCAACGCTTTATATAACAACGCATTATCTAAATCACCAATCCCTTTACGTGCAATAATAATAAAGTCGTAATTCGGTAATTGATGTTGTTGTAAGCGAAAACTCTCACGACAAACACGTTTAATCCGATTTCGTTGATTAGCACGTTTTACATATTTTTTTGCAACAGTTAAACCTAATCGAGGATGTTGAAGGGTATTAGGACGAGCAATAATAGAAATTTCAGGTAGTGAAGCCCTGAATGGTTGTTGAAATACGAAGTTAAATTGAGCGGGAGTTAACAGACGTAACTCCCTTGAAAATCCTAGCTTAGACACTCGGTAATCAGCAGATTATGCACTTAAACGTGCACGACCTTTAGCACGACGACGAGCTAAAACTTGACGACCTTTTTTAGTTGCCATACGCGCACGGAAACCGTGAGTACGACTACGTTTTAATACTGAAGGTTGGAAAGTACGTTTCATTTTCTTATCTACCTAATAAATTGACGTTTTAATATTGGTAAAAGAGATAACTCAATTGGTTTGAGTTAGCATCAGTGATATTAAAACAAAAAGTTACAATAAAAAGAGGACGCAATTCTAATCAGAAAATTGCCTTTCGTCAAATGGATAAACAGAAAAAATCGCTTTTTCTTGGTTTCTTATTAATGAAAATACAGCCTTAATCAAGAAAGGGAAGAGAAGCTCTGTAAAAATTGATCTTTTGAGAAGATCTTAAATCGAGTTTATTGTATGATATCGGTCGGTTTTAGATGGATCATTGATAAATTTAGATAACAATTAACATACCTATGGAACAGCACAGATTATCTTCCCTTTGGCAAAGTTGCCTGTTACAGCTGCAAGATAAAATTAGCCAGCTGGATTTCAGTACTTGGATTCGTCCATTACAAGCAGATATTTCAGAAACAACGATGGTGCTTTATGCACCGAATCGATTTGTGCGTGATTGGGTACAAGATAAATATTTAGCACAAATTGAAGAAATTGTGCATTTTTTAACAGCCAACCCTCAATATAGTGTACGTGTACGTGAAGGAACACGCCCAGTTAGAGAAACAGCTTCGATCCAGAATGCAGAAGCTTCTATGGCAGAAGCTGTTCAAACAACCAATAATATTCAACCGACTAAAATTAAAACTAATTTAAATCCTAAGTATGAATTTCATAACTTTGTGCAAGGGAAATCAAACCAGTTAGCACGTGTTGTTGCACAAAAAGTAGCAGAAAAAATTGGTGATGAAGGTTATAACCCGCTGTTTTTATATGGGGGAACTGGTTTAGGGAAAACTCACTTATTGCACGCCATTGGTAATGGCATTCTAAAAAATAAACCAGATGCAAAAGTAGTTTATATCCACTCAGAACGTTTTGTACAAGAATTGGTAAAAGCGTTAAAAACCGAAAGTATTGAGAAATTTAAGAAATTTTATCGCTCTTTAGATGCATTATTGATCGACGATATTCAATTTTTTGCGGGCAAAGAAGGATCGCAGGAAGAGTTTTTCCATACCTTTAACAGTTTGTTTGAAGGGGGACGGCAGATTATTTTGACATCTGATCGTTATCCAAAAGAGATCGATAAGATAGAAGAACGTTTGAAATCTCGCTTTAACTGGGGATTAAGTGTGGCGATTGAACCACCTGAGTTAGAAACTCGAGTGGCGATTTTATTAAAGAAAGCCGAAGAAAGTAATATTGTCTTACCAGAAGAAGTAGCATTCTTTATTGGTCAGAAGTTACGCACTAATGTACGTGAATTAGAAGGGGCATTAAACCGTGTCAGTGCAAATGCAAACTTTACTGGGCAGCCAATAACAATCGATTTTGTCCGTGAAACATTAAAAGATATGTTAGCGGTACATGATCGTTCAGTGACTTTAGATAATATTCAACGGGTGGTCGCTGAACGTTATCGGATCAAAGTGTCCGATCTTAAATCAAAGAGTAAAGCACGTTCGTTTGTGCGTCCTCGTCAAATGGCGATGGCATTATCAAAAGAGTTAACCAATCATAGTTTGCCAGAAATAGGGCGTGCATTCGGAGATCGTGACCATACAACAGTTCTACACGCTTGTCGTAAGATTACGGAATTAAGAGAGTCAGACAATAACATTAGCGAAGATTATGCTAATTTGATCAGAACATTATCAACCTAAGGTGGGCCTATGCAATTTATCGTAGCAAGAGAAAATTTATTAAAACCTTTACAACAAGTATGTGGTGTTTTAAGCAGTCGTCCATCTTTGCCAGTATTAAACAATATTTTGGTACAAATTACAGGTGATCGCTTAACGCTTACAGGCTCTGATCTAGAAGTGGAGTTATCTACTTTTGTGCAATTAACTTCAGCAAGTGAAGATGGTGTTTTTACAATTCCTGCACGTAAATTTTTAGATATTTGCCGTTCATTAAATGATGATGCAGAAATTACGGTGAATTATGAAAATGATCGCGTATTAGTAACCGCAGAACGTAGTAAATTTAATTTAGCCACTTTACCTGCGGAAAGTTACCCTAATTTAACGCAATTAGATATAGATATTGAATTCAGCATTGAACAATCGGTATTGCGTCGCGTGATGGAAGCCACACAATTTTCAATGGCTAATCAGGATGCACGTTATTTCCTAAATGGAATGAAGTTTGAAACTGAAAGTAATGTGTTGCGTACAGTGGCAACAGATGGGCACCGTTTAGCAGTATGTGGGATTCAATTAGCACAAGATGTACCAGATTATGCGATTATTGTGCCACGTAAAGGGGTTATTGAACTCATGCGTTTATTAGACAGTAACAGTGATAATGCGCATATCCGTATGGGGCAAAATAATATTCAAGTACATCTTAATAATGTTATTTTCACCTCTAAATTGATTGATGGGCGTTTCCCTGATTACCGCCGAGTATTACCTCGCAATGCGGATCGTATTTTAGAAGTGGATTGGAATTCACTTAAACAAGCGTGTGTGCGTGCAGCAATTCTTTCTAATGAACGTTTCCGTGGTGTACGTTTGATTATTGAAGCGAATCAGTTAAAGATTTTGGCGCAAAACCCAGATCAAGAAGAAGCAGAAGAAGTAATTGATGTAAGTTATACAGGGGAACCTATGGAGGTTGGTTTCAATGTTAGTTATATCTTAGATGTATTAAATGCATTGAAATGTAAGTCAGTACGTATTCGCTTAACAGATGCAACTTCAAGTTGTTTAATGGAAGATTGCGAAGAAAGTAATGCTGAATATGTGATTATGCCAATGCGTTTATAGTGGTTATGGCTTTATCTCAATTAAATATTCAACATTTTAGAAATCTTAAAGCCGTGAGTTTAACATTAAACTCAGGCTTTAATTTTTTAATTGGTCATAATGGCAGTGGTAAGACCAGCCTGCTGGAAGCGATCTATTTTCTTGGGCATGGACGTTCGTTTAAAAGTTCGGTAATTGGGCGAGTGATCCAATATGAGCAACCTGCTTTTACCTTATTTGCCAAAATTGAGGATCAGCAAAGTAGTTGGTCAGTTGGTTTACAAAAAACTCGACAAGGTGAGAGTACCATCCGAATTAATGGTGAAGATGGTAATAAGATTTCCGATTTGGCTCACCTATTACCAATGCAATTAATTACGCCAGAAGGATTAACCTTAATTAACGGCGGTCCAAGTTATCGACGAGCATTTTTAGACTGGGGATTGTTTCATCTTGAGCCTGGGTTTCATCAATTATGGTCAATGATGAATCGTTTACTCAAACAGCGCAATGCTGCGTTACAGCAAGTAAATGACTATGCGCAAATTAAAATTTGGGATCAACAACTCTATCAAATTGCCCTACAAATTAGCCAATGGCGCCAACAATACGCAGATGCATTAAAGGCAGAAATTAATGCAACTTGCCAGCTTTTTTTACCTGAAGTCGAAATTGATACCCAGTTTTATCAGGGGTGGGCAAAAGAGAGTGATTATGCTGAAATACTTGAAACTAATTTCCAGCGTGATCAGGCGATTGGTTATACGATGTCAGGTCCACAGCGTGCTGATTTTAAATTTAAGGCAAATGGATTGCCTGCCGAAGATATTTTGTCACGTGGTCAATTAAAATTGTTAATGTGTGCTTTACGTCTGGCACAAGGGGAGCATTTAATGCAACAGCAACAGCGCCGTTGTATTTTTTTAATTGATGATTTTGCTTCAGAGTTAGATCCAAATAAACGTGCATTATTGGCACAACGTTTAAAAGAGAGTCAATCACAAGTTATCATTACCGCGATTACGCCCGAACAGTTACAACAACCACATTGGCAAGACGGGGCGAAATTTCAGCTACAAAATGGGGAAATTATGTATCAATATTAAGACTGCATTTTGTATTTATAAAGGAGGGAGGGACCTTATAATAAATAAGGTAATAAATTATTTTCAAAGAAATCAAGTAACTCGCCAATATCATTAGTATTACGCCACATATAGTAATTTTTTGTATATTCTTGAAACCAATAAGCAATTTCTCTATTTCTTCTAGGATCTCTTGTTATATCCCCAACAATAACTAACCAAAATGGTAAAATTTCATCAGATAAGCCTCCTGTTTTACGTATAATCCTCATTAAGCCAGGAGTGAAATATTTACAACTTCGTTCATGTGCATTTCCGCGACCTGCTGCCATATTGGTTGTTTCAACCCATCCATCTTGTCGTTTTATTTCTCCAAATAAAATTTTTCCATTTTCTAAATTCCTGATGGCAAAATCCATTGAAATTCCCCATTGGTATTTTGCTGATCCATTACGTTTTTTCTCTGTAACATCAATATTATAAATTTTCTTAAGTTCTTCTTCAGGTAAAGGGTAAGTAGAATAAATATCTGAAAATTCTTTTGGATGGCGATCTACCAAAAACTTTTCTGGGTATACTATATCTAATGATGATTGCAGAACATGTTGAAATAGTTCTTCTGTTTTCAATGCTTTTAGCCCACTATTCGTTTGCCAATTTGCTCTTTTTCTTAATTCTTGAGTAGCCATTTTTTGTCCTTTATTTTATTCCTTTAAATAGTTCTTCTAGTGATAGTTCAAATCCATTAGCTATTTTGTAGATATTATTGATAGATATATTTCTCTTTCCACTTTCTACTGAAGCAAAATAAGTTCTATCCATATCAATTTTAAGAGCAAAAGTTTCTTGGCTGAGCTTACGCTGTTGGCGTAATTCTCGTACTCTATTCCCAAATTTTTCTGTAATCATAGTTGCACCACCTTTTAAATTAAGATATATTTTGACTGTATTTAAGCCAACGGTTTATAAGTAACAATAATTTAAATAGGAGTATATAGTAATGAAAAAGCAGATCAGTGGTTATTCAAAATATAACCCCGATGCTAAAAATAGAAAAAAAATAAATCCGTTGGATGATGTTTATCCTGAATTACCCAATAAAAGATATGATGTGATATATGCTGATCCTCCATGGGATTATGGTGGAAAAATGCAATATGATAAATCTAGTATTAAAACAGAAAATATTGGATTTGAAAAAAATGTTTTTATAAGTGCTGCAAATTTTCAATATCCAACTTTGAAGTTAAAACAATTAAAAGAATTAGATGTAAATTCAATATCGGCTGATGATTGTCTTTTGTTTATGTGGACAACAGGTCCACATTTAGCCAATTCTATTGAATTAGGAGAAGCGTGGGGATTTGAGTACAAAACTGTTGCTTTTGTATGGGACAAACAAATTCATAACCCAGGACGTTATACTTTATCCCAAACAGAATTTGTTTTAGTTTTTAAAAAAGGGCGGATACCAACTCCCAGAGGAGTTAGAAACGTTCGTCAATTATTATCAGTGAAAAGAGGTAAACATAGTGAAAAACCAGATCATATTATAGAAGCAATAACAAGAATGTTTCCTCAACAGCAAAAAATCGAACTTTTTGCAAGAAGAAGTTATACAGGTTGGGACAACTGGGGAATTGAAGTTCCTGATAGTAAAATTCTCATTTTATCTCAGCAAGAAATGGATTCTTGTATTAAATCATAAAAATTTTCATATATAGTAAGCTATTATTAACAGTATTTAATAAGTTATTTAGTTAAGTTATTGTAATGTCTAGCACAGTAGTAAGGAGTAAATGTGTACATAATATGTAATATCTTTCTTCGCATACTCTTGCTAAGAGTAACAGCTATTAAAATCTATTTATATTTAGAACTTCTAATATAATATCTATTATGGATAAATCATTGATCTTAATTGTGCTAATAACTGCTTACAAGCTTGATCTAAAGGAGCTTGTACTCGCATTTCTTCGCCAGTTTTAGGATGAGTAAAACGAATTGAAAATGCGTGTAAGAATAGACGGTGAACGCCAAAAGGGGCTAATTGCTGATCAAATTCTTTATTACCATATTTGCTGTCAAACGCGATAGGATGTCCAGCATATTGCGTATGCACACGAATTTGATGTGTCCTACCAGTAATTGGCGAAGCTTTTACTAATGTAGCAAAACTAAAACGTTCTTCGACACTAAATCGTGTTTCGGATGGTTTTCCTTGTTCACTTACTTTCACAATTCTTTCGCCACTCGAAAGCTCATTTTTTAATAAAGGTGCTTTAACAGATTTACAGTGCGATTGCCATTCACCTCGTACTAACGCTAAATAATCTTTTTGGATTGTCTTATCACGTAGTTGTTCATGTAGGCTGCGTAAGGCAGAACGTTTTTTTGCAACTAAGAGAATACCAGAGGTATCACGATCTAAACGGTGTACTAACTCTAAAAATTTAGCTTGGGGACGTAAAGCACGTAACGCTTCAATTACACCAAAACTTAAACCGCTACCACCATGTACGGCAATACCAGAAGGCTTATTAATAATTAATAGCTGATCATCTTCGAATAAAATTTGTTGTTCTAGTTCACTGACTTTATTCAGTTTTGTTGAGATAGGCGCTGTATTACTTTTTTCACTCACTCTTACTGGAGGAATCCGAACAATATCACCTGCTTGTAATTTATATTCAGGTTTGACTCGACCTTTATTCACTCGGACTTCACCTTTGCGAATAATGCGATAAATAAGGCTTTTTGGCACACCTTTTAATTTTGCCAATAAATAGTTATCGATACGTTGCTGATCTTCATCACTTTCAATAGTGATAAAACGGACATTCGCATTAATTACTTTGTCTTCAGAATTGTTCATAATTTCTCTAACCTTAAAAAATTCGGCATATCATACCATTAAGTATCAATAGTTGTGAAAAATTGACAAAGTTTTTTCACTCGCAATGACCGAAAATCTATTATCTTTAACTTTGCAAACCGTCGATAAAATGGAATAATAAGGAGCATTTTTTTGTGAGTGAAATGCGTGAAAAGCGTTTTGTTTTTTATTATTCACAGGATAGTGCTTTTTTATTTGATGTTTGGTGCAGCAATAGGGCGTAAGACACCAATTTTAGAGATGTTAATACAGGACACAAATTAAGCAAATTCAAAAGAATTAGTTCAATGCAACCAAATAGTAATCAATCAACATAACGAGTTTGAGCATTTGTGTTGCCTTTTAGCATAGTGAGAATCGGGAGATTGGCATATTGCAGCAACAGAATTAAAGTGTTTGTATTATCATCGTTTTTATAAAAGTTATAACAAGAATAGAGAAATAACGATGAAAAGAATGTTAATTAACGCCACGCAAAAGGAAGAATTGCGTGTTGCTTTAGTTGATGGTCAACGCTTGTTTGACCTCGATATTGAATCTCCAGGGCATGAACAAAAGAAAGCCAACATCTATAAAGGAAAAATCACTCGAGTTGAACCAAGTTTAGAAGCTGCATTCGTTGATTATGGTGCAGAACGACATGGTTTCCTTCCTTTAAAAGAAATTGCCAGAGAATATTTCCCAGAAGGGTATGTTTATCAAGGCAGACCAAATATCCGTGATATTTTGCAAGAAGGACAAGAAGTTATTGTTCAAGTAAGCAAAGAGGAACGTGGTAATAAAGGTGCTGCATTAACAACTTTTGTTTCTTTGGCGGGTAGCTATTTAGTGATAATGCCTAATAATCCACGTGCAGGCGGAATTTCTCGTCGTATTGAAGGCGATGAACGTTTAGAGTTAAAAGAAGCTCTCGGTTCATTAGAAGTACCAGATGGCGTAGGGTTAATTGTCCGTACTGCAGGTGTAGGGCGTTCACCAGAAGAGTTACAATGGGATTTACACGTTTTACTACACCATTGGGAAGCAATTAAAAAAGCGTCAGAATCTCGTCCAGCACCTTTCTTAATTCACCAAGAAAGTGATGTGATTGTTCGTGCGATTCGTGATTATTTGCGTCGAGATATTGGCGAAATTTTAATTGATAGTCGCAAAGTATTCGATAAAGTAAAAGAACATATCAAATTAGTTCGACCTGATTTCATCAATCGAGTGAAGTTATATCAAGGTGAAGTGCCTTTATTTAGTCATTTCCAAATTGAGTCACAAATTGAATCTGCTTTCCAACGTGAAGTGCAATTACCATCAGGTGGTTCTATCGTTATTGATGTTACAGAAGCATTAACAGCTATCGATATTAATTCAGCACGTTCAACACGTGGCGGTGATATTGAAGAAACCGCATTAAATACCAACTTAGAGGCAGCAGATGAAATCGCTCGTCAATTACGTTTACGTGACCTTGGTGGATTAATTGTTATCGACTTTATTGATATGACCCCAGCACGTCATCAGCGTGAAGTCGAAAATCGAATTCGTGATGCTGTTCGCCAAGATCGTGCTCGAATCCAAATTAGCCGTATTTCGCGCTTTGGACTTCTTGAAATGTCACGTCAGCGTTTGAGTCCATCATTAAATGAATCAACACATCATATCTGTCCACGTTGTCAGGGAACAGGTAAGGTTCGTGATAATGAATCACTCTCGCTTTCTATCCTTCGTCTATTAGAAGAAGAGGCATTAAAAGAGAACACCAAACAAGTACATACTATTGTACCAGTGAAGATTGCGACATACTTATTGAATGAGAAACGTCGCGCTATCACTGAAATTGAAAAACGCCATAATGTGCAGGTGATTGTAGTTCCGCATGAACAAATGGAAACACCACATTTCTCCGTATTCCGTTTACGTGATGGGGAGGATAATCATACGTTAAGTTACAACTTAAGTAAGTTGCACGATTTACAAGATGAATTTGATGGCGAAGAGTCTTTAATTAGCCGTACTATCGAACCAACAGCGACAGCAACACCAGCGCAACCAGAGGTGGCAGCAGTAGAAATTACTATCCCGGCACCAGCGCCAGTAGTGAAACGCAAAGAAGAGGAAAAAGTTTCTCTGTTTGGTCGTATTTGGCAAAAGATTAAAGGCTTATTTGCTGAAGAACAGAGCGAAGAGAAAAATAAACGTAATAACTCGCGTAATAACAATAAACAACGTTCTCGTCGTGATAATAAAGAGAATCAACGCCAACGTGATAGACGTAGCAATGAAGATTCTCGTCGTAAAGAGAATGTTGCTAGTGTTGATAAAGAGGACAATGCAAAACGTACTAAACGGGCTAATCGTAAGGCTGCTATTGAGGAAATTAATGAGTTGAATGTGGCTTCATCACGTAAAAATGATGAAGAAAATAGCAAAGAACAACAGGTTGCCTCTCGTCGCCAACGTCGTGATTTACGTAAGAAAGTGCGTTTAGAAGCAACACCAGATGCTGAAAAAACAACGAGTGAAGATATTGCAGCAGCAACACTTCCTGAAGTGACTAATGAAGTGGCGGTAGCTGTTGAAGAGAAAAAAGCGCCTGTTCCTGCATTAGTGGTTGAAGATAAATCAGAGGTTACATCTGCTGATAATTCAGCAGAAAAAGCGAATGCAGAAGCCGTAGTGACAGCACATGATACAGAAGAAACCCCTGTATCAGAGAAACAACCAAAAGAAGGACGTTCACGTCGTTTACCGCGTCATTTACGGATGAATAATCGCAGACGTCGTCACTCACAAGAGGTTGTTTCACCAATGCCATTATTTATGGCAGTAGCGTCACTAGAATTGGCAAGTGGTAAGATTTGTCTGCCATTTGTGAATAGAGTGGAAAAGGAAAAGAACAGTAATTTTGTATCTGTTGATGAGATGTTAGAACAACAAAAACAAGATACGAATGAAACCTTAATTCCAGTAACTTCTGCGGTAATGAGTCAAGATGCGAATCCACGTCCGTTAGAGCCAGTATTAACTATGGCAGCAAACGGTAAAGAAGCGAAATCTAAACCGAATAGTAGCTTAAACCAAGCGTTGTTAGCTCAAACAGCTGAACAAACACAACCAGAAGTTGAAACGGCAGGTATCGAAAATACCACTGTGACTGAAACTGTGATCGAAGTAGTGGAACAACAAGTTGTCCCAGTTGAGGCAGAGGTTGTGGTAGAAAAAGTGATTGAGCCGTATCAATCGACATATCAATTTAATGGACGTTTAGGCACTTTCTCCGTAGTGGAACATATCAAAGCAGATATGACGTTAGCGGAAGCAGGTGAATTAACACCAATGGCGTTGAATATTGTTGAATGGAAAGGATCTCGCTATACCTTTAGAGGCAAAGGCGCTGCGGGGTATCATACAGCGATTGATCGTGCGACAGTTGAACCAACGCAAGCGAAAGCAGAATAAATATTCATATCATAAAAGAGGCTATACTTTAGGGTATAGCCTTATCATTTCTACTAAATTACTTATTTTATTACACCGCCAAAATCTCAAATAAAGGAATATCCCAAATTTCAGCAGGAATTTCTGGCACGTGTTGGCAACAATGTGCAAGCCCAACAGGAAGGAAATTTTTTTGTTGCCAATTTTCTAACGTACGGTCATAAAAGCCACCGCCCATACCAAGGCGATTTTTATACTGATCAAATGCGACTAAGGGTGTAAAAATAATATCTAACTGATCAGCAGGTAATACTTTGGTTACATCTAAAATAGGTTCATCAATGGCGAATTTATTTTTCCGTAACGGTGTATCAGGTGTATAAGCAAGAAAAAGTAGATTGCCAGGACTAAATGGATGCAATACAGGAAGATAAAGATGATAACCCTTTTCCCAAAGTTGCTGAATGAGAAGTTTAGTTGAAATTTCCCCATCGAACGAAAGATATAACGCAATATGTTTTACTGCACGAGGCTGTAAAAAGTCGAGAACAGCTTGTACTATCTTTTTCTCTGCATCTTGTTGCTGCTGTTCAGAAAGAGCAGATCTTTGTTGACGAATAAATTTCCGTAATTGTTGCCGTTGGTTAGCTTTATCAGTTGAAGAAATAATAGGAAAAGTAGAAGAAGATTGGCTGGAAATAATCGACATAGAGTATTATCTCTTATTAGGACCCGAGGTGCCGATACGGGTGGTCGGTCCTTGAACCCTACGGTTCAAGGGAGTCAGTTTTACATTCATTAGGCTTCTTGATAAATCAAGCATGCTCACCGATTGTAGATAACCAACTCTAATATATATCAGTATCGGCTCAGGGACGTAACCCATTGTCGAACACCTCAGGATGGTTTTATAGTACATTAATTTTCTTAATTTGCCTAGTTTAGAGCGTTTATTTTCTTAATCTAAATCATAAATTATTTGTTTGTAGGCATATTAGATAAAATAGTGCTTAAAGAGTGTTCTATCTGTTCAATTTTATTATTAATTAAATGTTCTCGTTCAGAGTTTTGCTGTTGTTGGGTGATTAAATCATGACATAAATTTAAGCCCACAATCGTTAATGCTTTATCAAGTTGAATGATGCCTGTACGGCTTTTTAATTCAGACACTTTCTTTTCCAAGATATCTGCTGCTTCTCTTAGCGCCTGATGTTGATCCTCAGGACAACTTAAACGTAGGTTTTGACCAAAAATATACAAATCAATATTTTTAGACATACAAGAACCTCTTTAGACAAAAATTATTAATGTGATAAATGTTGGTATTATGCCATAGCAAATAAGTTTCGTCATAGATTATTGGTGGATATTCTGGTTGGTGTTAGAATGGTCCAGATTTAAATTCAAATGGAAAATGATATGACAATTACAGCACAGCAGCTCAACCATGAACTAAAGCAAGCTGGAATCGCTTTAAATGGTGTGGAATTACATGGATTATTAACTGGCTTTATTTGCGGTGGTATTCGCGACGAGAGTTGGAAATCATTACTATATAAATTTACCAATGAAGATCATGCCTATCCAGTGCAATTAATTAGCAAAATTGCTGAATTATACAAAGCACTAAATCAAAGTTTATCTGATTTAACAGAATTTACCTTCGATCTGGATTTAGGTGGAGTAGATGATATCTATCAAAATATTTCATCATTAAGTGAATGGTGTAATCATTTTCTATTAGGGCTAGGTTTAGCGCAGCCAAATCTACAAAAAGAACAGCAACAAGATATTGTTGAAGCGTTAGCTGATCTGCGAGAAATTTGCCAATTAGGCTATGAAGAAGATGATGATGAAGAGAGCTTGGAGCACGCTTTAGAGGAGATCATCGAATATTTACGTACTATCGCCATGCTATTTTACTCTCACTTTAGCCAAGCTACCGTTCAACATAAAACTATCCATTAAGAAGGAGTTATTGTGGATTTAAGTTATATGGCAGAGATGCCGATTGAAGAGTTTCAACAACGCCGTTCCCAAGTTTTCGCACAAATACCAACGAATAGTGGATTATTAGTTTTTTCAAATTTGGAATATCTGCGTACCGCATCATCGAATTACCCATTCCGTCAAGATAACTATTTCTGGTATCTCACTGGTTTTAATGAACCTAATGCGGTGTTGTTGTTAAAGAAAACAGAGAAAGGAGAGGAAACGATCCTTTTTTTACGACCATCCGATCCATTAATGGAAACATGGAATGGACGGCGCCTAGGGGTAGAGAAAGCGCCAACAACATTACATATCGATCTCGCATTTTCTATCGAAGATATTCGTCAGCAATTACCACTATTACTGAATGGTTTAACCACCCTTTATCATGCAGAAGAAGTACAAAGTTGGGGTGATGAAATTGTACGACAAACCTTATCCCATATGCGTACACAACAACGGCAAGGAATTAAAACTCCAACAAGCCAAGTTTGCTGGCGACCAATCTTAAACGAGATGCGTTTATTTAAATCTGAAAATGAAATTCGCCTAATGCAACAAGCGGGGCAAATTTCTGCATTAGCCCATATCCGAGCAATGAAACAGGCTCGTCCACAACGTTTTGAATATGAGTTAGCGAGTGAAATTTTGCATGAATTTAATCGCTTTGGGGCAAGATGGGAATCCTATCCATCAATCGTAGCTAGTGGAGATAATGCTTGTATTCTACACTACACAGAAAATGATCGATTAATGCAAGATGGGGATTTGGTGTTAATTGATGCTGGCTGTGAATTTGCAATGTATGCCGGCGATATTACACGAACTTTCCCAGTAAATGGCAAATTTAGTCCAGCACAACGTGAAATTTATCAAATTGTTTTAGACGCAGAAAAACGAGCAATCGAATTATTAGTCAATGGCAATTCAATTAAACAAGCGAATGATGAAGTATTGAAAATTAAAGTAGCTGGATTAGTCCGTTTAGGTATTTTATCTGGTGATGTCGATACATTAATTGCTGAAAAAGCCTACACCCGCTTTTATATGCACAGTCTAGGACATTGGCTTGGCTTAGATGTACATGATGTGGGCGGTTATGGCGAAGATCGTACCCGTACCTTACAACCGGGAATGGTAGTAACGGTTGAACCGGGATTATATATTCCAAATGCAGACGATATTCCAGCAGCATATCGTGGAATTGGTGTGCGTATTGAAGACGATCTGCTAATTACTGAATATGGTAATAAAGTCTTAACTGCTGCGGTACCAAAAGAGATAGATGAAATCGAAGCCTTAATGGCACAACAGGATTAATTATGCAACAGCAACACTACGATGTGATTATTGGCGGTGGGGCAATGAATGGGCTAACTTTAGCCTTAGCATTGAACACATTTTCTGCTTCTAAATTGAGAATTGCGGTGATTGAGAAACGTCAACGATCGCAACAGCAAGGAGTAGGCTTCGATAGTCGTTGTGTTGCATTATCAGATGGTACGTGTCGTAAACTAAATCGCATTAAGGTCAATGATAAAACGACACTCTGGCAACAGATACAATCATTTGCTGAACCCATTAAGCAAGTACACGTTTCTGAGCGAGGGCATTCAGGTATTGTTGAGATTAATGCGGAAGAGTTGCATTTAGCGCAGCTTGGCGTAGTGGTGTCTTTACAGGATATGGGAAATACGTTTGCGCAGGCACTCATCCAATATCCGAATATTGAATTATTTTGTCCACATTTTATTGAACAAATCACCGTATCATCAGATCAAGTTAAAGTAATACTTGATGATCAACGCTGTTTAACTGGAAGCATTTTAGTCGCTGCTGATGGAACAGACTCACAACTTGCTCAGTTAGTTGGGATCGCAAGTGAAGAGTTATATGATTTTCAGCAAAGTGCGATTATTGCGAATGTTGTTGTCAGTGAAGCACATCAAGGGCGAGCGTTTGAACGGTTTACGCCTGAAGGACCGATCGCATTGTTACCAATGGCAGATAAGATGATGTCATTGGTATTTTGTACAAAAACACCGGAAACGTTATTAGCATTAGATGATCAACAATTTTTAACGCATTTACAGCAAAGTTTTGGCTGGCGTTTGGGGCAATTTAAGTCAGTGAGTAAACGTTATGCTTATCCATTAAAGGTAAAACGCAGTGCAACCTATGTTGGTCAGCGTTTTGCGTTAGTAGGTAATGCAGCACAAACTCTACACCCAGTTGCAGGGCAAGGCTTTAATCTTGGAATTCGTGATGTATTCGCATTAGCAGAGGCGATTGTCAAGGCAGAGGATATTGGTTCTGATCAGATGTTGCAGCAATATCAGGCGGAACGTTTACAGGATCAACAGCGGATTATTGGCTTAACAACCAATTTGGTACAAATTTTTAGTAATGAATTACTTCCTTTACAAGTATTACGTCATGTTGGGCTAATTTCCCTCAGCCAGTGTGCAACATTACGCCATACTTTTGTGCAACCAACGTTAGGACGGATTTAATGAAAAGTTTTGATATAGTCATTATTGGTGGTGGTATGGTGGGGCTTGCTTTAGCGCAAGCATTAAAAGACACTACGTGTTCGATTGCGATAGTAGAAGCGAAACAACCGCAATTTCAGCTAGAACAGATCGCCAACCGCGTCAGTGCATTAAATCTTTCTTCGGAAGCAATGTTACGCCAATTTGGTGTGTGGCAACAGATTCAAGATTGGCGAGCAACAGCTTATGCCAAAATGCAGGTGTGGGAAAAAGATAGCTTTGCACGGATTGAATTAGATACGCAAAACTTAGGTATCAGTCATCTTGGACATATCGTAGAAAATCCAATTATTCGTCAGGTATTATATCAATCGGTATTACAACAGCCGAACGCAGAGTTTGTATTAGCCACTCCAATAGCACTGGGCGTCAATGAACAAAATGCCGTATTAACCTTAGCTAATGGCGAAATCCTCGTCGCAAAATTGGTAGTTGGTGCAGATGGTGCAAACTCTTGGTTACGAGAGCAGATGAAAATTCCATTAAATTTTCGGGATTACCAACATTCTGCTTTAGTGTGTAATGTCGAAACGACTGAACCTCACCAACAGATATGCCGACAAATTTTTGCCCCAGATTCAATCTTAGCCTTTTTACCTTTACATCAACCTAATTTAAGCTCGATTGTTTGGTCGCAGGATCCAATTAAAGCTAAGACGTTGGCTGAATGTGATGAAGAGAGTTTTAACCGTCAATTAGCGACAGCATTTGATACTCAATTAGGAGTGTGTCGAGTAGTGAGTGCACGTCATGTTTATCCATTGCGAGCGAGATTTGCACGCGATTTTATTCAGCAACGTATCGCCTTAATTGGTGATGCTGCCCATACTATCCATCCATTGGCGGGATTAGGTGTTAATCTTGGCTTTATGGATGCATTAGCGTTAGCACAAGAAATTGAAACTAACTTAGCACAAGATAAAGATATCGGTGCTTATCGTCATTTACGTCATTATGAACGTTGGCGGAAAACAGAGGCGATGAAAATGTTGGTGGCAATGCAAGGCTTTAAGGATCTTTTCGCTGGCGATTTTCCGTTGAAGAAATTAGTACGTGGCATTGGAATGTCAGTCACAGATAAGTTATTACCAGTAAAACAGCAGTTGATTGCACAAGCGACAGGATTAAGCGGAGATTTACCACAACGTGTTAAACGTTTAGATCTTTTTAGTTTGGAATAACGGTTGCCAACGAAAAAAGATTGATCCACTTCACATTTTTATTGGAATCCATCCCTAGCGGATGGATTTTATCTTGAAACTGCGATGAAAGCTTCTTATCATTAGAAGAAATTTATTTTTTGTGTCTATAAATTATATAATATCTAAAATTCCACAGTCTAAAAGGACAAGTATGCAACCAATCAGCACTATTGATCACCTTGATCAACAAATTTTGCGTGTTTTAACACAAGATGCACGTACACCTTATGCAGAAATGGCAAAAAATTTTGGCGTAAGTCCGGGAACAATTCATGTCCGAGTCGAAAAAATGCGTCAATCCGGAATTATTGAAGGGACCAAAGTTAAAATTAATGAAAGACGACTAGGCTATGATGTTTGTTGTTTTATCGGCATTATTCTAAAAAGTGCAAAAGATTATGAAAAAGTCATTGCTAAGCTGCAAGAATTTGATGAAGTTGTGGAAGCGTATTACACCACAGGAAATTATTCGATTTTTATTAAAGTGATGACTCATACTATCGAAGAGTTACATCACGTATTAGCAACGAAAATTCAGCTAATTGATGAAATTCAATCAACTGAAACCTTAATTTCGATGCAAAATCCTATTCTCCGAGATATAAAACCATAATAAAGGAGGGCATTATGTCGGATGTATTTCACTTAGGTCTTAAAAAAGTGATTTAGACGGAGCGAGTTTAGCGATTGTTCCGGGTGCACCAGAGCGTGTTCCGGTGATTGCTAAATTATTAGATAATCCGAAATTTTTAGTGGCTACCAGAGAATTTACCTCTTGGTTAGGTTATTTAAATGGTAAAGCCGTTGTTGTGTGTTCAACGGGTATTGGCGGACCATCAGTATCGATTGCAGTGGAAGAGCTTGCACAATTAGGTGTAAGAACATTTTTGCGTATCGGTACGACAGGTGCAATTCAGCCAGATATCAATGTTGGTGACGTATTAATTACCACTGGTGCAGTACGTTTAGATGGTGCAAGCCAACACTTTGCACCATTAGAGTACCCAGCAGTTGCGAACTTTGAATGTACCACTGCATTGTATCGTGCTGCACAAGAGTTAAATCCTAATAAGACATATGTTGGGATTATAGCATCATCAGATACCTTCTATCCGGGACAAGAACGTTACGATACCTATTCTGGTAAAGTTTGGCGTCGTTTCCAAGGCTCATTAAAACAGTGGCAAGAACTTAATGTGATGAACTTTGAAATGGAATCTGCGACCTTGTTTACTATGTGTTCAGCTTTAGGTTTACGTGCGGGTATGGTTGCGGGCGCGATTGTAAATCGTACTCAACAAGAGATCCCGAATGAAGCTACTATGAAAGCTACCGAAGAAAATGCAGTAAAAATTGTCGTTAAAGCAGCAAGTTATTTACTGTAATCCAATAAAAAATAAGGTTTTGCCTTAGGTAAAACCTTATTTATCTTATAGTAGTTTTTTATCGCTTAATGTGCCTGATCCCAATTATCCCCTGAATTCACTTCCACAATTAAAGGCACAGTCAATTTCACTGCATTTTCCATTACTTGTTTTATTAATGTTTGATATTCAGCGACTTTCTCTTCTTTTACTTCAAATACTAATTCATCGTGAACCTGCATTACCATACGAATGTCCTCTTTATCAGTAATTAAGCGATCGAGATCAATCATTGCTTTTTTGATAATATCCGCTGCGGTACCCTGCATTGGCGCATTAATTGCCACACGTTCTGCGGCTTTACGGCGAATCGCATTACTTGAGGTGATTTCTGGCAAATATAAGCGGCGACCAAGCAATGTTTCTACATAACCTTGTTGTTTCGCTTGTTCTTGAATATCAGACATAAATTGTTTTACACCTGGGTAGCGTTGGAAATAGCGATCAATATACGTTTGGGCTTCGTTACGAGGAATGCCAAGCTGACGTGACAAACCAAAAGCACTCATTCCATAAATTAAACCAAAGTTAATCGCTTTAGCGCTATAGCGTTGTTGAGCCGTTACTTGTTCAATTGGCGTTTCAAACATCTCTGCTGCGGTAGAGCGGTGAACATCTAAACCATGTGAGAAGGCATAAGCTAACCCAGCATCACCAGAGAGGTGAGCCATAATCCGTAACTCAATTTGTGAATAGTCAGCTGCCACCACTTTATAACCTTTTGGTGCAATAAAGGCTTGGCGAATTTTACGTCCATCTTCACTGCGTGTTGGAATATTCTGTAAGTTTGGATCAGAAGAAGATAAACGACCAGTAATGGTAACGGCTTGATGATATGAAGTATGTACTCGCCCTGTATCTGGATCGATCATCTGTGGCAATTTATCGGTATAAGTCGATTTTAATTTGCTGAGACCGCGATGTTCGACCAACAATTTTGGCAAATCGTGTTCATATGCCAACTCTTCTAATACTTCTTCATTAGTTGATGGCGCACCTTTTGGTGTTTTCTTTAATACGGGTAAACCTAATTTTTCAAATAAAATTTCTTGTAATTGCTTAGTTGAAGCAAGGTTAAAAGGTTGGCCAGCTAATTGGTGAGCTTGTTGTTCTAATTGAATTAATCTGGCACTAATTTCTTGAGATTGTTGATAGAGTAAATCGCTATCAATTAACACGCCATGACGTTCCATTCGTGCTAATACTTGTGATAGTGGCAATTCAACATCAGTGAATAACTGTGCCAGTTTAGTTTGCGGTTGTAGCTGTTGCCATAACACTTGATGTAATTTCATTGTAATATCAGCATCTTCTGCCGCATATTCTGCTGCCTTTTCGATCTCAATTTGATCAAAAGTGAGCTGGGTTTTGCCTTTACCTGCAATATCTTCAAAATGAATGGTATCGTGGTTAAGATGGCGTTTAGCCAGATCGTCCATATTATGGCGACCTGTGCTATCAAGCGTATAAGACTCGAGCATTGTATCAAACGCAATTCCCGCTAATTGGATACCGTGGCGTGCCAAAATAGTGACATCATATTTTAGGTTTTGTCCGACTTTTTTAATGGCTGGATTTTCTAGCACATCTTTTAATGTAGTCAGTACCTGATTGATATCTAGTTGTGGTGGGCAATCTAAATAATGATGTTGTAATGGTAAATATGCAGCTTCGCCATTTTCTAACGCAAAAGATAAACCAACTAATTTTGCCTGCATATAATTTAGACTATTGGTTTCTGTATCAATCGCAAATAGCGTAGCATTCGCTAATTTCTGATGCCATTCAGCTAATTGTGATTCGGTTAAAATGGTTTGATAGGCAGAGCGATCAACCTCAACGCTAACTGTATTATGCACAGCAGCTTTTGGCATAGTTGCACTAGCGATTGGTGTCGCCGCAGCTGTATGGCTAGTCTGTTCATCAGATAATAGTTCATTCAGCCAACGTTTAAATTCATAACGACCATAATATTCAATTAATTGATCACGATTCTCAGGGCGTAAGGTTAATTGATCAAAAGTGGTATCTAACACCACGTCCGTTTTAATGGTGGCTAAACGATAGGAAAGATCTGCATCTTGTTTCGCGGCAACTAATTTTTCGGCTAAGGTTTTCGCACCACGCACCGATAAAGAGGCAACTTTATCCAGATTGGCATAAATCGTCTTAATATCACCAATACCTTGTAATAAACCTTGTGCGGTTTTTTCGCCTACACCGGGTACGCCGGGAATGTTATCTGAGCTGTCGCCCATCAGTGCGAGAAAATCAATAATTAACTCTGGTGGTACACCATATTTTTCAATGACACCTTCACGATCTAAGATGGTATTGGTCATAGTATTAATCAGCGTAATGCGATCATCAACCAATTGAGCCATATCTTTATCGCCAGTACTAATTAAAACATCTCGACCTTGTGCGGATGCTTGTTTAGCCAGTGTACCAATCACATCATCTGCCTCAACACCTTCCACAATTAATAATGGTAAGCCTAAGGCTTCAATCATTTGGTGCAAGGGCTGAATTTGTTGGCGTAAATCCTCAGGCATCGGTGGACGGTGGGATTTATATTGTTCAAACATCTCATCACGGAAAGTTTTCCCTTTCGCATCAAAGACCACGGCAATATGGGTAGGTTGTACTTGTTTCAGTAAGCTCTTTAACATATTCAATACGCCATACATCGCTCCAGTAGGTTCGCCTGCAGAGTTGGATAAACCTAAACGGAAGTTAGCATGATAAGCACGATAGAGATAAGATGAACCGTCAACAAGGACGAAAGGATTGTCTGCAATTTGTGGCATAGTGATCTCGATATAGTGATGAAATTATGTTGATTAGTACGCAAGAAAAATCAGGCACTAATCGGATTAATCTAATTCAAAAGGCTTCATTCTAAGGCGTGAGATTGAAAATGCAACCATCAACGTTTTAAAAAAGAAAGAACCCGTTTGGGGACGGGTTCTTGTCTGGGGTGATACACATTACCGTGTATGTCTATTTGGAATTATTTATTTAATTTCGCTTTGTATGTTGGATTCATCAAGTTTTCAACAGAAAGAATATCGTTAAGTTCTTCTTCTGTGAGTAAACCTAATTCAAGTACAACATCTTTCACGCCTTTACCAGTTTTCGCACAAATCTTACCAACTTTATCACCGTTGTGGTGACCAATGAATGGGTTGAGGTAAGTTACAATACCGATAGAGTTAAATACATAGTTTTCACAAACTTCTTTATTTACGGTAATGCCATCTACACATTTATCGCGAAGATTTACGCAAGCATTGGTTAAGATGCTGATAGATTCAAACATCGCTTGACCAATCACAGGTTCCATTACGTTAAGTTGTAATTGACCAGCTTCAGAGGCCATAGTCACAGTAATATCATTACCCATTACTTTAAAACATACTTGGTTTACAACTTCAGGTACAACTGGATTGACTTTCGCTGGCATAATAGAAGAACCAGCTTGTAATTCTGGTAAGTTGATTTCATTTAACCCAGCACGTGGACCAGAAGAGAGTAAACGCAAGTCGTTACATACTTTAGAAAGTTTCACCGCAGTACGTTTTAATGCACCGTGAACCATTACATAAGCACCACAGTCAGACGTTGCTTCAATTAAGTTTTCTGCTTTTACACAAGGTAAACCAGTTACTTTTGCCAAGTTTTCCACAACTAAATCAGTATAGCCTTTTGGTGTATTTAATGCAGTACCGATTGCAGTCGCACCAAGGTTAACTTCTAATAACAATGCAGCAGTTTTGAGTAAGTTTTTAATTTCTTCATCAAGCAATACAGCGAAAGCTTTGAACTCTTGTCCTACTGTCATAGGTACAGCATCTTGTAATTGAGTACGACCCATTTTTAATACATTAGCGAACTCAATAGATTTCTTCTCAAATCCATCGTGTAAATATTGGATTTTATCAATAAGTTTCAAAATGCTGTTGTAAACCGCAATACGGAAACCTGTTGGATAGGTATCGTTAGTTGATTGGCTAGCGTTTACGTGATCCATTGGATCTAAGTATTGATATTCACCTTTTTTGTGGCCTAATTTTTCTAATGCAATGTTAGCAACAACTTCATTAGTATTCATATTCACAGAAGTACCTGCGCCACCTTGGTAAACATCAGATGGGAATTGATCCATACATTTACCTGTTGTAAGGATCTCATCACAAGCAGCCATGATAGCATCAGCAATATTTTGTGGAATTGCACCAAGTTCGCCGTTAGTCATCGCGGTAGCTTTCTTAACCATCACCATACCACGAACAAACTCAGGAATATCAGAGATCGTATTATTAGAAATATTAAAATTTTTGATCGCTCTAAGGGTATGAATTCCCCAATATACATCGGCTGGAATATCTCTTTCACCTAGTAAATCAACTTCTTTACGGAATTCGCTCATAAGACACCTCAATTAATTTAATTTTATAATAAAAATCAAAATGATAAGAAAATAAAAAATCTATTTTTTATCATCGTTTAATAACTTAATTGCCGCCTATTATAGAGAGAGTTTTTCGCAAATTTTGTGATATGGATCATAAAATTAAATTTACCAAATAGGAGTTATTTTTATCTTATTCATTAGTTTTTTTTATAGGTTAAAAAGGCAAAAATTTTTTCTTCTTTTCCCCTTGAAAGCGATTGAGTGATCCCCATTTCTAGAGCCGTTGTCGAAATGGGGTAACCCAAACACATATATTTAGCTAAACATAGATAGGAGTACTTTTATTATGAATATTCGTCCATTACACGACCGTGTAATTTTAAAACGTGAAGAAGTAGAAACCAGATCAGCTGGTGGTATCGTTTTAACTGGTTCAGCAGCACAAAAATCTACGCGTGGTAAAGTGTTAGCCGTAGGTAAAGGTCGTATTTTAGAAAATGGTCAAGTACAACCGCTTGATGTAAAAGTAGGTGATGTAGTGATTTTTAACGACGGATATGGCGTGAAATCAGAAAAAATTGATGGTGAAGAAGTATTAATCATCTCTGAAAGCGACATTTTAGCGATTGTAGAATAATTAGATAGAGAATAAGGAAGCAAAACAATGGCAGCAAAAGACGTAAAATTTGGTAATGACGCACGTGTTAAAATGTTAAAAGGCGTGAACGTATTAGCCGACGCAGTAAAAGTAACATTAGGCCCTAAAGGTCGTAACGTTGTATTAGATAAATCTTTCGGTGCACCAACCATTACTAAAGATGGTGTATCAGTTGCACGTGAAATCGAATTAGAAGATAAATTTGAAAATATGGGTGCACAAATGGTGAAAGAAGTTGCTTCTAAAGCCAATGATGCAGCAGGTGATGGTACAACAACCGCAACTGTATTAGCCCAAGCTATCGTTAATGAAGGTTTAAAAGCTGTTGCCGCAGGTATGAATCCAATGGATTTAAAACGTGGTATTGATAAAGCTGTTGCTGAAGTAGTTGCAGAATTAAAAAATCTTTCTAAACCATGCGAAACTTCAAAAGAAATTGAACAAGTAGGTACAATCTCTGCAAACTCTGATAGCGTAGTAGGACAAATCATTGCTCAAGCAATGGAAAAAGTAGGTAAAGAAGGCGTTATCACTGTTGAAGATGGTACAGGTTTAGAAGATGAATTAGCAGTAGTAGAAGGGATGCAATTCGATCGTGGTTACCTCTCTCCATACTTCATCAATAAACCAGAAACTGCAACAGTAGAATTTGATAGCCCATATATCCTACTTGTTGATAAAAAAGTTTCTAACATTCGTGAAATGTTGCCTGTATTAGAAGCAGTAGCAAAAGCAGGTAAACCATTACTTATCATTGCTGAAGATGTAGAAGGCGAAGCACTTGCAACTTTAGTGGTGAATACAATGCGTGGTATTGTGAAAGTAGCTGCTGTAAAAGCACCGGGCTTTGGTGATCGCCGTAAAGCAATGTTACAAGATATTGCAATCTTAACTGCGGGTACTGTGATTTCTGAAGAAATCGGTATGGAATTAGAAAAAGCAACTTTAGAAGATCTTGGTCAAGCGAAACGTGTTGTAATTTCTAAAGACAATACCACTATCATTGACGGTATTGGTGATGAAGCACAAATCCAAGGTCGCGTTGCGCAAATTCGCCAACAAATCGAAGAATCAACTTCTGATTACGACAAAGAAAAACTTCAAGAACGTGTGGCTAAATTAGCTGGCGGTGTAGCAGTAATTAAAGTCGGTGCTGCAACTGAAGTTGAAATGAAAGAGAAAAAAGCACGTGTAGAAGATGCTTTACACGCAACTCGCGCCGCTGTTGAAGAAGGTATCGTCCCAGGAGGTGGTGTTGCATTAATTCGTGCAGCAAGCAAAGTTGCAGATAAACTTGCAGGCGAAAACGAAGATCAAAATGTAGGTATCAAACTTGCATTACGTGCAATGGAAGCACCATTACGTCAAATTGTGACTAACGCAGGTGAAGAAGCGTCTGTGGTAGCAAGCAAAGTGAAATCAGGTGAAGGTAACTTTGGTTATAACGCAGGTGCAGAAGTTTATGGTGATATGCTTGAAATGGGTATCTTAGATCCAACTAAAGTAACTCGTTCTGCATTACAATTCGCTTCATCAATCGCAGGATTAATGATCACGACTGAATGTATGGTAACTGAATTACCAAAAGATGAAAAAGCGGATTTAGGTGCTGCTGGTATGGGCGGCATGGGAGGAATGGGGGGAATGATGTAATTCATTCACCGGTATCTCCCCTAACCCCTCTTCAGACCTACTGAAGAGGGGTATTTTTTTGTGCTTGATAATTTAGTGGATCACTACAGACTGCAAAATTAGTATACCACTACAGCTAGCCAAAAATCACGAATTGAGCCTTTTTACCAAAAGGTTCCCCTATTCATTTGTAAATGATGGTTAGGGGAGATGCACTTGAAGAGTATTTAGTACATTTTGGTAGGAATAGATGGTTAAAAATAAGTAATTTTGATTAGCTAAAACGATAAACACTGATTAGATACATACCAATGTAGTCTTGCAAAATGATTAATACTGATTAACTAAAATGTTAATACAAGCTAGCCAACAATCACTGGCTGTACCTTTACAGACTAGTCAAAAATCACTAACTGAGCTTTTTCATCAAGAGGTTCCCCTCTTCACTTGTGAAGAGGGAGTAGGGGAGATGTCGAGAGATATAGATAGATTAGAAAAAATTAGCTATATAACTACCAATCAAAAGTGATATTCCTTTTCTACCACGCCTGCAAAATTTTCTGCAATAAAATCAATAAAACTACGTACTTTTGCGCTCATAAATTCTCGATTCATATAGACAGCATAAAGCGTATGATTACGGTTAGCTGGATGGGGAATAATCTGTAACTTGCCATTTCTCACAGCATCATCGCACAAATAACTAGGTAAATAAGCAACACCTTGTCCTGCTAACGCTAATTGATACAGCATTAGGGTATTATCACTGGCAATCGTATCTGTAAAATGATGCTCCAAATGTGTATAAGTCGGCACTAACCCTTTATGCTGATCCCATAATTGTTGTGGCTGCTTCGTAAACTCAGTTAAATATTGTGGGCTAGCTACCCAGTGAAAAGCGATACTTGCAATCGGTTTAACAATTAAATTATCTGATAAATGGGT
The DNA here is from genome assembly GCF_001678475.1 of Gallibacterium genomosp. 3. Lineage (GTDB taxonomy): Bacteria > Pseudomonadota > Gammaproteobacteria > Enterobacterales > Pasteurellaceae > Gallibacterium > Gallibacterium faecale. The sequence goes on along the minus strand of NZ_JTJR01000010.1, from coordinate 47,238 downwards.
TGTCACTTTTAATGCTAAATCAAACCCTTGTCCCACTAAATCTGCATGGTGATTGTCTAATGAAAGCTGTAAATTCACTTTAGGATAGCGGCAGCGATACTCTGCTAACAAGTTAGCAAAGGGTTGTGTAGCAAACCAAACGGGCATTGTAATTTTTAATGTTCCTTGCGGATGAATCGTGCCCTGACTTACAATTTGTTTTGCTTCCTCTAAATCATCTAATGCAATAATACAACGTTGATAATATTGTTCGCCCATTTCGGTTAAGCTTAATTTACGGCTAGTTCGATTTAATAACTTCGCTTGTAAGTAATTTTCTAAATGTGATAGATGCTTACTCACCATAGAGGTTGATAAATCCATCTGATCTGCTGCTTTGCTAAAACTACCGCTTTCTACAATCTGGCGAAAAATTCTCATACTTTGTAATGTATCCATTATTGTTTCCCATTAAGAAATAATGCTTTTCCAAAAACAATATCGTTTTCCAATATAGAAATCAATATACTAAGCCACGTTTTCGTTCAGTAATAAGAAAAGGATAACTTATGAGTAGTACAAACAGTTTACCTAGCTATGGATTAGGGTTATTACGTATCGTGGCAGGATACACATTTTTACTACATGGCAGTGCAAAATTATTGGGTTTGCCTCATGTAGCAATGTTTGATGGTTTATCGATTTTTTCTATGATAGGAATTGCTGGTATCCTAGAACTTGTCGGTGGTATTTTATTAGTACTTGGTTTATTTTCCCGAGTTGTAGCTTTCATTTTGTCAGGTGAAATGGCATTTGCTTATTTTATCGGTCACGCTTCCGCTTCAACTTTCTTACTTCCTTTACTGAATGGTGGTGAAGCTGCTGTCTTATTCTGCTTTATCTATCTTTATATTGCAGTAGCGGGTAGTGGCGCTTGGGCTTTAGATAACCTTAGAAATAAACAATAGAAGGAGTTTCTTGATGAGTAATGTTTTAGTATTACGCACCTCTGTAAATGGTGAAAAGAGTTTTTCAAATCAGCTTATTGATCAATTTATTGCAAAAACAAAAGCAAAATGGTCTGAAGTAAACATCGTTGATCGTGATTTAGATGCGAATCCTGTTCCGCTTTTAAATAGTGAAACTGTGGCAGCAATTCGTGCTGGCGTTGCAGATACTGCAGCACAACATGCAGCAATCGCTTTAGCGGATGAATTAATCGCAGAATTAAAAAATGCTGATTACATTGTGTTAGGTTTACCACGTTATAACTTCACAACACCGGCTACCTTTAGAACCTATATTGATTATATTGCTCGTCCACGTGTGACTTTCCAATATGATGAAAATGGTCCAAAAGGTTTATTACCAAATGTGCCTGTATTTGCCTTTGTAACAAGTGGTGGTGAATACGCTGGAACAGAATTTGATACATTAACACCTTGGTTAAAACAAACGCTTGGTTTTGTTGGTTTAAGCAATGTTGATGTGATTCATGTTGAAGGACTTGCTTATAAAGCAGAAGAAGCAGTGGCACAAGCATCTGCAAAAATTGATGAAATTTTAAAATAATTAAAATTCTAGATACCTCAAAAAATTTTAGCGCTCATTTCAAACCTCATACTTTATTTAGTATGAGGTTTTGCTTTAAATCGTTTTCCAATAATCTCTACTAATAGATCAAACACAACTTTTACCCGAGTTGGTGTAATTGTTCTTTGTGGGCGATAAACATATACTGGCCAACGGTACTTTGGTATTTCAGCAAATAATTCAACCAATTCACCATTAGACAAATAGGGATCAACCAACCAATCCACTTGATAACCTATAACCTTTCCAGCCAATATAGCCTGTAAGGTAATTTCTACATCACTACCAATAAACTGTGGGCGATTTGGCGTAAACTGTAAATGTTCATTGAGATACCAACTCCAAACTCGTCCAGTATTACTATCAAAAACAGCCGCTAAAGGGAAATTTTTTTGTAAATCTATAATATCTTTTGGATAGCCATAGTTTGCTAGCAATGTTGGTGTTGCGACAATTTTTTCAGTGACTTCACCGACTTTTCGGGTAATCATTCTGCCATCTGAAAAGTTCCCAATACGGATACCTAAGTCAATTTGTGCTTCAATTGCATTTACTCTAACAGCACTTTGTTGCCAATCAATAATAAGTTCTGGATAAGGTGAGATCGCTTGCAGTAACTCTTGTAGAATATTTTCTTGATCAGGTAATTCCGGCAAAGTAATCCGCACTAATCCTGCCATGTCCTGATTATGTCGTCGCCGAGTCGGAGCGAAGAGCCGTTCTGTTTCCTCTACTAACTGCTTCGCTTGTGGCAAGAATTGCTGACCAAATTCAGTTAATTTAATTTGTCGTGTATTCCGTTGAAATAAAGGTTCACTTAAATGATCTTCTAATTCTGCAATAATGCGTGTAACCACGGGTGGTGAAATTGCTAAACGGTTTGCAGTTTCTTTAAATTGTAACGTTTCTGCCGCGACACAAAATACTTTTAACGCTTCAAGTTTATTTAACATGGTTTCTATCTTAGAAATTATGAAATTCTAATTAATAAATTTTATAGAAATAATAATTATCGTAACATAGCTTTGATTTAACAAGTATCGTTATTTCTCAACTATTTTCTAAGGAGTGAAAATATGACTAAAGCATATGGTGCATATGCCGCCGATAAACCATTAGAACCATTAACAATTACTCGCCGTGCTACTGGACATCACGATGTCAAAATTGACATTGCTTATTGTGGGGTTTGCCATTCTGATTTACATACAGTGCGTTCTGAATGGGCGGGTACGTTATACCCTTGTGTACCAGGACACGAAATTGTCGGTAAAGTGGTTGAAGTTGGGCCACACGTGACTAAATTTAAGGTGGGGGATTTAGTTGGTGTTGGTTGTATGGTGGATAGTTGCCGTGAATGTGATGACTGTAAAGAAGGGCTAGAAAATTACTGTGATCATATGGTTGGTACATATAATGGTCCAACTGAAGATGCCCCAGGTCATACATTGGGTGGCTATTCACAACAAATTGTGGTTGATGAACACTATGTATTAAAAATTAAACACAGTGTAGATCAATTAGCCGCAGTTGCGCCTTTACTTTGTGCGGGCATTACCACTTACTCACCACTTCGTCACTGGAATACTGGACCAGGTAAAAAAGTAGGGGTTGTTGGTATTGGTGGTTTAGGCCATATGGGGATTAAACTTGCTCACGCTATGGGGGCTTATGTAGTTGCTTTCACAACGTCTGAATCTAAGAAAGCGGAAGCACATAAATTAGGTGCTGATGAAGTGGTGATCTCTAAAGATCCAGAACAGATGGCAAAACATTATAAGAGCTTTGACTTTATCTTAAATACGGTTGCTGCTTCTCACAATCTGGATAACTTCACTGCATTGTTAAAACGTGATGGCACAATGACTTTAGTCGGTGTACCAGCAGATCCACATCAATCACCAAATGTGTCGATCTTAATTGGTAAACGTGCTGCAATTGCTGGCTCAATGATTGGTGGTATTGCAGAAACACAAGAAATGTTAGATTTCTGTGCAGAACATAATATTGTTGCAGATATCGAATTAATTAAAGCTGAGCAAATTAATGAAGCTTATGAACGTATGTTAAAAGGTGATGTGAAGTATCGTTTTGTGATCGATAGCAGTACTTTATAATAATTTGGATAACTTATATTCTTCATTATGACAAGAACGGACCTTATGGTCCGTTCATATTTTGAAGTTAAAATTGTCTGTCATTCAGAGTGGACTTTATTCTAAATACTTTTCTAGCTTTTCCACCAAAATAGCCCAGCAATCACAATGGCAAAAATAACCAGCCATACTAACTGAACTTTAGCACTACGCTTATTCAACTCTTGGCGTTCTTGTGTACTTTGCATAATACGTTGTTGATAGATCTGCTTAGCCGCCTCATCATGTAATGGTGTTTGGCAAAATGGGCAGTGCGATAAACTACTATCTACTTTCTTTTCACAATGGGGGCAATTAAGCATTTTTCTTCCTTTATTTCAGTAAAATCACGCCGAGTACTATATCGAAAATTAAATAAATAAATCAATGACTCTCTTTTTTACATAACAATATTTGAAAAAATACAAAAATCGGCTGTTTATTTTATATAAAATTCAACTAAATTCTTTTAATGATAAAAAATTTATTAAAATTTAATAAAAAAGGTAGATAAAAATTATTTTTCCACTATACTAGCTAGAAATAATTCAATTTAAAACAGAGGTTTTTTGTATGTGTGGATTTGTATTTTCTTCTTCAGCGCAGCCTTCAGAGGCATTTAAGCGTAGTTTCGATCATATTTTTCATCGTGGTCCAGATCATCAAGCAGTAATTTGTGCAGATGATGCAACTTGGGGATTTCACCGCTTATCAATTATGGATTTAAGTTCGCAAGGTAATCAGCCATTCCAACACGATGGTATTTCGCTTATTTGTAATGGGGAAGTTTATAACTACACAGAATTGAAAGAATTATTATCTTCAACCTACACTTTCCATTCAGGCAGTGACTGTGAAGTATTGATTCCTCTTTATCAACGTGTTGGCGTTGATGTGATGATGAAGATGCTTGATGCAGAGTTCGCTCTCGTATTAAAAGACAGCAAAACAGGGACTTTAATTGCAGGACGCGATCCGATTGGGATTCGCCCAATGTTTTATGGCTATGATAAAGAAACAGGTAGCATTGCCTTTGCATCTGAAGCGAAAGGATTAATTGATTGGTGTCGTGATATTCACCCATTCCCACCGGGACATTATTACCTAAACGGTGAATTTATTTGTTATAACGACATTGCTGATCCAAAAGTTGTAGTTGATCAAGATCTTGACACCATTACCAGTACATTACGTGCAAAATTAGAAAAAGCTGTGATTAAACGTTTACATTCTGATGCACCTTTAGGTTTCTTATTAAGTGGTGGCTTAGATTCTTCGTTAGTTTGTGCTATTGCACAAAAACATTTAGATAAACCAATTAAAACATTTGCGATTGGTATGGATACCGATCCTATTGACTTAAAGTATGCTAAAGAAGTAGCGGATTATCTTGGTTCTGAGCATACTGAAGTCATTATGACCAAAGATGAAGTGTTAGCTGCATTAGAAAAAGTGATTTGGCATTTAGAAACTTGGGATATTACTACTATTCGTGCAAGTATCGGGATGTATCTTGTATGTAAATATATCCACGAACAAACCAATCTAAAAGTGTTATTAACTGGTGAAGTTAGCGATGAAATCTTTGGTTATAAATATACTGACTTTGCACCAAATGCGGCGGAATTCCAAAAAGAAGCACAAAAACGAATTCGTGAATTATATATGTATGATGTGTTACGTGCTGACCGTTGTCTTGCAGCTAACTCGTTAGAAGCACGCGTTCCATTTGGTGATATTGATTTTGTTGATTACGCTATGAGTGTGAACCCAGAGAAGAAAATGAATGTTTACAACAAGGGTAAATACTTATTACGTAAAGCGTTTGAAGGAACAAATTATTTACCTGATAGTATCCTTTATCGTGAAAAAGCAGCATTTAGTGATGCAGTAGGTCACTCAATGGTAGATCATCTAAAAGCTTTTGCCGAAAGCAAATATAGTGATGAAGATTTAGCGAAAGCGAAAGAAAAATATCCGTATGGTACACCATTCACCAAAGAATCATTACTTTACCGCGATATCTTTGAAAAATTCTATCCGGGACAAAGCCATTGGATTAAAGATTTCTGGATGCCAAATAAAGAATGGGAAGGCTGTAATGTAAACGATCCTAGTGCACGTGTACTAGGCAACTATGGTGATAGTGGTAAATAAATCTAAATATAATCCCTCATTTGTTAATGAGGGATTTTTCAAATTTATTAAATAGCTAAATCTGGCTGATATTGGGCTCGATATTCATTTGGTGTTTGTTGGAATTCTTTTTTAAACACAAAATAGAAATATTGAACTGACGGATAACCGCATACTTCCGCAATCTCTTGAATCGCAATTTGCGTATCACTCAATAACTGTTTCGCTTTATTCATTTTTTCTTCGTGTAAGACTTGGTGAATCGTCTTTCCTGTTTCTGCACGGAAACGATTTTCCAAGTTTGAACGCGAAGCTTTAACATAATCCAGCACTTGTTCGACTTTAATACCTGAACAAGCGTGCAAACGGATATAATGCAACGCTTGAATAACTAATGGATCTTGAATCGAACGATAGTCCGTAGAAGTTCTTGCCTCTACTCTTAATGGCGCAATCAGCAACGGAGTATGCTTAATTGGACGCTGTTCAATCAAGGCGTGTAACAATTTTGCCGCTTGATAGCCCATATTTTTTGTTCCTTGTCGTACAGAGGAGAGTGGAACTCGAGAAAAGGCTTGAATTAACTCTTCATTATCAATTCCAATAATACATAGCTGATCTGGAATAGGAATATCCAATAGATCGCAAGTTTGTAACAGATGCCTTGCTCGTGCATCGGTGACGGCAATAATACCTGTATGTTTAGGCAAAGATAATAACCATTCGCTTAGCTCCTGTTGGGCTTGTTGCCAATTTTCAGCGTGGGTTTCATGCCCTAAATAAATTTCAGGCTGATAATTATTGTTTGCCATAATTCGTTCAAATGCCATTCTCCGTTCGGTTGACCAGTGTTGAAAACCGGGATCGGGCAAACCGTAAAAGGCAAAATGGTTAATTCCTTTACGTTGTAAATGCTCAAAGGCATATTGCAAAATTGCATTATTATCGGTAGCGACATAAGGGATATTCGGTGGGTAATTTTTTTCATCTTGATAAGAGCTACCTACTGCTACCACAGGAATACGGCTATTTAGCAACTCTTTTGCTAATCGAGGATCATCAAAATCAGCAATAATACCATCTAAATTTTGCGGATCTAACGCAAGCTCACGATGTATAAAGTCATCTTCTAAGAATACATTCCAAGAAACTCTAGAGGTTTGAATATATTCGCCAATGCCACTCATCACTTCACGATCGTAAACCTTATTTGCATTAAAAAATAAAGCAATTTGATAATAGGACTTTGACATAATCCCTCCTTTGAGAATACAAAAATGTAAAAATCTAATGAATTAGTTCAGATCACTCCTTGATCTGCTCAACCACACTCACAATCTGCCCATCAGCAGTTCTAGTAATTAAAGATTGTCCAACATTCACTTGTTGCACACTACTTACTACCTGCTGTTCTTCGGTCATTGTCACGGTATAACCACGCTGTAATACTTTTAACGGGCTAACACTGTCTAACCGTCCACTTAATTGAGCAAATTGATAGCGTCGCTGTTGTAATAACCCTTTTAACGCTGCATTTAAACGAAATTGCCACTGCTGTAATGCTTGTCGTTGTAACTGAATATTTGCTGGCAGCGGCACCTGCCATAAACGTTGTTGTAATCGTTGGTGCTGTTGTTTTTGTTGCTGTAAGTAAAGCTGAATACTCTTATATAATCGTGTTTGCAAATAAAGATAATGCTGTTTCTGTAAGGCTAATCGTGCCTGTGGATGTTGATTTTGCAAACGCAAAGTCACTCTTTCCAACCGTTGTTGGCATACAGTAAATAGACGGGAAAAGGCGTTTTCTAAACGTTGCTGTAAATAATCGATCTTTTGCCATAACTCTTTTTGATCTCGGCTTAGAAGTTCTGCTGCGGCAGAAGGCGTTGAGGCGCGTAAATCTGCCACAAAATCTGCAATGGTCACATCGGTTTCATGACCTACTGCACTAATAATTGGAATTGTCGAAGCGAAAATCGCTCTTGCGACAACTTCTTCATTAAAACACCACAGATCTTCTAATGAACCACCACCGCGTCCAACAATTAACACATCACACTCTTGGCGAAGATTCGCAATTTCAATACTGCGAACAATATCCGCTGCGGCGTCTTTCCCTTGTACTAAAGTAGGATAAATAATTACCTCTAGGCTGGGGTTTCTGCGGCGTAAAATCTGTAAGATATCGTGTAAGGCGGCACCACTTGATGAAGTAATCACGCCGATCCGTTGGCAAATTTGTGGTAAAGGTTGTTTCCATTGCTGTGCAAATAGTCCTTCTGCCGCTAACTTCATTTTTAGCCGTTCAAACTCTTGCTGTAATAAGCCTTCTCCCGCAGGCTGCATACTCTCCACAATGATTTGGTAATCACCTCGAGGTTCATACAAGCTGACACTTGCGCGAACTAATACTTGCATTCCATTTTGTGGTTTAAATGCAACGCGTAAATTACGCATTTTAAACATAGCTGCCCGCACCTGAGCATCATTATCTTTTAATGTGAAATACCAATGCCCCGATACAGGTTGTGAAAAATTAGAGATTTCCCCCGTTAGCCACACTGCGCCTAACTCTTGTTCTAATAACGTTTTGGCACAACGGTTTAATTGGCTCACTGATAAAATACTTGGATGATTATCCAGATTCATTAGCATAAATTATTCCGTATCTAGCAATAACCAGCCGTTATCTAACCAATCACATAAGCTATCTAACAGCAAATCTAACGAGGTTTCTTCGCTAACATAATGTTGTAAAGTTTGCCAATCTATGGCGTTACCATCTGCGAATAGGGCTAGCAATTTACGTTCCGTCACATTTAATTCATCAATCCATTCCCCATTAATGAAAATATTTCCATCGGTGGTATAGATCATTTTGCAATTAGCATCTTGATACAAACGATCACCCGCTTGTAACGCTTCCGCTAATTCATCAGGATAAATGCCTTCTTCAGTAGTTAATAAGGAATAACGGCGACTACTTACTGTAGTAGCTACCGCTTGGGTAAACAACGCATCCACTTGATTGGATTCTTGTAATAATGTAATCAGCTGTTGTTTCAAGTTAGCGACATTTTCTGGTGCTAATAATCCGTTTTTTTGCACTATCGGAGATAAACGGAAAGGAATCGCAAAATCGCTACTATTCAGCTGTTCGCTATGATGGACTAATGCTTTACAGAAATTCTCTAAAATATCGCTTGCATTGGGATAACGTAAACCAAAAGAGAAGGTCAAACAGTCACTTTCTGCCACACCATAATGGGATAACCGAGATGGGACATACAATACATCGCCGGGCTGCATTACTTCATCAAGAATTAATTCGCCCATATCATCAAAAATTCGGATCGGTTGATTAGCTTTAAATTCAGTAGAAGGATCGCACCATTTACCTAATTGCCAACGGCGTTCGCCATATCCTTGCACTAAAAACACATCATATTCATCATAATGTTTACCCACGGAACCGCCTTTTGGTGCGAATGACACCATAATATCATCACGTTGCCATTGCGGGATAAAAGCAAATGCCTGCCATAACTTACCTAATTCTGGCGACCATTGCTCTAGGTTTTGTACCAATACAGACCACTTTTCTGGCAAATTTTTAAAATCTTTTGCGGTTAATGGGCTTGTTTTTAATTGCCATTTTTCTTCACCGTTACGTTGATGTGTTTGCACTAAACGTGCTGTTACCTCTTCTTCTTGAGCCAATTCAATAATATCTTGCGGTTCAAACATACCGACAATTTGTGGCAAACCTTGACGTATCAACAATGGCTTTTTTTGCCAATAATCACGTAAAAAGATTTCAGGGGTAATGTCTTTAGGTAAGCAGTATGTGGTCATGATAAATTCCTGATGACTTAGTTATGATTTCGCTTTTTGTTCTTGCTGTTGGGCTGCACGCTTACGGCGAATTTCTTTTGGATCAGCTAATAGTGGACGATAAATTTCCACACGATCACCCTCACGCAAAATATCAGTCAATTTGGCTAAACGGCCAAAAATGCCCACTTTGTTTTCACGTAAGTCTATCTCTTGATAGCGTTGTAATACCCCAGATTGCAAAATTGCAGATTGCACATTACATCCTTCAGGCACACAGATTTTTTTTAAAAAATAGTGTTGTGGTAACGCATAAGTGACTTCGACATTAATTTCTGACATGATAAATCTCCTTAGCACGTTGCTTAAAGGCTTGCACCATTTGTGAGGTTAGTTGTTGGAAAATCTTACCAAACATCTTTTCTACTAACGCATTACTAAATTCAAATTGTAGTTGTAGGCTAATTTGTGAGGAGTATTCATCTAACGGTAAAAAACGCCATTCCCCAGTTAACTGTTTAAATGGTCCTTTTACTAATTGCATCTGAATTGATTGATAAGGTTGCATTGTATTATGAGTAGTAAAAGCCAAACGAATACCTGCTTTACTTACCACTAATTCTGCATCTAATTCATTCCCGTGTTGTTGCAAAGTTTGACTTGCAACACACCCCGGTAAAAATTCAGGATAGCGTTCATATTGATTAACTAATTGATACATTTGTTCTGCACTATGTGGCACTAATGTGGTTTGGGAAACTTTATGCATAATTGTTAGAGGTAAACACAAATGCAGTGTATTATACGCATTTTCACTGGGAATTATAGCGTCAAATAGAGCAATCGCCTTTTACACTGACAGGAATCAATTTAACTTAAACAATGATGAATCAACAACTCTTACAGCAACTTGCAGACGGTAAACCACATTGCTATCAACAACTTAGCCAAACCCTAAATCTTACGGAAGATCAATTACAAAACATCTTAACTGAATTAACTCAACAAGGGATTCAGATTGAACAAACTGAAACAGATTGTATTTGGCAACCGGTGGCGGAATTATTGGATCATATCTACCTACAACAAACACTACCTCATAATCATTTAATTGTGTTGCCTATCATTGATTCTACTAATCAGTATCTACTGGATCATTTGTCACAGCTTCCTAATAACAGTGTTTGTTTAGCGGAGTATCAAACTGCAGGTCGCGGACGTCGTGGGCGTAAATGGATTTCTCCTTTTGCAGGACAAGTAATTGTAAGTTTTTACCATTGCTTTCCACAACACACCCAACTTTCAGGTTTAAGTTTAGCGATTGGGATTGCAGTGGCCCAGGCATTAACCTCTCTCGGTTATCAACAAGTTCAATTAAAATGGCCGAATGATATTTGGTTGGCAGGGAAAAAACTAGGTGGAATTTTAATTGAGATGAAACAAAATCCTACTTCATTTGATTACCAAGTGGTGATTGGATTAGGGTTGAATATTCATCTTCCGTTAGACACTTCGATCGATCAGCCAATTGCTATGTTAAGCCAACAAAAACAAGTAAATCGTAATCAGATCATTGCCCGACTTATTCAACAGATTAATCAAGTTTTATCCCAATTTAGTACACAAGGCTTAACGACTTTGCTCACTGCATGGCAACAATATGACTATTTTTATAAAAAACCAGTTAAATTATTACTTGAGCAACAGCAAATTTGCGGTATTGCGATGGGGATTAATCCGCTTGGAGAGTTACTCTTGCAAACAGAACAAGGGGATATTCAAACTTTTGCTATTGGCGAAATTTCATTAAGGGCTGCTGGGTAGCATCCCCCCCCCCCTCTTCACTTGTGAAGAGGGGGGATGTCGGAAGATGCAGAGATGCCTACACCTCTATAAAATACTCGCTGTCTAATCCTGCCAACGGTAAGGCCGAATTTGGCCAAGCACGTACTAATTGTACTTTCATCAGATCTAACGTATCCAATCCTGGAGTGGTATTTGGCGTATATTGTTGTGCAATCCGAGCTAGCTGGGTTAAGCCAAAACTGGATTCAATGCTTGAGCTAATTACCACAATTAACCCTTGTTGATGTGCCTGTTCAATTAAACTGACACATTTTTCTAACGATCCCACTAATGTTGGCTTAATCACAATCGCTGCAACGTGCGGTTCTGCTTTTACTGTAAACGCTGGATCGCGCACAGTTTCATCCCATGCAATGGCAATCCCAGTTTCAGCAGCAAATTGCAAACTTTCCGTAGGTGTTTTACAAGGTTCTTCAATAAATTGAATTCTGGCACGATGTTCAGGTTTTACATATTTCGCAAACATAGCTGCTTTTGTCGGTGTCCAAGAGCGGTTGGCGTCTAAACGCAATTTTAGATCAGGCACTGCTTCTAGGAACATATCAGCAATTAAACCATCACGATTAGCTTCATATAAACCAACTTTAATTTTGGCAATTTTCTCACCTGGTAGCTGATCTAATTCTTCATATAACTCATCAGGATCACCATAACAAAGTGGAGCTGTATTAAAATTACCCTCTGTAGTGAGTTTATTTTTCATTTCTGCTAAAGCACAACTTAAACCAAATGCCACAGAAGGGTAGCAATTTTCTAATGATAATTTTTCATTACGTGAACGTGCTTGATCCCAAGCATTTAACCATTCAAGTGCTTGTTGTTGTGCTTGGTCTAGTGTTTCTTGACTAAATTCAGGTAAGGGGGCAATTTCGCCCCAACCTTCCGAATTACCACAACGAATCTGTACTAGTAACCCTTCACGTTGCTTTAAAAAGCGGTTACGTAATACAACTTGTGAATCCATAGGAATTTGATAGCGATAAAGTTTATAGCAACGTTCAGTCATAGTTAAATCCTTAAAAATAAGCTTATTATTTTGGTCGTAATAGACGTTTTACCAAAGTGGCGAGTATATCAATTAGGGCAAATAGCGACAATCACCAAACCTAGTACAAACAAGATTAATCAATGATATATCACAAAAAAATACACTTGTTTTTTGCATTTTGCTGATGATCGCAATAAACTTACGCACCGAATTAATAAGCAGAAACTTTTCTTGGCGAATTTAGCCGAAGAAAAGGGTTTTTATTGAAAAAAGATAGGTAAACATTATGCGTGTTGCAGATTTTTATTTTGATCTTCCTGATGAATTAATTGCACGCTATCCACAAAAAGAGAGAACTGCCAGTCGATTATTAAAATTAGATGGAAACAGTGGCGAATTCTCACATCACCATTTTAAAGATGTACTCTCTTTTGTGAATCCGGGAGATTTATTAGTTTTTAATAATACTCGTGTCATTCCAGCTCGAATCTATGGTAGAAAAAGTAGTGGTGGAAAATTAGAAGTTCTGATTGAACGTGTATTAGATGATAAAAGCTGTTTGGCTCACGTCCGAGCGTCAAAAGCACCTAAAGAAGGCAGCGAGCTGATTTTAGGGGAAGATAAACTTGGTGAGGGGAACGGTATTCGAGTACTAATGCTTGGGCGTCAAGAGGCGTTGTTCCACCTACAATTTGATATTGCAGGGTCGCTATTTGATGCTTTGCAACAAATTGGGCATATTCCCCTGCCGCCTTATATTGATCGCCCTGATGAAGATGCGGATCAAGAACGTTATCAAACGGTTTATAGTAAAGTTCCAGGAGCAGTTGCAGCACCAACAGCCGGATTACATTTTGATGATGAGTTATTAGCCGCATTGCGGGAGAAAGGAGTAAATACTGCTTTTGTTACCTTACATGTTGGGGCAGGAACATTCCAACCAGTGCGAGTAGAAAATATTGAAGATCACCATATGCACGCTGAATATGCGGAAGTTCCGCCTGATGTCGTTGATGCTGTGTTAGCAACTAAAGCGGCGGGGAAACGTGTGATTGCCGTTGGTACTACATCTGTAAGATCGTTAGAAAGTGCCGCTTTAGCAGCGGAGCAACATCAAAGTGGCAAATTGTTGGAGCCTTTCTTTGCGGATACCACCATTTTTATTTATCCAGGGAAAAAATTTAGGGTGGTCGATTGCTTAATTACTAACTTTCATTTGCCAGAATCTACCTTGATTATGTTGGTTTCTGCATTTGCGGGTTATGACAATATTATGCGAGCTTATCGCAATGCAGTAGAAAATCGCTATCGCTTTTTTAGTTATGGGGATGCGATGTTTTTAACTAAGAAAAATGATCCTATTTAAAAATGAAATAGGTGATATTTAGCTGCTCTGTTTTTGAGTTGGTCTGTTTAACTTCGAACTGTTTATTCGTTGATGGAGAAAATATGAAATATGAATTAAAAAAGACGGATGGTCGTGCTCGTCGAGGGCAACTGACATTTGAACGTCCACAAGGTACTTTTACTGTTCAAACGCCAGCTTTTATGCCAGTTGGTACTTACGGCACAGTAAAAGGTATGACACCAGAAGAAGTCCGTGCGACAGGGGCAGAAATTTTATTAGGTAATACCTTCCACCTTTGGCTACGCCCGGGACAGGAGATTATGCGTAAACACGGGGATTTGCATGATTTTATGCAATGGCACCGTCCAATCTTAACCGACTCTGGCGGTTTCCAAGTGTTTAGTTTAGGCAAATTACGTAAAATTACTGAAGAAGGGGTAAAATTCCAAAATCCAATTAATGGCGAACGCATCTTCTTATCGCCAGAAAAATCAATGGAAATTCAATATGATCTTGGATCGGATATTGTGATGATCTTTGATGAATGTACGCCTTACCCATCAACATTTGATTACGCTAAAAACTCAATGGAGCTTTCATTACGTTGGGCTAAACGTTGTCGTGATCGCTTTGATCAATTAGGGAATAAAAATGCCTTATTTGGAATTATCCAAGGTGGTGTGCATGAAGAATTACGCCAAGTATCTTTAGATGGGTTATTAGAAATTGGTTTTGATGGCTATGCCGTAGGCGGCTTAGCTGTGGGTGAACCAAAAGAAGATATGCATCGCATTCTTGATTATATTTGTCCGAAGATTCCACAAGATAAACCACGTTATTTAATGGGCGTGGGTAAACCGGAAGATCTAGTTGAAGGGGTAAGACGTGGGATCGATATGTTTGACTGCGTGATGCCAACACGTAATGCACGTAATGGACATCTCTTCGTAACCGATGGTGTGGTAAAAATTCGTAATGCTAAATATCGTGATGATACAACACCGCTAGATCCTGAATGTGATTGCTATACCTGTAAGCACTACACGAAATCTTACCTTTATCATTTGGATAAATGTGGTGAAATTTTGGGTGCAAGATTAAATACCATTCACAATTTGCGTTATTACCAACGTTTAATGGAGCAGATTCGTCAAGCCGTTGAAGAAGATCGCTTTGAGGATTTTGTGAAAGAGTTCTATGCGAGAATTGGTAAGCCAGTTCCGTAGCATCTCCCCCCCCCCCCAGCCCCTCTTCACGAGTGAAGAGGGGAGCCGTTCAGCACTTGAAAAATATTTAGTACATTTTGGCAAGAATAAATGCGTTAAAATACGTAATCTTAATTCGCTAAAATGATAAAAATTGATTAGATAAAACAAAAATGGTTAGTGCATTGTGGTAAAAACGACATCTCCCCCAGCCCCTCTTCACTAGTGAAGAGGGGAGCCGTTCAGCACTTGAAGAATATTTAGTAGATTTTGGTAAGAACAGATGCGTTAAAAATACGTAATCTTGATTCGCTAAAAGGATAAACACTGATTAGATACACACCAATGTAACATTGCAAAAATGATTAATACCGATTAACTAAAACGTTAATACAAGCTAGCCAAAAATCACTGGTTAAGCCTTTACAGACTAGCCAAAAATCACGAACTAAGCCTTTTCACCGAAAGATTCCCCTCTTCACTTGTGAAGAGGGGGTAGGGGAGATGCCGAGATTTCTCTCTTCACTAGTGAAGAGGGGTTAGGGGAGATGAGAAATACTAAGCCTCTAATGTTTTTGGCTTAATTACTGCATAAAGTACACCAGTCACTAAACTACCTGCAGCGATTGCAACAAGGTAAGTTAATACAGGTTGAATTGCGCCTGGAATCGCTAATACAAAGATCCCGCCGTGAGGTGCCATAAGTTGCACACCAAAGACCATAGATAATGCACCTGTTAATGCACCACCTAACATACAGCTTGGAATGACACGCATTGGGTCACGTGCTGCAAATGGAATCGCCCCTTCAGAGATAAAACATAGACCAAGAATGAAAGATGCTTTACCACCTTCTAATTCGTTTGCAGTGAATTTTTTACGCGCGATAAAGGTCGCAATACCCATACCAAGTGCTGGTACCATTCCAGCAGCCATAATTGCTGCCATTGGTAAGTAAGAAGATGAAGCCAATAAACCTACACCAAAAGTATAAGCCGCTTTGTTAATTGGACCACCTAAGTCAAAGCACATCATTGCACCAAGGATAATACCAAGTACAACTGCACTACCAGATTGCATTCCTTTTAAGAATTCAGTCATACTGTTCATTACCCAAGCAACAGGCTCACCAACGATATAAATCATAATTAAGCCCACTAACAGAGTAGAGAGGAATGGGATAATTAAGATTGGTTTAAGAGCATTCATTGTTTGTGGCAATTTAATATGATCATTAATCGCTTTAGCAATATAACCTGCTAAGAAACCAGAAATGATACCGCCTAAGAAACCTGCACCGAGGGAGCTTGCTAACATACCACCAACAAGACCTGGTGTTAGTCCTGGACGGTCAGCGATAGAGTAAGCGATATAACCAGAAAGAATCGGGATCATTAATGCGAAGGCGCTACCACCACCAATTTTCATTAAAGCAGCAGCTAACGTACCTTCCTGTTTAAAGGCTTCAATACCAAAGATGAAAGATAAAGCGATAATTAAACCACCTGCAACCACCATTGGTAACATATGGGATACCCCTGTCATTAGGTGACTATAAATACCTTTTTTCTCACCTTTGTCTTGGCTTTCTGCTTTTTCAGCCGCTTTTACTTCTTGTTTATGGTGATATGGTTTTGCTTCTTTGAATGCTTTATTGAATTCTTGGGCAGTTTTCTTTAAAGCTAAACCAGTTGAAGTGTGATACATCAATTTGCCATCAAATTTACTGAGATCAACGTCAATATCAGTAGCGATAAAGGCTAAATCTGCCGCTGCAACATCTTCTGCAGAGATTAAGTTGCTTGCACCTACTTGACCACGTGTTTCAACTTTGACATTCCAGCCTTGTTTTTGACAATAAGTTGAAATTGCTTCTGCTGCCATAAAGGTATGGGCTACACCAGTTGGGCAAGCGGTAACAGCAACAATATTGAGTGGACGATCTTTGCTAATCACTTCATTAGTTGTTGTATGATTTTCTGCGGCTTGATAAGGCGTCGCATTAGTTAATGCTTGTTGTAATGTATTTTCTGGCGCATTGAATGCCTGATCAAAAGTGGTTAAATACACTTTTTTACCAGCGAATGCGGCATTGTGGCTAAGTTGCTGACCTAAAACGATAACCAGTTCTGCATCTTGAGCTTGATCGACAACTTAATGATTTTGTTGAGTAGCTGCTTTTGCTACCATTTGTTTTAATAAGAATAACGTTGCATTGCCACGTTTTTCTTGTGAATGGAGATAGATATTCATTAATTATTCCTCAATTTTGGTAATCTTAACTTGATCGATTAATTGGTTTAACGCTTGTTTATCGGCTACACCGACATTACTTTGAGCAACCGCCATCGCAGAAACGGCAGAGGCAAAGCGTAATGTTTGTTCTTGTGAAAGCTGTTGCTGGGTACCATAAATTAAGCCCGCTACCATAGAATCACCAGCACCTACTGTACTGACGACATTGGTACATTTTGGTGGTTGAGCTTTCAATACGCCTTGATCACTAATCCATAATGATCCTTCTGCCCCCATAGAAATAATCACATTCGCAATTCCTTCAGCTTTTAGCTGTTTTGCAGCAGCAATAATTTCAGAAAGCGAGTTGAGTGGTTTACCAATCCAGGCTTCTAATTCACGGTGATTGGGTTTAACTAACCAAGGTGTGGCTTTTAATCCAGCGGTAAGTGCAGCATTACTACTGTCTAATACTACTTTAGTTTGTTGTCCTAATGCTTTTAGCCATGATTTAAAGGCTTCTGTATCTACCCCTTTTGGTAAACTGCCACAGACTGCAACTAAATCATATTGTTTGGACCAAGCTAAAGAGTCGGTAACAAAACGTTGCCAATCTTCAGCAGGCACTTGATAACCTAAGAAATTAAGATCAGTGACATCTGCTTCTGTTTCAGTAATTTTGACATTAATGCGAGTTTTACCAGCAACACGTTGGAAACGATCTTCTAAGCCAAGCTGTTGGAAAAGTTGGATAAAGTCGCCTTGATTATCTTCACCAAGGAAACCACTTACAGTGACGGGCAGATCTAAATCATGTAAGACTTTAGCTACATTGATCCCTTTCCCAGCAGGATAGATCCCTAAAGTTTCTACGGTATTCACTTCACCAAGTTGGATTCTTGGTAAGCGACCCACTAAATCAAATGCAGTATTTAAGGTAATGGTAGCAATACGAGGCATATTATTCTCCTAAGCCAGCGTTAATTGCTTCGCCAATTCCTTTCAATGCTTGTTCCGCATCTTCACCTTCAGCAACAAAGCATAGGCGTTGACCCTTAGTTGTTCCTAAACCTACTACTTTCATTAAACTTTTTGCATTAACAAATGCAGTATCACGATCGAGATTTTTTACTTGAATGGTTGATTTGTATTTTTTCACTTCGTTAATCAATACAGCAGATGGGCGAGCGTGTAAACCGTGTTCATTTTTAACCACAAAAGTAGCTTCTAGTTGTCCAGCTGTTGCATGAGATTCTGCTGCTGGAGCGGCTTGATTAGCTGTTGGTGCTACTGTTTCAGTTACAGTAACTTGTTCACCTTGTAAAGCGGCTTTAATTTGTTCTGCATTTCCAGTTAATAAAACTTGTTGGCATTGTGGATTGAGTAAGTTCGCTAATACGGTATCAACTTTTTGATCGATACTAGCCACAGTCACCAACGCATTGATTTGTTTATTGTTGTGTTGGAATGCTTGTTTTGGACGAGCAACTGCCACAGCATTTTTGCTATTACCTGCTACGCTATCATTTACCCAGATACCATTGCCTAATGGTAATGCAGCAGATGCAATGACTTCGCTAACAAATTGTGCATCAACAGCGGCGGCTTCTTGTAATTTGCCTGCATTAATTGCAGTTAAGGTCAATAAGCTGCTGGTATCAATATCTAAGGAGATGAACGCAGTATCTACGATATTGCCATTAAAGAGGGAGATGAATTGTTGTGGATCAGTGGTTTTTGCTAATTTTTCAGCAATCTCTTCATCACCTAATAGATGGGTTAATTGGCGTAAGATAGCGAGATGTTCATCTGATTTTGCTGCAATTCCAATCACCAAATAAGCAATATTGTCATCACTCCATTTGACCCCGTTAGGGAATTGGAAAATTTGTACACCCGTTTGTTTTACTAGGTGGCGAGTATCCAATGTTCCGTGTGGAATAGCGATACCATTACCTAAAAAAGTGGATGTTTGTTGTTCACGTGCCAGCATACCTTGTAGATAGCCTTCTTCAACTAAGCCTTTGTTGATGAATGCTTGTGCTACAGCAGTAATCGCTTGTTGTTTATCATCAGCTTTTTCACCTAGATGGATGTCGTTTTCGATAAGATTAAACACGAGGACTCCTTAGATTTTGGTTGGTCAAATAAAAAATCGGCTAATTTTAACCCAATTTATTTTATAAAGAAAAATAAATCTATCTTTAGTAGAAAGTTTTTAGAAATAAGTCAAAAAAAAGTGTTTTACTGTACTAAGGTTTAAGTAATGATAATAAATATTAATTAGATTTTATTTATTTGTTATTTATTGCTTGTAAAATTATTACAAATTATTTCTTCATAGATTCTTTATTTGAGATAAAAATTAAATTTGATATCAAGTAGGTAGTTATATTAAAAAAATTGATAATAATCAGTCTTATAGAGAAAATTTTTGATAGAATAAATACACTTCTATATTTGTAGTTAGAAGTAGGATTTATTGTGATTAATTTATAATGAAGTTAACTCTTGGAGTTATTATGTTTCTATTACAGTTTGCACTTGTCTTATTGTGTATTTTAATTGGGGCCCGTATTGGCGGTATTGGTTTAGGTGTTATGGGAGGAGTTGGGTTAGCTATTCTCTCTTTTGGTTTTGATCTTAAGCCGACCAGTCCACCAATTGATGTAATGTTGATGATTATGGCAGTAGTTTCTGCTGCTGCAGCTATGCAGGCTGCTGGCGGTTTAAATTATATGATAAAAGTTGCTACTCGGATTTTACGTAAAAATCCTAAATATATTACTTTTATGGCACCAGCAGTGACATATATATTTACGGTTTTTGCTGGAACAGGACATGTAGCTTATTCTGTTCTTCCAGTTATTGCCGAAGTTAGTCGTCATAATGGAATTAGACCGGAACGTCCTTTATCCATGGCTGTTATTGCATCACAATTTGCAATTGTAGCTAGCCCGATTGCAGCAGCAGTAGTTGCTTGTGTTGCTTATTTAGAACCGCAAGGTATTACCTTAACAGATTTGTTGAGTGTAACAATTCCTGCTACAGTTTTAGGTATCGCTTTGGCTTGCGTATTTGTAAATAAAATGGGGAAAGAGTTAAAAGATGATCCCCATTATCAAGAGTTATTAAAGAATCCTGAATATAGTGAAAACAACGTAGTGACTCTTGCTGAAGAAAATATGGAAGTCACTAAAGAGGCAAAAATTTCTGTGTCATTATTTCTTATTGGTGCTTTATTAGTTGTTTTAATGGGGGCGTTTCCTGGTTTACGACCACAATTTGATGGAAAAGCAATGGGAATGGCTCATACAATAGAAATTATTATGTTAACTATGGGAGCATTAATAATTTTAATTTGTAAGCCTGATGGGAATAAGATTACTCAAGGATCTGTTTTCCATGCTGGTATGCGTGCTATTGTCGCTATTTTTGGTATTGCATGGTTAGGGGATACACTAACAACAGCACATCTTACAGAAGTAAAAGAAGCTGTATCTGGTTTAGTTGAATTTGCACCATGGACATTTGCATTAGCATTATTTGCTCTTTCTGTTCTGGTAAATAGCCAAGGTGCCACAACTGCCGTATTAGTGCCATTAGGAATTTCATTAGGGCTACCTCCATATGTGATTATTGCTACTTTTGTTGCGGTAAATGGTTACTTCTTTATTCCTAATTATGGTCCAATTATTGCTTCTATTGATTTCGATACGACAGGAACAACTCGTATTGGTAAATATATCTTCAATCATAGTTTTATGATTCCAGGATTACTCAGTTTAATTTTTAGTCTTGTTTTTGGCTTTATATTTGCTGGTCTATTTATTTAGTAAGGCTTAATTTCTAATATAAAACAATAAATCCATCTTTCTTAATAGTAAGATGGATTTATGTTATTGGAAGAAAGTTTTAGTCATTATGAGTATATTGGATAGTTTTAATCCAAAAGAAAAAGAACCAATATTGGACGAGTAACAAGAGCAAAATAGCAATTTTACCGAAAATATTCGGGATTGCATAAAATGACAGTGCCATCATTAGAGTAGAGATAGATAAAATAGAAAATTTTGCTTTTTTGGTTAAAGCACGTTGTTCATTAAAGGTTTTTAGATATTTATGATAGATAGTTGTTTGTTTAAACCAACTTTCTAAACGAGATGAACTTTTACCAAAGAAAAAGAGAGTGCAAAGTAGAAATGGTGTGGTTGGTAATACGGGTAGAAAAGCGCCTAAAATACCAAGTCCTAGACAGAGAAAACCAAGAAAAATATAAATGTAGCGTATCATTGTTGTTATCTTATTGAGAAATGTTCTCAATAAGATAACAGTTTTTTTATAGAAAAGGAATATTTTGTGAAGACTAATGTAGAGTAAGTGGGGTAAGTGATATAAAAATATTTGGCGATTGTAGAAACAGGGTTTTTTGCATACAATAGCAAGCCGTTTTTAGCGACAGGGTAATAAATTGTGGCAAAAATAAAATTGATTGTAGGATTAGGCAATCCAGGCAGTAAATATGCTGATACACGCCATAATGCTGGAGAATGGCTAATTGAGCGGATCACTCGCCGTTTTAACTTAACATTGAAAGATGAAAATAAATTCTTTGGCAAAACCGCAATAGCAACAATTTCTGGGCAAGATGTACGCTTGTTAATACCAACGACATTTATGAATTTAAGTGGTAAGTCAGTTGGTGCATTGGCAAGTTTCTATCGGATTTTGCCAGAAGAAATTTTAGTTATTCATGATGAATTAGATCTACCACCCGGTAGTGTGAAGTTAAAACTTAGTGGTGGTCACGGCGGGCATAATGGTCTGAAAGATATTATTGCACAGCTTGCCAATAGCAAAAATTTTTATCGTTTACGGGTTGGTATTGGGCATCCTGGTGATAAGAATTTAGTCGCAAGTTATGTGTTAAGTAAACCATCTCCGCAAGATCAAACTTTGATTGATAAAGCGTTAGATGAAGCCGAAAGTTGTATCGAAATTTTAATTAAAGATGGAATTGATAAGGCGATGAATCGCTTAAATGGATTCCGAGCTTAATTTATAGAAAGGATAATTTATGGGATTTAAATGTGGGATCGTTGGTTTACCGAATGTGGGTAAATCAACACTGTTTAATGCATTAACTAAAGCAGGTATTGAAGCTGCAAACTATCCATTTTGTACAATTGAACCAAATACTGGGGTTGTACCAATGCCGGATAACCGTTTAGATGAATTAGCAAAAATTGTTAATCCACAACGTGTATTACCAACAACTATGGAGTTTGTAGATATTGCTGGGTTAGTGAAAGGGGCATCAAATGGTGAAGGTTTAGGTAATAAATTCCTTGCGAATATTCGTGAAACAGATGCCATCGGTCATGTAGTACGCTGTTTTGAAAATGATGATATTGTACACGTGGCTGGCAAAATTGATCCTGCTGATGATATTGAAGTCATCAATACAGAGTTAGCCTTAGCGGACTTAGAAAGTTGTGAAAAAGCAATTCAACGTTTACAAAAACGTGCGAAAGGTGGCGATAAAGAGGCAAAATTTGAATTGTCGATTATGGAAAAATGCTTACCCGTGCTTGAAAATGCAGGGATGATTCGTTCAATTGGATTAGATAAAGAAGAATTACAAGCAATTAAGAGCTATAACTTCTTAACATTAAAACCAACTATGTATATTGCGAATGTGAATGAAGATGGTTTTGAAAATAATCCTTATCTAGACCGGGTACGTGAGATTGCTGAAAAAGAAGGTGCGGTAGTGGTACCAGTTTGTGCTGCAATTGAGGCTGAAATCGCTGAACTTGAAGACGAAGAGAAACTTGAGTTTTTGCAAGAGCTTGGTTTAGACGAGCCAGGATTAAATCGTGTGATTCGTGCGGGATATAAGTTATTAAATTTACAAACTTATTTTACCGCTGGTGTCAAAGAAGTTCGTGCTTGGACAATTCCAGTTGGTGCGACTGCACCAAAAGCAGCTTCTGTAATTCACACTGACTTTGAAAAAGGGTTTATTCGTGCAGAAGTGATTGGCTATGAGGACTTTGTTCAATTTGGCGGTGAGAATGGTGCGAAAGAAGCGGGTAAATGGCGTTTAGAAGGAAAAGAATATATCGTGCAAGATGGTGATGTGATGCACTTTAGATTTAATGTGTAACCACTGCTTTTTTCGTTAATTATTGTTAGGTTTCGTCCAGAAAAATTTACCTGAGGCGAAACCTAAAATACGATTATCTTGTTACTTTTTAATCAGCGGTTGAATAACTTTCACTAGAGTGAATTGTAAAATCCAACCAATGCCGAAGGCAAAAGCTAAAGTACCAATACCTACCACACCACCAAGACACCAACCTAATACACAGACAAGCGCTTCGATTGAAGTTCTAGCTACTTTATTACGATATCTATGATAATTAAAAACTGCGAAATATAAGTTTTATTAGGAATCTTAATAAATACTTTAGTGGGTTCCCTCTTACACTTGCCCGAATAGGAATAAGATTTTCAGGCAAAAAAAGTGATCATTTTTTGAACGGAGTGAGAAAAACCTCTGTTTTTTGCCGTCCGGAAAATCTTATTGGAATAAGGAGTAGCAAGTGTGCGAGGGCGTGTTTCTTTTGCTTCGTTTCTTTACACGAGTAAAGAAAATGAAGTCGCCCTTTAGGGCGAAACCTAAATCGTAATTAGAGAAAAATATCTAAATAATTATGAAATAGATTGTGCCATCAAACATACAAATGCTGGCGCACCTTAGAGATACGCCAGCAAAACTTAAAGTAAATTACTAATAAAAATTACAATAATAACGAGTGGCACTACATATTTCACATAGTTAAACCACCATCCAGCTAATTTTGAATTTTCACCTAAACGTAATTCTTGTTTTGCTTCATCTTTCATCACATAGCCAACAAAAATGGCACAGAATAGCGCAGTAAGCATAAACAGAATATTGCCACTAACAAAATCAAAAGCATCAAAAATATTTTTGCCAATGATCTGAATATCATGCCATGGACCATAACTTAGAATAGATGGCACATTACCAAGAATAAAGATCACGCCCAATACAATGAGAATTGCCAGGCGACGATTGATCTTCGTTTTTTCTTGGATAGCAGTAATGATCACTTCATAAATAGTGAGTGAAGTTGTCAGAGCTGCAATCAGCAATAAACTAAAGAAAATGATAGCGAAAAATTTTCCTGCCCACATATGAGAAAAAACAATCGGTAAGCTTTGGAATACTAAGGTTGGTCCAGAATTTGGCGCAATACCGAATGTAAAGAGAGATGGAAAGATCATAAATCCTGCAAGCACAGCAATAATCGTATTCACAAAGCCAGTGATGACCGCAGTTTGTACGAGGTTTTCGCCTTTCTTGAGATAACTAGAGAGGGTAACAATAACGCCAAAACCAAGGCTTAATGCAAAGAAAACTTGCCCTAATACAAAGACAAAGAGTTGTGGCGTAATTTTAGAAAAATCAGGTTTGAGGTAGAACACAATTCCTTCCCAAGCGCCTGGGAGTGTAATATTACGCACAACCATACAGATAAGAAAAATAAATAACAATGGCATCAAATACTTAACGGATTTCTCAATCCCATCAATGACCCCTTTAACGAGGATAATGTAATTGACCAAGACAAATAAAAAGGTATAAAAACTGATCGAGATAGGATCATCCATCACCGTAGTTTGGAAAAAGTTTTTAGTGACCTCTGCTGTAATAGGTTGACTAATTTCAAGGCTGCCACTGAATAAGCTCACAATGTAGTTAATCACCCAACCACCTAGCACCATATAATAGGCCATAATACAAAATGCCCCTAAGATACTGAGATAACCAACCAGTTTCCAATATCTTGGAATAGGTTTATTTTGAATTTTTCCACTAAAAGAATCGATAGCATTAACACGAATACGCCGTCCAATAACATTCTCTACAAGAATCATTGGAATCCCAATTAACAGCATCGCAATACAAAATAAAAACACATAAGCACCACCGCCATTTTCGCCTACTAAATAAGGGAAACGCCAAGTAGCACCAAAACCTACTGTTGCCCCAGCAACAGTAAGCACGTAAGTCAGTCGGCTAGACCAAGTTTGTCTTTCAGTTGAGCTTGTCATTTTATTCCTCTCATTAATATTCTGTTTTTTGTTTAAATTCGCAGAGATCTTCAATTAGACAAGCTCCGCAGCGAGGCTTACGTGCGACACAGGTATAGCGTCCATGCAAAATAAGCCAATGATGAACATCTACTTTAAATTCATCTGGCACAACTTTGAGTAATTTTTTCTCTACGGCGATAACATCTTTGCCGGGAGCAAAACCAGTACGGTTAGATACACGAAAAATATGGGTATCAACAGCAATAGTTGGCCAACCAAATGCAGTATTAAGAACGACATTAGCGGTTTTGCGACCAACACCAGCAAGGGCTTCTAATGCTTCTCTTGATTCGGGCACTTGACCTTGATGTTTTTCGACTAGATCACGGCAGGTTTTCATAATATTTTCGGCTTTACTATTATATAAGCCGATCGTTTTGATATAACTTTTTAAGCCCTCTAGACCAAGATCAAGTATAGCTTGTGGCGTATTAGCAACCGGGAAGAGTTTTGCTGTTGCTTTATTGACGCCAACATCAGTGGCTTGAGCAGATAAAATTACTGCAATTAGTAATTCAAAAGGCGAGCTATATTGTAACTCGGTAGTTGGGTGAGGATTTGCTGCACGTAATCGAGTTAAGATCTCAATTCTTTTTTGCTGATTCATGATTTTTTCCGATCAATGATATTTTTAATTGCAAGTAATACGCCTAATCCTAGGAATGCACCTGGTGGGAGAATGGCTAATAGAAAATGGCTATCGGTATGAAATAGAGTAATTTTCAGTGCTTTTGCTGATTCACCAAATAAGTTTTCCATACCACTAAAGAGTGTGCCGTTACCAATGGCTTCACGTAATGCGCCTAGAGCAACTAAGCTGAAAGTCATTCCTAAACCCATAGAAAAACCATCAAACATTGAATGTAATACAGGGTTTTTAGATGCGTAAGCCTCAGCACGCCCAATGACAATACAGTTAGTCACGATCAAAGGAATGAAAATCCCTAATGATTGATAAAGTGAATAGGTATAAGCATTCATAATTAATTGTACGATCGTTACGGTTGAGGCAATGATCATCACATAAATAGGAATACGAATAGCTTTGGGAATGAGATGACGACAAAGTGAAACCACGCTATTAGTGCAAATAAGTACTAACATAGTCGCAAGACCTAATCCTAACGCATTAGCAACAGTATTGGATACTGCCAACAAAGGGCATAATCCTAACAGTTGAACTAATGTGGAGTTATTTTTCCATACGCCTTGCCAAAATAATGTTTTCCAAACCGAAGTTTGTTTATTTTCAGTAGCAAGGTTGTCAATTATTGATGAACCATGATGCATAACGATATTCTCACTATTGGCAAGTAGTAAATTGTTCAGGATTAAACACAAATGGCTGTGCTAAAAACTGGAGTAGTCCTTTTTTTACTGCATTGACTACTGCGCGTGGGGTAATTGTCGCACCAGCAAACTGGTCAAAATCACCACCATCTTTCTTTACTGCCCATTTATCACTTTCTTCAACTTTAAAATGTTTATTGGTAAAAGCATAAATCCAATCAGACAAACGGGTTTCAATTTTATCCCCTAATCCCGGTGTTTCATGATGTTCTAGGATACGTACACCTAAAACTTGTCCAACTGGCGTAACCGCCACCAAAATACGAATATCGCCAGAGTAGCCATCAGGGGCAGTAGTTTCAAACAAATAAGCTGCCACTTTATCTTGTTGTTTTGCTAAATAGAGGCGAGAGATATTCTGTAAACCACTCTTCTCAGTAGGATGATAACAGGCTGTTAATAAATTATTGGTGGCAAAATTTTTAGGTAATACTTCAGCAAGTAATTGGCGTTGATGATTATCCATCGCTTGTTGGATACGCCCTTGAGTGAGTAAATACATTGCTAAAGTAATCAGGGTGCAGATTAAAGCAACCAAGCCTAAAATCAAGGCATAATTGATCGTTGTTCGTTTTATTGTTGCCATTTTCTCTCCTTAACGACCGTATAAGCGTGGTCGAGTGTAGTGATCGATAAGGGGAACACAAATGTTGCTAAGTAACACGGCAAAAGCAACACCATCAGGGTAACCGCCATAAAAACGGATCACGTAGAGTAATGTTCCAACTAACACCCCAAATAATAGTTTTCCTCGAGGTGTAATCGATGCGGTAACTGGGTCAGTGGCAATAAAGAATGCACCAAACATTGTGGCACCAGAGAAGAGTTGCCATAGTGGAGATGGGAACGTTATCGGAGCAATTAACCAAGTTACAGTACTAAATAGGGTTAGGGTGACTAATAAAGCAACTGGAATTTGCCAATGGATCACTTTTTTCCAGATCAGGAATATACCACCCACTAAGAAAGCTAAATTAACTTGCCACCAACCAATTCCCATTGGCACAGTAAAGATTTGTTGCCATTGGCTGTGTTGGAAAATGGGAGAAGCGGCAATATGAGTTAATTCAAGGTGATTTTTTACCCCAGTTTTCACACTATCCAATGGTGTTGCTTGGGTTACACCATCAATGGTTGATGTTAATTGATGTAAGCTATAACCATCGCTGCTAACACCTTGGAAAATTAATAAATAAGCGTCATGGAAGCTAGTAGGCTCAAGTAACAGATGATTAGGTAATGCCCATGCAGTCATTTGTGCAGGGAAAGAAACCAATAAGATTGCATAACCTACCATAGCTGGATTAAAAGGATTTTGTCCTAACCCACCATATACGTGTTTCCCCAAAATAACAGCACAAAATGTACCTAATAAAATAAGCCAATAAGGGGCATAAGGCGGAATAGCTACCGCTAAAATTAATGCGGTTAATACCACGCTTAAATCAGAAAGATCTGTCCAATGTCGCTTTC
Source organism: Gallibacterium genomosp. 3 (assembly GCF_001678475.1). Taxonomy (GTDB): domain Bacteria; phylum Pseudomonadota; class Gammaproteobacteria; order Enterobacterales; family Pasteurellaceae; genus Gallibacterium; species Gallibacterium faecale. Next base: position 18,906 of record NZ_JTJR01000010.1, on the reverse strand, counting down.
CACGAAGACGTGTTACTGCCCATTCTAAGAAAATGGCAAAAATAATTGCGAGGCTGATTTGGATGAGTGTTCCAAAACCAAAGTAATAAAGTTGGACAACAATAGCAGGAATCATCGCCACGATAACCCATAACATCACTTTGGTGGTTAAACTGGTGGAATGAACATGAGGTGAACTTACTATTCTAAACATTATTTTGTTTTCCTTCTCGTTCTGCTTTTTTCGCTTTGGCTCGGGCAATCGCCGCTGCAATCGCAGCTTTACGTGGATCGGTTTCAGCGGTTGCACTCGTTTCGCTATTAGTGGTGTTGTCAGCTTGTGGTGCTACTGCGTCAGTTGCTTGTTGTTGTACTTTTTTCGCTTTAGCACGGGCAATCGCTGCCGCAATCACAGCTTTACGTGGATCAGTTTCAGCGGTTGCACTCGTTTCGCTATTAGCGGTATTGCCAGTTTGTGGTGCTACTGCATTAGCTGCTTGCTGTTGTGCTTTTTTCGCTTTAGCACGGGCAATCGCTGCCGCAATCGCAGCTTTACGTGGATCGGTTTCAGCGGTTGCACTTGTTTCGCTATTAGTGGTGTTGTCAGCTTGTGGTGCTACTGCATCGGCTACTTGCTGTTGTGCTTTTTTCGCTTTAGCCCGGGCAATCGCTGCTGCAATCGCAGCTTTACGTGGATCAGTTTCAGCGGTTGCACTCGTTTCACTATTAGCGGTGTTGTCAGCTTGTGGCGCGACTGAATCGGCTGCTTGTTGTTGTGCTTTTTTCGCTTTAGCACGGGCAATCGCTGCTGCAATAGCAGCCTGCTTATCATTAGTAACACTATCAGTTGTGCTCTCCGCCACTTCTGGCTGAGTTGTTTGTGCTTGTTTGGCTAAACGGCGCGCTTTTCTTGCTGCCATAATATCACTGTTATCGGGCAGAAGTTCGCCATTAGCACCTGTAATTGTTCTAATGGTAGGTTTTTCTGGTGTATTGCTTTCTGCTTGTTTTTGACGAATACGTTCTAGTGCAGCTTGAACAGGATCAACACCTTGTTGTTTTGCCATTTCAGCACGGCGAGCTTCAGCGGCTTGTTGGGTACGGCGATCACGTTCTTGTTTTTCCCGTTCCATTCTGGCTTGTTTTGCCTCAAAACGTTGTTTAGCTTCTTCTGCTAGTTTTGCTTTTAAATCAAGTTCGGCAATTTTCGCCTTTTCTTGACGGAAATATTGAATAAGCGGGATATTACTTGGGCAAACATAAGCACAAATACCACACTCAATACAGTCTTTAAGATTGTATTCTTTAGATTTTTGATGATCTTCACTACGCGCAAACCAATAGAGTTGCTGTGGCATTAATTTTAATGGGCAGTGATCAGAGCAGGCTGAACAACGAATACAGTTTCGTTCCGCTGGTGGCGGTTGGTATTCAAAATGATCTGGGGCAATTAAACAGTTAGTGACTTTGGTTACAGGTGAATTTAAATTAGGCAAAATAAAGCCCATCATTGGTCCACCCATAAATACGGGGAAACGCTCATCATATTGATAGCTAGCTTGAGTCAATAAATGATAAATCGGTGTACCAATGCGTACCCAGACATTTTTTGGTTGTGGAATTTTATCACCTGTTAAGGTGACTACACGTTGGATCAGTGGTTCATCATTAATAATCGCTTTTTTTATCGCAAATGCAGTAGCGACGTTATTCATTAATACGCCAATTTGTGAAGAACGCCCATTATTAGGTACTTCTAATCCAGTCAGTACTTGGATAAGTTGTTTCGCTGCACCAGAAGGATATTTAGTTGGGATCACGCGAATTTCAATATCATTCGCACCGTCCAATGCTTGTTGCATTGCTGCCAGAGCTTCTGGTTTGTTATCTTCAATAGCGAGAATAACTTTTTCAGGGCGTAAGATATAACGTAAAATGCGAATACCCTCGACGATATCATGGCTTCGATCTCGCATTAGACGGTCATCACACGTGATATAGGGTTCACATTCTGCACCGTTAATAATCAATAGTTTAACTTTATTTTCTGCACTTGAAATTTTGGAGGCAGTTGGGAAAACGGCCCCACCTAGTCCTGCGATGCCAGCTTGGTAAATTTTTTTAATTAATTGTTCTGGTGGAACGGTGAGAAAATCCTCAATTGGATGGCGTTCACACCATTGATCTTTACCATCTGCTTGTAAAGTAATGGTAGCTTCCATTAAGCCAGATGGATGTGATGAAGCATAATCACCAATGGCGATAATAGTTCCAGAAGTTGGCGCATGAACAGGGAGGGTACGATAGTTTTCACCTTGAGTTAGTGGTTGCCCTTTTAATACATAATCGCCAACTTTAACTAAAAGCTGTCCCGCATTCCCAGCGTGTTGCTTAAGTGGAATGTAATAAGTATCAGGTTGTTTTAACGTGGAAAGCTTTGTGCCGTTTGACTGGTGTTTCATCTCAGGCGGATGGATACCACCAGGAAAATCCCACAACCGATTTTGTTTTATTCGGGTTAATACATCATCTAACATTTTGACTTTCCTAGTTTTTTACCTTAGTTTCCGCAGCAGTCTCTTGCACTTCAACAATAGGGATAATTAGCTTTTGATCATATTTCCAATTCCACGAATCTAAGGTTGGTTTAACTTTTTCCATCGTAATACAGTCGGTTGGACAAGGTGCAACACATAACTCACAACCCGTACAAAGATTAGGAATTACAGTATGTAGCGCTTTATTGGCCCCGATAATGGCATCAACAGGGCAGGCTTGGATACATTTGGTGCAACCAATGCACATCTCTTCATGGATGAAGGCGACTTTAGCAACAGGCTCTTCTTCAAAGACACCTTGTGGTGCTTCAACACCTAATAAATCAGCTAATTTTTCTACTAAAGATTGTCCGCCTGGGACACATTTGGTGATGACATCACCATTAGCAATTGCTTCAGCATAGGGGTGACAACCTGGGTAACCACATTGCCCGCATTGGCTTTGTGGTAGTAAAGCATCAATTTTATCGATAATGGGATCTGATTCGACTTTCAATTTAATAGAGGAAAAGCCAAGAATTGCACCAAAAATTAGTGCTAATAATGCAACACTAATTAAGATCCAGGCATACGGTGATAATGATAACAACCAAGCAGACATCAGACTCTCACTAATCCACTAAAGCCCATAAAGGCGACAGACATTAACCCAGCAGTAATTAAGGCAATAGATGCACCACGAAATGGAAAGGGAACATCAGCTGCTTCGATACGTTCACGCATTGCGGCAAAGAGTACCAAAACTAAAGAAAAACCTAATGCTGCCCCAAAACCATAAATAACGGATTGGATAAAATTATGTGCGAGATTTACATTTAATAATGCAACACCGAGTACCGCACAATTAGTGGTGATTAATGGTAAGAAAATACCTAATAGGCGATAGAGCGTTGGGCTAGTTTTATTAATCACCATTTCAGTAAATTGCACAACAACGGCAATCACCAGGATAAATACCAATGTACGGAGATAGATGGCATTCAGTGGTAATAAAATATAGTGATCCACCAGATAGGCAACAAGAGAAGCCACCGTTAATACAAATGTGGTTGCTAATCCCATACCTACTGCAGTATCAACTTTTTTTGATACCCCCATAAAAGGGCATAACCCAAGGAATTTTACTAGCACAAAGTTATTAATTAGTGCTGTGCTAATAATTAAAAGAATATAACTAATCATTGTCCTATCACCTAAAAATAAGGGTGCTATTATCGTTTTTTCTCAAGCAGAGAACAATAGCTAAATGCTAGTATTTGATCGGTTTTATTGGGAAAAACTTATTGATCATAAGGTGGTAAAATTGGTGGTGGCAAAGGTTCTGGCTTGCCTAAAAAATAAGGCTGCTTACCTAATAGGATATCTAATACCGCTTGTACTCTGGCGAAAAACTCACGAATACGTACCATTGCATATCCCTGCGGATAATCGGCTTCAAAGCAGATCGCATCTAAATCATAGTGTTTGGCAATAAATAAAGCACGTTCACAGTGGAAACGCTGGGTAATAATGGTTAAAGACTGCGCATTAAAAATTTTGTCTGCACGAATAACAGAGTCCAGTGTGCGGAAACCCGCATAATCGAAATACATTGTTTGAGAAGGCACTCCCATTTTGAGGAGGTCTTTAAACATACGTTGTGGTTCATTGTATTGCATAGTCCGATTATCACCACTTAGTAATAAGTAATCTACTTTATGGTGTTTTACTAACTGTTCCGCAGCGGATAGACGGTTATAGTAGAATAAATTTAATGTGTTATTTTTGAAATATTTCGCTGTACCTAATACTAATCCATAAGGGCGATAAGGGAGTTGGTTAATATCATGATAAATTCGATCTCGCACCCAATAACTAATGCCCATATCAATAGAAACTAAGACAACTACGCCGATTGAACATAGAGAAATAAAGATTTTTATTAACTTTTTATAATGCGCACTCCACCATAACTTGCCTAGTGCAAGTATTTTCTGCAAAAAAGGTTTGATAGTGAGTTTGGGCATTTTCTTTCTCTTTTTCATCATAATACGAATTAATGGTAGCACAAATTGAAAGAGAAATCAGATCGCCAGGGGAGAGAAATCTTGTTTTAAAGCCACTATTTCTAGCAATGTGGAACTTGAGAAAAAGCCAATATTATGAAACAATCAACGCCATATTTATCAATGAAATGTTTAATATTTAAGGTTGTCGCTAGTGATCGATTTCGACGGTTATCGTCCTAACGTCGGTATTGTTATTTGTAACCAAAAGGGACAAGTCTTTTGGGCAAAACGTTACAATCAAAATTCTTGGCAATTTCCTCAAGGTGGGATTAATCCACGTGAAACCCCAGAACAGGCAATGTACCGAGAGCTTTTTGAAGAAGTTGGTTTAACCCAAAATGATGTAAAAATTATTTATAGTTCAAAACAGTGGTTGCGTTATAAATTACCTAAACGTCTTATTCGCTTTGATTCTCGACCAGTCTGTATCGGGCAGAAACAACGTTGGTTTTTGCTACAACTCACCAGTCCTGAAAATAAAATCAATGTTAATACAAGTACATCGCCAGAGTTTGATGGATGGCGTTGGGTAAGTTTTTGGTATCCGGTAAGACAAGTCGTATCTTTCAAACGGGATGTATATCGTAAAGTGATGAAGGAATTTGCCTCTGTTTTATTTAATGAGAAAGAGTTAGCTAATCAGGCTAATTCAGTCAATGAAAATAGACGAACTTATACGGAGAAAAAATCAACGTCAGGTAAATACCAAAAACGCCCATTTAATAAAGTAAGGGGTTAAATATGTTCACGGTGTTTTCTATTTGTATCGTTGTCGGAGCATTAGTCGGTTTTCTTGCAGGTCTATTTGGGATTGGTGGTGGGCTGATCATTGTTCCTATTTTAGTGTATTTATTACCAATGGCAGGAGTACCTAATGAGTTAGTGATGTCTTCTGCGTTAGGAACATCTTTCGCAACTATTGTGATAACAGGATTTTCTTCTGCACAACGTCACCACAAATTAGGCAATATCCAATGGGGTGCAGTTAAAATCCTCGCACCTGTGATTATGGTAAGTGTGTTTATTTCAGGATTATTTATTGGCAAATTAGACAAAGCGATTGCCAGTAAAATTTTCGCCTGTTTAGTGGTCTATTTGGCTGCAAAAATGGTGATTTCTATTAAGCCAAGAGAAGTTACCAAAACGCTAACCAAAACAGCGTGTGTAATTGGTGGAGTCTTAATTGGGATTGCGTCTAGTGCAGCGGGAATCGGCGGCGGTGGTTTTATTGTGCCGTTCTTGAATTCTCGTGGGTTAGATATGAGAAAAGCGATAGGTTCATCAGCCTTTTGCGGAATGTTACTAGGTTTGTCTGGTATGTGCAGTTTTATTGTTGGTGGTTGGAATGTCACTAATATGCCAGAATTTTCATTAGGCTATGTTTATTTGCCTGCGGTAGTGGGTATTACATTGACCTCATTTTTCACCTCTAAACTTGGTGCAACAACAACCAATAAATTGCCAGTACCAGTATTAAAACGTTACTTTGCGGCACTTTTGGTTGTGATTGCAATAGATATGTGCTTCAAATAAAAATTAATTAATAAAGGAACGATATGAATACGGAGTTTTTGACTTACCCACAGTTTGATCCTGTTATTTTTTCACTTGGACCGATTGCGTTACGTTGGTATGGCTTAATGTATCTTATTGGTTTCTTATTTGCCCGTTGGCTAGGTATTCGCCGTGTTAAACAAGCGAATAGCGGTTGGACAGTAGATCAATTTGATAATTTACTTTTTAATGGTTTTCTTGGTGTGTTTCTAGGTGGGCGGATTGGTTATGTCCTGTTCTATCAATTTGATCTATTTTTAAGTGATCCAGCCTATTTATTCCGCGTTTGGGAAGGCGGAATGTCTTTCCATGGTGGTTTAATTGGAGTAATCACGGCGATGTGGCTAACTGCAAGAGCGCAAAAACGCCAGTTTTTTGTGGTTGCTGATTTTGTTGCACCATTAATCCCATTCGGTTTAGGGATGGGGCGTATTGGTAATTTTATTAATGATGAATTATGGGGACGCGTAACGGATGTACCTTGGGCGGTACTCTTCCCATCTGGTGGTTATCTTCCTCGCCATCCATCACAACTCTATGAAGCTTTTTTAGAAGGGGTAGTTTTATTTATTATCCTGAATCTATTTATTCGTAAACCACGACCAGCTGCTTCGGTCTCTGGTTTATTTTTATTTTGTTACGGTATATTCCGTTTCATTGTGGAATTTTTCCGTGAACCGGATCCGCAGTTAGGGTTATACTTTGGACACGAAATTTCAATGGGACAGATCCTATCTACCCCAATGATTTTAATTGGTTTAGGGCTAATCTGGTTCGCATATCAACACAAAGGAAAACAACGATGAAAGCATATCTTGAACTGTGTCAGCGTATTATTGATGAAGGACAATGGGTCGAAAATAAACGTACAGGAAAGCGTTGTTTAACAGTGATTAATGCGGACTTAACTTATGATGTGGGGAATAATCAATTTCCATTGATTACCACTCGTAAAAGCTTTTGGAAAGCAGCAATTGCAGAATTATTAGGCTACATCCGTGGTTACCGTAGTGCAGCAGATTTTCGCCGTTTAGGGACAAAAACATGGGATGCAAACGCGAATGAAAATGAAGCTTGGTTGGCTAATCCCTATCGTACTGGGGAAGATGATATGGGACGCGTCTATGGTGTACAAGGACGAGAATGGCGTAAACCTAATGGAGAAAGCGTAGATCAATTAAAGAAAATTGTCGCTAACTTAAGTAAAAAAATTGATGATCGCGGTGAGATCTTAACTTTTTATAATCCAGGGGAAATTGAACAAGGTTGCTTACGTCCATGTATGCACACGCATACTTTCTCACTATTGGGAGATACCCTATATTTGACTAGTTACCAACGTTCTTGTGATGTGCCATTAGGCTTAACTTTTAATCAAGTCCAAGTGTTTACTCTATTAGCGCTGATCGCTCAAATTACTGGGAATAAACCGGGATTAGCATTTCATAAAATTATTAATGCACATATTTATGAAGATCAATTAGATTTAATGCAAAATGTGCAATTAAAACGTGAACCATTACCGTTGCCACAGTTGGAAATTAATCCAGATATTAAAACGTTGGAAGATTTAGAAACCTGGGTAACATTAGAAGATTTTAAAGTTCATAACTATCAATCACATCCGGCAATTAAATACCCATTTTCGGTTTAATTATCATTAAGTCATTCCTCTTTCAGAGATAAAGGGGAATGATGCTTTCAGATTAATTTACGTGAAGCAGCTTAACAAAACCTTAGGTAAAGACTAAGGTTAAGTTGTTATATTTAAGGAATAAATAAATTTAATTACCTACCCTTGCGATAGATCAAAAAAAAGTGAAATGGGTTTTATGGTAAATATTTTTATTTATCAAATACTTACCTCTATTTTCAACTGTTTATTTTGTAATTTTTACTACTAAATGGGTATAAATGAGGTTTAGATAAAAATACCACCTCTTGTCTGCTTATGTTAGAATTCAGCTCCGTTAAATTAATCAAGTCAGCCAGCAGTAAATATATGAATTCAATCAATCAGTTACAGGTAAATGATTTAAGTTGCCAACGAGGAGATCGTATTTTATTTGCTGATCTTAATCTTCAATTTCAAAGTGGTGATTTTGTACAAATTGAAGGTCATAATGGTGTTGGTAAAACGACTTTACTTCGGGCTTTAAGTGGACTTTCTCGTCCGAGAAAAGGCGAAGTTCTTTGGAATAACCAACCGATTTTGCAGCAACAAGATGAATTTAATGCAAATTTGCTATTTTTAGGTCATCAAGCAGGAATTAAACCAGAATTAAGTGCTTGGGAAAATCTTCATTTTTTTCAAAAGACAACAACGAGTCGCCAACAAGCAGAAGTGTTATGGGAAACATTGCAGGTAGTTGGTTTATTAGGTTACGAAGATATTCCAGCCAGTCAGTTGTCTGCTGGGCAGCATAAACGTGTTTCTTTAGCTCGTTTATGGCTTTCGACCGCACCATTATGGATTTTAGACGAACCGTTTAATACGATTGATAAACGTGGTGTACAGGTATTGACGCATTTATTTGAGTTTTATGCAAGTCAAGGTGGTATTGTCATTATTACTAGCCATCAAGATGTACCAAGTGACATTGTGCAAAGAGTGCAATTAGAGAAATATAAATTTATTGAAACAGAATAGAGCAAAATGATTTTTTACGAAATAATCAAACGAGAATTACAGATTGCGATGCGTAAACCCAGTGAGATTTTAAATCCACTGTGTTTTTTTTTAATTGTGATTACGCTTTTTCCGTTGGTTGTTGGACCAGAACCACAATTACTCTCTCGGATTGCTCCCGGTATTGTTTGGGTAGCTGCTTTATTATCTGCTTTACTTTCGTTTGAACGTCTATTTAAAGATGACTATTTAGATGGTTCGTTAGAGCAACTTCTATTATTGCCAATTCCTTTATCGATGACGGCATTAGCGAAAATCTTCTCACATTGGCTATTAACAGGATTTCCGTTGATTTTATTATCACCAATTGCTGGATTATTACTCTCATTAGATATTGAGATATGGTGGGCGTTAGTTCAAACCCTCTTTATTGGTACACCAATTTTAAGTTGCATTGGGGCAGTAGGCGTAGCGTTAACCGTTGGTTTACGTAAAGGCGGCGTATTATTGAGCTTATTGGTGGTGCCATTATTTATTCCAGTTTTAATTTTTACTGCTGCGGTATTAGATTCAGCTGCACTTCATTTAGGTTATGGTGGGCAGTTAGCAATCTTAGCAGCAATGTTGGTGTTGGCTTTAGTAAGTTGTCCGTTTGCGGTTGCTGCAGCACTGAGAGTCAGTTTGCATTAATAAATATAGGGTAAAAGATTATGTGGAAATGGTTGCATCCATACGCAAAACCTGAAACACAATATCGTATTTGTGGAAAGTTAGCTCCGCTGTTTGGAGTTTGTAGTTTGCTGGTATTAATAGTTGCTTTAGTGTGGGGCTTAGCGTTTGCACCAGCTGATTATCAACAAGGAAATAGCTTTCGCATTATGTATATTCATGTACCAACAGCAATTTGGTCAATGGGTATTTATGCTTCAATGGCCGTAGCAGCCCTTGTCGCATTAGTGTGGCAAATTAAACAAGCTAACTTGGCAATGGTCGCCATGGCACCTGTTGGAGCATTATTAACCTTTCTTGCTTTAGTGACAGGTGCTGTATGGGGTAAACCAACTTGGGGAACTTGGTGGGTATGGGATGCTCGCTTAACCTCTGAATTAATTCTGTTATTCCTCTATTTTGGTGTGATTGCGTTATATAGTGCGTTCCAAGATAAAGCAATTGGTGCAAAAGCAGCGGGGATTTTATCCATTGTTGGCGTAATTAATTTGCCGATTATTCATTTCTCTGTGCAGTGGTGGAATACCTTACACCAAGGGGCAAGTATTACTAAGTTTGAGAAACCATCTATTGCAACAGAAATGTTGATCCCACTGTTATTAGCCATTTTAGGCTTTATGTTATTGAGCATTTATTTAAGTATAGTGCGTTATCGTAATGAGCTGCTTAATGCGGATAAGAAACGAGCTTGGGTACAGGCGTTAGCACAAAAAAATTAACAAAAGGAATAATAAAATGACACCATTTTTTGATAGTTGGAGTGCCTTTTGGCAAATGGGACAACACGGTTTTTATGTGTGGCTCTCTTATGGAATTTCATTCGTTGCCATTCTTTTGTTAGTTATTACTAGTCATCGTGGTAAAAAGAAAATTTTGTCAGAAGTGAATAAAGAGATGCAACGCCAACAACGAATTAAACAATATAAGACAATGGAGAACAGTCTATGAACCCACGCCGTAAATCAAGATTGCATTTAGTATTATTTGTGGTAATAGGCATTAGTATTGCTGCTGGGTTAATGTTATATGCATTACGTCAGAATATTGACCTTTTCTATACCCCGAGTGAAGTTATTTATGGCAAAAATAATGATGCAGAACAGAAACCTGAACCGGGCCAACGAATCCGCGTTGGGGGGATGGTTGTAGATGGTTCAGTAGTCCGTGATCCAAATAGTCTAAAGGTGAAATTTAAATTAAATGATATTGGACCGTCAATTGATGTGGAGTATGAGGGAATTTTGCCAGATCTATTCCGTGAGGGACAAGGTATTGTTGCCCAAGGCACCTTAAAAGATCCAACGACTTTAGTGGCTAGTGAAGTATTAGCGAAACATGATGAAAATTATGTACCACCTGAGTTAGGCGAACAGATGAAGAAAGTACATAATCCGATGGGCGTATCAGCTAAAGATCTTACAAGCGAATCTGAGCGTGACAAAATGCAGCTAGAACAACAAAAAACAGAGGAGAAAAAATGATCGCTGAATTAGGGAACTATGCTTTAGCTCTAGCATTAGCGATTGCGATTTTATTGACAATCGTCCCTCTATGGGGAGTACGACAAAATAATCCATTATTAATTGTCTTGGCTAGACCAATGGCATGGGGATTATTTCTGAGCCTATCCTTTGCATTTTTTGGTTTGATGTACTTATTTGCGATCAATGATTTTAGTGTGCAATATGTCGTGAATAACTCAAATAGCCAGCTGCCAATTTATTATCGTTTGTCAGCTGTATGGGGTTCACATGAAGGCTCTCTTCTATTATGGATCTGGTTATTAAGCTGCTGGAGTTTAGCTGTGGCAATTTTTAGCCGTCAGTTACCGCAGGAATCTGTAGCTCGAGTTCTAGCTGTAATGGGAATGATCAGTATTGGCTTTTTAGTCTTTGTGATCTTTGCTTCAAACCCATTTTTACGTACTTTCCCTGACTTTCCGGTTGATGGTAAAGAGTTAAATCCAATGTTGCAGGATATTGGTTTGATTTTCCATCCACCATTATTGTATATGGGGTATGTCGGTTTTTCTGTTGCATTTGCGTTTTCGATTGCTTCCTTAATGAGTGGTAATTTGGATACGGCTTGGGCAAGATGGTCTAGACCTTGGACTTTAGCTGCTTGGTGTTTCCTTACTTTGGGGATCGTATTAGGTTCTTGGTGGGCTTATTATGAACTTGGCTGGGGTGGCTGGTGGTTCTGGGATCCCGTTGAGAACGCTTCATTTATGCCATGGTTAGCAGGAACAGCGTTATTACACTCATTAGCGGTAACCGAGAAACGCGGTAGTTTTAAAGCGTGGACGGTACTTCTAGCGATTTTAGTCTTCTCATTGTGTCTATTAGGAACATTCTTAGTACGTTCAGGCATTTTGGTTTCTGTGCACGCATTTGCATCTGATCCAACACGAGGCTTATTTATTCTTGCTTATTTAGTGGTGGTTATTGGTGGCTCACTCAGTTTATATGCTTATAAAGGTAAAGAGATTCGTTCTCGTGATAACTACCAACGTTATTCCAGAGAGTCTATGTTGTTATTAAATAACGTATTGTTAATGACCGCATTAGCTGTTGTTGTGTTAGGAACGTTATTGCCATTAGTTCATAAGCAGTTAGGCTTAGGATCAATCTCAATTGGTGCGCCGTTCTTTGATCAAATGTTTTTAATTATTATGGTGCCATTCTCGTTGTTGTTGGGAATTGGACCATTAGTGAAATGGCGACGTGATCAATTTTCAGCGATTCGTAAGCCAGTAGTGATTAGTGTTGTCGTGATGGCGCTATTAGGTTTTGCTTTACCATTTGTGATTGCGAATCGTATTACAGTGAGTGTAGTGCTTGGCACAATGATGACCATCATTATTGCCTTATTAAGTTTGTATGAATTACAACAACGTGCTACCCACCGTACTAACTTCTGGCAAGGATTAGGTAAATTATCACGATCACATTGGGGAATGTTCTTAGCACATATTGGCGTTGCAGTGACGGTATTTGGTATTGCATTTAGCCAAAATTTTAGTATTGAGAAAGATGTGCGAATGAATGTGGGCGATAGTGTGAATGTGGCAGGTTATGACTTTAAATTTAGCCAAGTGAAAGAGAGTAATGGACCAAATTATCTCGGTGCTACTGCAGTCATTGAAGTCAGTAATCAGCAAAAATTGATTACAACATTAGCGGCAGAAAAACGTTTTTATCAAGTGAGTCGGATGAGTATGAGTGAAGCTGCTATTGATGGTGGTATTACGAGAGATTTATACGCAGCACTAGGTGAGCGTTTAGATAATGGTGCTTGGGCAGTACGTTTATATTATAAACCGTTTATCCGTTGGATCTGGTTTGGTGGTTTGTTGATGGCTCTCGGTGGTGGATTATGTATGTTTGATCGCCGTTATCGTTTCAGTAAATTAATTAAAGGGGTAAATCATGAATAAAAAATTATATCTTCCTTTAATTATCTTTGGTTTGTTTGTTGTTGTGGCTATGGTTGCGTTGATTCGGAATGCTCAAGGCGATGATCCAAAAGCGTTAGAATCTGCATTAGTCGGAAAAGAAGTTCCATTAACTACAACTGCTGTCGATCTGTTTGATCCTCAAAAACAGTATCAAGTCAGCTTATTTAAACAAGGTAAACCATTATTGCTTAATGTTTGGGCAACATGGTGTCCAACCTGTTATGCGGAGCATCAATATTTAAACCAACTGGCAAAACAAGCCATTACCATTATTGGGATCAACTATAAAGATGATCCTGAAAAAGCAAAAAAATGGCTGAGTGATTTAGGTAATCCTTATCAAGAAGTTATTGATGACCAAAAAGGTAGTTTCGGATTAGATCTTGGTGTATATGGGGCACCAGAAACGTTTGTCATTGATTGCCAAGGTATTATCCGTTATCGCCACGCAGGTGATGTGAATCAGCAAGTTTGGCAAGAAAAATTACAACCTCTCTATCAAAAATATGCCGCGGAGGAAGTATGTTCAGCCAAATAAAGAAACTCTTAATGAGTGTATCTATTTTTATGGTGAGTATCTCCAGTCTTGCGGCAATTGAAGTGCTGCATTTTCGTTCCACAGCAGAGGAGCAAACTTATCATCAATTAACCCAAGAACTACGCTGTCCACAATGTCAGAATAATAATATTGCGGATTCTAATGCATTGGTGGCAACTGATATGCGAGCGAAAGTATTAGAGCTTCTGCAACAAGGGAAAACGAAGCAAGAAATTGTCGATTATATGGTTGCTCGTTATGGGAATTTCGTTACTTATGACCCACCATTAACCGCAGGAACCATAATCTTATGGATTGCACCTGTTGCATTATTGTTGGTTGGTATTGTGATTTTATTACGCAGACGCCAATCTTTACCAATAGAACAAACAGAAGAAGACACTTTGAATGCTGAGCAACAAGCACGTTTGCAACAATTATTAGAGAAGGAAAAAGATCAATGAGTTTTTGGTTAAGTGCATTAGGATTAACGTTAGTTATTGCGTTAATTTGCTTTTTTCCGTTATTACGTAAGGTAAATGTGCAAAAAAGTGTGCAACGAGATTCATTTAATAAAGCCTTTTATTTCGATCGGATTAAAGAGATCGAACAAGCTGCAGAACAAGGCTTATTGGATAATGAACAACAATTAAAAACGGAATTACAACAAACCTTACTAAATGATATTCCAAGTCATGCTGTGCCTCAACAGGAGTCACAACAACGTTTTGGCAAAGTTTGGTTTGTAACTGCTTTTTTATTGTTATTTGCGATTGCTGGAGCAAGTTATTTTGCAGTAGGGTCATGGCGGATGCAAGGTATGCTGGAACAGTCATATCAGAAATTGCCTCAATTATTTGAACGTCTGCAAGATGAACAAAAGAAACCTCTTTCCGATAATGAGTTAGAACAATTTATTGTGGCATTACGTCAGGATTTGCAAAAGAATCCAAATAATGCAGAACGCTGGTGGTTATTAGGGCAAATGGGAATGGCAACTGATAAAGCACAATTAGCGATGGACGCTTATGCTAGAGCTTATCAGCTGATGCCTAATGATCCGACCTATAAATTGGCGTATGCGAGAATTTTGATGTTTTCACAAGATCAAAACGATAATAGCAAAGGACGTACATTGTTATCGGAAGTCATTCGTCAAGATCATACTAATTCAGATGCATTGGGTTTATTAGCGTTTGATAGTTTCCAACGTGATGATTTTAAAATGGCAATTGTCAGTTGGAATATGATGTTACAACTATTACCAAAAGATGATCCAAAACGTGCTTTATTGGAACGTAGTATTGATAATGCACGTCAAGAATTACAACGTCAGGAACAAAGCCAGCAGCCACAGAAATAGTGTGTTGATTTAGATAAATATATATAGAGTAGCCCTTTTTCAATGATGACAAAGGGCTATGTTCACAAACTCTAATATCTCAATAGCTTAAGACTTATCCAATATGTTGACTTTTCTTGCATAGAAAAGTATCCGATTCGCAAAATACAAAATAAGTTGTATTTTATTTATAACCATAGACAAGATGAATAGACTGTTGTAGCTTGTTATTTTTATTGCAAACTCACACAGTGGATATCGCCTATTATCAAAGGAGAAATCTATGATCCCAATGCTCGGTATTACTGGATATAGTGGTACAGGAAAAACGACTTTATTAGAAAAATTGTTGCCACTATTGATTGAACAGGGGGTCCGTACAGCGGTAATTAAGCATACTCACCATAATGTGCAATTTGATAAACCAGGGAAAGATAGTTGGCGAATGAAAGAAGCTGGAGCAGCACAGGTAGTTATCACTTGTGATCAACGCTGGGCAATGATGACTGAAACTGAACAACCAGTAACACTGGATTATTTAGCAAAGCAGTTTGATCCAGAACGGGTTGATTTAATTTTAGTTGAAGGTTTTAAACAGGAACCTATCGCTAAAATTATGTTGCATCGTAAAGAGCTGGATAAAGCGTTACCTGAATTTGATCAGCACATTATTGGCTTAGCTTTAGATTACACATTACCATCAATTTCATTACCAATACTTGATATTAACCAACCACAGCAAATTGCTGATTTTATTGTGAAATTTTATCGCCATTTACAGGAAAAATAATAAATATGGCTTCTGAATTAAGTCAAGAATACTGTGGGCTAGCTTGGATTGCGTCATTTGCATTTTTTATGCAAACCTTAGATGTAACCATTTTGAATACGGCATTGCCAATGATTGCCCATGATCTGCATGAATCACCATTAAATATGCAATTAACGGTGATTAGTTATGCTTTAACAGTGGCGCTATTTATGCCGTTAAGTGGTTGGTTGGCAGATCGTTTTGGAACCTTAACTGTGTTTCGTTATTCTGTTTTACTTTTTGTACTAGGCTCGGTTTTTTGTGCTATATCAGGTAGTTTAGATATTCTGATTTTATCACGTGTTATCCAAGGGATCGGCGGCGCAATGATGATGCCGGTTGCTCGGCTTACTTTAATTAAAGCAGTACCAAAAACAGAATTACTTTCAGCTTGGAATTTAATGGCAATGGCAGGATTGACAGGACCTATTTTAGGACCGTTATTAGGGGGATGGTTAGTCACTTATGCTTCTTGGCATTGGATCTTTTTAATTAATATTCCGGTCGGTTTATTAGGGATTTTCTTTGCCCGTTTTTATATGCCTAATTTAATTGGTGCACAAACTAGCTTTGATCGTGTTGGCTTTATTCTTTTTTCTGGGGGGATTGTATTAGCAACGCTTGGCTTAGATTTCGTGGGTGAAGCCAATAGAGATCGAGAATCAGCAACAATGTTTATTTTAATCGGATTATGTTGTTTAGCTTGTTATGTGTTCTATGCAAAAGGAAAACGTAACGTATTATTCCCGCTTTCAGTGTTTTTTAATCGTACATTTACTCTCAGTATGATCGGGAATTTGTTAATTCGTTTATCGGCTTCTGGTGTACCATTTTTATTACCATTAATGTTGCAAATTGGGTTAGGGTATCCAGCGGATCAAGCTGGGATGTTAATGATTCCTTTAGCAGTAAGCTCAATTATTATGAAACCCATCATTACGCGATTATTGGCTAAGTTTGGCTATAAACGGACGTTAATTAGTGCAAGTGTATTGCTGACCTTTGCGGTCATTGGGTTAGGATTAATTGGTTATAGCCAAAATCTGATTTTTAGTATCCTAATTATTATGTTCTATGGTGCTTGTATTTCAATGATATTCTCGAGTGTGAATACGTTGATGGTGAGTGAATTAAAGGATGATCAGGTAAGTGCGGGGACAACATTATTAAGTATTGTGCAACAAATTGGGATAAGTTTAGGAATTGCTGTTGCTTCGGTGGTACTTAATTTATATCATCACCATGCAGCACAAAATGCGTTGTTGCAAAGTTTTAGTAATACTTTCTTTACCTTGTCTGTTTTTGGTGTGTTATCTATGCTGACATTTATCTGTTTAAGAGCAGATGTTGGTGAGTCAATGCATCATAAAGGCAACACAACAGAATAGTTATGCTATTTAGTTATAATGAACTACTTCTAGTTATTTCATTTTTAAAATTAACTGGCTAAGCTATGTCGCAATAATAAGTGCGTGTTCCGATGGGGACGCATCATTAATGACTACGGGGAGTAACCAAAATGAAGTTTAAACAAGTCTTTGCATTAAGTGCAGCTGCTACAGTGTTGTTAAGTACAGCAAGTTTTGCACAAGCAGAAAAAACATTTATTAACTGTACTAGTCGTTATCCGCAAGGTATTAGTCCAGCATTGGTAATGGATGGAATTTCTTATAATGCCAGCTCACAGCAAGTGTATGACCGTTTAATTAACTTTAAACGTGGTTCAACTGAAATCGAACCGGGCTTAGCGGAAAGTTGGGATATTTCAGCAGATGGTTTAACTTATACATTACATTTGCGTAAAGGGGTAAAATTCCATTCAAGTAAGTTGTTTAAACCAACACGTGATTTTAATGCAGATGATGTTGTGTTCTCATTTATGCGTCAGTTAGATCCTAATCATCCTTATCACAATGTTTCTAAAGGAACTTATCCATATTTTAATGCGATGAAATTCCCGCAATTATTGAAATCAGTGAAGAAATTAGATGATTACACAGTAGAAATTACCCTAACGCGTCAAGATGCAACCTTCTTGCCAACCTTAGGAATGGATTTCCTCTCTATTTATTCTGCTGAATACGCAGATCAAATGATGAGTAAAGGTACACCAGAAAAAATTGATACCGATCCAATTGGAACGGGTCCATTTGTATTCGCAGGGGCGAAATTAGATCAAGCATTACGCTATAAAGCCAACCCAGATTATTGGCAAGGTAAAACACCGATTGATACACTCATTTTTAGTATTACGCCAGATGCAACTGCACGTTATGCGAAATTACAAAAAGGTCAATGCGATATGATCGATTTTCCTAATGCTGCAGATTTAGGCAAAATGAAGAAAGATCCGAAAGTACAATTAGTTTCGCAACCAGGATTAAACGTTGCTTATATTGCCTTTAATACAGAAAAAGCACCATTTGATAATGAAAAAGTGCGTCAAGCATTAAATTATGCTGCTGATAAAGCCGCAATTATTGAATCTGTTTATCAAGGTGCAGGTATTGCAGCGAAGAATCCACTACCGCCAACAATTTGGAGCTATAACGATAGTATTCAAGATTATCCATTTGATTTAGAAAAAGCGAAAAAATTATTAGCGGAAGCTGGTTATCCAAATGGCTTTGAAACAGAACTTTGGGTACAACCTGTGGTACGTGCTTCTAACCCAAATCCACGTCGTACAGCAGAAATTTTACAAAATGACTGGGCGAAAATTGGCGTTAAAGCGAAATTAGTCAGCTATGAATGGGGTGATTATATTAAGCGTACTCGCGCAGGAGAATTTACTGCAGGAATTTATGGCTGGTCTGGGGATAATGGGGATCCAGATAACTTCTTATCACCATTATTAAGTTGTGAAAATGCACATAACGGAAGTAACTATTCACGTTGGTGTAACAAGGATTTTGATGCTTTATTAGCTAAGGCGATTGTGACATCTGATAAGAAAGTGCGTACACCGTTATATGAACAAGCACAAGAGATCTTCCATAAAGCTGTACCTTGGATTCCAGTGGCTCACTCAGTAAGTTATACACCGTTAAGTCCACGTGTACGTAATTATGCACAAAGTCCATTTGGGTATAATGCGTTCTATGGTGTGGATGTTGTAGAGTAATTATGGGATTTAGTATGGAGAAGCGGGCAGTTTGCCCGCTTTTCAGACGTCTAACAAACCTAAAAATAATCACAAATCTTAATAAATGTTTAACGGGTTCCCTCTCACACTTGCCCAAATGTAAATAAGATTTTCAG
>NZ_JTJR01000009.1 GCF_001678475.1 Gallibacterium genomosp. 3 | reverse complement strand
GGTAAAAGAGGATTGATGAGGGTTTTATTTAATACCCTAATACAGATGTGTCAATTTCATATGATAGCCATTGTGATGAGAAAATTAAGGAAAAAGCATCAATCACAAGCCGGTAAAGAATTAAAACTCATTATAAAAACACTCACGCAAAGCTCAAAAAATGAATTTTATCGACGATGACATTATTGGTTTATAAAACATCAAACGTTTTTAAAAGAGAGGCGTGATAAAGCCAATGAAAAAGATTATTTTCCTTATAAACATCGTAATGTAAGCGGCGCTTATGCCAGTTTAAAGCGTTATATGGATTTTATTTTTACCTATGAGACTCATTCTGAATTAAATATAGAAAAGACGACAAATCGTTTAGAAGGATTATTTAGTGAACTTAAGAGAAAATTAAATAATCATAATGGCTTAACGAAAAGGCGTAAGATATTGTTTATACAAGATTTTTTAAATAAAAAGAGTTGCTAATGTTTAAAGAAAATAAACATTAGCAACAATTTTGTCCACTTGGCATAGTTTTTGACAGATCAGCAATAATTTTTCTACTATACCTGTTTTTTTATTGTGCTTTTTTAACCGCAATTTCTAATGCAAAAGGAATAGAGCTACCATGGTTTGTTTTCGGAATAACAGTAAATTGTGTTGGCCAATGTTTAGATAAAAATTGGTGATATAACGTTTCAATTTTTAAGTGTTGGCGACGTTGTTGGATTCGAGCAAGCCTAGCAGGATCAATATTTGGATCGGCAGTAGGATTTTGTTCATATTCACTAATGGTTAAGGTAATAGAGTGAGGCTTGTCGGTTGTTTCGGACCAATATTGCAAAATCGCTCCATTTCCCCACCATAAAGAAGGACTTGCTAGTACATAGTCATCAAAAAGTGCTGGTTTGTTGAAAAGGGTATATAAACCAAACAGACCACCAAATGAATGTCCAAAAAAGAGTTTCTGGGTGATCTGATAGTGTTGTTCAATAAATGGAATCACTTGAGTAGCAATAAATTGTAGAAATTCACCAGCCTGCCCACCTTTAGCAAATTCATCTCCTTTAGCAGGGAAAGTATAATCACGAGTTCGTTCAGCAACAGCATATTCCCTGTCGGTAATATAGCCAATGCCTACAATTAAAGGTAATGATTTGGACGTATCTATTTTTGACAATGCGATTGGAAAATGTGCATTGCCATCTAGTAATAACAGTAAGCGATGATTGTATTTGAGTTTTGGTACAGCAATAAATAAACGATATTGCTTTTGTTGATAAGTAAAATCTTGCTGAGAAAAAGTAAAATAATGAGTTAAATGATTTATGGTTTGAATAGGCATAGTTTTTGCGAAACAAGGTAAACAAAAAATAGATAAAACGCCAATCCATAAAGATTGGCGATGATTGCAGATAAATTGCTTTACCCCAGATTGGCAGTAAAGCAAGGTTTTAATCAGTAATGTCATTAGAAGGATACCGTCATATTTGCCCAATAACGGCGACCATCAACCACAGACCAGTTACCACCATTGTCAGCATTAATAGCTTCACCACGGGTATTACCTACATTTAATACCGCAAAGCTAAATAAAACATCTTTGCTGAATTGATAATTGATGCCAACATCAACGGTACTATAAGCATCAGCATAACGAGCTGGACCTTTACTATATCCGGTGCGTTGATTTGCCCAAATACGTTTACCTACATAGTTATAACGAAGATAAGAATCCCATTGATCATCAATTTGCCAATTTAATTTAGCATTAGCTGAATGTTTTGGGGTATTCACTAAAGGATAGCCATCATAAGAAAATTGAGCATTAGGTAATTTATCTTCTTTACGTTTTGAGTGTTGATAGGTGTAGTTAAGTTCTAGATTCCAAGCTGAATTGAATGGGATAAAAGAGGAAAATTCAATACCTTTTATGTTGGCTTGACCCACATTCTCATAAGTAAAGAGGTTTCCACCAGTAACAGGATCTGTTTGCCCCTTTAATTGATAGCTAATAAGTTTGTTTTTAAAGTCTGTATTGAATAAGGTTAGTGAAGTTTTAAGTCCGTTTGCTCCACTGTATTCAATACCAATTTCTTGATTGACACTAGTTTCAGGTTTGAGATCAGGGTTACCATAAATTACTCCAGCACCACTTTGGGTTGACGCAATATAATTCGGACTAATTTCGCGGATACTTGGTGCTTTAAAGGCTTTTGCAATGCCACCTTTCAACGTCCATTCATTATTTAGATGGTAAACGAGATAGGCACGAGGATTCCAATGTGTACCATATTTTTCGTGATGATCCATTCTAGCGCCTAAAGTAAGCAACAGGTCTTTAGTTAAACTGATTTCGTCTTCTAAAAAGAGTGCTTTTTGTGTCACACTTTCTGTAAGTTGCTGTAATTTGGCTTTTTTATTGATGACTTTAGTAACTGAATCATCTTCTAATTGAGCGTGTTGATATTGACCACCAAAGATAAAGAAATGGGAATCAAGTGGTAACATAAATTTTGCGTCGAACACAGTATTGGTAATTTCTGGGCGACGAGAATCATAATTTTTAGTTTTACCGGACCAGATCTCACGTTTAGCAATTTCTTGATATAGGCTAATTTCAGAGGTAAGTTTGCCCCAATCACCATAATGACTTACTGACCAATGATTGCGTGAAAATTTAGTAATAGATTCTACGTTTTTCGTAATTGAGCCACCACGATTAGTCGTTGCAGCGAGTGATTCACCAGGCGTAGCTGTTTTTTCTTGACGATTACGACCTGCTTCAAATTCAAATTTATGTTTATCATTTGGTGTAAAGATCAATTTACTGGTTAATGCGCCATTTTTTAACTTGTTAGAACCGCCTACAATTTGATCTTGTTGACGTAATTGAGTATTACCATAAAGTTGCAAAGCTAATTTATTAGCAATTAATGGACCGGAAATAAAGAAGCTGCCTAATCCTTCCTCACCATTATCACCTTGGCGAGCAATACCACCTAAAGAAAGGCTGCTTTCCCATTTGTCATAATTTTCTTTTGTAATAATATTGATAACGCCACCCATAGCATCTGATCCATATAATGATGACATTGGGCCGCGAATTACTTCAATGCGTTGAATGGCACTAACTGGAGGCATTAAACTAGCCTCAAAACCACCATTACCATTTGGACGCGCTTCTCGGGTATTTTGACGACGACCATTGACAAGAATAAGGGTGTAATCCCCCGGTAACCCACGAATAGAAATATCTTCTTTATTGATATCACTACCAGAGATATTTACACCAGGTACATATTTCACGGCATCAATCAGATTAGCAACAGGTTGCTTTTCTAATGTTTTACTATTGATCACACTAATACTAGCAGGTGCATCTTGATAACTGTGCGTTGAACCAGATGCAGTGACGACAATATCATCTAAGGTTGTTGATTCATTAGTGATTGTTTTTGCGATTGCCTGATTTGCAAGAATAGTTGAGATGCACAGAGCTAATGTGGAAAGGGATAATTTCATTAAAGTTTCTCCTTAGGTTGCTAAAAAATTATCGAAGTATAAATGAGAATTAATATCATTTAAATGGAAAAAGAGGAGGTAGCTTTAAAATTTTTATAAAAACCATTTCTTTAGAGGTATATATGTGGTTAAAAATAGTTTTTTATTTACAAAAGAGCACTATTTAGTAAAACTTTTTTGGAATAGAACTGGTAGGAATCAAAATAATAACTTTGTATAATGATATTAAAATTAGATTACCTAGTGCTAGGTGAATCTGTATGTGTCGATGGATGAAATGTGAATTAGTAAATCTATGCAAATACAATATTTCTTTGGCATAATCACTCACAACTTTAAAGTTTATCATTATGTAATACAATGATTTATATTGTTATTCATAATCTGATGGTAAGATAGAAAGTACAAAATCAGCAGAAGAAAACGATATAGTCGTTGTAAAATGAAAATTGTTAAACCCATGGTGGTAGGAATGAATCTTACCTCCTCTATTACTCATAGGAGAAAATCAAGTGAATAAGAAAGCTGAAAGTTTTAAAAGCTATTTAGATAATGCGAAAGTAGATGCTTTTGTTGTTGAAGAAATTGCTGATGATGCGTTAAATACAGTAGTATTTCGTTCTCATCTTGATATTGGCGGCAATCAATTACCTACCATCGTTATTTTAGATGATTCTATTTATGCAATGATTCGTGTATTAGTTGCACCAAAAGTAGAATCAGAAGAAGCAGTACAAAAAGTGCAAGCATTATTAAATGATTTGAATAAACAGTATAAATCATTCAAATATTATCTAGATAATGATAATGCAATTGTTTTAGATACTTGCTTATTAACAGAAGGGGATAAAATTAATGGTGATTTAGTTTACGCTATGTTTGAAGTGTTAATTAATCACCTTAACGAATCTTATAAAACAGTAATGAAATCAGTTTGGAACTAATTTTAGTTGAGTTGATTTATCTAGTTATGATTACTCTATAATGTTTTACGTTATAGGGTAATTTTTTGCTTATTTTTCCTGCCTATGCGGCAGTAAACTAGTAGTTATTATGTGTTGTGTTATTTGACACCTTTCTAAGCTGCCTATGCGGCAGTAAACTTCACTTGTTCGCCCTTTTTATCGACGGCTTCTTTCTAAGCTGCCTATGCGGCAGTAAACACGCTTTTTTTAGTAATGCACAAGCAGTAGCATTTCTAAGCTGCCTATGCGGCAGTAAACGTAGTTGCTTTAATACAAAGTTTAAATACAATTTTCTAAGCTGCCTATGCGGCAGTAAACGTGCTTGGTTGCAGATGATGGCGTGGAGTGTATTTCTAAGCTGCCTATGCGGCAGTAAACATTGAACCAATCGCAAATAAAATTGCGGATATTTTCTAAGCTGCCTATGCGGCAGTAAACTAGAACAGAAGTTAAGATAACTTCAAGAACCACAAGGGATTATACTACAAATCTAAAGATAAACCCTTTTTTATAAGGTAAATATAATTACTTATAAATCAATTAGTTATTTGATACTAAAAAATAAGGGTATGAATATAAGGAAAAGGGCAGTGTGTTGGAGGCGAGTAAACTGAAAAAATAAAAAACTGCACCTTCATCAGTTGAAATTCAACCTTTACGGTGCAGAAACATTGTCAATATAACAACTACTATGCTTATTAAAAACTATTCTAAACGTTCGCCATGAGAGATTAAGTCTAAACCTTGGCGTTCTTCATCAGCAGATACTCGGATATCCATGAATAAACTCATTACCCAAAGAATCAAGCAAGAAACAACACTGCTGTAAATTAAGGTGATCACAACACTTTCGATTTGAGCGAGTACACTCGCGTCACCACCGGTAATATCAGTTGATACAAATACACCTGTTAATACTGCACCAACGATACCGCCAATACCATGGATACCAAAGGCATCAAGAGAATCATCATAGCCTAGTTTATATTTAATTTTGGTCACTGCGATAAAACATACTGCGCTAGTGATTAAACCAATCCATACAGCACTTTGTGCGGAAACAAAACCTGCGGCTGGGGTAATTCCCACTAAACCTGCAACTGCACCAGAAGCTAAACCTAATGCTGATGGTTTATGTTTGCTAAGAACTTCACATAACATCCATGTTAATGCTGCTACGGCTGCTGCGATTTGGGTTGTTGCTAACGCCATTCCGGCACGGCTGTCAGCCGCAAGAGCAGAACCAGCGTTAAAACCGAACCAACCAATCCAAAGCATTGCACAACCGATTAAAGTTAATGCTAGGTTGTATGGAGGCATTGCATCTTTGCCATAACCAATACGTTTACCAATAAAGAGTGCGGCACAAAGTCCTGCAATACCAGCATTGATATGAATAACGGTACCGCCTGCATAGTCTAAAACGCCATCTTCAGCTAACCAACCACCGATACTCCATACCCAGTGGGCAGTCGGTACGTAAACCAATAATGTCCATACCCCAACAAACACTAATACTGCACTAAATTTAATTCTTTCTGCAAAAGCACCAGTAATAATAGCACCAGCGATAATTGCGAATGCCATTTGGAATACCACAAATGCTGATTCTGGAATAGAGCCTGCGCCTGGATAAACAGTTAATTTGCCTTGTTCAGTAAAAACATTTAACCCATTTAAGAACAGACGATCTAAACCACCAATGTAAGCATTGTTTGGAGTAAAGGCTAAGCTGTATCCACAAACTAGCCAAATTACAGCAACTAAACAACATACGGCAAAACTTTGTACCATCGTTGCAAGTATATTTTTCTTACGAACCATACCAGCATAGAAAAGTGCTAATCCTGGAATTGTCATAAATAAGACTAAGATTGCTGCTAACATAACCCATGCAGTATCGCCTGCACTAATCACAGAAGTTGGTTGTACCCAATCCGCAAGATCGGCGTGTGCTGTAACTGGCAGCAGAGCCATTAACCAATGGTATCGTTTCATTTTTAATTCCCCTAAGTTTGTTGTGTTTGTCTTATTAAAATAAATTAAAGTGCATCTTCGCCTGTTTCACGAGTACGGATTCGAATCACTTGCTCGAGTGGTAAAACAAAGATCTTTCCATCACCTACACGTCCTGTTTGTGATGCTTCAATAATGGTTTCTACCACGTTATCGACATTTTCATCACTCACAGCAATATCGATTTGAATTTTTGGTAAAAAATCAACTGAATATTCACTACCTCGATAAATTTCAGTATGACCTTTTTGGCGACCAAAACCTTTCACTTCGATAACAGTAATTCCGTAAATCCCGATATCAGTTAAAGCCTCACGAACTTCATCCAGACGGAAAGGTTGAATTATTGCGCTAATGAGTTTCATAGATACCTCCAATAAATGTGTTATGTTATTGAATTATTTGCTTTTTTATAAATAATACACTCTTTTTGTCTGTAAATTAGAAAATCTATATATTTAAGCTTAAAAATAAATATTTTTTCTAATAAAATTATCTTAAAAGTAGTTAATATCTACAAAAATAACCTTAAAATTAAACTGTGTTCAAATAATAAATCTTCAAATTAAATGTTGTCAAAGGTTTTCTTAATTTTTTTATAAAAAATTTTTAAAATTACTAATTTTGTTAGAGATTATTTAATAGAATGGTGGGTATGAAGAATTTTTGATAAAAATATTCTCATTGCAAACTGGATGAGTTACATTAGTTCACTATAAAATGGAAATGAGATAACTAAGGCGAATGATATGAATACATTGAATAAAATTGCTTTTTATCCGATTAAATCAACACAACCTTGTTTTACAGAACAGAGTTATGTTCAACCGCATGGCTTGAGTTTTGATCGGGAATTTATGCTTACAGACGAGGGTGGAACGTTTATTACTGCACGTAAGCATGGCGAGTTATATAAATTCTCTGCCTATCCTGTTGCACAAGGGTTAATTGTACGCCATCAAGATGGCAGTCAAATTTTGGTACGTTATCAAGATTTCTCACAACAGCAGGAATGTGAAGTGTGGGGAACTCACTTTCCATCTTATATTGCACCAGTCGAGATCAATCAGTGGTTTAGTGAGAAATTACAGACAAAGGTAGTATTACGTTGGTTAGGAAAGCGTGATCAACGTTTTATCAAGCGCTTTCCAGAACATAGTGTGTCATTTGCAGATGGGTATCCGTTATTGTTAGTCAGCGAAGCTTCATTTGCTGCGGTGCAACAAGCTTGCCCAGTTCCAATTAGTATTAATCAATTCCGTGGCAATTTAATCGTTAGTGGCGAAGAGGCTTTTGCTGAAGAAACATGGCATACGATTAAAATTGGTGAGGTAGAGTTTTTGCATAGTAAGCTATGTGAACGTTGCATTTTGACAACAAGAAATTTATCAACAGGAGAATTAGAACCAAAATGTGAGCCTTTTCGGACATTAAAGAAAATTCATAAAAATGCAGAAGGTGCGCCATTATTTGGTATCAATTTGATCCCACTAAATAGTGGCGTTGTACGTGTTGGTGATAATGTTGAGGTTTTGCAACGGCGCACGGTATAAAATATTTGTAAAAGAGTTGTTAAGGGAATAAGATAGGGTTATCCTTATCTTAAAGTTCATAAACAATAATGATCACACTGCGTTCCCGAGAGTTTTATTTAGCGAGTTTTGCTTTAGCCTTTTCATCTTTTCTTGTTTTCTGTAACCTCTATTCAGCACAACCAATCTTGGCGGATTTTGCTAAAAAATATCAAGTTTCTATCACTATCGCGAATTGGATTTTTGCGGGGGCTTCATTAGGATTGAGTTTAAGTCTGATTCCTTGGGCATTATTTGCAGATCGTTTCGGCCGACGGCTGATGATGATGATTAGTCTAGGCATTACAGCAATAATTGGGATTATTCTTTATTTTGTTGATTCAGTTAGTGCTTGGATCTTTTTTCGGGTGGCGCAGGGCGTTGCTTTAGGTGGGTTGCCAGCTGTGGCAGTTGCTTATATTAGTGAAGAGTTTGAGCCTCGCTCTATTGCTTCGGTTGTGGGTTCTTATATTGCAGCAAACTCATTAGGCGGAATTTCAGGGCGATTGTTAGGTGGGTTTCTAGCCGATCATTTTGGATTGAATATGCCAATGCTATTCTGTGGTTTTTTAGCTGTTATTGGCGTATTTTTAATTATTTACTGCTTACCCAAAGAGCAACATTTCCAATTACAAACACTACAATTTGATAATTTACGTAAGAATCTATGTGGGCATATCCGTAACCCTAAATTGTGGCGTACCTATTTTATAGGAGGCTTAGGATTTGGTGTATTTATCAACCTCTATTCAGTAGTAAGTTTACGATTGATCAATGCGCCTTATGATTTTTCAACAACACAAGTTTCATTACTCTTTCTATGTTATCTCAGTGGGACATTTGCTGCGAGCTTAACCGGAAAACTTACTCAACGTTATTCTGCATTACGAGGAATGTTTTTAGGCTGGTGCGTATTATTGATCGGTGTTCTTTGTTTAATGGTGTCTTCATTACCACTCATTATTATGGCGTTGTTAATTTGTAGTATTGGCTTTTTTACTACACACGCCTTGGCTAGTGGTTGGGTAGGTAAACAGGCACAACACGCTCGAGCGTTAGCCTCTGCACTTTACTTATCTTTCTATTATTTTGGTTCAAGTATGGTCGGATTTTACTTGATTTTCTTATGGCGGCATTATTCGTGGGCGAGCGTTATCCTTGGATCTATTGTATTACTCAGTTTTATTCCAGTATGTATTTGGGGAATGAGAAGAAGTAAGAGCTAATAAAGTTGAGAGGATAAAGATAAGTTAAAAAGAAAACCTATCTCAGATGAGATAGGTTTTCGCATTTTGTCTGTTTATTGATTAACCCGGTAATAATAAGTTAGGAATAAAGGTAATAATTTGTGGGAAGATAGTAATAAGTACCAAGGTTGCAAAAATTGGGATCAGGAATGGCAATACCCCTTTTGTTACAGTACTGACTGACATATTACCAACACGAGCAACCACAAATAGTGCCATACCCATTGGTGGAGTTAAGATACCGATCATCATATTTAAAGTTGTCATTACACCGAAGAAGATTAAATCAATGTTAAAGTGAACAGCGATTGGAATTAACATCGGTAACACAAGGAATTGTAGTGCTAGTGCGTCAATAAACATTCCTAAGAAGAGGAGAAGTAAATTGATCATCACTAATACCATTAATTGTGAATCTGCGACAGTAATAAACACTTCAGCAATTTTCATCGCAACTTGTTCACGAGCGATCATATCGCCGAAGAAAGTAACAGTCATCACCATTAACACAGTTACCCCAGTAATCGCGACCGCTTCTACACAGCTCTTAAATAAGCTTTCAAGGGTAAGTTCTTTATAAACAAATTTCCCTACCACAATAGAGTAGAGTGCGGCAATTACAGCGGCTTCAGTTGGTGTGAATAAACCAGAAAAAATACCCACAATAATCAATATTGGGGTTAATAATGCCCAAATAGCACCTTTAAATTCACGACATAAAACTTTCATTGACGCTTTTGGTGTACGAGGATAGTTACGTTTTTTAGAAATAAAGTAATTCATAACCATCAACGCAATTGTAACCAAAACACCTGGCACAAACCCAGCAACAAAGAGCTTAGCAATAGATTGATTAGAAATAACACCATAAATAATCATTGCAATACTTGGGGGTACTAATGGCCCGATAATACAAGAAGCTGCGGTAATGCCACCACATATATCATCATCATAACCCGCATCACGCATTGCTTTGATTTCTAATTGCCCTAAACCGCCTGCATCTGCCAATGCAGAGCCAGACATACCAGAAAAGATTAGACTTGCGCCAATATTTACGTGTCCCATACCGCCACGATAGTGACCGAGCAATGCTTTAGCAAATTCAAAAATTTTAGTAGTGATACCACCAGTATTCATTAAGATCCCGGTAAGGATAAAGAATGGAACACTCAGTAGAGAGAAGCTATTTAAACTATCAACTAATTTGGCAGAAGCCGAATTGACAACATTCCAGCGGGTCATTGCAAAGTAAAGAATTGTTGCAATGAAAAGTGACCAACCCACTGGTGTACCAATAAACATAATAATAAGCCAAACACTTAATACAATATAAACAGATTCACTGCCAAATTTTACATAGTTGGTGATACGTAATACTTTGAATACATCTGGTGCAACAAGAATTAAGCCGATTAATATTGCGGCTGCAATTAAGAAGATAGTAGAAGGAATATAGCTTAGGTTATTTTTATAGTTTTCTGTTTGGGCTTGTAAAAAGCGAATTAACATTAGAAAAGAGAGTAATGGTAATGAAGCATATAGCCATTTTTCAGAAATACCTAACGAAACAATTTCAAATGATGCACCGTTATAAAGTTTGATCCCAAAATGGATAAATAAAATAATAGAGATAAAAATAAGGATTTGTGCCAGAGAAACTATCACTTTTTTGATTTTTTCTGACATCATATTAGTTACGAAGTCAATAAATACGTGTTGTTGTGTACGAATC
The DNA here is from genome assembly GCF_001678475.1 of Gallibacterium genomosp. 3. GTDB lineage: Bacteria > Pseudomonadota > Gammaproteobacteria > Enterobacterales > Pasteurellaceae > Gallibacterium > Gallibacterium faecale. The sequence continues at coordinate 100,529 of NZ_JTJR01000009.1, read as the reverse complement.
CCGATAGAAATCCCCAGCATACCAACATAGACGAATAATAAACGCGCTAACTCTTCACTCCAAATCAGAGGGGAATCAAAAATTTGTCTTGCTGCAATTTGTGCAATCAAAATAATAAAAATGACTAAAAACAGCGCACCGCCTAGCCACTCTTCAAGTTTATTAAAATATTTCATGGTAACCTCATAACATCTTACTAAGGTTAAAAAAAGCCTTAGCGTTCAGAGAACGCTAAGGCAGGGAAGAATTATTTAGTTAAAGCATTAATTTCATTAATTGCTTCTTCACCTTCTTTACCATTTTTCTTGATGTATTCATCATAGTATGGTTTCATCGCAGCTTTGAACGGAGCAAGATCTGGTTTAGTCACGGTCATACCTTTTTGTTCAAAGTAAGAGATAAGATTTTTCTCACCATCTTCAAAGAGTTTGGTATGGTAATCAGCAGCTTTCATTGCGGCATCTTTAACAACTTTTTGTAGATCCGGTGGCAATTCTTCAAGTGTCGCATTACTTACTAAGTATAATTGGTCATTAAGAATATGGTTGGTTAATGCTAAGTATTTTTGTACTTCTTCAAATTTTTGTGCTTGGATAGTTGATAATGGATTTTCTTGACCATCTACTGAGTTAGTTTGTAATGCAAGATATACTTCAGAGAATGCCATAGGTGTTGGAGATGCACCTGAATATTTTGCATAAGCAAGGTTAGTTGCTGCATTTGGCACACGAAGTTTTAATCCTTTCATATCTTTAATGCTATTAATTGCACGGTTTGAAGTGGTTTGACGAGTTCCGTTATAAGCATCGGCTAAAATCGTAATTCCTAACTCTTTATTTACTTTTTGAATTAATGATTGACCAAATTTAGTATCAAATAATGCTTCTTTTGCGACTTTGAAATTTGGAATCATATAAGGTAATGCAAACACTTCTGCTGATGGATAGAATAATTGGAAACGAGCAGATTCACCGAATGTGAAGTCTAATGCACCATCACCAAGTTGTTTGATCATTGAACGGTCATCACCAAGTTGTGCACTTGGGTAAAGTGAAATCTCAATTTTACCGTTAGAGTTTGCTTTTACTTCTTTTGCGAAGAACTCTGCTGCTTTATATTCATTTGAAGTAGGGCCTGCAACTAACCCCATTTTCAAATCATACTCTGCAGAAAATGCAGCTGCAGAAATACCCATACAAAGTGTAGCAAGTAGTAATTTTTTAAATTTCATTGCGTTTCTCCTATAAAGAGTTAGATTGTTGGGAAAAGTAGCAAGTCATATACATGACAGTATAAAGCAAGTACTTTTTACTGATGATTACTATATATCATTTTTTTAAGATAAATGAAGTTTTATTTCATTATTGAGAGATCAATCACAAAATTTATCAAGTGAGGTCAATTTTTAGACATTTTTTTGGAGAAAAAAATGCCCTTGTGAAGACAAGGGCAGAAGATAAAATAGAGGACAATTTATTAACTTATTCAAAGAGTTCTTGATGAAGTTTACGTACAACTTCATCAGCGTGCTCGCTCTTCACTAATAAGCAAATATTATTGGTGCTTGCACCATAGCTAATCATACGTACGTTGTATTCTTCGATTGTGTCAAATAAACGTTTTGCTACACCCGCAGCAATGTGTAAATCGTTACCAATAAGGGCTACTAATGCAAGACCTGTATCGACTTTCACAGAAGCAGTTTCACTTAATTCAGCTAATAACTCATTAGAGAGTAATTCTGCACCAGAAGAGGCAGAACCTGTCTTATCTAAAGTGAGTGCTACGCTAACTTCTGAAGTGGTAATGGTATCAACAGAAATTTTATATTTAGCCAAGATATTAAAGACATTCGCTAGGAATCCTTGAGCATGTAACATACTTAAGCTAGAAAGGGTAAGTAATATTTGATCGCGGCGTAAAGCAATTGCACGGAATAGCGGACGAGGTTGTGGATCACGAGTTACCCAAGTTCCACCTTGTTCTGGTGTTTTACTTGAACCAACATAGACTGGAATATTGCTACGTACCGCAGGGAGTAAGGTTGCTGGGTGTAATACTTTTGCTCCAAAAGTTGCCATTTCTGCAGCTTCAGCAAAACTCATGGTATCAATTTTTTTGGCGGCAGGTGCAATACGAGGGTCGGTAGTATAAATACCAGCAACATCAGTCCAGATGAGTACATCATCTGCATTTAACACTTCAGCAATTAATGCAGCTGAGTAATCGCTACCTCCGCGACCTAATGTGGTTGTTTTTCCATTTGGCGCACTGCCAATAAAACCTTGGGTAATGACAAGATCACCACGGTCGATTAATGGTTTTAATACGCGATCGCAATTTTGTTGAGTTAATTCATCATTTGGTGCGGCTTTACCATAATGCTCGTTAGTTGCAACAAGTGTTCTCACATCTACCCAAGTTGCACTTGCACCCAATTCACGTAATACTTCAGTAAAGATTAATGTTGACATCATTTCACCGTGGCTAATAATTTCATCAATCAATGCAGGTGAAGTGGCTAATGATGCAGCGTCAGATAAAGATTCGATATTATCTAATAAGCGATCTATCTCTTCACGTAATACGCTTGCATTTTTTAATTCGTCTAAAATGTTGTATTGAATTTTTCTTACTTGATCAAGGAGTGATTCCCTTTCTGCTTTTTCGCAACCATTCGCAAGGGCAACTAATAAATTGGTTACACCAGCAGAAGCAGATAAGATAACAACACGCGTATTTGGATCTGCCATTACGATTTTTGCACAAGATTGCATTGCAGCGTAATTAGCTACGCTAGTTCCTCCAAATTTTGCAACAGATAAATGAGCCATAAAAATTTCCTTAATAATGATATTGTGAATAAAAAAATGTTGCAGAAGTGTAGGAAAACTGGAAGAGATACGACATTGTGATGATGTTCAGAAGCTCTCCATCGTTTACCGATGACAGCCTTAGGGATTCAGCCCTAATAGCCGATAAACAATTTTCTGGAAAATTGTTTATCTCGGCGAAACTCCCCTGATTATTTCTCACTGGCTCCAGACCTAAAAATAACGACCTGAGTTTCGCGCCTCTCCTGCCGTAGCATTATGCTACAAAACGTGTATAGAAATACCCGCTAATTATTAGAATGTCAAATGAAATTTTAAAAATTCAATTTTTCTAATAAAATAAATTCTGTTTTTGGGAAATATTGTTGCAAATAATGTTGTAAATACTGTTGTGTATCTTGTTCAATTAATGCATCTTTTTCTGGGAATTGGTTATAAATAACGTTATGTACAGTAATATTTCTGCTTTGACAAGCCATTAAACTTAGTAGGGTGTGATTGATACTTCCCAATTTACCTGAGGTAACCAGAATTAATGGGTATTGATATTTGGCTATAAAATCAAGCGTTGTTTCTTGCTGATGATAGGGAACAGCTAATCCACCAGCACCTTCAAGTAATACATAATCGTAGCGAGTTGCTAATAATTGTGTTTTTTCAGTAATATAATCAGGATCAATTTGCTGATTCTCCATTGCTGCAGCGAGATGTGGTGAGCAAGGGTAGCGAAAGAGGTAAGGGCAAGTGATACCAGAGAGGTCTTCTTCTGTCAATGCAATTTGCTGAATTTTGCGGTGCATTAAAATATCATCAGAGTATTTTTCACAACCCGTTTGAATCATTTTTTGTGTGATAACAGAAAATCCTTGATCCATCAGTTTTTTAGCATAAACGCCAGTCGCAATGGTTTTTCCTACTTCGGTATCAATACCGCTAACGAAAAGAATTTGTCCCATATTTGTACTCCTTAAACAGGGAAAAGCAAAAATAGGGCTAACTATACTTGGATTTTATTGAGAAGCAACTTAAAAAGGGAAGGGGATCAAAAACAATAAAGCCATAGCAATGGCTATGGCTTAAACTTCAAGAGAAAAATGTGATTACTTAGAATTTATAACCTAAACCAATAAAGAAGACAGCTGGGTCTAGTGTTACACGGGTTTCTTGAGGATTACCATTAAGTTTAAAGGTTGCTTTAGTTTTGATTTTTGCCCACCAAACAGAAGTATTAAAGAATAATTTATCAGTGATTTTAATATCAATACCAGCATTTACTGCAGGACCCCAAGAATCTTTTAATTTAAGATCAGTTACAGGAGCAAATTTTGATTTTTCATTAAAAAATGTAGTGTAGTTAAGACCTGCACCGACATAAGGACGTGCTGGTGAATCTGCATTTAAGAAATAGTATTGAACATAAAGACTTGGTGGTAGATGTTTAGTTTTTGCAATAGTGTTTCCACCTAATTTTATTTCATGACTAAATGGTGTTGCCGCTAATAATTCTACCCCGATATTATCAGTAATCATATAGGTACTAGTTAAACCTAATTGTGCATTACTATTAACATCAAAATCAAATGTACCACCATTATAATTATGAGTATCAGTATTTGGTACCACTAAAATTGGACCACCACGAACAAAAATGTCGCCAGCTTGGTGAGCCATTGCTGCTGATGATGCAGCGAGTAGCGCAGTAGAAGTTGCAATTGCTAGTGCTAATTTTTTCATAGAACCCTCCTTGAATATATAGGTTTTTTGTTCTGTCATATGACTGATTCAAGATACCCCTTTTGAGTGATATGTTTTTTGATAAAAATCAATAAAAGAGGGATTAATGGGAACTTTTTGTGATACATCAAAATGAGTTAGTGTGAGGTATTACCAAGAAAATTAGCTAGATCAAGTATGATAAAGTTGCGATAGAATCCAGTGAGATAAGATAAGTGCATGATTACATTCAGGATCTTTTGCAGCATATAGCAAAGTAACGTTTTGTTGTTCTAGTTGTTGCTGGCATATTGCTAGAAAATCTTGAGATTGCGGATTTTGAGTTAATTCCTGCTGATATTGGAGTGCGAATTGTGCAAATTTCTCGGGTTGGTGGTTGAACCATTTGCGTAATGCGGGGGTTGGTGTAATCCTTTTTTCCCACAAATTGATATGAGCGTCTTCTTTTTTGATACCACGAGGCCATAAACGATCAACTAAAATGCGAAACCCATCGCTAGCTTCGATGGGTTGGTAGATTCGCTTAATTTGTAATTGATACATAATTAACAACAATAGTGTTTTTGATAAGGCATAATAGGATCCACTTCAACTGGTGGCTCAATAGGTTGTTCAGGATCAACCTTAGGCTCTTCAGATTTATCCTCTTTTTGCTGCTGTGCTTTATCATCTTCTGTTGCTGTATCTTGTTTAGCTGTTGATTGTGCTGCTTTGTTAGCTTCTTGGGAAGCACTCTCTTGGCTATCTTTCCTATTAGAAGCAGATTTATCGTTTGGCGTAGTTTCTGCTTCAGTTGGCTTATTTGTTTGTTGTTGCATTGGTGGTACCGCTTTATTTTCTACAGGGGTAACGGATTGTTCTGTTTTTCCGCTACTAGCGTTTTCTGATGGCGACACTTCTTTATTTTCTTCTGATGACTTGTCAATATTTGTCATTTTTTGCGTATTAGTTGCTTGCTTTTCTGTTTGTGCAGTGAGCGCTGCTTGAGGCTCTGATTGTTTAGTATTTTTTTCGACAAAAACCATTTGTGCAGGCATTTTCTCACCAAGTGTAATATGAGCAGATTGTGGTTTTACCTGATCTTGATTGTCTTGTTGAGTATCGGCTTTTGCTTCCTGAGCTACTTCAGCTGCTACAGTGCTAATTGCAGTTGGTGCTGTTGGATCTGCTTTTTTAGCTACATCAGTTTTAGCCATTTCAGTTTGTTTTTCTTTATCTTCACCTAATAAACGAGGTTGTAATTGTTTAAAACTGCTTTCTGAATCGAGCCAAATCGAGATAAATTGATGGTTGAAGGTTTTATCAAAATGTTCAGATAAAATTGTATCGTTCAACACAAAATAACCATCTTTTTCGAGAGCGATATAATTCAATACATCATCAGGTTTAAAATCAGGAAAGTTTTTAATTAAGCGTTTTCTAAGTTGATCAACTTCTTCTGGTTTCATTTGATCTAATGCCATTTCTTTTACCATAGAAACCGCAAAATTCTTACCTTCAACAGGTTTAGCAAATTTAATGCGTAACATAAGTGGACGTTGTTCACTACTATAAGCACCGTTCTCGGTAAAAAGAGATACAGTATAAATATGGAAAGGTCCCCAGTTATATTCTGCTTTACCAACTTGGTTCCAATCAGCAGAAGAAAACGGCGTATAAAGTAATAGTAATAAACTTAAACAAAAAGAGAAAAACTTCATCTATTTTTACCGATCATATATTGAACGCATAATATTGTGGTACGCCATTATAGCAATAAATAATGTTTGCTTAATGAAGATCTTCTTTATTTTGTTTATTTTTACAGCAAGAGATCTTCATCAGTTAGCTAAGTGATTTGTTTAATCTGAACCACGATTTTCTAAATAAAGCACTGTCGCGGCAACACGAGAATGGACATTTAATTTACGTAGTAAGTTACGAATATGCACTTTGACAGTTTCTTCAGAGATAAATAGTTGGGTTGCAATTTGTTTATTAGATAGGCCAGTAGCAATAAGTTTTAATACATCCATTTCACGATCAGTCAATAATTGCAACGGATCATTGCTAGCGTGTTGTTCTAATAAACGTTGTTTTACCGCATTGCTTAATACAACTTGACCTTCAGCAATTCTCTTTAATTGTGCTAATAAAGTATCTGGTTCTGTATCTTTTAATAAATAACCATCTGCACCCGCTTCAATTAAAGCAAAAATGTCAGAACGAGAGTCTGAAACGGTTAATACAGCAATTTTAGCATCAATATCATCTAGACGAAGTGCTTTTAATACATCTAGACCAGACATCCCTTTCATATTTAAATCTAAAATAATCATATCTGGCGATAATTTTTTCGCTAAAGCCAAACCTTCAGTACCATTGCTTGCTTCAGCTAATACTTCAAATGTTTCGTCAAGCTCTAAAAGTTGAGTAATACCTCTGCGGATAAGAGGATGATCATCAATCACTAAAATAGTTGTTTTGTTCATTATAAATGCCCCATTTGAGGAATATTGAAAAAAAATCTTGCACATACTATCACACCAAAAGGAAAAAACGTGTTCTTTTGGTGAAGAAATTTTCTTATAACTAAGAAAAAATTTGATATAGATTAAAAAATAAGGGTATCACAACTGTACAGAGAATTAACTATTAATACTCAGTTCAGAGTGATAAGGTGTAACCGTCGTTTTTCCTTGCGTATGGTGGATTTGGTAAAATTGAGGATAATTAAAATTATTCTTCGAAACTTGGAATGGTGTACTGTTTTCGCCATTAGTTGCTGCACGATAAATTCGATTAATTTCTTCAATCTTTTGACTTTTTACGCCTTCGCAGTGGTAATAAGCTTCTAGCTGATTGCTTTCATCAAGAATATAAATATTGAATGTTTTATCGGCATTATCTTCAAAGAAGAATTGCAAGAACCCTTCATTTGAATAATATTCGATAGCTTGTGGATATTTTAATTCATCATTAGTAGAAATTTTGGTTAATCCTGTTTCGGATAACAGTTCTTCCGTAATTTTTAATTTGTCACGATGGAAGAAGTTATTCCATACTTCACTTGCAACATAGAGTGTATTCAGCTGATTACTATTAATAAGATTACTGGTTTGAATATTGATACAGCGATCAATCAATTCACTAGTAAACCGGCGAATAATATTGCGGTAACGTTGGCTGTAACAAAAAACGTTTACTGATTGCAATGGCACAGAGCTACGGTAAATTTTATTAGAAAGGACTTTTAAGGCACGGAAAATAGCGCTTGGTCCTTCAAAATGTAATGTCCGAATTTCATTCCATAAATTACGGTAGGTAAAATCAATACTGCCAATTAATTTAGTTTGTTTTGCGGTTAAATTGTTAAATAAATGCTTTGGTTGTAAGCGGAAATGGTGATCAATTAATGATTCATCTTTCGTTGGATCTTGAACTAAATTTACTATAATCGCTAAATTACGAATTTCACAAGGCTGATAGAGATCATTATTGGTTGCAGGTGAAACTTCGGTTGGGAAAGTATTACGTAGATCCTCAACAAATTGTTGTAATGTTTCTAAGGAAACACTATCGCTGATAATGTGCAGGTTTGTATCCGCAGTCAGAATCCCATTGAAATATGCCCAACAGACCAGCTTATTTAAATTTGGATTATATTCAACATGGCGATTTTTCGACAAGGAAGAAATTTTTGGTTCTTGATTCAATAAGTACCAACCTTTTGCCATCACAGAATTACCTGTAGCTTCCACAAAAGTAAGCTCTTTTTCAGCAATATTGGTCGCAATAGTTGGATTGAATAATGTGACTTTTCCTGGTAATTCTTCAAAAGCAGCATAAAGTTTACGAGTCAAAATACTAATATCTTCAGGAATAATACCACCGCCAGAAATATTATATTTGCGGGCAAAATCCATTAATTGACGATAACTGCACATTAATAGTGCAACTAAACTATTATAACTGCGACGGATTTGTTTAATTTTCCAATGTTTTTTTTCATTTAACTCTTGAATTGTTTTACTATCCCACTTCCATTGATGCGCAAGTTTCATCAATAAAGTTAGACGCCAATTCCCGGTTAATTCAGCATTATCAATATCTTCACTGGCTTTAATATAAAAACAACGGCGCACGTTATCCAAACGATCGTAATCTTTAATCTTAATCAGATAGTCAGTTACCTTATCTAACATTGCCATATAAGGATCAAAATGATGTTTGACTTTGCGATCTTGCAATAAATCTAATTTAAATTGGTGAGAAATTAAACGAGTGTTTGGGAATTCCCATGAATAACATTCTAAGAGTAAAATCTTGATAACCGCTTTGTAAGGTGAATCAATTCCTTTATAGAGATTCCATAGCGTTGCTCCAAAATACTCATTTGCAGATAATCCACCTAAGCCACCAAAATCCACCCATTCATTAGGATTTAATTTGCCTTCATTGACTAATTGTTTAACGGTTTCATCATATTGAGATTCATCTTCAACAGCGAGATGCAGCCATAACAATGGGCGACCTGCAAGACGAATTGCAGAACGATAAAATTCGTCTAGCAACAGCATATATTGGCTTGAACCGCAGTTATCACTAGTTAAAGAGTCAACAGCCTGCCCACAACGAAAACGGTCTTGATCGACAAGAAACAGATTGAGTTCAACCCCAACGTTATGTGCCCATTGACAAATTAAGGCAAATTTTTGTTGTAATTTATCTAATTGTGGTTGTGTTAATGCCCTGGAAGCACATACCCATAAATCCAAGTCAGAACGTGAAGTTTGGGTAATAGACCCTAAACTTCCCATTGCATAAATACCACATAGACTGGTGGTTGGATTAGGTTGATGTTCTAATGAAAAAAGCGTGGTATTGGATAATGTAGAAGAAAGATAATTTTTTTGATAGCGATTATATTGAAAATTAACAATGCCAAAAGGTGCCCCCTCAACATACCCCGGTAATTCCGGAATATTGTGGTGCAATAAGACACAAACTAAATTCAGAACATATTGAAATTCATTTGGTGCACCTGCTAAGGCACGTTCTAAACGAATATTATCTAATTGTTCAACCTTTTTTCTGGCAACTTCTAGATTGTTCATTAGTTACGTAAAATCTCTATCTATATGGATAAATATATTACCGTCCATCGACGGCGGAAAACTTTAACACTTCTATTTCGCTTGGTAAATACTCAAGCCTAGTCAGATGAGAAGTTTTTGATTAAGCTCAATGAAGATTATTTTTCTAAGTACTGACCTGACAAGACTTAGTAACAATGATAGGATATAGCTTGATTCAAACAATGAATAATAAGTTAACCACAAAAGAGTGAATTATGCAAAAAGATGTTATCCGTATTGCAACTCGGCAAAGTCCTTTAGCCTTATGGCAAGCTAATTTTATCAAACAGCAATTAGAAAATTTATACCCTGAATTAAACGTTGAATTAGTCACAATGGTGACTAAAGGAGATGTGTTATTAGATACGCCATTGGCCAAAATTGGTGGTAAAGGGCTTTTTGTTAAAGAATTAGAACTTGCGTTATTAGAAAATCGAGCGGATATTGCAGTCCATTCAATGAAAGATGTTCCAATGCAATTTCCAGAAGGGTTACATTTAAGCGTTATTTGTGAACGGGAAGATCCTCGAGATGCATTTGTTTCTAATCAATATGCTTCATTAGAAGAGTTACCTCTACACGCAGTCGTAGGAACATCAAGTTTACGTCGCCAATGTCAGCTAAATGCCTTACGTCCTGATCTTGAGTTAAAAACATTGCGAGGCAATGTAGGAACTCGTCTTAGAAAATTAGATGAGGGAGAATATGATGCAATTATCTTGGCATCCGCAGGGTTAATTCGTTTAGGTGAACAACAACGTATTCGCAGTTTTATTGCACCAGAAAGTTCTTTACCCGCAGTGGGACAAGGCGCAGTAGGTGTCGAATGTAGAGCGGATGATGATTGGGTTAATGGCTTATTGCGTCCATTATTACACCAAGATACGTGGGATCGTGTGATTGCAGAACGTGCAATGAATAATCGTTTACAGGGGGGATGCCAAGTACCAATTGCGGGCTATGCTGTATTAGTGGGAGAACAGCTTCACTTGCGTGCTTTAGTTGGTGCAGTCGATGGCAGCGAAGTGTTAAGAGCAGAAGGAACTGCACCACGTACACAAGCAGAGCAGTTAGGCATTCAGGTGGCTGAATCGCTTTTAGCACAAGGTGCAGAAAAACTATTAGCACAGGTATTAGAATAATTTCATGGGAATTCTAGTCACACGTCCGGAAGAGTCAGGTCAACATTTGACGGCCATGTTAATTCGTGAAGGAATTGCAGCTATTCATGCTCCTTTTATTAAAATTGTGACTGGGGAGCAATTAAATCAACTGCCTCAGAAATTACAGAAGTTAAATCCAGGTGATTATGTCATTTGTGTGTCACAATATGCCGTAAATTATGCAGCACAAGTATTACAAAATACGGGATTTACTTGGCGAGCAGATTTGTACTATTTGGCAGTAGGATGTAAAACAGCTATGCGTTTAACTGAGGTTAGTCAGCAAGCTGTGAGTTATCCATTTTTGCAAGAGAATAGCGAAGGGCTATTAGCATTACCCTTAATGCAGCAATGCCAAGATAAAAATGTACTTATCTTACGTGGACAACAAGGGCGGGAGTTATTGCCTGAACAACTTACAGTGCAAGGTGCAAATGTAGAAATGGTGGCTTGTTATCATCGAGAAAGGCAAGAGTTAACAGAAACAGAATTGATGATGTTTTCTCGAGCAGGGATTGATACTATTGTGGTGACTAGTGGTGAAATTTTACGGTATTTACTGGATTTTATTCCTAAAAGTGAACATAATTGGTTAGTTAATTGTAAGTTGGTGGTGATTAGTGATCGTATTGCTCAATTAGCCAAAGAAGCTGGTTGGCAAGAAGATAAAGTGATTCTCACTGAAAAGGCTGATAATAATAGTTTATTAAAAACAATATTATCTTTTTATCCCCATTCACGAGATAAATAAACAATAGGAGTAGCAATGAAAAAACAACATGATGAAACTGATATTCAAAAAAATACAGAGATAAATGAAGAGGTTACTCCTAATAGAGGTGAAGAAAACAAAGTTGAAGCAGTAACCACTCCAAAAACTGACGCTGTTATTCATTCAGAAGATAAAAAAACAGAAAAACAATCAATGAAAGAAGAAAAGACAGTGATGACAGCAGAGCCCAAAAAAACAGATTCTGCGAAACAGAATACGACTTCAAAAGAGAATAAAGTTTCTTCTCAACCAGAACCACAAACAAAGAAATCTTCAAGCGGTAAAGGTATTGCCTTACTTGCTTTATTAGTTGCGTTAGGTGTGGGCGGTGCAGGTTATTATTTAGGCCAACAACAACTTAGCCAATTACAACAAAAAATTACCTCTCTAGAGGAAAGCCAACAAGTGGCAACTCAAGCAACACCAGCAGAAACGGTAAGTAAAGCTGATTTTGATGCAGTGAAAAATGCTCTTGTTAGTACAGCAAGCGAGTTAGAAGCAGCGAAAAATGCGTTAAGTGCATTAGAGCAAAATCGAGGTATTACTGAACAACAAATCATTGCTTTACAATCACAATTAAATAAAGCCGCTGCGGATAAAGCAGAAAGCCAACCAAATGAATGGTTGATGTCAGAAGCAGATTTTTTATTAAGTAATGCACAACGTAAGTTATTAATTGATAATGATTTAAGTACGGCAATTTCCTTACTTAAAGAAGCAGATGTTGTGTTAAATGATGTTTCTGATCCAAGAGCAATTAGTGTACGTACTGCGATTGCTCAAGATCTTAAACGTTTAGCGGATGTAAATGACGTTGATCAAAATGCAATTATGCAAAAATTATCGCAACTGGCTAATGCAGTAGATGATTTAGAAGTATTAGATCTTTCTAGTGATAATGCGACAGGTAGCGATGATGGTGAGCTTTCTGATTCAATCAGCGATTGGCGGACTAATATCGAAAAATCAGCTAATTCTTTCTTAAATCACTTTATTCGTATTCAACCAAGAGATCCTGTTGAAAAGGCATTATTAGCACCGAATCAAGATGTTTATTTACGTGAAAATATTCGATTACGCTTGCAAATTGCTTTATTAGCAGTGCCTCGTCAACAAAATGAATTGTATAAAGGATCGCTAGAAGCTGTAACTTCTTGGGTAAGAAGCTATTTCAATACAGACAGTGTATTGGTGCAACGTTTCTTACAACAGCTTGATGATCTTTCAGAACAGTCAATCTATGTTGATGCACCAAGTACCTTTGAAAGTTTGACGACTTTGGATGAAATTTTGCATAAGCAACCACACAAAATTGAAAAAGTGGAGATGAAGGCGAATTCTACCATTCTAGAGGAAAATAAAGCAGAGGAAGCTAAAGCAAAAGAAAATGCAGAGGCACAATCTCAAGCAACTGAACAGCCAAAAGCTACGCCTGAACAACCAGCCAGCCAAACTGAGGAGAGTCAGCCAGCTGCTACTGAGGCCCCAAAGAATGACACACCAGCGAAAACAGAATAGTAGGAGAAAAATATATGTTTAGAGTATTATTCTTGATGTTAATCTTGCTGGTTGGTTTTATTGCAGGGCCATATATCTCAGGTAAGCAAGGTTATGTTCGAATTCTTACAGATTCTTATAGTATTGAAATGAGCATCACAATGTTAGTAGTTTTCTTTGTGATTGCGTTAGCCGTTATCTATGGTGTTGAATGGATAATTACTCGTTTCTTCCGTCTTAGCAGTGGTACTTATAATTGGTTCTCTGTACGCAAAAGACGCAAAGCACAACAACAAATTTTGCAAGGTTTTGTGAAGATGGATGAAGGAAATTATGCAAAAGCAGAGAAATTAATTGGTAAGAATGCGAAACATTCATCAGAGCCAATCCTTAATTTTGTGAAAGCAGCAGAAGCTGCCCAACAACGTGGTGATGAATTTAGTGCCAATAAATACCTTATTGAGGCAACTGAATTAGCTGGACCTGATAATTTAATTGTAGAACTGGCCCGTACTCGCATTTTATTACGCCAAAACAAATTACCAACTGCACGTACAGCAGTCGATAGTCTATTAGTATTAGCGCCACAAAATGTAGAAGTATTACGTTTAGCGGTAACAATTTATCTCCGTTCTCATGCTTATTCAGCATTAGATAATTTATTGCCACAGATAGAAAAAAGTGGACTCTATACAGGTGATGAATTTAATCAGTTATATCATCAAGTATTAGATAGGCTATTAGATGAAAAAATGAATGAAGAAGGGGTTGAAGGATTGCTACATTGGTGGCCTGAACAATCTCGTACCCGTCGCCAAAATAGTTATGCGATTGTTGGTATGATTCGCCGTCTAATTGATAGTGATGATCATGATTCTGCGTATAGTTTGGTGCTTGATTCAGTGAAACGGATCGAAAATAACGATATGTTGGCATTCTTAAATCAAATTGCACGTTTACAGGTAGGAAATAGTGAGAAAGTCGTTAAATGGCTAGATAAAACCAGTACTAAAGGTGATTTATCCGCTAATATTGCTTGTGCTGTTGCAAGAGCAACAGGCTATTTAGCGTTACGTGCTAATCAGTTTGAGAAAGCCCGCCAAGCTTTTAGTAAAGTATTAGCGGCAGAAGATAAATCTTGTATTGATATTCAAGATTATACTGTGGCTGCATATTTAGCAGAAAAAGCAAATGATATGGCAGCGGCTCAACAAATTCGTCAGCAATGCTTAAAAGACACAATGAAAATTGAGGATAAATCTTCCGTAGCAGCGAGTGATTTATTAAGTTTAGAGAAGAAATAAATTTATCCTAAAGAAGAGAAGGGCTGTAAGAACAGCCCTTTTTAATTCAAAAAATAAAACAAAGATCAAAAAATTCCTCTTACTCTCTGCCAGGTAATTTTTTCCAAGTCACTTCATTACGTAAATAGATAGGTTCAATTTCCGTTGCGGTAACATAATTTTGTTTTTTATAAGCAGCAAGGGCAAGCGGTAACATATAGCGTGCGGTAGGAAGAGTAATTTGTGAGCGTGTTCCTGGAATTGTATTTAATGCAGAATAAGCAGCCCAACCCGTGCCTACTTTATAATGTTCTGCGCTAGTATTAGTGAGTTGCTGACAAAGTAATTCTGGGGCAATAACTTGTTCTTCTTGTATTGAATGCCAAGCCGGATAGGTGTTTCCTTCGATGTTCTCTGGTTGATAACATAATTGGCTAAAATAGACCTCATTCATTCTGGCATCAATGGCACTTAATACCTGTGTAGCCTGTTCTGTTTCATAAGCAGCTTGTGCCATAGCCGTTAATGTAGAAATTGGGTAGATTGGTAATTCTGCACCTAAAGCTAAGCCTTGAGCCACAGAAACACCTACTCTAACGCCAGTAAAACTACCTGGACCACGTCCTAGAACTAGCCCATCCAGTTGAGATAGTTGTAAACCAGATTGTTGTAATAGTTGATCAACCATAGGTAAGATGCGTTGTGTATGGGTACGTTGTGCAATCTCTTCTAAATAGGTTAATTCACCACGGTATAAAAGAGCCACAGAGCAAGCCTCAGTTGAAGTATCTAATGCTAATAAAGTTGGTTTCATCATTGTTGGTTCCTAATTTGTTGTAGGAAGTGAATTACTTTATTCAGATCGCGGGTACGTTGTGCTGGAGGCAAACTTTTCAAAAAAAGTTGTCCATAAGGACGCATTACCATCCGAGCATCACAAATAACAATAACACCTCGATCGTGAACATCACGAATTAAACGACCTACACCTTGTTTTAAGGTAATAATGGTTTCTGGAATTTGAATATCATTAAAAGGATCACCGCCCTGTAAACGGCAATCTTCTAGACGTGCTTTTAATAATGGTTCGTCAGGGGAAGCAAAAGGTAGCTTATCAATAATAACTAATGATAAAGCATTACCTCGCACATCTACACCTTCCCAAAAACTTTGAGTTGCAACTAATACGCTATGTTTATTACTAACGAATTGCTGTAATAACTGAGTTTTACTGGTTTCACCTTGTAACAAAATATTTAAGTTGCTATATTGGCGAAAATATTCAGCAAATCCTTTCATCATAAAATTAGAGGTACAAAGTACAAAACAATTACCCTGATTTGCTTCAATCACCGGTAACAGCATGGTTGCTAGTTGTTCTAAAGTATGATGCTGATTACTTGCTGGTAAGTAACGGGGGATACACAATAAAGCCTGTTCTGGGTAATTAAAAGGGCTGTGCAAAATTTTCTTTTTAGCATTGGTAATACCTAAATTGGCTGCATAATGTGTAAAATTATCACCAGAATCTAAGGTAGCAGAAGTAAAAATCCAAGCAGCATGCTGTTTTTCTACTTGTTGTTGAAATTTATCTGCAATCGTTAATGGCGTAATATGTAAGCTAAATTGTTTACCAAATGTTTCATACCAATAGCAGTAACCGACTTGTTCTACTTGCTGTAAACGTGCGATTAATAGTAATAACTCTTCGATACGCTCAATCAATTTATCTAAATTATCAGAACGTTTTTCGCCCACTTTTGCTATGTCTAATAAAATGGTCAGCTTATCTTGTAAGAATTGAAATTCTTTGCGGATTTTTTCTTGAGAGAATAATTGGCGGAGATCGCCGCGTTGATTTTCAACACCAAAAGCTAACCGAAAGTCTTGAATCACTTTTTGTACTACATCGGTGGCTTTGCCTAACTGTGCCATATCTTTAAGCTCAGTACGATAAACTAAATTCAGATCTCGACATAAATCAAATAGTTGGCGAGAACTAAGCGTTTGTCCAAAATATTGACAGGCAATTGTCGGTAATTGATGTGCCTCATCAAAAATAATCACCTTAGCTTGAGGGATCAATTCTCCAAAGCCATTTTCTTTAATTGCCATATCAGCAAAGAAAAGGTGATGATTAATCACTACTAGATCCGCATCTAATGCTTTTTTACGTGCTTTTAATACAAAGCACTCTTCATAAAAAGGGCAATCAGATCCTAAGCAGCTTTCTGTGGTACTAACAATTTGAGGAATTAAGGGACTATCTTCTGATAATGCAGTACATTCACTAAGATCACCATTTTTCGTGTGATTGCGCCATTTCTGAATTGCTTTGAAATCTTTTAACAAGCTATTATCACCAACCATTCCACGATGATAAATTCTGTCTAGACGATCTAAACAGAGATAATTTGCTCGCCCTTTTAGTAGTGCAATTTTGCCACTAAATCCCATTGCTTTGCTAATTGTAGGAAGGTCACGTTGAAATAGTTGGTCTTGTAAATTTTTTGAGCCAGTAGAAATAATCGCTTTTTGCTTACTCAATAATGTTGGAATGAGATAGGCGAACGTTTTTCCAGTTCCTGTTCCTGCTTCAACAATTAATTGTGACTGATCTTCAATAGTATCCAAAACAGCATTTGCCATTTCAATTTGCTCCACTCTAGGTTGGAATTGCTGTATGGATTGGCTTAATAAACCATCAGATGAGAAGATTTTTTGTAGTTGTTGTTTTTTCGACATTTTACAAGCTATTTTTTAGAAAAGTTTTAACTATCTCAATAAAAGAGGCAATTTTGAGATTATAACTTTTTTTCATTGACTAATCGATCTATCCTAAGCCCGATATTTTTATGATAAATATTTGAGGTTAAATAATGACATTTTCACTTTTTAATAAAATGGAGTTTGTTGAGCAAATTCATCCTAATATTTCCCTGCAACGTTATAACGAAATTTCTATGATCGTGGTAGAACATGAAACTGGTCGAGCAATTATCTCTTTACAAGGTGCACAATTATTAAGTTGGCAGCCAAAATCAGCTACACAAGATTTATTATGGCTTAGCGAAGCTGAACCATTTAAAGCGGGTGTTGCTATTCGTGGTGGTGTGCCGCTTTGTTATCCATGGTTTGGTGCCGTAAAACAACCAGCACACGGCTTTGCTCGAATTAGCCAATGGGTATTAAGTGATTGGCAAGTAAGTGAGCATGAAGTGAAACTAATTTTTGGGTTATATTCAGAAAATAATATTGCAATTGCACGCGTAAGAATGGCTTTTGCAGAAGATTGTCGAGTTAAATTTACTCAGCTAAATAATAGTGAAGCACAAGTTGCATTGCATACCTATTTCAATATTGGTGATATTGAACAAACAACAATTTTTGGTTTACCAAAACAATGCATGGATAAAGTCGCTAATCAAGTCGTAGAAGTTCCATCCCCATTAACGATTGGTAAACAGACCGATTATGTTTATTCTGGCGAAAATCGGATTAATCATATTGAAGATAAAGCACATAAACGCTTTATTGAAGTGGAACATCATAATGCAAGTAATGTTGTGGTTTGGAATCCTTGGACTACAACAACCAGTGCAATGACTGCAACAGGCTACAAAACAATGCTTTGTGTAGAAACTGCACGTGTTGATGAAACCTTGAAACAGGGTGAATCGTTAGAAATGCGAATTACACAGCAATAAAAAAGAAGCGGGCAATCATTATGATTGCCCTTATTTTTATTATTGATTTTGTTTTTTAGTTAATGGCTTACCACGTACTTCCCCAGTTAAGGTTTGCAAGAAAGCGACTAAATCCTCAATTTGATCATCAGGTAAAGTTTTACCTAATTGGTATTTAAGTACAATTTTTACAGCTTCATGAAGGTTATCAGTTCTTGCATCATGAAAATAAGGTGCTGTTAATGCGATATTCCGTAATGTTGGAACTTTAAAACGATATTTATCTATTTCTTGTTTTGTTTGGTTATAGCGCCCAAGGTCAGCAGTTGTTTCTGGTGTTCCCCGATCTTTAATATAATCAGCATAAATCCCCATTACTTCAAAAGAATTTCCACCCATATTGATACCACTATGACAAGTATCACAGCGGTTTTCTTTAAATAATTGGTAACCACGCTGTTGTTGATCATTTAATGCGGACGTATCACCTTTTAAATAACGATCAAATGGACTATTTGGCGTAATTAATCGTTTTTCAAATTCAGCAATAGCATCTGTCATATTAGCCTTAGTGAGTTCTGGATAAACTTGTAAAAAGAGATCGAGAAATTGACGATCTTGGGCAAATTTTTGCTCAATTTCTTGCCAATCGTGATATCCCATTTCCACTGGGTTTAGTGGTGGTTCAGCGGCTTGTGCAGCCAAGTTTGCGGCACGACCATCCCAAAATTGGGAAGTATTAAACACGGCGTTATAAACAGTAGGGGCGTTAATAACGCCTTTTTGCCCATGAATGCCAGTGGAAGTTGGTAATCCATCAACACCGCCATTATCTAGCAAATGACAACTAAAACAGGTAATAGAATTATCAAATGATAAACGTCCATCAGTAAATAACATACCGCCAATCATCACTTTTCTAAAATCCACTGGAAGCATAGCAAGGATAGGTTGAATAAAGGTCTGTGAATCTGTGTTAGGAAGTTTTTGCTGATGTTGTTGAGTTAGCCATTGATTCAATGTTGTTTGTTCTTGTTGATTTAATTGATAAGGTAACTTGGCATGAATATCGGTAGCTTGTTGATAATGAGTTAAAAAATATTGCAATTTTGCGATATCAGCGATTGTGATCTGTTCTGGTTGTTGTAAGTTGTCAGTAATTTGATTAGTTAGGAAACTTTTTTGACCAATTTTGATATTGCGTACTGTTTCAGGATCTAGATTATTAGTTTCAACTGTTGCAGTATGACAATCAATACAATGTTTATCAGTGAAGATTTTATTTATCTCAAGAGCAGTTAATTGCTGTTGTGCTTGGGTAAGATCATGGTCAGCTGTATTAGAGGTATCTGCAAAGGAAAATGTACTTAAAACCAAAAGAGAAGTAGTGAGTAAAGTTGTTTGAACTGTTTTCATAGTGATAATAAATAACTAAAAAGCTTTTTGCGTTATTAAAGAAAATTCCAATCAAAAGCACAATAATGGGAAAGAGGTAATTATAGCAGGAAGTGGAATTTGTTTGATCTAGGTCAGTGAGGAAATAGAATTTAGTTTAACTAGTAAAAGAATGTATTGAATTAAAAAATGATTTATATATTCATGTCTAGTCTAGAACATCGGGATAAAATATGGAATCTGTATGTTGATACAGGTAAAAAAGAAAAAGCCTTTCGAGTAATTACGAAAGGCTTTGGAAAGTATTTTGGTGCTCTGGGCGAGACTTGAACTCGCACGTCCTACAGACACTACCCCCTCAAGATAGCGTGTCTACCAATTCCACCACCAGAGCGAAATTCTTATTTTGGAATATCTTGATTTTGTTCTTGTTTTACTGGTAATTCAGTTGCTGGTTTAGCAGCATCTTGTTTTTGTACTTCTTGAGCAACACCAGAAAGATCATCAAAAGTTCCAACTGGTTTTGCTGAATGTGCTGTTAAATTACCTAATAATAAACTAATTGCGAAAAATAAAATGGCTAAGATAGTTGTAGTACGAGTTAAAAAGTTACCTGCACCACTTGCACCAAATACGGTACCTGATGCACCAGCACCAAATGAGGCACCCATATCCGCACCTTTACCTTGTTGTACAAGGATAAAGCCGATTAATGCAATCGCAATAAGTGGATAAATAATTAAAAGAATTTGATACATTGTTAATCACACATTTAATTAAAATTTCAGCTTAGCATGTAACACTAAGCACAACGGCGTGCAATATTATAAGATTAGCCCTAGCAGTGCAAGTGTTTTTCCATTGATATTGCTTGATTGATAAAAAAATGAGCGATAGCGCTAAAAGAGGAAAAAGTTCTCAACTTTTGTCTTGTTTCTCAGAATAAAAAAGTGTAATTTTATCGTTACATTTGGTGTATATAAATATTTACAAGGTGTTTTAAAATGAGAAAAGACAGTATTCACAATGTGCACATTGTTGATGAAAAAGTGTTAATCACTCCCGATGAATTAAAAGCAAAATTACCACTAGAAAATCCACTAAGACAAAATATTGAACGTTATCGTCAAGAAATTGCAGAGATCGTTCACCGTCAAGATAATCGCTTATTAGTGGTTTGTGGTCCTTGCTCAATTCACGATATCCCCGCTGCACTAGAGTATGCGAAAAAATTAAAAGCGTTATCTGATGAAGTAAAAGATCAACTATATATTGTGATGCGAGTTTATTTTGAAAAACCAAGAACCACTGTTGGTTGGAAAGGATTAATTAATGATCCAAATCTCGATGGGACTTTTGATGTAGAGAAAGGTTTACATTTGGCAAGAAAGTTATTGTTAGATTTAGGTGAAATGGGGCTGCCATTAGCCACAGAAGCTTTAGATCCAATTACACCACAATATTTAGCAGATTTATTCAGTTGGTCCGCAATTGGGGCAAGAACAACTGAATCACAAACTCACCGTGAACTCGCTTCAGGATTATCAATGGCAGTTGGATTTAAAAATGGTACAGACGGTAGTTTAGCAACAGCAATTAATGCGTTAAAAGCAGCTTCCCAAGAACATAGCTTTATCGGAATTAATCAACAAGGACAGGTAAATTTATTGCATACTGGTGGAAACCCAGATGGACATATTATTTTACGTGGTGGGAAAACACCAAATTATCAAGCTGAATTTATTAAACAAAGTGAGATTGAATTAGAAAAAGCAGGGCTAGAACAGTCAATTATGGTTGATTGTAGTCATGGTAATTCTAATAAAGATTATCGTCGCCAGCCGATTGTGGCAGAAGATATCCTACAACAAATTGTTGCTGGTAATCGTTCTATTACCGGTATTATGCTAGAAAGTAACCTCAATGCGGGTAACCAAAGTGCAGAACAACCAAAAGAAACTATGCAATATGGTGTTTCAATCACCGATGCGTGCATTGACTGGCAGACAACAGAAACATTATTACGTAAAATACACGCTACTTTATCTCAATTAGATCGATAAATCATTTTGGAGAGATCACGTGGAAGTATTGCAAGAGTTACGCGCACAAATCGATGAAACAGATCAAGCATTATTAGCTTTATTAGCAAAACGTTTAAAGTTAGTCGCTGAAGTTGGTAAAGTTAAACATCAACATGGTTTACCTATTTATGTGCCAGAGCGAGAAGTGAGTATGTTGGCTGCTCGTCGCGAAGAAGCAGAAAAAATGGGGATCTCTCCAGATTTAATTGAAGATGTATTACGTCGTGTAATGCGAGAGTCTTATCACAGCGAAAATAAATATGGCTTTAAAACTGTAAATCCAGAGATTAAAAAGATTGTTGTCGTTGGTGGGAAAGGGAAGTTAGGTGGTCTTTTTGCTCGCTATTTAGCAAATTCAGGCTATTCAATCACTATTCTGGATCGTGATGATTGGGATCAAGCTGAACACATTTTTGCAAATGCTGATGTAGTATTAGTTTCTGTGCCTATTACTGCAACAGAGGCTGTTATTGAAAGATTGCGCCCTTACCTAACGCCAACTATGCTGTTAGCAGATTTAACTTCTGTAAAATCAATGCCAGTTGCGAAAATGTTAGCAGTGCATCAAGGTGCAGTAGTAGGTTTACACCCAATGTTTGGGCCAGATATTGTGAGTATGGCAAAGCAAGTGATAGCAGTGTGTGAAGGGCGTTATCCGGAACGTTATCAATGGCTACTTGATCAGTTCTATATTTGGGGAGCAAGACTGTATCAAGTGACGCCACAAGAACATGATCACAGTATGACCTATATTCAGGCCCTACGTCACTTTTCAACATTTGCGAATGGTTTACATCTTTCTCAACAACCTGTGCAACTAAAGAGTCTATTAGCACTATCTTCACCAATTTATCGCTTAGAGCTAGCAATGATTGGGCGTTTGTTTGCTCAAGATCCAGAGTTGTATGCTGATATTATTATGGATAAGCCAGAAAACTTAGATGTGATCAAGACATTGCAGGAGAGTTATCAACAGGCATTAACATTCTTTGAAAATGGCGATAAACAAGGCTTTATTGCAGCATTCCAGCAAGTACATCAATGGTTTGGTGATTATTCTGAACAGTTTATGCAAGAAAGCCGACAATTATTGCAACAAGCATATGATTTACGGAAGCATGATTAAAAATAATAGCTAGAAAAAAATCACCTACGTCATCAGTAGGTGATTTTTTTTCACAGCGGAATACATAATAAAATTATAAATAACTGACAAAATTTTCTTTATTTTTATTATATTCTTTATTTGGACGTACACTATTATCTTGGGCTGTACCGATCATTACTAGCGCAACAATTTTATCGTGTTCACGGCAGCCAAAAGCTTGACGTAATGCTGAACCATCAATCCAAGGACCTGTTACCCAAACATTTGCATAGCCAAGAGCATTTGCTGCAAGTTGTAATGCATACGTTGCACATCCGGCGCTTAACATTTGCTCCCAAGCAGGAACTTTTTTGATTTCTTTATTAATTTCTGCGATTACCGCAATAAACATTGGAGCACGTTTTGGAAAGCCCTCTGCTTTAGCTAAACGATCTTCACCTAAATTAAATTCATTGACTGCGTCTTTTAGCAAATCACCTAATTTTTGTAAGCCTTCATGTTCAATGACGACAAAACGATAAGGGGTTAATTTGCCGTGATCAGGAACGTGTTTTGCTGCTTTAAAAAGTATTTCTAATTCTTCTGCATTTGGGGCTGGTGCAATCAAATTTTTATCTGAATGGCGGTTTAATAATAAATCAAGTGCGTCCATAGTTATTCTCCTGTATCAAATAAGAGCGTCATTGTAGCACAGCAACAGTAGGATGAGCGTGAAAAAGTTCGTTTAATGGTAGGCATTTTATGGTATTTTAACAGGCTGGAAATAAAAAATAGGAAGGTATGACAAAGTGTTAGCGATAGTACGTTTTATTTGGCAAATGCTGAATTTTTGCCGTCGAGTATTAATGAATATTATATTTGTTTTATTGGTAGTTTTAATATTTGCAGGAATTAGTCTAATTGTTCATGAAAAAAATAGTCAACCTATCCCACAAGGTGCATTACAACTAAAATTAAATGGTTTTTTAGCAGATAATCGAGAAGAAAATAGTGAACTGAAAACATTACTTAATAATCTGCAACAACAGACCATGCCAGAAAAAATTTCAACCTTTGATTTAGTGTATGCGATTACACAAGCAACAGATGATGAACGAATCAAAGGGATTGTTTTAGATTTAAATGGGTTTGAAGGTGGGGATTTACCTTCGCTAAATTTTGTAGGGCACGCACTACAAGAATTTAAGAAAAGTGGTAAACCTGTTATCGCAATTTCTGATAATTATTCACAAAACCAATATATTTTAGCCAGCTATGCCGATAAGATTTATTTACATTCACAAGGGCAAGTAGAACTTACTGGCTTATCAGGGCAACATTTCTACTATAAATCATTATTAGATAAGCTTGATGCTAACCCACATGTATTCCGTGTAGGGACTTATAAATCAGCGGTTGAGCCTTTATTACGTGATGATATGTCAGAAGAAGCACGCCAAAATGCCAGCCAATGGATGAATACTATGTGGCATAATATTCAGACAACGATTAGTACCAATCGCCATCTTGAGATTGAAAAAGCTTTCCCAACACCTGAAAACTATCTACAACAATTAAAGGCATTAAAAGGAGATTTAACTGCGTATGCCATCAATACAAAATTTGTTAGTGCAGCGATGAGCCGTTATGCAGTTGAAGACCAATTAAAACAACTGTTTGGTGTCGATGCAGATAATGAATATCAACATATTAACTTTTCAGATTATTTAGCAGTATTACCAGATTATGAAACAGAGTTAGCTACCCAAAATAATATTGCGATTGTCCGAGTAGATGGGGCAATTATTGACGGCGAAAGTGAAGAAGAAGGGGTGGGTGGCGATACAATAGCTCGCTTATTGCGTGAAGCTGCAGAGGATAATACTGTTAAAGCAGTTGTATTAAGAGTTAATAGTCCAGGAGGAAGTGCAGCCGCTTCTGAAATTATTCGTGAAGAAATAGAGCATTTACAAAACTTAGGGAAACCTGTGATTGTTTCTATGGGGGGTATGGCTGCATCAGGTGGCTATTGGATTTCTAGTACCGCAGATTATATTGTGGCGGATAACAATACAATCACTGGATCTATTGGGATTTTTGCTGCATTTGTTACCTTAGAAAAAAGCTTACAAAATTTAGGGATTAATAGTGACGGGGTTGAAACCTCACCATTGGCTAAAATGTCAATGCTAACTGAATTAAGTAAAGAGTATGCTGATGTTATCCAACTTTCTATTGAACATGGATATGATCAATTCCTCAGTTTAGTGGCTAAAGGACGGAAGCTAGATAAAAGCGCAGTAGATAAAATTGCCCAAGGGCGTGTTTGGTTAGGCGAAGATGCCCTAAAACATAAATTGGTTGATGAGTTAGGTGACTTTAATCGCGCAATGGCAGTAGCAACAGAGAAAATCCTAGCGAAAGATAAAAAACTCAGTGAAAAAGATGTTGGTTATATTTGGTTAACTGATCAAGATAATTCAGGTCTTTTATCATTGTTATCAGGTAAACAATCGCATTTCACGACTCAAATTTTATCGCAAGTATTTGGTTTAAATAATATTCCACAGTTGCGTCAATTACGAGAGCAGTTAGGTGTCTTAACCCAATTTACTGATCCAAAAGGACAATATTTATATTGTCTAAACTGTCAATCTTTTTACTAAGGCATTGAAATGATTAAAAAATTATTACAATCAATTATTATTGGCTTAGCAGCTGCAATGCTGATTGTGTTAGTGTTATCAGGCACAAGTCAAAATAATATTCTAGCGCAGTTTTTTAAACCACAAGTCGCCTCTTATAGTGAAGCAGTAAGAATTGCTGCGCCTGCAGTAGTCAATGTTTATACGCGTTCTTTGCAAGAGTCAAATAGTAATAATTTTGATGTGAATAATCTGGGTTCAGGTGTGATTATGCGTAGCGATGGTTATATCGTTACTAACAAACACGTTATTCAAAATGCTGACCAAATTATTGTTGCGTTGCAAAATGGCAATATTTATCAAGCGAATATCATTGGTAGCGATTGGGTGACGGATTTAGCAGTATTGAAAATTAATGCGAATAATTTACCAACTATTCCACAAAATCCAGAGCGTGTGGTCAATGTGGGAGATGTCGCATTAGCAATTGGTAACCCTTATAACTTAGGACAAAGTGTATCACAGGGCATTATTAGTGCTACTGGACGAAATACCATCAGCGAATTTAAGCAGCAAAATTTTATTCAAACAGATGCTTCGATTAATCAAGGAAATTCAGGTGGGGCATTAATTAATTCTCTTGGTGAGCTAATTGGCATTAATACTTTAAGTATCGGACGCGCAGATAATGAAGTTGTGGCAGAAGGGTTAGGTTTTGCTATTCCGATTAAATTAGCGGATGAGGTGATGAATAAAATTATTAAAGATGGACGAGTTATTCGTGGTTTCTTTGGGGTAGAAAGCCGCATTTTTGCGAGTGGACCAATTGAAGATAATTCACAAAAAGGGGTGCTCGTTACTAACCTAAGTCAAAATGGGCCAGCTGCGCGAGCTGGTATTCAGATTGGCGATGTGATTGTGAAATTTGGTGATGTTGTCGTAGCGTCACCAAGTCAAATGGTGAATATGGTAGCAGAAATGAAGCCTGGTACTATCGTGACGGTACAGGTATTAAGACGGAATAAACTCTATAATTTCCCGGTAGAGATTGGTGAATATCCAATTAATTAGCTAAGGAGGCAGCAGTGTTTGAAATTGCGAAATATTGGACAGAACGTCAGCAGGCGGATCCTGCTCGTGAACATGATCATCGTTCTCCTTATCAACGTGATCGAGGTCGAATATTACACTCTGCAGCATTTCGCTGTTTACAAGCTAAAAAGCAGATTCACTCTATTGGCGAAAATGATTTTTACCGTACTCGCTTAACGCATTCATTAGAAGTCGCTCAAATCGGGAGCAGTTTAACGGCGCAACTCCGTTTAGATTCCGCATTTTTTCATTTACAGCAGCAAACAAAACAAGAGTTACTGACTTTAAAAAAAGCATTATCACCACTTCTACCAAAAGGCAGCTTAATTGAAAGTTTATGTTTAGCTCATGATATTGGGCATCCACCCTTTGGGCATGGTGGTGAAGTGGCTTTAAACTATATGATGAGTGATAGTGGTGGGTTTGAAGGTAATGGGCATTCATTTCGGATTTTAACCAAATTAGAACCTTATACCCAGCATTGGGGAATGAATTTAACCCGCCGGACATTACTTGGGATCATGAAATATCCTGTCATTTTAGATATGGCATCACCACAATATGAATTGCTAGATTTGCCACGCAGTGTTGATCCTCGTTATGTCAAAATGGAAAATTGGCGACCAGGAAAAGGGATTTTTCGTGATGATATTGCTGTATTTAATTGGGTGTTAGCACCATTCAGTGAAGCGGATCGAACATTATTTACAGCTTTACCCGAACGCCAAGAAGCGCAAGATACACTGAAAAGCCGATATAAATCATTAGATTGCAGTATTATGGAATTGGCGGATGATATTGCTTATGCGGTACATGATTTTGAAGATACGATTGTAGTAGGTTTAGTACATCGTGATCAGTGGCAAGAAACCTTAGAAAAATTAATCGCTTGTGATGCAGAATGGATTAGTGAACATATTATCGCTTTAACGGAGTCACTCTTTTCTGATCAACATTATTTACGTAAAAATGCAATTGGCTCGTTAGTGAACTATTTTATTACACATATTCGTTGGTGTGAAAATCCAGCATTTAGTGAACCTTTATTACGTTATAACGCTGAATTGCCAGAAGAAACGGTTGCAGTATTGAATATTTTTAAGCAGTTCGTTAGTCGATATGTGATTAAAGCAGTAAAAACACAACGTATTGAGTTCCAAGGGCAACGAATCTTAACTGAGATGTTCCAAATTTTCCTGACTGATCCAACTCGTTTATTACCGCCTAATACGGTAAAACGTTGGCAACAAGCGGAACCGCAGCAACAAAAGCGGGTAATTTGTGATTATATTGCGGGAATGTCTGATGCTTATGCATTGAAATTGTATCAACAGTTATAAAAGTCTAAATAAAGGGAAGGGTAACCTTCCCTTATTTTTATAAATTAATAGTGCAAAGTTTCACCTTCTTTAGGCACTGCAACACGATCAGTTAAATGATGTTTGCTAATGAAATTGCGCATATCGTTGCTGGTAATGGCACAATGATTAACCGCATCCATATGTACAGTAATAAATTTTGCTTTTGGCATAACTTTATAGGCTTTGGCTACGTCTTGTGTTCCCATAATTATGCTACCATCAAATCCATTGAGTTGAGCATAGCCAGTATTCATCACAATAACTTCTGGTTTATATGTAGTGAGAGCATGGTCGATTTGATAAGTCCAAATTGTATCTCCCATAAGATAAAGTGTTTTTTCTCCTGTAGCTTGGAATACTACACCCATAGCTTCGCCAGCAAGTTCGGCAAGTTGTGGAACAGAATACATAGTGTCTGTACCATGTTGACCAGCAACTTTACTTAACGATACTTGATTAAATTTTGTATTTTTACCAATTACACGAACATCTTTAAATCCTTGTGAACGAATAATGGTTGCATCTCCTACATTTTGTACAAAAATTGGGAGATTTTTTGGAATTTGTTTTTGTGCTGCTTCATCCCAATGATCTGCATGGGTATGGGTAACAATAACGGCATCCACACCTTTCAGAATTTCAGGAATAGACAGTGACATATCAATTAATGGATTGCGTTTTTCACTATGTAATGTGCCTTCAAAACCAGGATAGCTTGCTTTTGGTGCTAAATAGGGATCCACAAGAAATGTAGTGCCAGCAAATTGAATTTTTGCTGTAGCATTACGTATGTGCTGATAATCAATTTGTGCAAAAGCCGTAGAAATAGACAAAATAGCAGTAAAAAATAAACCAAATAAACGGTATTTCATTATGTATCTTCCTTTTTGATTGTTAATAGAATAATCACCATTGCTCGGTGACATACTTATTATCTTAGGGAGGAGAAAACAAAAATATTGACTTACTATTCAAAAATAGAAAAAATTGGGTCAATTTATTTTCATGGTGATGGTATGGTTCCAACAGTTGCACTAATCCTTTATCCAGAACTAAGTCCTTTTCATTTTTCAATTCCGCATCTGGTATTTTCAACGCCAATAGATGGTGAAATGCTATTTCAAGTAAAAATGGTCGCAGAAGCTAATCAGGTGATGGATATTTCTCAAATCTTAACGATTAAAGCGGACGGAGATCTCAGTTTATTAGAACAATCGGATATTATTGTGGTATTTGGTTGGCATAGCCTTGATCAAGCCCCATCAATAGCATTGCAAAATGCATTACGACAAGCACATCAACGTGGCTCAATGGTAGTAGGACTTTGTTATGGTGCTTATCCTTTGGCATATGCAGGGATATTAAATGGCAAAAAGGCAACAACGCATTGGTTGGCTACGGAGGATTTTAAACAGCGTTTTCCTCAAGTTGATTTAGACATTAATTCGATTTATGTTGAACAAGATAGAGTAATGACTTCTGCTGGTACGGCAGCGGGATTAGATTGCTGTTTAGCGATTGTTCGCCAATATTATGGTGTAAAAATTGCTAATAAATTAGCAAGATTGTTAGTCATTCCACCGCATAGAGAAGGCGGGCAAGCACAATTTATTGAACAACCAGTTGCAAGAAAAACTATCAGCGAAAATATTAATCAACTTTTATCCTCGATTTATGAAAATTTAGCTGATACTTATACTTTGGATAGCTTGGCAACTCGGTTAATGATGAGTCGTAGTACTTTTACTCGACATTTTCGAAAAACAACTGGAATGGCTTTTAATCAATGGTTAATTGAAGCACGTTTACAACGTGGCAGAGAATTATTAGAAAGTACAACGTTGAGTATAGAAACGATTGCAGAGAAAGTTGGTTTTCATTCAGCGACAGCATTTAGGCAACATTTTAAAAATAAGCATCAGATTAGCCCAAAACAATGGCAAAAAAGATTTGGTAGTTAGGTGTTTAGGGAAAGATAGGTGTATAGAGATAAAATATCTGAAAAACATAACATTAAATAGACTTTGTCATCAAATTGAAATGCATAGCCTTTCAGCTATGCATTTTGCTATTACTCAAATACAGACCAAATTGGTGCATGGTCAGATGGTTTTTCCATTGCACGGATATCTAAAGCAATTCCTGCAGCAGTACAACGTTCAGCTAATGTCTTGTTTGCTAAGATCAAATCGATACGTAAACCACGATTATCATCAAATCCTTTAGAACGATAATCAAACCACGAAAATTGATCATTTACAGTTGGATGTAAAGCACGGAATGTATCTACTAGACCATATTGATATAGCTTTTCTAACCACTCACGTTCTTCTGGTAAAAAGGAACATTTCCCAGTTCGTAGCCAACGTTTACGATTTTCTTCGCCAATACCAATATCTAAATCAGTTGGACTAATATTCATATCTCCCATAATCACAATCGGATTGTCTGGATTGTGTTCATTTAATAAATAATGGTGTAAATCTTGATAAAACTTCTGTTTAGCTGGAAACTTTATCTCATGATCACGATTTTCACCTTGTGGGAAATAACCGTTGATCACAGTTAATTGTCCAAAAGGAGTCGCTAAATCAGCCATAATAATGCGGCGTTGGGCATCAGCCTCATCAGTAGGGAAGCCTTTACGTATAGCAATAGGCTCTTGTTTGGTCAGTAGTGCCACACCATAATGACTTTTTTGTCCGTGATAGAAAACGTGGTAACCCAGATCAGCAACGATTTCATGCGGAAAAGCTTCGTCCGCGACCTTAATCTCTTGTAAACCAAGTACATCAGGTTGATATTGTTCGATTAATTGATGAAGTTGATGTGGTCTTGCTCGTAACCCATTAATATTAAATGAAATAAACTTCATAACACCTCAATAAGTTATTTTAAAGATTGGATTTTTTTGATCATATTACTGGTAGAGTAGCCATTTTCAAAGTTAAGCACTTTGACATCACCACCATTTGCCCAAACTTCCTTACTGCCTGCAATTTCTTCAGGTTTATAATCACCACCTTTGACCAGTAGATCAGGTAAAATTTCGCCAATTAAGCGTTGCGGTGTTTCTTCTTCAAATGCAACCAACCAGTCAACGGAGGCTAAACCTGCTAATACAGACATTCTCGTTGCTAAATCATTAATTGGACGCTGATCGCCTTTTAATCGCTTAACGGAAGCATCAGAATTCACTGCAACAATTAACCGATCGCCAAGTTTTCTTGCATTAGCTAAATAAGAAACATGACCAGGATGTAAAATATCAAAGCAACCATTAGTCATCACAATTTTTTCACCACGTGCTTTTGCCTTAGCAACAGCCTGTTTTAATTCTTGTTCGGTCATAATACCGAAACCATGTTCTGTACGACGATGAATTGCATTCTCTAATTCTACTTCTGATACAGTAGAAGTACCTAACTTACCGACAACAATACCTGCTGCAACATTTGAGAGGTAACAAGCTTCTTCAAGGCTTCGTCCATCAGCAATGGCAGTGGCTAATACGCTAATCACAGTATCACCAGCCCCGGTTACATCAAAGACTTCTTGTGCTTGTGTTGGTAAATGGAATGCTGGCTGATTAGGACGAATTAATGTCATTCCTTTTTCAGAACGAGTAACTAATAACGCATTGAGATCAAGCTGTTTAATTAAGGCTAGTCCTTTATTCACAATCTCTTCTTCACTGTGGCATACACCAACTACGGCTTCAAACTCCGACATATTTGGTGTGAGTAAGGTCGCACCACGGTAACGTTCGAAATCAGTACCTTTCGGATCAATTAAGACTGGAACAGTAGCTTGACGCGCAATTTGGATCATTTTTTGTACTTCAGCCAAGGTACCTTTACCATAATCAGACAGGACTAATGCCCCATATTGAGAAATATGCTGTGTAAGTTTTTGTAGCAACTCAGTAGAGTCAACATGATGAAAATTTTCTTCAAAATCTAAACGTAATAATTGTTGATGACGTGACAAAATACGTAATTTAGTAATAGTAGGATGAGAAGATAAGGCAACAAAATCACACTCAATTTTATCTTTTGCTAATAGATTTTGTAATGCTTGCCCAGTTTCATCTTGCCCAATCATACCTAATAATTTAATCGGCACATTTAAGCTGGCAATATTCATTGCAACGTTAGCGGCACCGCCAGCGCGTTCTTCATTTTGTTGTACTTTCACGACAGGTACTGGAGCTTCAGGGGAAATACGATTAGTGGCACCAAACCAGTAACGATCCAGCATAACATCCCCTAAAACTAAAACTTTAGCTTGAGTAAATTGAGTTGAATATTCGATCATCTTGCTTCTCCAATGAAAATTTTGCGCCAGATTTTACCATACTCACCCCAAGATTAATGCTATTTCTCTGGCTTTCCGCTAAAATAATGCCATTTTGTTCATTATTTATCTGTTGTAATCAATGAAAAATAAACAATTACCAACGTTTAAGCTCTCCTTTTTATTGCCAAAATATTGGTTACTTTGGTTAGGTTTACTCATTTTTCGTGCGCTACTCTTGTTGCCTTATCGTTGGCTAGTCAAAATTGGTCATGGTCTGGGACGCTTATTTGTCAAATTTAAATTTGGCCAGCGCCGTTTAGCGATTGCTCGCCGTAATATTGAACTTTGTTTTCCTGAATATACGGAAGCTGAGAAAGAAAACTTACTACAAAAAAATATTGATGCTATCGGTATGGCAATTATTGAAACAGGAATGGCGTGGTTTTGGTCGGATCGTCGGATTAAAAAATGGTCGAAAGTGGAAGGGCTGGAATATCTGACAACTGCACCCAAAAAAGGGATTATTCTAATTGGTATTCATTTTTTAACTTTGGAATTAGGGGCAAGAATTATAGGGATTCATCATCAAGGTGTTGGTGTTTATCGTCCTAATGATAACCCATTATTTGATTGGATTCAGACTAAGGGACGATTACGTTCTAATAAGGATATGCTAGATCGCCATAATTTACGAGGTATGATTCGAGCTTTAAAACGAGGAGAAACTATCTGGTATGCTCCAGATCATGATTATGGACGTAAGAGTGCTGTGTTTGTACCATTTTTTGCCGTAGAAAAAGCAGCAACAACAACAGGCACTGCATTTTTGACTAAAGCAAGTCCAGAGAGTTTAGTTATTCCATTTGCACCGTTACGTCATCACGATCATTCTGGTTATACCGTATCCATTTCTGCACCAATCGATCTACAAGATTGTGAAAATGAGGAACAAATAGCAGCACGTGTTAATCAAGCGATTGAGACGGAAATTCGAAAAGATCCTTCGCTATATATGTGGCTACACCGTCGCTTTAAAACGCGGCCTGAAGGTGAGGAAAGTTTGTATTAAATATTATTTAAATAGTAAATCGCCCTGCTTAGCAGGGCGATATTTTTATCAAGGATTACTCTTTAAATTCAGTCATAAATTCGTGGGCTTTTTCCACCATATTTTTTGAACCGATAAAGAGCGGAGTACGTTGGTGTAGCTCTGTTGGTTGAATATCTAAAATACGTCTATAACCATCGGTTGCTAAACCACCAGCTTGTTCAGCAAGGAACGCCATTGGGTTACCTTCGTATAACAAACGTAATTTACCATTAGGATAACGGGTTGTTGTTGGATAAATATAGATCCCACCTTTAAGCATATTACGATGGAAGTCAGAAACTAATGAACCAATATAGCGAGAAGTATATGGGCGTTTAGTAGCATCATCTTCTTCTTGGCAATATTTAATGTATTTTTTGACACCCATTGGGAATTTTAGATAGTGACCTTCATTAATAGAGTAGCAAGAACCATCTTGAGGGATTTTGATATTTTCATGTGAAAGAATGAATACCCCTAAGGATGGATCATAAGTAAAACCATTTACCCCATTACCAGTCGTATAAACGAGCATAGTAGAAGATCCATAAACAATATAACCCGCAGCAACTTGACGATTACCTGGTTGTAAAAAGTCTTCCATAGTAACAGGCTGACCAACAGGAGAAATACGACGATAGATAGAGAAAATTGTACCTACGGCTACATTGACATCAATATTAGATGAACCATCTAATGGATCTGTAAGAATAATATATTTGGCGTTACGACCACGTTCGGTATTAAATGCAATAAAGTTTTCCTCTTCTTCCGAACCGAAACCAGCAACTTCATCACGAGAAATTAATGCAGCTTTCATTTTTTCATGTGCAAACGCATCTAACTTCATTTGTGCTTCACCTTGCACATTTTCAATCCCAGAATTTCCGATAATATCGTTGTTTAAACCAGCTTTGTTAATGTCACGATGGATGATTTTTGCAACTAAACGGATAGAAGAAAGAATACCACTAAGCTCACCTTTAGCATTAGGATATTCGGCTTGTTTTTCAACAATAAATTGACCTAGAGTTTTCATAATGAACCTTGTTGTAGAGTGAGAAATCACCTGTAAAAGATAACATTTTTTGATAAAGTTTATAAAAATTTTTGAGGATAAAATAAAAAAATGAGATTTAGGTCACAAAATTTATTTTGGAAAAAGTGTGAATCTAGGGAAAATTACTAAAAAAGCTTATTTCAGTTGTAATTATTTACAATATGCTAGAGGAAAACTTTTAAGTTTCGTTTCGAAATATTGTGAGGGAGGGGCGGGAAGAAAATAGGAGGTCGCCCTTGAGGGCGAAACCTAAATGTTAATTACCGCAAAAATATCTAAAAATATTAAAGTTAATGGCTAGTTTTAGCGACATAATACTGCAATTCAATTTTTGGATTAAGTGCTTGCAGTAATTGTTCTGCCATTGTTTTTTGTTGCATTTTGGTTGGAGCTTCTACCATGGCTATTTTAAGCACATCCTGATCTTGATAACCTGATAAGCGGATAACATTTAACGCTACTTGTAATGCGGGTAAACTTGGATTAAATGCAGCATTTTCTACATAACGACCAGCGAATACACTGTCATCTTCTAATAAAACAGCTACACCACAATAAGCCTGGCTATAAGGGGCGTGTGAGCGATTTGCCGCAAGTAAAGCTTGTTGCGCTAGAGCATCATTTGTATCAATTTGTAATTTATTATTATGTGGATCAAATAAACATTCCCGAATTTCGAGATCTTTAGGACCAAAAGCATCAGGTAAGTATTGATGCAAGCGGTTATTTTGTGCGTGAGGTAAATGAATATAGAGTTGTTCTGCACTATTTAATTCATTCATAAACTGACGACAGTGCCCGCAAGGAGTGTAATTGACTGTAACAGCACTAATTGCCGTTTCATTCATCATCCAAGCATGGGAAATGGCGCTTTGCTCAGCATGAATGGTTTGTTGCATAGCAACATCGCAAAACTCTTGGTTTGCGCCAAAGTAGAATGCACCACTTAAACCATGGGCAATCGCACCAACATTAAATCCAGAAACAGGAGTAGTTGCATAACAAGCTGCAACAGGGAGAAGTTGGAGTGCGAGTTCATTTACACTGAAATGAAAGGTTTTACATAATGAATTTACTTGTTGAGCAGATAGCTTTCCAGCGAAATGCTGTTGTGCTAAGAGTTGATAGAGCGCATTTGCTAAATTTTGATTTTCCCATTGTGCCAATTCAGTTTGAATTGCTTTAATCCGTTTATGTGCTGTCATAAATTACTCCTTAAAATGAAAGCGGGTAAGTATGATAAAGCAAAATAGCGAAAGATCTTGGTATAGACCGTTTTTTTTGTGATGTAGATATAAATTTCAGCGTTTATTTGTTGGTTTTAGCAGCGATAAGTATGAATTTTATTCAAGATTGATAAGAAAATAAGATTGAAGTGAAATAAAACGAGTTAGCCGATAAGCCGAGTTCTGTCGTGGACAATCATTCATCTAGGCATTTATTTACACAAATGCTCAAGCAACCTACCCGAATCCTGTGCGGGCCACACATTGGATTCCTATTTGGTCTTGCTACGAGTGGAGTTTACCGTGCCATGAACTGTTACCAGTCATGCGGTGCGCTCTTACCGCACCCTTTCACCCTTACCTGATCTCAATGAGCCATCGGCGGTTTGCTCTCTGTTGCACTGGTCGTAGGCTTACACCTCCCGGACGTTATCCGGCACTCTGCCCTGTGTAGCTCGGACTTTCCTCTCGTTTACTTGTCCCCTAGGTCGTTTACACGGTTGAGGGCTTCAATAAACCAGCGATTGTCTGGCTAACTCGGCGCGCAGTATAACGGATTTTTACGCGAGAATATAGTAGAAACTTTTTAATTAGCAATTCTAAGCGTTAATGATTAGAATACAGCCTGTTTGAAAAATCAGAGTAAAGGATATCGTATGGATTATCTACAAATTGCAAAAGAAACGTTGGCCGTAGAACAACAAGCATTAGGGCGTTTACAACAGCAATTACCAGCAAATTTTGCGGAAATTGTTGAATTGATTTTATATTGTGAAGGTCGCTTAGTGATTGGTGGGATTGGTAAATCTGGTTTAGTTGGTAAAAAGATGGTAGCGACCTTTTCTTCAACAGGAACACCAAGTTTCTTTTTACATCCAACAGAAGCCTTTCATGGCGACTTAGGAATGTTAAAACCAATCGATATCGTATTATTGATTTCGTATAGTGGTGAAACAGATGATGTGAATAAATTGATTCCAAGTCTCAAAAATTTTGGTAATAAAATTATTGCAATGACAGGGAATCTTAATTCAACCTTAGCTAAACACGCAGATTATGTGATGGATATTAGTGTTGAGCGGGAGGTTTGCCCTAATAATTTAGCCCCAACCACATCAGTATTAGTTACGATGGCTTTAGGTGATGCGTTAGCGGTATCTTTAATTAAAGCACGTAATTTCCAAGCAGAAGATTTTGCTAAATTTCATCCAGGCGGTAGTTTGGGACGCCGCTTATTATGTAAAGTGCGGGATAAGATGCAAACAAAATTGCCTCTTGCTGCTGCTAACACGCCTTTCCTTGATTGTTTAACTGTAATGAATGAAGGAAGAATGGGTGTTGCTATCATTATGGAACAAGGAAAATTACAAGGCATTATTACCGATGGAGATATTCGTCGTGCGATGAGCCGTTATGGCGAAGCTGTATTACAGAAACAAGCTTGTGATTTTATGACGACGCATCCAAAAACGATTAATCAGAATAGCTATCTGGGGCAAGCGGAAGATTATATGCGACAACTTAAAATTCATTCATTGGTTGTGGTTGATGATCAGGAACAAGTGGTTGGCCTATATGAATTTTCAAGTTAAATATTAAGAGGAAAACAGAATATGCAGGATAAATTAGCGAAGATTAAATTAGTTATTACCGATGTTGATGGTGTGCTGACTGATGGTTCATTGTACTATGGTGAAAATGGTGAAGCTTTCAAAGTCTTTAATGCACGTGATGGCTTAGGAACAAGAATGTTATTAGAGAGTGGCGTACAAGTAGCTGTGCTTTCCGGCCGAGATTCATTAGTGTTACGTAAACGGATTGAAGATTTAGGTATTTCACTATTTTTACTTGGTAAATTAGAAAAAGAGAGCGCTTGTTTATCTTTAATTGAACAAGCAGGCGTAACGCCAGAAGAAGTGTTATATATCGGTGATGATAGTGTAGATTTACCTGCATTTGCAGTTTGTGGGGTGACTGCAACAGTTGCTGAAGCACAAACATATATTAAAGCGAAAGTCGATTATGTTACGCAAGC
This sequence comes from Gallibacterium genomosp. 3, assembly GCF_001678475.1. Lineage (GTDB taxonomy): Bacteria > Pseudomonadota > Gammaproteobacteria > Enterobacterales > Pasteurellaceae > Gallibacterium > Gallibacterium faecale. The sequence goes on along the minus strand of NZ_JTJR01000009.1, from coordinate 63,069 downwards.
TCAAGGCGGAAAAGGTGCTTTCCGTGAAATCGTTGACTTAATCCTTGCTGCACAAGGAAAAGCTGAAATTTATACATCAGCAACAGGTTTTCTTCATACTGCAAAGAAAATGGCTCAATAAACCTCCCTTGATTAGAACACTATTAAAGTAATGTAGTGTTCTTTTTTTTGTTATCTAATCCATATAAATAGTTTAGTAAATTTTATTACAAAGATTTTATCTATTAATTAAATAGTAATTGTTGATTAATATATTGTTTCCATAATAAAATAATTTGCTTTATATTTTTATTGCATCATTTTAGATGCTCTCAATTGATATCAAATAATTTTAGTAAACATTATGAGGTAAAAATGCAAAATAAATTTATTTTCTTTATGTTATTGGTCGTAAGTACGTTCGTTCCTTTTACTGCCACAGCAAAGAGTATGGGTAACGGATTAAATAACTATGAACAGCTAATGGTTGGTAAAGTTTGGGAAACAACAGAAGCTTTAGACCAAAATAAAATGCAAATTGATGCTAAAGATACAAAAGTAGCAAATTTTTTTGGTTTAGCTGAATATTATGCAGATGGAACTTTCAAAATTACAACTTTTGAGGGTAAACCTAAATTACATGGAGATTGGTCTTTTAGTGATGATGGTAAGACACGCTCCTTAACAGCTAAAAATGACAAAGGTGATGTATTATTTGTGCGTGTTGTAGAAAATGTAACTGTAACATCTGATGAATATACATATCGTATTTACCCAGAAAAAGACAACAAGAAAGTCTTTTTTGATATCGTGCATAAGGTCAAGAAATAAGACTTAATACAATCAAAAAGCTCAGTTAAAAATAATTGAGCTTTTTACTCCTTCCAAACAATATGATATTGGCGATCTTCTTCCTGATGAGAAATAAGGACTTTAGCAAAGACATCATCCATTTCATCTTTATCATTAATTAGACCAATCCACACTTCAGCAAATGCATCAGGATCAATTAAAGTACCAATCTCATTTTCCCAGTCATCGCTGGTTTCAACCATTTCGACGGCACCACGATCTTCAAATTGTAAGTTAAATAATAAGATATCAGCAGGATCGAGATTTTCTGGCGCCATTTCTAGAAAAATATCATAAGCAATGTCAATTGCCGTATCAGGATCAAGTTTTGCTGTTGCTGTCATTTAGGCTCTCCCTTTTAAAAATTATTCTTGAATCATTTGTTGTAACATTGGCAGAAGATCCTCTTCTAACCATTGCAGACTGACTTGTTCGTGTCGAATACTGCGTTTTAATAATAAAATCATCAATTCATCATAATAGGTTTTGTTATCAAGATGATCTAATTGCGCCATTAATTGTTGCATTTTATGGATAGTTTGTCGGTGATCTTGCTCACGTTTCTTAACAGCGGTAAACGCCATTTTGGGATGACATTTTAAAGCGGCTAAGATACGAGAGATAAACTCATCACGCAAAATACCATGAGTTAAGGTACTTTCTAATAACCATTTTTTTAGCTGTTGTTCTCCTTGATCGGTGAGTTGATACTGTTTTCGATCAGGTTTACCTTGCTGGAATTGTAGTGAAAAAGAGATTAATCCCTGTTTTTCCAGCTGATTGAGTTCTCGATAGACTTGCTGATGTGTCGCTTGCCAGATTAGCCCATAGGTTTGTGAAAACTTTTTACTAATGTCATACCCTGTGGCAGCTTGATGAGCAAGAATCGATAAGATTGTATGTGATAATGCCATAATGTTGATAACGCAAAAAATGGAGACGCTATTTTACTGGATTTAATTAGGATTATGTAGAATTTTGCAATAAAGAGAGAAGATTCGCTGATTATTTACCCTACACCCTGAAAATAGTGGTGTAGGGTAAAGGGATAAATTAACCTGTATTACGCATACCAGCAGCAATTCCAGTAATAGTAATCATCAAGGCTTGCTCTAAAGCTGGATCTGTTTCACCACTACGTAAACGGTGTAATAGTTCTACTTGTAGTAGGTTTAATGGATCAGTATAGATATTCCGTAGTTTGATCGATTCAGCAACCCAAGGTAAATCAGCCATTAACTGATCTTCATGTGATAAAGACAATAATGTTTGAATATCATCTTTTAATTGTTCACGTAAAGATTCACCGAGTGACCATAAGGTTTGCGGCACTAAACGCTGATCATAATATTCAGCTAACCAAAGGTCAGTTTTACTAAATACCATTTCGATCATACCGATACGAGTAGAGAAGAAAGGCCAAGATTTGCACATTTCTTCAATAGTATTACGTTTACCTTCTTCAAATAGAGTGCGCAAAGAGGCACCAACGCCTAACCAAGCTGGCAACATTAAACGGTTTTGCATCCAAGCGAAAATCCAAGGAATTGCACGTAAACTTTCGACCCCACCTTTTGGATTGCGTTTAGCTGGACGAGAACCTAATGGCAAACGAGAAAGTTCTTGTTCTGGTGTGGCGGCACGGAAATAAGGTACAAAATTTTCATTACCCCGGACAACTTGACGATAAATAGCACAAGAAACTTGCGATAATTCATCCATAATGGCACGCCAATCTTGCTTTGGATTTGGTGGTGGTAATAAATTTGCTTCTAATACAGCACTTGCATAAAGATCTAAACTTTGTACGGCAACATCAGGTAATCCCAATTTAAAACGGATCATCTCCCCTTGTTCAGTAACCCGTAATCCATTTTTTAATGAACGAGGCGGTTGTGAGAGCAATGCAGCGTGTGCAGGTGCGCCACCACGACCGATAGTACCGCCACGACCATGGAATAAGGTTAATTCGATATGACGTTCTTCACAGAGTTTAACTAAAGCTTCTTGTGCACGATATTGCGCCCAGGAAGCAGCTAGCATACCGGCATCTTTAGCTGAATCAGAATAACCGATCATAATCATTTGCTTATTATTAATGATGCCGCGATACCAGCCAATATCGAACAGTTGTTGCATCACAGATTGAGAATGATCTAAATCATCTAAAGTTTCAAATAACGGCACAACAGGTAATGCATATTTAATCCCTGCTTCTTTGAGTAATAGGTGTACCGCTAAAACATCAGAAGCAGTTCTTGCCATTGAAATAATGTAACAAGAAATAATTCCTTCTGGTTGTTGAGCAACTACTTTGCACGTATCTAAAATTTCGCGTGTTTCCTCTGATGGATTCCAATCTTGAGGCACTAATGGACGGCGGGAGCTTAATTCACGGATTAAGAAAGCTTGTTTATCTTCCTCGCTCCATTGTGCATAATCATCTAAACCAATATAACGGGTAATTTCAGCAATGGCTTGTTGGTGACGAGTGCTTTCTTGGCGGATATCTAAGCGTGATAAAGTAACTCCAAAACAGCGAATGCGGCGTAAGCAATCTAGCAATAATCCATTGGCAATAATCCGCATACCACAGGCAGAGAGTGATTGGTAGCAATCAAATAGCGGCTGCCATAATTGTTCATCATCAGTAATGATTTCACTTTCCGCAATAATTGGTGTCCGATCAGCCAATTTATCATCAAAGTAATTTAATGTATTGGCTAAACGTGTTCTGAGGTCTTTGACTACCACACGATAAGGTTCAGCGTGATCACCATATTTTTGTCTAAATTCAGCAGAACATTCAATCATAGAGAGTTCAGATGAAAGTTGTTGGATATCATTTAAGAACAGTTCTGCTGCTTTCCAGCGTGCTAGATATAATACCTGTTGAGTAACTTTAGCTGTGACAAATGGATTGCCATCACGGTCACCACCCATCCAAGAAGAGAAACGCACAGGTGCTAAATCAACAGGTAGTTGGAATTGACAATGTTCTTCTAAATCATCGTTTAATTGGCGTAAAAATTGTGGTACTGCCGACCATAAACTATTTTCGATCACAGCAAAGCCCCATTTTGCTTCTTCAAATGGAGTAGGGCGTTGTGTACGAATTTCATTGGTATGCCATGCTTGGGCGATTAATTGTAATAACCGACGTTGAATTTGATGACGTTCTTTTTCAGTTAAGTCAGCATTTTCTAGACGTTCTAAGCAATTATTAATTTCTACATATTTATGGACTAAAGAACGACGTGTTACTTCCGTTGGGTGGGCAGTAAGCACTAATTCAATTAATAGTTGTTGTACTGCATCAATAATTTGTTGTTTGGAAATAGAGGAATCTGCCTTTAAGCGAGCCAATAGGGCAGAAATTGAACGTTCGGACATCATTTCATCAGTATGATGACGTGAGATAGTTTGGTACTGTTCTGCAATATTGGTTAGATTTAAAAATTGGCTAAAAGCACGTGCGACAGGGATAATATTTTCAGTTGAGATATTTTGTAAGGTCTTTAATAGTTGTTGACGAGCCTGATCATCGCCAGCACGAGAGCTTTTGGATAAAACACGAATATTTTCAATAAGTTGTAAAATATCACTGCCTTGTGCATCACTGATTGTTTCGCCGAGAAGATGCCCAAGCATATTAATGTTGTTGCGCATTGCAGAGTATTGTTCAATCATACTTTTTCCTTATAATCACTTCCAAGTGAATTAGATATAGCAAAAACCTATATCTGCGTCAAATAGCAAATAATTTATTTGATAAAAAAATTATTGGTTTAGATAAAAATTAAAAAAGCAAGTAATAAATTAGAAAAAATCTTAGAAAATTAAGTTTGGATTGCTTAAATTTTTAGCAAAAAGGGCTTTCACTTCATTATACTTAAACAGTGAAATAGATATCAGATTATAGAGTAAAAGTTATTGGAAAAAATGAATATCACAGAGAAGTTTTGGCAGCAAAAAACGCTACAAGAGATGAATGAAGCAGAGTGGGAAGCGTTATGTGATGGTTGTGGTAAATGTTGCTATCGTAAGTTTATTGAAGGGCGTGGTAAACGAGAACGGCTTTATTTTACCCGTATTGCCTGTGATTTATTGGATTTAGAAACAGGGCGGTGTCGTAATTATCCGCAACGGTTTAAATTAATGCCTGACTGTACCAAATTAACCAAGAAAAATTTACCTGAATTTTCTTGGTTGCCAAAAACTTGTGCGTATCGTTTATTGTATGAAGGGAAACCTTTGCCAGACTGGCATCCATTGCTTATAGGTGATCAAAGTGCAATGAAACAAGCTGGCGTATTTATTCGTGATGGTATTCATGAAGAAGATGTGATCGATTGGTTTGAATTTGTGGTAGATGAATTTTAGATAGTAAGAAGATTTTAGATTGTTAACAAACAAAAATGTCGGATAACACTGTATCCGACATCTTTTATTTAAACGTACCCACCGGATTCAAAATCCGTTAGGTATGTAATATTAGTAGTTATAGCACTTTCACAATACTTTCACAGAGATAATCTATATTTTGTTCAGTAATACCCGCAACGTTGATACGACCTGAGCGCACAGCATAAATCGCAAATTCTTCTCTTAAACGATCCACTTGTTCTGGTGAAAGACCGCTAAAGGAGAACATACCATTTTGCTGAATAATAAAGTCAAAGTTTTGTTTTGCACCATGTTTAGCTAAAAGCTCAACGAATTTTTGACGCATTGTCTTAATTCTGGCACGCATTTCATCAAGTTCTGCTACCCATTGTGCTTTTAAATCAGCGTCGCTTAACACAGTTGCAACCGCACTTGCACCGTGAGAAGCTGGGTTAGAGTAAAGAGTACGAATAATTGTTTTAACTTGGCTAAATGCACGAGTTGCTACTTCTTCATCAGAGGCAACTAAAGTAAAGGCACCAACACGTTCGTTGTATAAACCAAAGTTTTTAGAATATGAACTAGAAATTAATAATTCTTGGTGGTTTGCAGCAAACGTACGTAAACCAATCGCATCTTCTTCTAGACCATTAGCGAAACCTTGATAAGCGAAATCGAACAAAGGTAACCAACCTTTTTCAGCAGACATTTTTGCTAAAGTTGCCCATTGCTCTGGTGTAGGGTCAATACCAGTTGGGTTATGACAGCAACCGTGGAATAACACAACATCACCTGCTTGTGCGTTAGCTAAGTCAGCTAACATACCTTCCCAATCTAAACCGTGAGTGGTTTTATCGTAATAACGATAATCACAGATATTCATACCAACCGCTTTAAAAATAGCATTGTGGTTTGGCCATGTTGGTGCACTAATCCAAACATTTTTGGCTGAAGTTTGACGCTTGATAAATTCTGCTGCAATACGTAATGCACCAGTACCACCTAAACTTTGAGCTGTTTTTGCACGTTTATTTTTAATAATGTCGTGATCTGCACCGAAAAGTAAGATTTGAGTTTGACGATTGAATTCTGCTAAGCCATCAATTCCAAGATAGTTTTTTGTATTTTCATTTGCCAGTAAGCGTTTTTCTGCTTCTTTTACTGCTTTAACAATTGGTGTTTGCCCATTGGCATCTTTATAAACACCAATCCCTAAATTCACTTTGTTACTACGAGTTTCAGCTTTAAATGCTTCTCCTAATCCAAGAATTGGATCTGCTGGTGCTGCTTCAATATGTTTAAACATCGGATTTTCCTCTAATATCATTTGCTGTGTTTGAATAGGTTGTCATTTATAACGCCAAACTTAAGGCTTTGACAAGCACTTTCTTGGTGCTGAGATAACTTTAATCTACTAATAGCTGTTGTTGTGCCCAAGCTAGACCAGATTGATAATCTTCTGGTAATAATGGTGCAAGCTCAGACAAGATCTGGCTAAGTTGCTCTGGTTGTTGATGAGCAATATTAATATGCCCCAATTTTCTTCCTGGACGCACCTCTTTGCCATACCAATGTAATTGAGAATAAGGTAAAGCCAACCAATCAGGGTTATGAGGCGTACCAATCAGATTAACCATAACCGTTGGCATTCGTGCTGTAAGTGTTGGTGTCGGTAAATTTAATAATGCACGTAAATGAAGTTCAAATTGACTGATATTGGCACCAAATTGTGTCCAATGTCCACTATTGTGAACACGAGGTGCAAGTTCATTAATTAATAGATGACCATTTACCACAAAACACTCCATTGCCATTACACCAACATAATCGAGATGTTGCATGATTTTACCGAGCATTGCTTCTGCTTCAGCTTGCAATGGATGTGGATTCGTTGTTGCAATGACACTGTAACGTAAAATACCTTGTTGCTGTAAATTTTGCGTTATCGGATAAAAGTAAGTTCGTCCATCAGCAAAACGAGCACCCACTAAAGAAACTTCACCATCAAATGGAATAAAGGCTTCGGCAATAGTTTGATCAAAAAGATCCTTAGTAATTATTTCTGTATTATGCTGGTCAACAATCCATTGACCACGCCCATCATAACCACCAGTACGACGTTTTACGACGACTTTATTAGCAACTTGTTGCCACACTTGTGACCAAGGGGTTTCTTTAGTCAGATGTAACCAAGGTGAAGTAGCAAGACCAAGTTGATCGAGTAATTGTTTTTGGGTTAATCGATCCGCTAACCGAGCAAAAACTTTTTGATTAATAAAATTAGGGTGAGAGGCAAGAAGGTGAGTTAATTCAGTTTCGGGCCAACGTTCGATTTCTGCAGTCACAATCGCATTGTTATCTAATGGAAAAGGTTGTTGATGGAAATCAAGTGGTACGACATGAATATCAAGTGGTGCGCCAGCATAGCGTAACATTCTGCCCAATTGACCACTACCTAAAACATAAATTGTTGGATAAAGAGAACTCTGTTGCATAATTATTGATTGATAAGTCTAGGATCAGGATTGTTTAACACATCGTCAGTTTGTTGCTGACGGAACTCACGCAAACGATTACTTAATTGAGCATCAAAAACAGCAAGAATTTGTGCAGCAAGTAACCCCGCATTTGCAGCACCCGCTGGGCCAATCGCTAATGTTCCAACAGGAATACCTTTTGGCATTTGCACGATCGAATATAAACTATCTACCCCACTTAGCATCGAGCTTTTAACCGGTACACCTAATACAGGCACTAATGTTTTCGCTGCGAGCATACCTGGTAAATGTGCAGCACCGCCAGCGCCAGCAATAATTACTTTATAGCCATTTTGTTGAGCATTTTCGGCGAATTGGAATAGTTTATCAGGGGTACGGTGAGCTGAAACAATTTCAACATGGTAGGGAACGTGTAATTGATCGAGAATAGATGCCGCTTCTTGCATGGTACTCCAATCACTTTTTGAGCCCATCACAATAGCGATTTCAGTTTTTGCCATAGTATTTTCCTTTTGAACATTGAGGGGGATAAGAATAGCATTTCTTGCCTAACAGGGAAATATGACAGGAATAATTCTGTGTAAGAAATTTTGTTATAGGTTATAGATAGAGAGAAAATAGAGAGAAACCATTGGAAATCCTTGAAAGTTGATTGCAACTTCAGCCAGAAAATCTTATCCTAGCACACGTTTTTTTGTGTTTTATGGATGGACAAGTTTATGTTACCAAAAGCTAAGTATAGAAAAGATTATAAGAAACCCGATTTTACGATTAGTGATATTTTTCTTGAATTTCGTTTAGACCCAGAACAGACCAAGGTGACAGCGAAAACATTGGTACATAAATTAAACCCAGAAGCAACCAGCTTACGCCTTGATGGCCACAGTTTTCAATTCGCATCGATTAAATTAAATAATCAAGATTTCACCAATTACCAACAAGACAATGAAAGTTTAACCCTAGATGTTGCAGATGTAACAGCAGATAAATTTGAATTAGAAATTGTTACCCTATTATCTCCAGCACATAACACGTCATTACAAGGACTTTATCAATCAGGTGATGCACTTTGTACTCAATGTGAGGCAGAAGGTTTCCGTCAAATTACCTATATGCTTGATCGTCCAGATGTGTTAGCACGTTATACCACACGTATTATTGCAGATAAGAGTAAATACCCATTCTTACTTTCTAATGGGAATCGTGTTCGCCAAGGCGAATTAGATAATGGTTATCACTGGATTGAGTGGCAAGATCCGTTTCCAAAACCAAGCTATTTATTTGCATTAGTCGCAGGTGATTTTGATCTATTACGTGATACGTTTATTACGAAAAGTGGTCGAGAAGTTGCCTTAGAATTGTATGTTGATAAAGGCAATTTAAACCGTGCTGATTGGGCGATGGCAAGTTTGAAAAAATCAATGAAATGGGATGAACAACGCTTTGATCTTGAATACGATTTAGATATTTATATGATCGTTGCGGTTGATTTCTTCAATATGGGAGCGATGGAGAATAAAGGCTTAAATATTTTTAACTCTAAATTTGTGTTAGCTAACCCACAAACTGCAACTGATACAGATTATCTTGATGTCGAGCGTGTGATTGCTCATGAATATTTCCATAACTGGACTGGAAACCGTGTTACTTGTCGTGACTGGTTTCAACTTAGTCTAAAAGAAGGATTGACCGTTTTCCGTGATCAAGAATTTTCTTCTGACACAGGCTCACGTACTGTCAATCGTATTAATAATGTGAAGTTTTTACGTGCAGTGCAATTTGCTGAAGATGCTAGCCCAATGGCGCATCCAATTCGCCCAGAAAAAGTGATTGAAATGAATAACTTCTATACCGTGACTGTCTATGAAAAAGGGGCAGAAGTGATTCGTATGATTCATACCCTATTGGGTGAAGAAAAATTCCAAGCAGGGATGAAGCTATATATTGCAGAAAATGATGGTACTGCAGCGACTTGTGAGGATTTTGTTTCTGCAATGGAACGTGCGTCAGGAATTGATTTAACCCAATTCCGCCGTTGGTATAGCCAATCAGGCACGCCAGAATTGACTATCACAGATGAATATGATGCAAATACCTTAACCTATCGTTTGCATGTATCACAAATGACCCCACCGACAATGGATCAAATGGAAAAAGTGAATTTGCATATTCCATTACGTATCGCATTGTATAGTGAAGCAGGCGAAAAATTACCGTTAAATTTACAAGGTCAAGCATTAACTAATGATGTGCTAAATGTTACTCAATATGAACAAACATTTGAGTTCTCACCAGTCTATCAACGACCAGTGCCAGCATTGCTAGAAGAGTTTTCTGCGCCAGTGAAATTAGATTTTCCATATAGTAATGCGCAGTTAATTACCTTGATGAAGTTTGCAGAAAATGGCTTTGTGCGTTGGGATGCAGTACAAATGTTATTAGCAAATGAATTACGTCAAAATTTACAACGTTATCAGCAACATCAAGAATTACAGTTATCACCTGAATTTATTCAAGCGCTGTATCACTTATTAGAAAATTACCAACAAGATATTGAATTAACTGCATTAATTTTTACTTTGCCAAAAGAAACCGAGTTTGCAGAACTATTTAAAACGATTGATCCTGTCGGTATTCGTGCGGTACGTAGTTTTATGCAAAAAACAATTGCACAAACCCTGAAAGACAGCTTCCTCCGCTTATATAATCATACGCAAACAGAACAGTATCAGGTTGATCGTGAAAGTATTGCATTACGCAGTTTTAACAATGTTTGTCTTAGTTATCTTGCTTTCACCGATTTTGGTAATACTTTAGTCGCGAAGCATTATACACACGCTAATAATATGACAGATACGTTAGCCGCATTAAGTTTGGCGGCTCAAGCACAATTACCTTGCCGAGATGATCTCTTAGTGGATTTTGAACAGAAATGGCAACATGATGGCTTGGTGATGGATAAATGGTTTGCAATTCAAGCGACCCGACCAGATGATAATGTGTTGGATTTAGTAATTAATTTAATGGAACACCCAAGTTTCAACTTTAATAATCCAAACCGATTACGTGCATTAGTAGGAAGTTTCTGTGCACATAATCTAAATGCATTCCATATGATTGATGGTTCTGGTTATCGTTTCTTAGTGGATATTTTGATTCGTTTAAATAGTTCAAATCCTCAAATTGCAGCACGTTTAATCGAACCATTAATTCGTTTTGCCCGTTATGATAATCAGCGTCAAACTTTAATGAAACGTGGTTTAGAACGCTTACGAGAAGTGGAAAATCTTTCTAAAGATTTATTTGAAAAAATCGAGAAAGCATTACAGTAATAGGGAAAAGAGATACCAGATTGGTATCTCTTTTTTTATAAGATTATTTTATTAAACATTACAGTCATCTATCCAGAGAGGTAAACGAGTATGTATTCATTAATTCGTAAAGGATTATTTTCACTTGATGCGGAAACTGCCCACGAATTAACAATCCAAATTTTAGGGAAAGTTGGTAGAAGCCCAGCCAAATGCTTAATAGAAAAATATTTGCATACAGTGGGTACACCGAAGCAGTGTATGGGGATCACTTTTAAAAATCCGATTGGATTAGCGGCGGGGGCAGATAAAAATGCAGAAGCGATAGATGGATTTGGTGCATTAGGTTTTGGCTTTATTGAAGTAGGCACTGTTACACCTTTACTACAGCCGGGAAATCCAAAACCGCGTCAATTTCGTTTGCTATCGGCAGAGGGGATTATTAATCGGAATGGCTTTAATAATGAAGGTGTTGATAAGGTTATTGAAAATATTAAGAAATCTCGTTATGACGGCACATTAGGCATCAATATTGGTAAAAATACTTTTACTCCAGTCGAAAAAGGGAAAGAGGATTACCTACTTTGTTTAGATAAAGTTTATACCTATGCAGACTATATTACAGTGAATATCTCTTCGCCAAATTCACCGGGATTACGCCAGCTACAATATGGTGAATTATTAGAAGATTTACTGACTGGAATCAAAGAGAAACAACACCAATTAGCGGAGAAGCATAATAAATATGTGCCAATTGCGTTAAAAATAGCCCCAGATCTAACAGAAGCAGAATTAGTAGCGATTGCAGATAGCCTACGCCGTCATCAATTTGATGGCGTAATTGCAACCAATACGACTTTATCTCGTGACAATGTCACAGGATTACCGAATGCAGAACAACAAGGTGGGTTAAGTGGTAAGCCGTTACAGGAATTAAGTACCAAAATTATTGCCCGCTTATATCAAGAGCTAAAAGGGGAGATCCCGATTATTGGCAGTGGTGGTATTGATAGTGTTGCAAGTGCACAACAGAAAATCGCTGCTGGTGCAGAATTATTACAACTCTATTCTGGTCTGATCTATCACGGTCCAAAACTAATCCAAGACTTAGTAAGTCAGATTAAGTAAAAAGAGGGGAAATTACCCCTCTTGTCATCTTATTTAAATAAAATAGGCACAACAAAAATAGTTGCGAGCATTACCAATATGGTAAAAGGAATGCCTACTTTTAAGAAATCACTAAATTTATAACCACCAGGACCAAGAACCATCGTATTGACAGGAGAGGCGACAGGCGTCATAAAGGCAGCAGAAGCAGAAATGGCAATGGTAATCACAAAAGGAACTGGAGATATATCGAGCTTAGCAGCCATAGCGACAGCAATTGGTGCCATTAAAATAGCGGTGGCGGTGTTTGAGATAAATGAGCTAATAATCGCACACAGAATAAATAAGCTGGCTAAAATCGCATGGATACCCCAACCACCAACGAATTGTAATAGCGCATCAACGGCGAGATTAATTCCACCTGTTTTAGTTAATGCTGTTGCAAAAGGCATCATTCCAACAATTAAAATGAGGCTTGGCCAATGGATGGCGTTATAGGCGCTTTTTGCATCAATACAACGGAATTTTGCTAATAAAATACAGGTAATTAAAGCCGCAATTACGTTAGAAACAACGCCCGAAACCATTAACCCTACCATAATGGCAACGGAAAAGAGTGCATGCGGAGCTTGGCTAAGCGCAGGTGCTACTTGCTCAATTTCAGCAGGTGAATTTAATAAAAAGAAATCCTGATTTTTACTTTGTAATGCTTGAATTTGTTTCCATTCACCAATCACGACATATTGATCGCCAACAGTAAATTCAACTTCAGCGATATCGGTTTGTAGCAAGGTATGTCCTCGTTTCACGCCAGCAATGGTTAAACCATATTTATTTTGGAAGCGAATTTCACGCACCATTTTACCAAGTAAAGCACTTTCAGGAATCGGTGAAATTTCTGCCATACCTACACTTTTCGCTTTCTCACTAAAGTATTGGCCTCTTACTTCAATTGGCTTTAGATGATGTTGCTGACAAAAATCGAGCCAATCTAATTCTGTATTGGTCACATCAAACAACAAAATATCTTTAGCTCTTAATTCAGTGAGTGCAGATGGTGTTACGACAATGCGTCTGATACGACGCCAGCGCTCAATCGCAATAATCAAAATATGATAACGAGAGTGGAGATGTAATTCATCTAAGGTTTTACCAATAAATGGAGAATCAGGCAATACAATAACTTGGCGTGCGCGCGTAGAAAGTTGATAACTTTCAATTAAATCATTCATCGAAGTACGATTATAGTTCTGTTTGAGATCTTCAGGATTTCCACTATCTAATAGATGGCGTGCAACTAGTAGATAAATAATACCCAGTCCTAAAATCATTATGCCAATTGGGGTAAAAGAGAAAAAACTTAATGCTGGCCATCCTGCTTTTACTAATTCAGCATTAGCAATTAAATTAGGTGGCGTTGCAATTAAGGTCATCATGCCACTAATTAGCCCTGCAATACTTAATGGCATCATCAGCTGTTTTGGAGAAATTTGCATACGACGGCAAATAGCAAGCACCACAGGGATAAAGATTGCAACAATTCCAGTGGAGCTCATAAACGCTCCAAGTCCACATACAGCTAACATCAATAAAATTAAAACTTTAACTTCATTATTATTAGCGATACGCAACAGCCAATCACTTACCTGATAAGCAATACCAGTGCGTAATAGCGCTTCACCCACAATAAATAGTAGTGCAATCAACACCACATTTGGATCGCTAAATCCAGCAAGAATTTCAGGGACGGTTAAAATACCAGTAAGACTAAAAACGACTAATACTAATAAAGCAACGACATCCATTCGGATTTTGTTAGCAATAAACAGCCAAATTGCTGCAATTAGTAATAATAGGACAATGAAAAGTTGTGGATTGATTTGCGCAGGGAGCCATTCCATCGGAAACACAATAATTCTCCAAAATGAGTAAGAATAAGTAAGTTATCCTACCACAAAATGGGTAATTGAAGGGATTAAGTCATCAAAAGAACTTAATGCTGTTTATTAATTGATAATGGCACTAAATATGGCAAAAATTTTATAAAAAATTTATAAAAAAGTGATTTTTTCATCACATTATTCGGTTTTTTAGCATATAATCAGACAGTTAGAAAATTTTATTATTTATTTTTGAGGGAATGGATTAATGTTATTCAATAATATGTGTAAATGGCGTTATGATGCGGTGCGTGATTGCCTTACCGCTGTTCTGCCAAATGATACACTGGTTGAAACAACATTAACAAAACAGGTATTAAATGGAGATGGTTTAACGACAAGTCAATTCTTATTAGCTGATCTTGATAAAGTTGCGCTGTTTTTAGATCTCTTAGAACCTTTACAATTCTCAGAAGAAATTTGCCAGCGATTGGCGTATAGTGCGATTGCCTGCCAACATTTCTTATTACCAAAGCAACCACAAAACTGGTTTTTCCGAATTGTAGATGATCAACAAATTGTTACAGAGCCTTGTTTAGCTCGTTGTTTTATTAACGCGATGGAATCTTGGGCAAACGTACTAGTTGCAAATATTGAAGATAATATTGCTGAGGTGATTTTGCTCGAACAACAAGTCGTTTTACCACCAACTACCTATTATTTTGGTCATCCATTCCGAATTCATCTTAATCGACTTGAAGCTTTAATGATTGAAGTCGAAGTGCCTGAAATGATATTTAAACAATACGCTTAATTAACGATATAACACTAATGCGATTATCTGAACTCTCTACTACAAGATTAGATCTTCATACCCATAGTAGCGCTTCTGATGGTGTATTAACGCCAACAGAATTGATTTTACGTGCGAAAGAACAGCAGTTAGAGGTATTAGCCCTCACTGATCATGATACGATAGATGGGATTGCTGAAGCTCGACGTGCTGCGCAGCAACAGCAAATTACATTAATTAGCGGTGTAGAAATTTCAACGTTATGGCAAGAAAAAACAATCCATATTGTTGGCTTAGATTTTGATGAAACACACCCAGCCATGACAGCATTATTAGCGGAACAAGCCCGTTTGCGTCATGCAAGAGCAGTAGAAATTGGTGAGAAATTTAAAAAGTTTGGTTTACCCAATGCATTCGCTGAAGCACAAGCCTTAACCACAGGAGAAGTCACCCGTGCACATTATGCACGTTATTTGGTGAATATTGGTTTGGTTAGTAATGAAGGACAAGCGTTTAAACGTTATTTATCTCAAGGGAAGCCTTGCCATGTTAAGGCAAATTGGTGTGATATTCCTACGGCAATTAAGGTTATCCATCAAGCTGGTGGCGTGGCGGTAGTGGCACATCCAATGCGTTATCAAATGACAAATAATAAAATTCATTCTTTGATTATGGATTTTAAACAATGGCAAGGAGATGCCGTAGAAATTGCTGGTGGAGTTGATCATAATCAGCAAAAAATGTTGATTAAATGGTTAGAAGAGCTGGATTTATTAGCATCAGTAGGATCAGATTTCCATTATCCCTGTGGCTGGATTGAGTTAGGACGGAATTTAACGATTCCAGAAACAGTGAAAGCCGTTTGGCGTCAAGTAAATTAATTCTGTTACTTAGACTTATTCTGTGAAGAAATGCGTTATATAATAAGCCGTTTTGTTGTAATAACAAAGGAGATGTATTATGAGTCAATTCTTCTATATTCACCCAGATAATCCACAACAACGTTTGATAAATCAAGCTGTTGAGATTTTACGTAATGGTGGAGTGATTATTTATCCAACCGATTCTGGGTATGCATTGGGGTGTATGATTGGCGACAAACATGCGATGGATCGAATTATTCGTATTCGTCAGCTACCAGAAGGGCATAATTTTACATTAGTGTGTAGCGATTTATCTGAATTATCGAATTACTCTTTAGTGACTAATAGCGTTTATCGTTTAATTAAGAATAATACACCAGGTCGTTATACATTTATTTTGACTGCCACGAAGGAATTACCAAGACGATTAATGACCTCAAAGCGTAAAACAATAGGGATTCGTGTGCCAGATAATAATATTGCATTGGCTTTATTAAATACTTTAGGTGAGCCGATTTTATCTTGCTCATTAATGGTACCAGGCGAGGAGTATTTTACGCTTTCTGATCCAGAGGAAATTCGTAATTTATTAGAAAACCAAGTAGATTTAATTATTCATGGGGGTTATTTAGGTCAAGATCCAACAACTGTGGTGGATTTAACTGTGGAACCGCCAGTTATTTTACGTGAGGGGAGTGGTAGCACTGCACCTTTCATTTAAGTTTTGATTATTTTGATGCAGACGTCTGAGAAGACGACAAGAGGATTTATGCAACTAGCAAAAACAAAAACGACCCAAGAAAATCAAACCAAACCAGCGAAAATTGTTGGCGAAAAATTGCAGAAAGTATTAGCAAGAACAGGATTAGGCTCTCGCCGTGAGATTGAGACGATTATTGCCGCTGGACGTGTTAGTGTTGATGGCGTGATTGCGACTTTGGGAGAACGTGTTGAAGTAAAAACAGATACAAAGATTCGTGTAGATGGACAATTGGTATCATTGATCCCAGTACGCAAAGAAATTTGCCGAGTTCTTATGTATTATAAGCCTGAAGGAGAGTTATGTACTCGTCATGATCCAGAGGGGCGAGCTACTGTATTTGAACGTTTACCTAAAATTAGCAATGGACGCTGGATTGCAGTGGGGCGTTTAGATATTAATACATCAGGATTATTGCTATTTACCACAGATGGTGAATTAGCAAATCGCTTAATGCACCCAAGTAAGGAAGTCGAGCGTGAATATTCTGTACGGGTTTTTGGTGATGTAACAGAAAAAATGTTAGCGCAATTACGCAAAGGCGTACAGTTAGAGGATGGACCTGCGAGTTTCAAAAAAATTACACCACAAGGTGGGCAAGGTATGAATCAATGGTTCTCGGTTACTTTAACTGAGGGACGTAATCGTGAAGTGCGTCGCTTATGGGAGTCACAAGGGATTCAAGTTAGCCGCTTAATTCGTACTCGTTATGGCAATATTGAACTGATGCGTGGTTTACCTCGTGGTGGTTGGGAAGAACTACCATTAGATAAAGTGAATTATTTACGCCAATTAGTGGGTTTACAATTAGAAACAGAAAGTAAATTAGATATCAAAAATCCACGTAAATTTAAATCAAATCAAATTCGTAAAGCTGTAAAACAACATGCGTTGAGAAAAAAACGTTATCAACAACGCTAATTCAATAAGGAGAGGGAAGCAATGAAGTTACAACAACTGCGTTATATTGTTGAAATTGCAAATCATAATTTGAATATTACCGATGCGGCAAAGTCGCTTTATACTTCCCAGCCTGGTATTAGTAAGCAAGTTAAATTGCTCGAAGATGAGTTAGGATTACCCATTTTTGAACGTAACGGCAAACATATTCAATGTTTAACTTCAACTGGGGAAAAGATTGTGGCGATTGCTCGTGAGTTACTGGTAAAAGAGCAGAGTATCAAAGCAATTGCTGATGAACATAAACGCCCAGATGTGGGAACATTACGTATTGCAACCACAAATACTCAAGCACGCTATAAATTGCCTGAGGTGGTGAAACAATTCGTCAAACGTTATCCAGATGTGAGTTTGCATATTCATCAAGGATCACCACAACAAATTTATGAGCTATTGTTATCAGGTGAAATTGATTTAGCGATTATTACTGAAGCACAATATCTGTTTGAAGATGCGATTTTATTGCCTTGTTATATGTGGAATCGTTCGGTAATTGTGAAAAAAGATCATCCACTCGCACAAGTTGATGAATTAACTATTGAAGAATTAGGTAAATATCCATTAGTGACTTATATTTTTGGCTTTACAGGACGTTCTGATTTAGATGAAGCCTTTAGTCGAGAAGGGATTTTACCTAATACGGTATTTACAGCAACAGATGCTGACGTAATTAAAACCTATGTACGACTAGGACTTGGCGTAGGAATTATGGCATCAATGGCTTATGCTGAAAGTGATAGTGATTTAGTGGCTATTGATGCAAGCCATTTATTTAAAGCAAGTATGACGCAAATTGCATTTAAGAAAGGGGCTTTTTTACGGCGTTATACATATGATTTTATCCAATTATTTGCACCACATTTAACTCGCCCACAGGTTGAGCAAGCAGAGCAAATACGTGATAACAATGCAATTCGTAAGATGTTTGATGATGTACATTTAGATTATTTATAATCGGTTTATTACGTATTTTTGCTATATCGACAGTATAAAATGGTTAAAAATGAAGCAAGGGAGTCTAACTCCCTTCATTTGATAGCAATTTTCCTCCATTTTCCCGTCTAAAATTTATGATCTAGATCTCAAAAAAAAATTATTTTTCTTGTTCTAAAGACGACATAAGAGTAAATTACACAGCATAATGAAGTCTAACTTCTTTTTTATTAAGTTTACTGGAGTTTATATGTCAAATTTAGATCAACAACATATTCTTGAAGTGATTAAGCACGGCTTAATTGCTTCTTGCCAACCTGTTGATGATGGTCCAATGGATCACCCAGAAATTGTCGCTGCGATGGCACAAGCCTCTGTGATTGGTGGTGCAGCAGGATTACGAATTGAAGGTGTTGATAATTTAAAAGCAACCCGTAGAGTGGTTAATGTACCTATTATTGGGATTGTAAAACGCGATTTACCAGATAGCCCAGTACGGATTACCCCATTTTTAGACGATGTTGAAGCGTTAGCCGCAGCAGGAGCAGATATTATTGCTTTTGATGGTACTTTCCGTAACCGCCCGACCAGTATTGAAGAAACAGTAAAACGAATTAAAGAATTAGGATTACTTTCGATGGCGGATTGTTCTACCTTTGAAGAAGGAATGTTTTGTCAAAAATTAGGGGTAGATCTGATTGGAAGTACTATGTCAGGCTATACTGGTGGTCCAGTACCAGCAGAACCGGATTATCAATTAGTCATTGATTTAGCGAAAGCAGGTTGTCGAGTGATGGCTGAAGGACGTTACAATACGCCTGAATTAGCGAAAAAAGCGATTGAGATCGGCGCGCATTCCGTTACAGTTGGTTCTGCATTAACACGTTTAGAGCATATTGTGAGCTGGTTTGCTAATACAGTGAAATCTGCCAATCAATAATAAGGAAAGGATATGCAAGTTCTTGCGTTAGATATTGGCGGTACAAAAATTGCAGCAGCTTTAGTAAAAGAGGGCAAAGTCGTACAGCGTCAGCAAATTGTTACTCCACAACAAAATGCCGCTGAGGGAATGCATCAAGCATTGGCACACGTTGTAAAACAGTATCAAGGACAATTTGATTGTGTGGCAGTAGCTTCGACAGGCATTATTAATAATGGTGTATTAACAGCATTAAATCCAAAAAACTTAGGTGGTTTAGCTGAATTTCCATTAAAAGAGAGCATTGCTCGTCATACTGATAAACCAATAGGTCTATTAAATGATGTTCAAGCAGCTGCTTGTGCAGAATATAAAGAACAGGACATTAATCAAGTAGAAAATTTTGTATTTATCACCGTTTCTACTGGCGTGGGTGGTGGTATTATTCTACAACGTCAATTATTAACAGAACCTAATGGTGTTGCAGGGCATATTGGTCACACATTAGCGGATCCAAATGGGCCTGTGTGTGGTTGTGGACGTCGTGGTTGTGTAGAAGCGATTGCATCTGGGCGTGCGATTGAAGCTGCTGCCAGTGTGTGGGAAAACTCATGTTCACCGAAAGAAGTATTTGAGCGTTTCCGTCAGCAGGATCCATTAGCGAGTGAGGTTGTACACCGTTCTGCGAAAACCATTGCCAATTTAATTGCGGATCTAGTGATCGGGTTAGATATTCAAAAAGTGGTTATTGGTGGTAGTGTTGGGTTAGCAGATGGATATCTACCATTAGTACAAACCTATTTACAGCAACAACCTAGATTCTATCAATGCCAAGTTGAACGTGCTTTCCATGGACAAGATGCAGGTTTAATTGGCGCTGCATGGTGGGTTGAACAAAATCAAGAAAAATTAAAATAAGGATAACAGAATATGTTTATTGGTGATTTAACAAAACAAGATTATAAATTAGGCTTACCAAAGGCGATTGGTGATGCATTAGATTATCTTCAAACCATTGACCTAGCTGGATTAGAAACTGGTCGTCATGATATTACCGATCAAGTTTATATGAACGTTATGGAACTAGATACTTGCGCAGCAGAAAGTAAAAAAGCAGAAATTCATCGTAAGTATTTAGATATCCAAGTTTTGATCAGTGGAAAAGAAGCGATTCAATGTAGTCCAGTTTATCCAGATCTTTCACTTTATACTGAATATGATGAACAAGACGATTATCAATTAACACCAGATATTGAAGCTAAAAATGAAGTCGTTTTGCGTCCAAAAATGTTTGCTATCTTTTTCCCATATGAGCCGCATAAACCATGCTGCAATGTCGATCAACAAGTGCAACATCTTAAAAAATTAGTGCTAAAAGTCCCTGTGGGTTTACTTTAATCCTGTAAGGAGGTCGGAATGTCAGAAAGCGGTAAAATCCTAGATACCATTGGTGCTTTGCAAAATAGTTTAACTAAAACAGAAAAACGAATTGCATCCGCAATATTGGCATCTCCAAATTTACTTAGCCAATCATCATTATCAGAAGTTTCTGCACAATTAAATGTTGGCGAAGCTACCTTTATTCGTTTCTGTCGCACACTTGGGTTTAAAGGTTATACCGATTTTAAACTTGAATTAGCGATTGAGTTAGCAACTCAAGAAAAACAAAATCAAACATTATTAGATACAGATGTTTCTGCTGAAGATAGTGCATTGGAAATTGCAAAAAAATTGCAAACTGCATTAGTAAATGTTGTGGGAGAAACAATTAATCTATTAGATTTTGAACAGCTAGAACGTGTGGTAGATGAATTACAACAAGCAAAACGTATTTTCTTATTTGGTGTAGGTTCATCAGGGATTACGGCTGAAGACGTGAAACATAAATTGATGCGTATTGGGTTACAAGTGGATGCAACAACCAATAACCATTTTATGTATATGCAAGCGTCATTAATGAAGAAAGGGGATGTCGTGATTGGTATTAGCCATTCTGGTTATTCCGAAGAAATTATTCGTACTTTGAAGATTGCACAAAAGAACGAAGCGAAAACAATTGCATTAACGCACAATTTGCGTTCGCCTATTACCGAAGTGGCAGACTATGTATTAATCAATGGTAATCGCCAAGGACAGATGCAAGGCGATTCTATTGGTACCAAAATAGCGCAACTGTTCGTGATGGATTTAATTTATGCATTGTTAGTGCGTAAGGAAGAACAAAGTGCAATTCAGGCGAAGCAAAAAACAATTAATGTAATTTTAGAACAACGAATCAAATAACTCTCTTGTCATAAGGAAAGGAAACAACATGAAAAACTTAAAAGGTATCATTAGTGCATTATTAGTGTCATTCAATGCAGATGGCTCAATTAATGAAAAAGGTTTGCGTGAAATTATTCGCTATAACATCGATAAAATGAAAATTGATGGTTTATATGTGGGTGGTAGTACCGGCGAAAACTTTATGCTTTCTACTGAAGAGAAAAAAGAGATCTTCCGTATCGCAAAAGATGAAGCTAAAGACCAAGTTGCATTAATTGCACAAGTAGGTAGCGTTAATCTACATGAATCTGTGGAATTGGGTAAATATGCTACTGAATTAGGCTATGACTGCTTGTCAGCGGTAACTCCGTTCTACTATAAATTCAGCTTTGCTGAAATTAAGAACTACTATGACACCATTATTGCAGAAACTGGTAACAATATGATTGTTTACTCAATTCCATTCTTAACTGGTGTTAATATTGGTGTAGAACAATTTGGTGAACTTTACAAAAATCCAAAAGTAATTGGTGTGAAATTTACCGCAGGTGATTTCTACTTATTAGAACGTGTAAAAAAAGCGTATCCAGATCACCTTATTTGGGCTGGTTTTGATGAAATGATGCTTTCTGCTGCGGTATTAGGTGTGGACGGAGCAATTGGTAGTACCTTTAACGTTAATGGTGTACGTGCAAGACAAATTTTTGAATATGCACAACAAGGTAAGATTGCGGAAGCACGTGTAATTCAACACGTTACAAACGATTTAATTGAAGGTATTTTATCAAATGGTTTATACCTCACTATCAAAGAATTGCTCAAATTAGATGGTGTGGATGCAGGTTATTGTCGTGAACCAATGACAAAAGAGTTAACGCCAGAAAAAGTTGCATTTGCAAAAGAATTAAAAGCAAAATACCTTTCTTAATTCTGTTATTTAGATGCTATTTGATGAAGATGAAACTCACCATTATTGGTGAGTTTCTTTTTACTCTTAAAAAGGAAAAGTAAACATAATTTTATGCTAAGCGAGGTATTTTATATTGAGAGTATCCGGAAATAACTAATTTTATACGGCTATTGACCGTATATTTTGTTTGTATAATAATAGAACCCTATCAGGAAAAAGGGGAAAATCTATGAAAAAAACGACAAAAGCAAGACTTGAAGCGAAAGTCAATGTTGAATTATATGAGTTATTTAAACAAGCAGCCGCGATTACAGGTCGATCATTGACAGATTTTGTAGTTGATGTTGTGTATCAAGCTTCAGTAAAAACAATTTCTCAGCACCAATCTCTAATGCTCAGCATACAGGATCAAAAACTATTAGTAGATGCACTAAACGCAGATACGGATTTTAATGCGTCTATGCAAGAAGCGATGGATATGCACAATGCATTTCTTTCTCAAAAGCAATAATAGATACTGGATGAATAGAAATGGATAGAGGTATTCTAATTGATTTAGATATTGTCGCTTTATCAGATCTTATTTTGAGCAAACAAGCCTTTTGTAGTGATTCACAAATTTTGAACCTTTATTTTCAGACACAAGCTTCACAAGACGAGAAGAAAGAATTAACCAAATGTTTTGTATTAATTAATAAAAAGCTAGAAAAAATCATCGGTTATTATACGTTATCTGCCACATCAATTAATGTAGCAGATATTCCTATTTCTCGGATTAAGAAGCAGATTAGGTATCCTATGATACCGGCAACTTTAATTGGCAGGCTTGCGATTGATCGTAATTTTACTCGGCAAGGATTTGGTAAATTTTTGATTGCTGATGCAATTAGCAAAGTAAGAGAGGCTAAGCTAGGAATTGCAGCATTATTGGTAGAAGCGAAAGATATTAAAGCTGTTGAATTTTATAAAAAACTAGGATTTATCCAGTTTATGGACAAACAAGATACATTATTTTTGCCTTTAACAAAATTAATTAAATAATAGTAATGTCATTTATTGACTCCAATTTTCTTTTAACTCAAATATTAAATTGAATATTTGATAATAATTGTAAACACAACAGAGTAGTAAACATTATGCGTAAAATTTCTATTATTGGAACTGGGGCTGTCGGGGTCGAGATAGCAAGTTTTATTCTCAATATGGGAGAATGTAGTGAGGTTGTACTGGTTGATTTAAATAAAGATCGCTGTAAAGGCGAACAGATGGATTTCAGCCATATGTCTTCATTGACCTTTGCGAAAAATACACGAGTCATCAGCGGTGAATATGAAGATACTGCTGATAGCGATATTATTGTGATTACTGCAGGAGCCCAAATTAAAGTCGGGCAGGATCGCCTAGAGTTAGCGCAAATTAATGCTAAAATTGGAGTAGATATTGCAAAACAATTAGAAAAATATTCACCAAATGCAATTCTAATTATTGTGAGTAATCCTTGTGACATTGTCACTCATTTTATTGCTTGCAATACTTCTTATCCGCGAGAACGTGTAATTAGTGCTGGTTGTGTTGTGGACAGTGCTAGATTAATGAAATTAGTAGCAGATAAAGTACAAATCGATCCTAAGAATATTTTTGGTTTTATCCTGGGAGAACATGGGGCGAATAGTATTTTACCTTGGAGTTTAATGAATATTGCTGGACAAAAAGTAGAAGACTTTTGCCGTAATAATGGTTATCCAGTGATTGATCCGCAACAATTACTTGATGAAGTAAAACAAGAAGGGCTTAAAGTGTTTGGTTTAAAACTGAATACGAATCATGGTATTGCCGCTAGTGTGTTTAGAATTATTCGTGCTATCAATATCAATGAATATTCTGTATTACCCGTAGGAACAGTATTAACGGGGGAATATGGGATTCACAATATTGTTATTAGTGTGCCGATGATTATTAACCGCGATGGGATTGGCAAAATTCCTAAATATCGTTTTACTGATGAAGAGTTGGTGGATTTACATCAAAGTGCAGAGAATTTGCGAAAAATTGCAGAAGATGTTGCAGAAAAGACTGGATTGAAGGTAGATCTTTAACATAAAAACAAGGAGGTATTTTCAAATTTGTTGAAAATACCTCCATAGAGAAAAATTATTGCTTCTGTTTCCAAGGCACATCAGTTTGTAAAATTTTTTGATAAATAGGGCAGTTTTCATCATGTGCATTGGGTAGATAGCCACAACTCATCAAAAACTCATTCACAATCTCACCACCAACAAATTTAAAATGGCGTTTAAATAGCTTTACCCACTCCGTCAATGGTTTAGGGTGATGTAGATCGAGCCACTGTTTAAAAGAACCAAATTGCTGCTGTAATTGCTGAATTTGTTGGGCATTATAGATTGCAGCATTTATTTTTAAACGATTACGAATAATCTCAGGATTATTTAATAACCGCTGGCGATCTTGGTCGCTATAAGCTGCGACTTTAGCAATCTCAAATTGATCATAGGCTTGGCGAAATCCAGCTTCTTTTTTTAAGATAGTTGTCCAACTTAAACCAGCTTGATTAATTTCTAAAACTAAACGAGCGAAAAGCTCATTATCATCAGTAATCGGGAAACCATAATGGTGATCGTGATAATGTTTATTGAAAGGATCTTGACCATCGGCTAATTGATTGACGTAATCACAATAACTCATTTGATTTCCTTATTTAGCCTTTGGTTGGACGAATCCGCTTCATAAACATCGGAAGTTCATCAGTCAGCACTCGTTGCTGCATTAAATCTTTAATCGTAGCAGCACGAAATAGTGCTTTTTCCGCTTTCTCACCATGAAATAATTGATGTACTGTATCTTGCCAGTGTGTTAGCCAAACAGCAAACATCTCTTCGCTCATAGGTTGGCGATTATGCAGTTTGATGTGGGCTAACATTGGGTTTCCTTGGTAACTTTCTAAGTCAAAAATATTGCTTTCCCAGAAACGGTACATTTTTTCTAAATGCGCTTGCCAATGTTTGCCTTTAAGATGATCAAACATATAGCCAATTCGTGGATCGGCGCGTACATGATCATAAAAAGTATTAACCAATAGCTCGATATCTGCACGATTTTCTAAAAGTTTAGTCGGCATACTTACTCCTGTTGTTTCTTAAATAGAGAAAGCACAAATAATAGAGAAGAACAAATGACTACTGATGGTCCCGCCGCAGTATCATAAAATGCGGAGAGTAAAAGACCACCAGTGACAGCGATCATACTAATAGCAATAGCAATAAATGCCATACTTTCAGGGGTTTTGGCAAAGCGACGAGCAGTTGCAGCTGGAATAATCAATAATGATGTAATAATTAACGCACCAACAAATTTCATACTTAAGGCAATCGTAATCGCTGTTAATAGCATTAAAATGACTCGCCCTTTTTTTACATTAACGCCTTCAATTTGAGCTAATTCTGGATTTACTGTAGCAGAAATCAATGCTGACCAGTAATAGCATAAAATTACTAGCACTAAGACAACACCAATGCCAATCCAGAGTAAATCTTGATAATTAATTGCTAAGAGATCACCAAATAAATAATTCATTAAATCGACTCGAATACCGCCAATTAAACCAATAGTGACTACACCAAGTGAAAGGCTTGTGTGGGCAATAATGCCGAGTAGAGTATCAACTGCAAAGTGAGTATTGTTTTCTAGCCATACTAAAACAAGTGCCAATATAACAATCAAAATTAAGATAGCGAGATAAGGATTAAGATTTAATGCAATGCCCAGAGCAATGCCAAGTAAAGCAGAATGTGACAACGTATCGCCAAAATAGGCCATTTTCCGCCAAACCACAAAAGCACCGAGTGGGGCAGTGATTAAAGAGAGAATCATCCCAGTTAGCCAAGCAGGAAAAATAATTTCAAACATTTGTATGCCTTATTGTTGTTGATGTTGGCAATCAGGTGAACGGTGTGTTGCAGAGCAACAAACATCACCATGTAAATTGTGTTTATGGTTATGGTGGTGTGTATAAATCGCAACATTTTGTTCACGTTGATTATTAAAGAAATCAATAAAATGTGGATGTGAGCTGATCGAATCAGGTGCACCTTGACAACATAGATGTTGATTAATACAAAGAACATGATCTGTTTTTGCCATGACTAAATGCAGATCATGTGAAACCATTAATACAGCACAATCGAATCGTTCACGCATTTGGTTAATTAATTCATAAAGTTCATTCTGTCCAACGACATCAACACCTTGTGTTGGCTCATCTAATACTAAAAGATTGGGTTTATTTAATATAGCTCGCGCCAATAATACACGCTGCATTTCACCACCAGAAAGTTTTTGCATCGTATGATCGGCTAAATGACTAATAGAGAGCAATTTTAGAGATTGTTCAATATCTTGCTTGCTTGTTTTTGGTTTAAGTGAAAGAAATTTGCTAACTGTGATTGGAAACGTAGCATCAATATGAATTTTTTGTGGAACATAACCAATTTTTGTATTTGGTGCGTAATATACACTCCCTTGTTGCGGTGTAATCAATTTTAATAATACTTTCAGTAATGTCGATTTGCCACCACCATTAGGTCCAACAATGGTAGTAATTGAACGTGGTTGGATCGATAAAGAGATATCTTGTAGTGCTGTTTGATTATTGAACTGAACGGAGATATGTTTGAGTTCAACTAAAGGAGAGTTTAATTGTTGCATAATGATGATACCTTTAAAAAAACGGTCTGTATTTTATGCAAATCGTTTATCGGATCAAATAATTTTTTCGATAATGCCGAAGATTTATTCATTCAAAAAAATTAATCCATTCTTTTGGGAATTTTTCAGCTAATATTATGTCTTATTTTAGTTCTTATAAAATGATTAAGTTTTACCCATTTAGGTTATTTGAATGCAACATATTAAATTAGCAAGAGATCGCTTAAAGAAGAAGATAACAATAAGAATAGTGCTTTTTGCGATTGCATTACTTTGCTTTTCATCGATTATTTATTTTTTACATCATCAAACTAAAACACCAGATACTAAAACAGTAATTCCATCAACAAGTGTTGATATCAGTAAACCTACGGTGACAGAACAAACAGAAAATAAAGAAATTGCCGCTGAAAAGAACAGTTCAGAACAAAATAATTCGGAAAAAAGTAGTAGTGAAGAAAACACAGAAACAACCGTAGCAGATCAAAATACAGAAGGTACGGAGAGTGATGTTAGCAGTGATAATGTGGATAATCAGAATACACATGGTGAGAATTTTGATGATCAATTATCAGATGAAACCGTATTTAGTGATGATGAATTACCAGAAGATGCCAAAGATGCATTAAATGAACTATTAGATGCAGCAGGTGAAGCCTTAAGAATTACTAATCAATTTGCTTACACTGTAGCAGATGGCGATAAATTAAATGATGTCTTGGGTTCAAGTGGTTTAGATACGGATGTAATTAACGAATTATATCAATTAGATCCTACCTTAAAAAATCTACAAACTGGGCAGCAATTTTATTGGATTTTATCAAAAGATGGCGATTTACAATATTTGAATTGGCTAGTATCGCGTAAAGAAGAACGCGTTTATGAACGCCATACAGATGGCCATTTTGTGATGCAAGTCATTCAAAAGAAAAGCGTTTGGAAAGAAGAAGTCTTGAAAGGGGATATTGATGGTAATCTTTATACCCATTTACGCCAAGATGGCTTGGATTCTAAGCAAATTTATCAATTAATCAATGCGTTACAATGGCAGTTAAGTTTAACTAAATTACAGAAAGGCGACCGTTATGCGATTTTAGTAAATCGTGAATATCTGAACGATAAATTAACGGGGCAAGGGAATGTCATTGGTATTCATATTATTAGCCGTGGTAAAAGTTATTATGCAATCCAAGCGGAAAATGGACGTTATTACAATAACCATGGTGAAACGCTTGGTAAAGGATTTTCTCGTTATCCAACACAACGCCAATATCGAATCTCTTCACAATTTAATCCACGACGCAAAAATCCGGTTACTGGTCGAATTGCGCCGCATAAAGGTGTCGATTTCTCGATGCCAGTTGGCACACCAGTTATTGCGCCAGCGGATGGTGTAGTGATTAAAGTGTCATATCAAGCTGGTGGTGCAGGCCGTTATATAATGCTACGTCATGGTCGAGAGTATCAAACTGTCTATATGCATTTAAGCAGACCGTTAGTGAAACAAGGGCAGTCAGTGAAAAAAGGACAACGGATTGCATTGTCAGGTAATACCGGACGTTCGACTGGACCACATTTGCATTATGAGTTTCATGTAAATGGTGTAGCGGTTAATCCAATGCGTGTTAAATTACCAGGAATGAACAATACAATGGCAAGTAAGGAACGCCAACGTTTCTTAGCACAGGCTAAAATTGTACAAAATAAATTGAAGATGTAGCGGTGTAGTAGGACTTAAATAAAAATTAGACCGAGTTATTTTATGTTGCTTAAAGATATAGGAAGTAACCCATTATAAAACGAGGTCTAGTTTATTAGTCGCAAAATTGTATATAAAAAAGAGTAGGAGGGGGATAACCTCTCCTACTCCCAAATATCAATGAACAGGAACAGCTTCCTCAACCAGTGCACCGCCATCTGGTGGATTACTATCAGGCGTATTATCTTCGGTAGCTTCATCAACAGAATCATTTAGCTGTAACGCATCCCAGATACTTGGCTGGTTATCTTCTGCCGGCGTATCTGTTGCGGAACCACAAGGGTGATGATTAATCCAAACAGGGATCTCTTGTCCACCCCCATTACAAGCCCAGCTGCCATGACTATCAACTCTGACCCATTTTAATGTAGAGGTTAATGGTAGTTTTAAGGGTTGAACGTCAATATTGCCTAATAAAGATTTATAAATTTGTAATGCGCCAGAAGCACCGGTTAATTTAGTTTTGCGGTTATTATCTAATCCAGCCCAAACAGTTGTGACATTATTTCCATCAATTCCCACAAACCAAGTATCACGCCCGTCGTTAGTTGTTCCTGTTTTACCAGCTAAATGCAATGAAGCAAAATCTGGCTGTAAACTTCGTGCTGTACCACGATCAACCACTTGCTGCATTGCAAATAAGGTTTCGATTGTTGCTTCTTCAGCGACAACTTGTTCAGGATTTACTGTGCGTTGATAAAACTGATGACCATCACGTTCCACAATATAGCGAATTGTTGTTAAAGGTACTTTTGCGCCTTTATTGGCAATGACTTGATATAACTTGGTTACATCATAAGGGGAGATTGCATAAGATCCTAACAGCATAGAGGGGACGCGTGGAATTTTGGCCTGATCCCATCCCATACTTTTTTGATTGCGAATAATATTATCTAGCCCTACTGCCATACCGATATTAACAGTTGGAATATTTAGTGAACGTACCAATGCACTTAATAAAGTAACAGAACCACTATATTTACGATCATAGTTACGAGGTTGCCAAGCAGGTTGTCCTTTTAATGGAATACTGATTGGTTGGTTTTTAATTGGCGTATTTAAGGCAAAACGCTCTGGATAAGAAAGCGCCGTTAAATAAACAGAGGGTTTAACTAAAGACCCAATTTGTCGTTTTGCTGATAAAACTCGGTTAAAGCCAGCATAATGCACATCAGTACCAGCAACTAATGCTTGAATCTCTCCAGTATGATAGTTAGCAATTAACATTGCTGCTTCTAAGTCTGGAATTTTATGTTGTAGTTTTAATTGATTTGTACCACTAATAATGGCATTTTCAGCTTGGCGTTGTAGTTCAGGATCAAGTGTTGTAAAAATTCTAGCACCTGACAAATAATTCAGTTTCTTATTACCAAGTAATTGATTTAATTCTTGACGGACTGCCTGCATAAAGCCCGGTTGTGGTTGTTGAATTGGACGCTGTGTTTGTACCCCCAGCGGACGTTGGCTCAACATCTGATATAGTGCGTTATCAATAATATTGTGTTCTAACATCAGCTGTAACACTGTATTACGGCGTTTTTTAGCATTTTCAGGATTACGCCAAGGGTTATATAGCGAAGGTCCTTTTACCATACCTACTAGTAAAGCAATTTGATCAAGATTGATCTCTTGAATAGGGCGACCGAAATAGAATTGACTAGCGAGTGCAAACCCGTGAATTTGTGTATCACCACTTTGTCCCAAATAGATTTCATTGAGATAAGTTTCAAGGATACGATTTTTATCGTAATGTGCATCGAGCATAATCGCCATAATGATTTCATTAAATTTACGGGTCAATGTTCTTTCATTACTGAGGAAGAGATTTTTGACAAGTTGTTGAGTAAGTGTGCTACCGCCTTGTACAGTATGGCCCGCTTTCAGATTATTCACTAATGCACGTGCAATTCCAATAAAGCTCACGCCATCATGTGAAAAGAAATTACGATCTTCGGTTAAGATAAGAGTATCAATCAGAAAACGTGGATATTGTTGTAAGGGTATAGCTAACCGTTCTTCATCCTCTGAATTTAACATGGCAATCAATTTAGGAGAGAGCCGAAAATCAGGCACAATCTTACGCGTAACAAGATCTTCTATCGCACTCAATTTTTGCTGTTGAAACCGTAAACGTAATACACGTTGAGGTTCTGGCTGATCAGGAAATGCAAAGGCACGCCGAATTAAAACAATGGTATCCTGATCAATCTTAAAATCACCAGGTGCAGCGATTAGCGAAGTTTGACGATAACCATTTTCTAATAAGTTTTGCTTAACTTCTTCTAAAGAGGGTTGGGTTTCTTGCTTGATACTTGGGATTTGTCCATAGACTTCAGCAGGTAACTGCCAAATTTGGCCATCCATTTTAGAACGAATTTTGCCATCTAAATAGATACCATAAAAGCCGATCATAAAAGCGGCGGTAATTCCCAATTTAATCGAAAAAGAGAAAAATTTATCCTTGAGTACAGGGCCTTTTTTCTTTGGTGCCTGTTTAGGTGAATTTTCTGCCATATTACTTTAACTACTAATGATTGCTGATTAAGCCTGCTGTTGCTTATCTTGTTTATCTAATTCAATAACGTGTTCCAAGGCTTGCTCAAAATGAGGAAAATAGTGTTGTTCCCCAATTAATTGAATAATGCCTGATTTTTTCAGTTCACGATCAACCCGTTTATTTGCCCCAGAGAACATAACGATCACATTGCGACGATGTAATGAACGGATGACATCTTCTAATGCCTGAATACCGGTCATATCAATAAATGGTACCCATTTTAAACGAATAATCAAAAATTTCGCATCAGTATTTGTTCCTGCTAAGGCACGTTCAAAATTTTCTACCGCACCAAAGAAGAAAGGGCCTTCTAATGCAAACACCAATGCAGATTCTGGTAACGTATCTTTTTCACCTTGACGAGCAAGCTCTTGATTGATTTCATGCGCACTACTTGGCGAAATTTCTACACTAGAAGCCATACGTTTTAGGAAGTAGAGTGTTGCTAAGATAACGCCAATATTAACTGCGATAACTAAATCAGCAAAAACAGTTAAAAAGAATGTAATTAATAAGATCACCACATCAGCACGAGGAGCACGTTTTACCATATTAATAAAACGTCTAGCTTCACTCATATTCCACGCAACTACGAACAGAATAGCGGCGAGTGCAGCTAATGGAATATTAGCCGCAAGAGGTGCTAACACGACTAAAATCACGACTAAAGTGATAGCGTGAATGATACCCGCTAAAGGGCTATTACCACCGTTACGAATATTGGTTGCGGTACGAGCAATTGCGCCAGTTGCGGCAAAACCACCAAATAATGGCGCTAATATATTGGCAATTCCTTGACCGATAAGTTCTTGGTTGGATTGATGCTTTGTTCCAGCCATACCGTCTGCAACAACAGCAGAAAGTAAAGATTCAATCGCACCAAGCATTGCGATGGTAAATGCCGGGCCAATCAAGGTAATCATTTGAGTCCATTCTAAACGAGGAACTTCAAATTTTGGTAAGCCTTGCGGGATTCCGCCAAAGACACTACCTATCGTTTTGACACCATTAAATTGTGCGAATTGTTGAACTAACGTGATGACGACTAATGCGACTAATGGGCCGGGAATCCGATGCAGATATTTGATTTTTGGTGCGTATAAGACTAGCAATAAGGCAGCCAACGCTAATAGGGTAGTCGCTAAATGGAGCTGTGGCAAAACATGTAATAGCTGCCAAACTTGTTGATGAAAATGTTGTCCTGTAATTGCTGGCAATCCAAAGAAATTACGCCATTGGCCTACCCAAATAATTACACCGATCCCAGCAGTAAAACCAACAATTACTGGTGCAGGAATAAACTTAATGATTGCTCCCATTTTGCTAATGCCTAATGCAAACAGAATAATTCCTGCCATCAAGGTAGCAATTTGCAATCCTTCTACACCGTATTGTGCTGTAATGCCTGATAATACAATAATAAAAGCACCTGTTGGCCCAGCAATTTGTAATCGACTACCACCAAACAGCGAAACAGCTAACCCAGCAATAATAGAAGTGTAAATTCCTTGTTCAGGTTTAACACCAGATGCAATAGCGAATGCCATAGCAAGAGGTAATGCAACAACACCGACAATCACGCCAGCGACAAGATTATTTAGCCAATATTTTTTTTGTAATAGCCCGGCTTTATAGGCTTCTTGGATTGCAAACATAGTGATGATTTTAGGAAAGAAATGAGAACTTATTATATAAAGTAGTATACGGATTTCTCAATAAGGAATAGAGCAAAAACTCGTTTTTATTACCTTTATTTGATATTAGAAAGGGAGAAATTTGCACCACGGATAACTAAGTGGTGCAAAAAAGAGAATGATTATTCAGCTTCCTCTACCATCACTTCAGGTGTTTTAAATGGAGAAGGTTGGTTAGTTAATTTAGCCAAAATACTCGCTAAGGTTTGACGCATATCTTTGCGATGTACGATCATATCAATTGCGCCTTTTTCCAATAAGAATTCACTACGTTGGAATCCTTCAGGTAGTTTTTCACGTACAGTTTGCTCAATTACACGTGGACCAGCAAAACCAATTAAGGCCTTTGGTTCAGCAATATTAATATCACCAAGCATAGCGAAACTTGCGGAAACACCACCTAAGGTTGGATCAGTGAGTACAGAAATAAAAGGCACGCCTTTTTCACGCATCTTCGCTAATACAGCACTGGTTTTCGCCATTTGCATTAATGAAATTAAGGCTTCTTGCATACGTGCACCGCCACTTGCAGAGAAACAGACAAATGGACAATTATCTTCTAATGCTTTTTCAGCGGCTTTGACAAATTTTGCCCCAACAACTGATCCCATTGAACCGCCCATAAAATCAAAGTTAGAAGCAGCAGCAACAATCGGCATTTCATATAATTTTCCAGAAAAAACGATTAAAGCATCTTTCTCACCAGTTTGTTTTTGTGCAGCAGAAAGACGATCTTTATACCGTTTTAAGTCTTTAAATTTCAAAATATCTTGTGGTTCAAGATCTGCTGCTAACTCAACTGCGCTATCTTGGTCTAAAAGCGCGAGTAGGCGAGTACGCGCATCAATTCGCATATGGTGACCACATTTTGGACAAACTTCTAAATTACGACTAAGTTCTTCACGATATAAAACTTGTTCACAGCCTGTACATTTTGTCCAAATACCTTCAGGAACGTTAGATTTACGTGCACCTGAAATTGGGTTTTTATTAAAAATTCTTTCAATCCAGCTCATAATTTACTTTATCTCCAATGTTGGGATGATAGCGAATGCGGCGTTATTAAAGCACAAATTTAATGAATTGAGTATCTTTTCATTCAGATTACCCAACTGCATCAGCTAAAAAAAGTGGGCCAACCGCATTTTTGGGTAGCTCAAATTGTGATGGATAACGTACTTCAACTAAGTACAAACCAGCTGCTTTAGCGGTTGGTGCTGCTAGAGTACGATCTTTTTGTTGTAATAACCAAGCAATCCATTCTGGAGGTTGTTTACCAGATCCGACCTCTAACAAGCTACCAACAATATTTCTCACCATATGGTGAACAAAGGCATTAGCTTGAATATCGACTATAATATAGTGGCCTTTGCGTGAAACCTGTAAATGGTGAATATTTCGATTAGGTGATTTTGACTGGCATTGCGCAGCTCGGAAAGAACTAAAATCATTTTCTCCTAATAGAAACTGTCCTGCTTGATGCATTAATTCAGCATCAAGTGGTTGATGATAATGAGTTATGCCGTTTGCCAGAATCGCAGGGCGTTGAATATGGTTATAAATGATATAACGGTAACGTCGAGAAAGTGCACTAAAGCGAGCATGAAAATCTTCGGCAACTTCGCTAGCCCACGTTACCGCAATATCAGGTGGTAAATGCACATTAGTACCGAATGTCCAAGCTTGTAGTGGACGAGTGGCTTGAGTTATAAAGTGAACGACTTGCCCAGTAGCATGAACACCAGCATCAGTACGCCCAGCACAAAAAATTTCAATAGGTCCATTAGCAACAATGCTTAATGCACGTTCTAATTCGCCTTGAATACTTGCTACGGATTGTTGTTTTTGCCAGCCAAAATAGCGAGAGCCATCATAGCTAATGCCGAGAGCAACTTTTTTCATCATTGTTTAAAGAAAAAGATTAACGTTTTAGATAAAAAAACACCAACATTGCTGTTGGTGTTTTTTTCAATGTGAATTAAACACGTTTGAAGTCAATGTGAAGAAGTTTTGGTTTGAAGTGGTGACGTTGCATAGCTTGTGCTTTAACAGCAACTTCTTTACCATCAATAACCAAAGTAATTACTTCAGAATAGAAAGCATCTTGTACTTGAGCATTATTTAATTCATCGTGGCTCAATACGATAGATACTGCTGGTTCTTCACCGCCATACACGATAGCAGGAATTTGACCATTTCTACGCAAGCGGCGGCTCGCACCCTTTCCTTGCGCTTGACGAACTTCAGCGTTAAATTTAAACATTTTTATTTCTCTTTTAGTTAAAACCGATTAGGTTGTTAAACAAAACAAGCTACAGGCGACCCAGCAGCTTGACAAAATTAAGTGCTGAACAAAATCAGCGGGGGCATTATAGAGAAATTGATTGAAAATGCAATGTTTTTCTTGGTTTATGGATGACTTATCTTATTTAGAGAGATGATTTTATCCTATTGAAAGAAATTTTTGTTATCTACATCAATAATTCAGAGATTTTAGGTAGTAATTCCTTGTTAAAGAGGGCAAAATAACACCCCGAAAAAAGAGGAAATCTCAATAATTTTAGGTAAAGTTTTTATTTTTTATTTGGAAGTTTGTTGTGCAATTATTAGTTGAATTTTTTACCAATTATGGCTATTTCGCAGTTTTATTTGTATTAATTATCTGTGGGTTTGGTGTGCCAATTCCTGAAGATATTACATTGGTTTCAGGGGGGATTATCGCTGGATTAGGCTATGCTAATCCTCATATTATGCTAGTAGTCAGTATGATTGGTGTGCTGCTTGGTGATAGTACCATGTATTGGCTCGGACGTATTTATGGTGTGAAAATTTTACGTTTCCGCCCATTACGCCGTATTTTAAAACCTAAAACGATGCGAGCAGTACGAGAAAAATTTGATCGTTATGGTAATCGGGTGTTGTTTGTTGCACGTTTTCTTCCTGGTTTAAGAGCACCAATTTATATGGTGGCGGGAATTACACGTCGTATTAGTTATGTACGCTTTGTTGTTTTGGATTTTTGTGCAGCAATTATTTCTGTACCAGTTTGGGTCTATTTAGGTTATCACGGTGCACATAATATTGATTGGATTAAAGAACAAGTGAGTAAAGGGCAAACTGGTATCTATATCTTATTAGGTTTGTTAGCTCTCTATTTAGCCTTCCACTATTTCCGCAAGAAACGTCAATCATAATAGTAATTTATTAGATTTCGCTCTTAGGTTTTAGAGCGAAGTCTAAATAATCACAAAATCTATTTTTTCATATAATAAAAATCAAACGCAGCAAAAATTCTTTGTTAAATTACACAATAAAATAAAGCCATTATTGTGAGAAATGCCTAATTAGATCAATAAATTGTGAATTTAATAGTAAAAAACTCCAAGAATTTATAATAAACCAGCGAAAAATTGTGTTAGCTCAAATTCTACAAAAAACAACTCCATTATAATGCCCGACAGTTTTTTAATAAAAGGAAGAAATAATGAGCTGTTTTTTTGTAACGGGTACGGATACAAATGTTGGAAAAACAATCGTGAGTCGTGCGATTATTCAAGCGTTGCAAGCTAAGGGCATAAAAATCGTAGGATATAAACCGATTGCTTGTGGTGAAGAAGATAGTATTTATACAGAAGCATTAAAAGATGAGTTAGAAGAGGATCATACTGAAAATAATAAAGACGTAAAAACGTTAATGAGCAGTACCAACGAGCCGGTAACTTATCAAGAAATTAATAGTTATACCTTTACTGAAAGCAGCGTACCTGTATTGGCTGCTTTAGATGAAGTAAACAATATTGATGTTGCGAAACTGGATCAAGATCTTGAACATCTCACTGCACATTATCAATCAGTTTTAGTTGAAGGAACTTACGGTTGGCTAACGCCAATTAATAAAGAGATGACCTTTGATAAATGGGTACAAGAACACAAAATGCCAGTAGTGTTAGTCGTGGGAATTAAAGAAGGTTGTGTGAATCATGCTTTATTAACTGCACAATCTATTTTGGCTGCCGGTGTGCCTTTATTAGGTTGGGTAGCAAATCGGATTAACCCTTGCTTACGCCATTATGCGGAAATTATTAAATTGCTACATCAAGTGATTGATGCGCCATTATTAGGCGAAATTCCTTATGTTCATCGCCCAGAACAGCAAGAATTAGGGCATTTTATTACCAATCTCGATCGTCTAACTTATTTAAAAACAGAGAATTGTTAGTGCGAGAATAAGAACATAGATACTTAATTCTTATAAAACCTCCTTAGCCCTCTTTAAACTCAAAGAGGGCATTTTTTCTCCAATTTCACCAAATAATTTAGCTAGATAAGAATAAATCAGGAAAAATTCTAATTTTTCTATTGAAATGAGAATTGTTATCAAATAAAATCCGCCAACTTTTAATAATGGATGATTAATTGTTAGGTGTGTTGTGTTTGAACTTAATTCAGTTTCCTTTTCATTAGCAGAAAAAACCTTGTTACACCCATTATCATTGACTTTTTCTACAGGAAAAATCTATGGCATCATTGGGCAAAATGGGTCTGGAAAATCCACATTGATTAAACTTCTGGCCCGCCAGCAAGCCATTTGTTCTGGAGAATTGTTATTTGATCAACGCCCAATCGAACAATGGAAAAGTAAAGCATTTGCACGCCAAGTAGCGTATTTACCACAGCATTTACCACAAGCACATCATTTAACCGTTGCTGAATTATTAAAAATGGGACGTTATGCCTGGAATGGTCTATTAGGACGTAATTCTAAACAAGATCAACAGATTATTTCAGAAGCATTACAGCGTACTAATATGCAAGAGTATGCGGATCAATTAGTAGATACGTTATCTGGTGGAGAGCGGTCGCGTGTTTGGCTAGCGATGTTGTTAGTACAACAAAGTCGTTTTCTATTATTAGATGAACCCTTAGCAGCGTTAGATATTGCGCATCAAATTGAAGTGATGCAGTTGATTCAGCAGTTAGTACGAGAACTCAATCTTGGCATTATTATTGTTATTCATGATATTAACCTAGCCGCCCGTTTTTGTGATCAAATTATCGCATTACAGCATGGAAAATTATTAATGCAAGGGACTCCAGAACAGATTATGACACCCGAGGCATTATCAGAGATTTATCACATTGATTTACAAGTGCAATCACATCCAGTTGATCAAACACCAGTTGCTTTTTTCTAAGGGAGAATCAAATGCGAAAAGTAATTTGGGTAAGTAGTACCTTGTTGATATTGGCCGTCATATTCAGCATAGCACGTGCAGATCAGCAACTGAGAGTAGCGACTTTGGATTGGGCAATCGCCGAAACCTTATTAGGACTAGGCATTACGCCAATTGCAGTAGGGGATAAACAGAGTTATCAGACTTGGGTTAATCAGCCGGCGTTAGAAGATCAGGTCATTGATTTAGGTTCACGGTTACAACCGAATAAAGAGCTATTAGCAACATTGTCAATTCAACTATTTCCTAATGGCGATATGTTTATGCCTGCGGTTGAAGCAAATCGCCACTACTTAACAGCACTACAACAGGCTCCACGTATCAATTTTTATCAATCTGGGGATTTTTGGAATAATCAAATGAAAGCAACTCGCCAATTAGCCCAAAGTTTGGACCATATTGTGCAAGGCGAACAGCTGATTCAGCAAACAGAACAGTTATTGAATACAGTAAAACAGCAGTTAACTAAGCAAAAGCATAGACCGTTATTAGTCGTGCAATTTATTGATGGACGGCATTTGCGAGTTTATGGGAAGCAGAGTTTACCAGGCGTAGTATTAGAAAAAATAGGTTTAACTAATGCGTGGCAACAGCCAGTTAATCTATGGGGTTTTACTCAAATTGGGATTGATCAGTTAGCACAATTTGCTGATGCTCGTTTAATTGTGATCAAACCTTATCCGCAACAAATACCACTTGAGTTAGCCAATAATACATTATGGAAATCTTTACGCTTAGCCAAAGATCCATTGATTTTACCTGCTATATGGACATTTGGCGCATTGCCATCAATGCAACGATTTAGTGTAGCTTTACGAGATGCATTACTGGATGGTGGATTAGTATGGTAATGACAAGTTATTTAAATCGTAGTTTGTTGATCTTAGCGATTGTTCTATTTAGTGTCGTAGTGAGCTGGCAATGGTATGCAATAGCAGATCAAGCGATAGCACAATTATTACTGTTTAATTTCACTTTACCACGTGTAGTGATTGCCATTTTAGCAGGGATCAGTTTGGGTAGTGCGTCATTATTGTTGCAACAAACAATGAGTAATTCGTTGGCATCAGATAGTACATTGGCGGTCAGTGGCGGTGCACAATTTGCCCTATATTTGGCAACACTATTTTTTCCCGCTTTATTACAATTTGGTACGACAATCATTGCTGTAATTGGGGCTTTATTGACTCTCGGTTTGGTTTTGTTATTAGCTTGGCGGCAATTAGGTTCGCCATTATTAATCGTGCTATCTGGTTTAGTGCTGAGTTTTTATGTTGGTGCTTTTTCTGCACTATTAACTCTATTTTATCCAGAAGAAAGTCGAGGTTTGCTGGTTTGGGGGAGTGGCTCTTTAGTACAAGAGAGTTGGCGAGCAAGTCTCACTTTATTGCCATTACTTGTGCCTGGATTAATTGGCATATATTTATTAAGTCCGGCACTACAAGTTTTACAATTACAAGAGGGGAGTGCAAAAAGTTTAGGCGTTAATGTTACACGAGTACGTTTATTAGCAATTATACTAGCGGCTTATCTGGTAGCTATTGTTGTCAGTCGCGTAGGAATGTTAGCTTTTATCGGGTTAGCGGCAACAACCTTAGCTCGGCAATCTGCTAACCATCGTTTTACTAGCTTATGGTGGCGTAGTGCGTTTTTTGCAGCAATCCTGCTATTAATCACAGATTTAAGTTTGCAATTAATTAATCAGTGGTGGCAGATACAATTACCAACAGGATCAGTTACCGCACTATTTGGTACGCCATTATTATTATGGTTGGTATTTCGGCAGCGGCAACATTATGGGCGAGCACAACAACCCGCCAATAGATTAGTTATCAGAAATTCTCGTTTAACTTATCTTCTCTTAACCATATTGCTGTTATGCAGTTTAGTTTGTGCATTTTGTGTTGGGCAAAATCAGATTGGTTGGTCGTTTACACTGAATCATAGTTTATTTGAATTACGCTTCCCTCGGATTGCTTATGCGTTTGCCGCAGGAACGTTATTAGCGTTAGCTGGGGTAGTGTTGCAACGCTTGAGCCATAATCCAATGGCTAGCCCAGAATTACTTGGTATTACATCAGGTGTCAGTTTTGGTGTATTGCTGGAGATTTTTATTGTAGGTTCAGTAGCAATTAAACCATTTCTCTTATTTGGTGCATTGGGTGCAGTGTTAATCATAGGATTAATTTGGTTAATTAATCAGCGTAATGGCTTACAACCAGAACAAGTGTTATTAACTGGGATCAGCTTATCGGCAATATTTGATGCGGTATTGCGTATTTTAGTAGCAAGCGGTGATCCAAGAGCGTTACAACTACTGAATTGGGGTGCAGGATCAACTTATTATGCAGAACTGC
Source organism: Gallibacterium genomosp. 3 (assembly GCF_001678475.1). Classification (GTDB taxonomy): domain Bacteria; phylum Pseudomonadota; class Gammaproteobacteria; order Enterobacterales; family Pasteurellaceae; genus Gallibacterium; species Gallibacterium faecale. Next base: position 22,330 of record NZ_JTJR01000009.1, on the reverse strand, counting down.
CAGTTGCAGTTTGGGTGATCATTTTTTCTTTTGGGTTGCTACTTGTTAGTCTTATTTTTTCTCGTTGGTTAGATTTATTGAGTTTGAATGCAATCGTTGCACAGGCGGTTGGTATGAATCTGTTATTAGCCAAAATTGTGCTATTTGCTTTAGCGATTGTTTTGACGTTATTAGCAACCTTAATTGTTGGTACTTTAAGTTTTATCGGTCTATTAGCCCCTCATCTAGCTTATTCTCTCGGTTTCAATACGGCTAAATCACAATTAATTGCTGCAAGTTTATTGGGGGCAACGGTGATGATTTTTGCTGATTGGTTAGGGCGGCAATGGCTATTCCCGTATGAAATTCCTGCTGGTTTAGTAGCAACCTTATTAGGAGGAAGCTATTTCATTATTTTAATGCGTAAGTTGTAACACATTTTATTTACTATCATAGGAGAAAACAGATGAAAAAACTTTCATTAATTAGCGTGTTATGTGGATTATCCATCCCAGCTGTGGTACAAGCACATGATTTATGGGCATATGGGCTACAAGCAGAAGTGGATAAGCCATTACAGGCAGTATTAGGTTATGGTGATCGTTTCCCTTTAGGCGAAAAAATTGCGGAAAGTCGTTTAAATATTTTGAATCCATTAGTGTTGCATAAATCAGATGGCAGTTCAGAAACCTTAATGCAACAAGGTGAGAATTATCACTATGTAACGAAGAAAAATTTGGCAAAAGGGGAATATAAAATCTCTGCGAGTTATAAACCAACTTTTTGGTCAAAAAATGAGAAAGGTTGGAAACGAGAAAACCTAACAAATATGCCAGATGCGACTTATTGCGAAGAATCTAGTATGTTTGCTACAACCTATATCAATACAGGGGTAGATGTAAGTGATTTCTCAATTATGCCAGTAGGTTTACCGTTAGAAATTGTGCCATTAGTCGATCCTACTGATATCCGTCCTTTAGAAGCAGTGCCTTTTCAAGTTCTCTATAACGGCAAACCTGCGAAAGAAGTTGTAGTGATTGGTACTACTAATGAATTCACAAAATTAGATGAAAAAGCGGTATATGACCACCGTGAACCACAAGCCTTCTCAGGTAAAACTGATGCACAAGGCAAAATCAATTTTATTCCAGCGTTAGCCGGGACTTGGAAAATCAAAGCAAGCTATGAAATGCCTTATCCAGAGGCAAAAGTATGCCAAAAACGCAAGCTTTATAGCACTTATACCTTTCAAGTAAACGCTAAATAATTCACTAAAAACAATTTAACCTAAGGAGCTTTTTTGTCATGAATGGACAACGTTTTAAATTATCTTTGTTATCTGCCACATTATGTTTGGTATTACAGCCAGTATTTGCGGAAGAGAGTCAAGAGTTAGAGGGGATTGATGTAATAGCTGGCTCTATGTATCGCATGGGTGAAGTACCGATATATCAAGCCAAATCTGCGATTGCGATTACTCGTGATCAGTTGGATAAACAAGCTATTACAAAAACTGATGAAATAGGACGTTATCAAGCAGGATTTACTAATCAAGTGTTTGGTGAAGATACCAATACAAACTGGTTTAGAGTGCGTGGTACAGAAGTGACCCAAGCAATAGATGGTTTGCCATTATTTAGTTATGGATTTTTTACGCCTTATACAAATACCTTTGCTTTTGAGGCTATCGAAGTGACTAAAGGTGCTGATGCAATGACATTTGGAGCAGCTCAATCAGGTGGTTTGCTTAACTATGTCACTAAACGACCACATAAAGAACAAATTGGCAAAGGCGAATTTAAGCTGAATATGGGGAATAATACCCAATATGGTTTTGCTGCGGATTATACGGGGATGATCAATAGTAATGAAAGTTTACGTTATCGTTTAGTGAGTTCATATGGTGCAAAGGATGGTCAGTGGGAAGGTAGCAAAAATAGCACTTTCTATATTTCGCCAACAGTAGAGTGGGACATCAGTGATCGTACTCGTTTAACATTATTAACGAGTTACCAGTTTGATAAAGGTATTCCTAGCAATAACTTTGTACCTGCGTTTGGCTCTTTAGTTTCTACACCAAATGGTTATATTAGCCGATCAACAAACTTAGGTGATCCAATTAACGATAAAGAATATAATCGTCAATATAGTATTGGTTATGAGCTTAGTCATAATTTTACTGATAATTTAAGTTTGCACAGTAGTTACCGTTATAATTATATCAATAATTTCCATCGTGGATCTTATCCTTTCTCTTATGTTAATCCAATAACCTACGATGTAGATCGTGGTGTTGTTTATAATAATGGCATCATAAAATCTCACGCTTTAGATAACCATATTAATTGGGGATTTGAACAAAATTGGTTTAAAAATATTGTAAGTATTGGGATAGATTATCGCCATCAATATGTTGATGCAATTTATGATTCTATGGGATATGTGTATGATCCTATAAATCCTTGGTATGCAACAACTCCAACCAATATATTTAATTCTTGGGCTGGATATAATCAAAATCAAGATGTAAGTAAAGCATCACACGTTAAGATCACATCTCGCCAATTAGGACTTTATCTACAAAATCAAAGCCGTTTCTTTGATAAATTAGTATTAAATTTTGGTATTCGCCACGATAGAGCAAAACAGCAGGAAGAAATTTACCAACAGAATCAATCTAATTTAAAACAGCATTCAGCGTCTTATGCACAAACTTCTTATTCAGCTTCTGCAATGTATGAAGCTCCATTTGGTCTAAATCCTTATGTTAGTTATAGTGAATCATTTAATTTGCCGATGGGATTAAGTTCAGACAATAGATTTTATAATCCAATGATTACTCAGCAATATGAAGCAGGGATAAAATATTTACCAAACTGGTTAGATGGCTCCATTACATTTGCGGCATTTAGAGCAAAAGATAAGGGAGCTTTAGTTATGAAAGCTGGAAGTACAACCAGAAGTAGTGAAGATCCTGTTTATCGTAAGGGAATAGAGATTCAGGCTGATGTAAACATCATAAGTAATTGGAATATGACTTTAGCTTATACTTATTTAAAATCAATTACACGTAAATCTGCTGGTGATGAGCTTAATCCAAGAGTACCAAAACATACATTTGCTGCAAAAACAGATTATACCTTTGATCAAGGAATGTTCAGTGGTTTAACTTTAGGTGCTGGTGTACGTTATATTGGTAATAGTGTAACTAGCCAAGGCTCTCTTTATTCTGGTAAAGAAGTTCCTTCAGCAACGATTGTTGATTTAATGGTACGTTATCAATTTACACCAAATTGGAGTACTCAAGTTAATGTAGAGAATGTAGGAAATCGCCGTTATTTAGCAGGGTGTGACTACTATTGTTATTATGGAGCAGGGCGTAATATTAACGCGTCAATTAGCTATCAGTTTTAATTAATGAAAAAAAGGTCTAGCTTTACCGCTAGACCTTTGCATAGAAAATTATGCTTCTGGTGGGATATTTTTTGCAGGTTTAATGGCTAATAGATTACAGTTTAAATGACTAATAACGTGTTCTGCAGTATTACCAAGCAACACAGCAGAAAGACCTGTACGACCGATAGTCCCTAATACCACTAATTCCGCACCAATTTCTTGAGCAACACGAGGAATTACCTCTTCAGGCAAACCTTCATAAACGTGAGTATGATCTTCATCAATACCAAAGTGTTGGCGTAATGCTTTCATATTAATCAAATGTTGACCACGAATACTATTGCCATAATCAGGTACGCTAAATTCTGGCAAATCTAAAGTAATGCCAACAGGTGCACTCGGATAAGCACTAACAAGGTGAATATTACCTCTATCTAGGCTTTGCGCTAAACTCATACTTAATCCGACTAATTGTTTATTAAAATCATCGTGATAAGGTTCATCATCAGAAACATTGACTGCGACTAAGATACGGCGTTGGTGTTGCCAATCACCATCTTTTACCATCAGAATTGGGGAAGAGGATTTACGTAATAATTGCCAGTCAGTTGGTGTAAAAATCAATGAGGAGAGATCATCTTCCTGGTGAGTAAATTTCACCACCAGATCATGATGATGTTTGACAATTTCTTTTTCGATTGCGTCTGCTTCATTACTTTCCCAAACCACTTCTATTTTGAGATTGATATTTTGTAAATCGTAGTTTTTAAGTAGTTCATTTAACCACAATTTTTTATCTTCAATTATTGCAGCAACCATCTCTTCACGTTCAGTCGAGGAGTGAGTAACACTGACGGCATAAGAAAGATTGTAAATAGTGAGGAAAGCGGTAAGGGTAACAGGTTGAGAACTATTTTGTTGTTTGATGAGGTGTAAAGCACGTTCTAGGGCGGCTTGTTTTTGATTTTCTGGATCAATCACCACAAGGATATTATTGAAATGCATAAAAAACCTCCTTATTGAGTTGTTCTTTTTTATTATAAGGAGGTCAATAGTGAAAGCAAGCTATTCAAGCATTTTCATCAATTAAATGGATAATCTCAATTTAACTTTGGTTGAACCCGCAAGCTCAACTAATGCTGGCATATCATTAATCGTAATATATTTACCTTGTACAGATAACATTCCTGTTTTTTGGAAACGACCTAATAAACGGCTGATAGTTTCAACAGTTAAACCAAGATAGTTACCAATATCGCCACGAGTCATAGTTAAACGGAATTCACGGGCAGAGAAGCCACGAGCAGAATAGCGTTTAGAAAGGTTATAAATAAATGCAGCAAGTTTTTCTTCCGCGTTCATTTTGGAAAGTAATAGGATCATCTCTTGATCGCTTAAGATTTCATTACTCATCAGGCGAATAATTTGTTGGCGTAATTTCGGCATTTTACCCGCTAAGTCATCTAGAATATCAAATGGAATTTCACAAACCATAGATGTTTCTAACGCTTGAGCAAAACTTGGATGATGCATACTGTGAATCGCATCAAACCCGACTAAATCCCCCGGCAAATGGAAAGAAGTAATCTGTTCTTCACCACTTTCACTGATAGTATAAGTTTTGATTGTGCCAGAACGAATAGCATAAAGTGATTTCAATTCATCGCCGGCTTTAAAAAGGATTTGAGATTTCTGGATAGGTTTTTTGCGTTCAATAATATTATCTAATTGATCAAGCTCATGCTCATTTAGCGTAAATGGAATGCATAATTGGCTGATACTACAATCTTGGCAATGAATTGCACATCCGCCAGATTGAATTCTGCGTCCAACACGGCTTTCAACTAATCCTTTCATCTATAAAACCTCATTATAAAATAATGCAATCAAATCCGAGCATTATCTAAAAAATTTTGATCTAACGCAAGAAATGGTATCATAAAAGAAATTTATTAAGAAGTATTAAAATACATCTTTTGAGGTAAAACGAAATTTTATGGCGGCAGAAAAATTAACCAAAAAACGATTAATTCAAATTTTAGTGATGTTGGCGATTTTACTGAGTGCGTTTTTTTATCGCAGTTGTCATTATCAAAAAGCGGAAATATCTGAAAAACAAGCAAGTATTGTTGTAACACATCAGAAAAATGGATAAAAAAATCTGCACTTGATTCAAGTGCAGATTATCTTAAATAATTTTTAGTGAGATTTATTCGGCAGAGGTAGAAGATACATCTTTGTCGAAATGATAAAGTCCTCTACGGTCAGTGCCTAATAAGTTAAGTTTATCTAAGAAGCTGTTGAATAAGGTTTCTTCTTGATGTTGTTCAGCAACGTACCATTGTAAGAAATTAAATGAAGAGTAATCTTTTTCTTCAAATGTCGCTGACACTAATTCATTAATTTTTGCAGTAATATGTTTTTCATGTTTATAAGCTAATTCAAACACTTCTTTTAATCCTGCAAATTCGTGTGGTACGGCTTCAATTTTTTCTAAACGTGTAGTTGCACCAGTTTCATTAAGGTAAGTGAATAATTTACGCATATGTTGTAATTCTTCATTCGCGTGCTCGCGTAAGAATTTTGCAGCCCCCTCAAAGCCTTGATAAGTACACCATGCGCTCATCTGTAAATAGAGGTTTGAGGAGTAAAGTTCTAAATTCATTTGTGCATTCAGCATATTCACAATTTTTTGCGATAACATTCTATTTCTCCTTTAATTAAAGTGCAGCCAATTCTTTATCGACAAAATAAAGACCACGTTGATCCTCTCCTACAAGCGTAAATTTCGCTAGGATACGTTTAAATAGAGTTTCTTCCTCGTGTTGTTCTGCTACGTACCATTGTAGGAAATTAAAAGTAGAGTAATCTTTTTCAGTGAAGCTGACTTCAACTAACTGATTAATTTGTTCGGTAATAAATTTTTCGTGTTCTAATACTACTTCAAATAATTGTTTTAAAGATTGGAAATCATGCTTTGGTGCAGCAATTTCACCAAGGATTGGTAATCCACCGGTTTCACTAACATAAGCAAAGAGTTTTTGCATATGTTGTAACTCTTCTTCTGCATGGCGAAGGAGAAATGCACTTGCACCTTCATAGCCTTTTTCATTGCACCATGCTCCCATTTGTAGATAGAGATTAGAAGAATAAAATTCTAAATTAATTTGTTGATTTAGTTTATTAAGCATTGCTGGTGTTAACATAGTTAATTCCTCTAGTAAATAATTCAGGAGAATTTTAACGATTTATTTAGCAAAAATAAAACAATTTTTTAATTATTTTTATATAAAACAATAGGAATAATTTTTATTTAGAAATTAAAAAAGAATAAATCTCAATTTTTATATATTTATATTAATAAAATAAGAATTAATATTATTTAATATTTATTTTAAGTGCCGACCACCAGTAATTTGTAATGTTTCACCAGTGATATATTCGCTTGATAACAAATAATCAACAGCTTTAATCATTTCTTGATAACCGCCAACTTTCTGCATCACAGATTTTTGTATAGCCTGTTGTCGATATTCAGCGAGATCATCATCATTAAAGGCAATTAATGCAGGCGCAATACTATTTACTTTAATCAGTGGTGCATATTTTGTGGCAAATGAAAGTGTTAAATTTTCTAATGCTGCTTTACTGGCTGCATAAGCGAGATGTTTTTTACTTCCTTTAAGGGCGACAAAATCAGTTAAATGAATAATATCTGCTGGACGATGTTGTTCTTGAGCAAATTGTTGTAATTGTGGTGCCAGTTGGCGGTTTAATAGATAAGGAAGTTCAGCGTGAATTCTCATCAAAGTGTGAAATAGCTGGTTGTCCTGTTGCAACGTATTATGATCTTGTTCTGCCTGCCAAGCGGAAGCATTATGAATAATTGCTCGAATAGAATGACATTTTGCTTTTATGTATTGAATAAAAGTTTCAATGCCTTCAAGGGTAGAGAAGTCTGCTTGAATTTGTGTTACATTAGCAGGTAATTGTTGTAATTCTGGATAAGGGTGACGATAGGAAATAAGAACATTTTCGCCACGCATCGCAAAAGTTTGTGTTAAGGCTAACCCAATTCTACGTCCAGCACCTGTAATAATGATCACATTTTTCATGAAAAACCTCACTGTAGGGTGTTTATCTCGCAGCGTATCCTAGCAGAAATCTACTGTTTTTGGTGAATTACTAGCTAACTTTCATGATTTTGCTGTTGTTTATCTTGTTATCTTGAATGTTTGCTGTTATTGTTGCCAACTAAATTTTTCCTTTGAACTTCATCTCAATATTAATCATACAAAGAATTTGATAGAACATCTTGGGCAGTAGAAACGAGATGAGGCTAAAAGTGCTGACGTTTTTATTATAGAAGAAAGAGTTAAATCAGGTTTTATTATGGGCAAGTCATTAGTTATTGTTGAATCACCAGCAAAAGCCAAGACAATTAATAAATATTTAGGTAGTAATTATGTTGTGAAATCAAGTGTTGGGCATATTCGAGATTTGCCCACTTCTGGTAGCGCAACAGGCGAAAAAGCAAAAGCTATTTCAACAAAAGGACTGAGTGCGGAAGAAAAAGCAGTAATCAAACAACAAAAAGAACAAGATGCTTTAGTCAAACGCATGGGAGTTGATCCTTATCATAATTGGAAAGCGAATTATCAAATTTTGCCTGATAAAGAAAAAGTTGTTGCTGATCTTAAAGCATTGGCTAAAAAATCAGACCATATTTATCTTGCAACCGACTTGGATAGAGAGGGAGAAGCTATCGCATGGCATTTGCGAGAAGTGATTGGTGGCGATGATGAACGTTTTAGCCGAGTTGTATTTAATGAAATTACTAAAAATGCAATTACCCAAGCCTTTAGCAAACCAGAACAATTAAATATGGATCGGGTTAATGCACAACAAACACGTCGTTTCCTAGATCGTGTAGTTGGTTTTATGGTTTCCCCTTTATTATGGAAGAAAGTCGCTAGAGGCTTATCCGCCGGGCGGGTACAATCAGTAGCAGTAAAATTGCTGGTAGAGCGTGAACGTGAAATTAAAGCATTTCAACCAGAAGAGTATTGGGAAATTGCGGTTGATACACAAAATTCTAACCAACAACCTTTACCATTTGAAGTTACACATTACCAAGGCAAAGTATTACAAATTGCGAATGAACAAGCAGCACAATCAGCTGTTGCGCAGTTAGAAAAAGCAAATTACGTTGTCACAGAAGTTGAAACAAAGCCGACACAATCTCGAGCAAAAGCACCATTTATCACTTCAACCTTACAGCAAACTGCAAGTACACGCTTAGGCTTTGGTGTGAAAAAGACCATGTTATTAGCTCAACGTTTGTATGAAGCAGGTTATATCACCTATATGCGTACTGACTCAACTAATTTGAGTCAAGATGCATTAACAATGGCACGAAATTATATTACTGAACATTTTAGTGCTGCGTATTTACCAGAAAAACCAAACTTCTATTCCAGCAAAGAGAATGCACAAGAAGCACATGAAGCGATTCGTCCTTCTGATATCAATTTAAAAGCAGATGATTTGCAAGGAATGGAAAAAGACGCTATTCGTTTATATGATTTGATTTGGCGTCAATTCTTAGCTTGTCAAATGACAGCAGCAAATTATGACTCGACGACATTAACCGCGAGTGCAGCAGATTATACGTTGAAAGTAAAAGGGCGTGTATTGCGTTTTGATGGTTGGACGAAAGTATTGCCGCCAATGGGAAAAAATGCAGAAGATCGCGTTTTACCTGAAGTAAAACAAGGGGAAATCTTAACATTGGTTGCGGTTAATCCAAGCCAACACTTTACTAAACCACCAGCACGTTATACGGAAGCGGCATTAGTGAAAGAGTTAGAAAAACGCGGTATTGGCCGTCCATCAACTTATGCCTCGATTATTTCTACTATTCAAGAACGTGGTTATGTGCGTACAGAAAACCGTCGCTTTTATGCGGAAAAAATGGGGGAAATTGTTACCGATCGTCTGAATGAATCTTTCGCAGATTTAATGAATTATGACTTTACTGCAAATATGGAAAATGTGTTAGACCAGATTGCAGAAGGTAAAGCAGATTGGAAACAACAACTTAATCAATTCTTTAAAGATTTTTCTACTCAATTATCGCAAGCAGAATTGGATGAACTTGAAGGGGGAATGAAGTTAAATCATTTGGTGGAAACTAATATTCCTTGCCCAACTTGTGGTCGTCCAATGGCAATTCGTACTGCAAGTACAGGCGTATTTTTAGGTTGTACTGGTTATGCGTTACCACCAAAAGAACGCTGCAAAACAACGATTAATTTAATTCCAGAAGCAGAGTTATTGAATGTACTTGATGATAATTCAGAAACCAAAGCATTGATGGAACGCAAACGTTGTCCAAAATGTGGCACTGCAATGGATAGTTATCTTATTGATGCTCATCGAAAATTACACGTATGTGGTAATAATCCAAATTGCGATGGCTATATTGTAGAAAAAGGCGAATTTAAGATTAAAGGCTATGATGGCCCCGTTGTTGAATGTGACAAATGTGGTGCAGATATGCATCTTAAATTAGGTCGTTTTGGTAAATATATGGCGTGTACGCAATGTGATAATACACGTAAAATTTTGAAAAATGGTGAAGTTGCACCGCCAAAAGAAGATCCGATTCCATTCCCAGAATTGAAATGTGAAAATGCGGATGCGTATTTTGTTTTACGTGATGGGGCGAGTGGCGTGTTTATGTCAGCACATAACTTCCCGAAATCACGTGAAACTCGTCCAGCAAAAGTGGCTGAGTTAGCGCAATATCGTGAGCGTTTACCGGAAAAACTACAATATTTAGCAGACGCACCGCAATTTGATCCAGAAGGTAATCCAGCATTAATTCGCTTTAGCCGTAAAGAAAAACGTCAATACGTAAATTCAGAAAAAGATGGTAAAGCCACAAAATGGATTGTGGATTATATTGATGGGCAATGGATAGAACGTAAAAAATAATTTGATATTGGATAATTCCTTTGCGGATAACATCAATAGGTTATTGCAAGCGTTTATCCAAAATTTTAAAATCAGTTTAAGTTTTTTTAGCATACTCCGAGCTAGTTGACCTAAGTCTTTTTGATATGGTGGCTATGCCAAACACGAAAGTGTTTCACGGATAGATTGGAAACGGTCTATCCCCTCGTATTTAGAAAGGTGTTTATGCAACAATATAATAGTCACATTATTATCCCTACCGAAGATCGCCTTGTTGATACCTTTAATCGACAATATTTTTATCTTCGCCTTTCCATTACCGATGTTTGTAATTTTAAATGTAATTACTGTTTACCTAATGGATATCAACCGCCAAGCGATAAACGTATGTTTTTAAGTGTGGTTGAGATTGAACGTTTAGTCAGAGCATTTGCCCATTTGGGAACAGAAAAAGTTCGGATTACTGGCGGTGAGCCGACTTTGCGTAAAGATTTTTTACCGATTGTAGAAGCGATTCGTCAACAGCAAAATATTAAAAAAATTGCATTGACTACTAATGGCTATCGAATGGCAAAAGATGTCGCAGCTTGGAAAGCAGCAGGCGTTGATTCAATCAATGTGAGTGTGGACAGCTTAGATCCACGCTTATTTCATTTAATTACAGGTGAAAATAAATTAGCGGATATTTTGCAAGGTATTGAAAAAGCGTTTGCAGTTGGCTATGACAAAATTAAAGTCAATGCGGTATTAATGAAAAACCTAAATGAGAAAGGTTTTAATGAGTTCTTGCATTGGGTCAAAGATCAACCCATCCAAATGCGTTTTATTGAATTAATGCAAACTGGAGATATGGATCACTTCTTTGCTAAACATCACCTGTCAGGTGCAATTCTTAAACAAAAATTACTCGATGCAGGTTGGCAATTACAACGTAAACATCATACTGATGGACCAGCGCAAGTATTTAAACATCCAGATTATGTCGGTGAAATCGGTTTGATTATGCCGTATGAGAAAGATTTCTGTGCAAGTTGTAATCGACTTCGTGTATCCGCGCAAGGCAAATTACATCTCTGTTTATTTGGTGAGGAAGGAATTGATATTCGCCAATGGTTACAAGATGATGATCAACAGTTTGAATTACAACAAGCGTTAATTACCGCTTTACAAGGTAAAAGAGAACACCATTTCCTCCATCAAGGTGATAGCGGGATTCGTAATCATCTTGCTTCAATCGGTGGATAAAAATCAATTACGGAACAATTATGAGTCAATTTACACATATTAATCATGCTGGTGAAGCAAATATGGTTGATGTGTCTGCAAAAGCAGATACTGTACGTGAAGCAAGAGCTGAAGCTTATGTTTTTATGGCAGCAGAAACTTTAGCAATGATTATTGAAGGGAAACACCATAAAGGTGATGTATTTGCTACCGCACGAATTGCGGGTATTCAAGCAGCTAAACGTACTTGGGAACTTATTCCATTATGTCACCCTTTATTATTGAGCAAGGTTGAAGTGTCCTTAACAGCGGAACCAGAACATAACCGAATTAGAATCGAAAGTTATTGCAAATTAACGGCAAAAACGGGAGTAGAGATGGAAGCCTTAACTGCTGCATCAGTCGCTGCATTAACAATTTATGATATGTGTAAAGCTGTGCAAAAAGATATGCGAATTGAAGGGATCCGTTTGCTAGAAAAATTAGGTGGAAAATCAGGACATTTTAAGGCGGAAGCATCATGTTAAAAGTTGTTTTTTTTGCACAAACAAGAGAGTTAATTGGTGAAGCAGAATTATCTTTACCTGCTGTGTATGCAGATGTGGAAGCATTACGCCAAGCATTAAGCAAGCGTGGTGAGCGTTGGGAGCTTGCTCTAAATTCAGGTAGAATTTTAGCTGCAGTTAATCAGAATTTAGTTCCATTAAATACGCCAATTAAATCTGGTGATGAAGTGGCATTTTTTCCACCTGTCACAGGAGGTTAATATGGCGGAAATCAAGATTAGTGTTCAAACAGATCCATTTGATCAACAACATATTTATCGTTGGGCCTCTGAATTAGCAGAAACTGGTGCAACAGTTATTTTTATTGGTAAAGTTCGTGATATGAATTTGGGTGAAGCTGTATCAGGATTATATTTAGAACATTATCCAGCAATGACAGAAAAAGCGTTACGTGAAATTGCGGAACAAGCAGCACAACGTTGGGAATTGCAGCGGATTTATATTGTGCATCGAGTAGGGCAACTTTATACTGGTGATGAAATTGTCGCTGTTGCTGTAAGTTCTGCTCATCGCGGTAATGCATATCAAGCGAATGAATTTATTATGGATTATCTCAAAGTAAAAGCACCATTCTGGAAAAAAGAAACTACCCCAGCAGGAGATCGTTGGTTAGATAGCCGACACAGCGATGAACAAGCTGCCGAAAAATGGTAATCCTATTGATAACATACCAACCGAACAGGTTGGTATGTTGCTAAATATCTTCCCAAAAAGACGTATCTAAACGCTTTTCCGCCCTTTGTAATAACATCACAAGATGATGAAAAGTCGGTTTATCAGGCATAGGTGGTAATGCTTCATATAAACTCACTTGCTGATAAATTTTTTCATACCAAGTTAATGTTGCACTATTCAATGGTTTCTGAGCCCGTTTGCCTAGCCAATAAAAACCTTGTAATGGTAAAGAGCAGAGAAATATTATCGTTAATAATGTGCTTGCAAAACTAGTTATAGAATAACCTAACATAAAATATTGCCAACCTAAGGTAAACAGTAGTAATGGCATCAATAATTGTTGAGCAAAGCGAGTAGCCTTGATAATACGAGGTTCAGGAAAAATAAGATTTAACTTTTTGCACTTATGGCTAAGTTGTTGCCAGTAATTTGCATAGCAAACACCTTGTTGTAAAGTTGTTATATTCATTTTCTATGATTAAGTATTATATCTTCTGGTAGTAATTCTAATATAGAAAAAAGTGATATAAAACTAAAAAATAGGTATTGTTTATGATAATTAATATTGATAGAGTATAGACGATTTACCTATATAAAATTATTTATATAGGAAAGTATATTCATAGTTATACTATTGAATAATAAATAATTTTTTCTTGTATCTTAATTTTTTGGTTATAAATCTCTCAAAGGAAAATATATGAAAACATTACATAAGTTGCTGATGCCTACGGCCTTGAGTAAACAAATTTCTTTAGCATTATTTACCACAACGCTTACTACTCTGGGGGGGGGAATTTAGCATTAGCGAATGAACCTACTGGTGTGGCTTCTGCCCCAGAAGAACAAAATGAATTAAGCTTAATCTCTCAAGGTGAAACCAAAACTTATCTCTCTACTGATACTCCTAACGGTCAATCAGCTTCTGTTGGTGGTGGTTGGTGGATTAAATCAGAAACTGATGTTACAGAACAACTCTCAAGTATTAATACTAACGTTACTCTCCAATCAGGCTTATATGAAGAAATGATTGCTAATAGCTTTATTGGTGATGATGAAAATCAACAACTTACTTTTAATCGTCCTATTCAATTAGGTAATTCATTATTAACTATTGGTACAGAAGCTGTCTTAAAACGAATGACATATAATGATGATGTTGTTAGTGGCGGCAGTAAAATGGTAAATAGTGCTGCAACGGTAATCGCTAAAAAAACATCTTTAGTGATTAATGGTTATCGCTATGATAAAACTCCAGAAGATGTAGATCATGATAGTGATGATAATATTAGTCCTGAAAATCGTCTAATTCTAGGTGGAAATATTGCAGAAATCATACATAAACAGAATATGATTGATCAAGAATTCACCAGCATCATGAGTACAGAGGAAACATCGCTAATTATCAACGGTGGTGAAATTCCTGATTCTATTGTTGTAGGGTCTGTGGCATCAAATTATATAGAGTTTCCTCATACCCTTGCTAAAGCTGAAGTAATTGATAAAAATACTAATTTAGTGATTAATGGTGGAACTTTTGGTGAGAGTATATATGCCAGTGGAGCTACAGGTCAGAATACTAAATCAACGGTTGAGAATGTTAATATCACAATTAATGATGGGGTATTTGATGAATCAGAAGCGATTTTTGGTGGTGCTTATGTTGAACAATCAGGACAAGCATTAGTAAAAAATAGCACCATTACTGTTAATCAAGGTGAAATTAAAGGTTCATTAGTTGCAGGAGGTCATGCTGATGTTGATAGTGATGATATGACGCGTTGTAACGGTGATTGCCAAGAAGAAATATATAATGATATTACTATTCCGTCTGAACGTGAATATAAAGATGCTAGAACTCACCTTGCGTCACAAGATAGTAGTAAATCTGTAGTAGAAAACGCTGTTATTAATATGAAAGGTGGTAAAGTTGGAGCAATTCTGTTAGGTGGGGTTAATAAGTTTTCTGTTTCAAAAGTGCCTGTTAAACAAGCTACCTTAAATTATTATGGTGGTCAGATTTTACGTACAAAAATATCAGTAGAAGAAGATGTTGTGAAAAGTGGAATCGATGCGATTGCAGAACGTTCCATTATTAACCTATATAATGATTTAACCAGTGATATTGTGGCTGATGCACAATCAATAGCAACAATTAGTGGGAATCGTCACACCATTACTGGTTCTCTTGCTAGTATTGATCGATCCATATTAAATGGATCCGATCTTACCCTTGATGGTGATATTTATGCAGGTGGTGAAACTGCTGCTCCAATCGTATCTTTAAACAATGTTATGTTTAAGAGTGGTAAGGAACATAGTATTCAAGTTGGCGGGAAAACTACAAATGATCAACTAGGCATAATTAACATTAGTAATGATAAGGTATCTACTTTAACTGGTATGACTTTTAGAGGAGTTGCTAATGGTCAAATTAATTTAAACAAAGGTGATTTTAGTGGTTTATTGAAGATTGATGGTGATAGCAATGTTAATTTAGTTGGAGCAAGCTATACTAGCCAAGATTTAGCCAATGATCTCACTATCACTGCAGGTAAAAATGGTAAATTGGTATTAAAAGATAACGGTGTGCTAAAAACGCTTGCAGGGCAAATCTTCAATGATGGCGATGCTACAAAAGCTGAAAACCTCGACACCTTAGCTGTAAAAGAGGATATCAAAGGTAAAATTAGCTTTGTAGGTGGGATTGTCAAACTTGATGATGCAAAATATTCAATTAATTATGTGAAACAAGCTAAAACAGTATTTAACAATTTGGCGGGGGATACCCATTCTTCTGTTGTGATGACGGGGGAGTTAGTCGATAAAAATCTTTCCGTAAATGATATGGCTGAATTAGGTAAAGATGTTGCTTTAGACAAAGTCACTGTAACAACATCTTCTGCCAATTTAATTGTTGGTTCAAATGAATCAACTGATTCAGAAGTTAGAGCAATTAACGCTTCAGCCGAGAAAGTCAGTTCTGGATTTAATGTAGGCAAATTAGACCTACAAACGGGTTCAGAAGTGGTATCAATTAATCAAAATAATGAAGTGACCTTAGGTGGTACTGAGGGTGGTGAGGTTTTACTAGTTAGTAATCAAACTAATCCTAATTTGAATGTAGTTGTGGGTAGTTCAGATAAAGATGCTGGTATTCTTAACCTTGGTAATGATCAGGTAACAGCAGCGACACAATTAGCTTTAACTACAAATGTGATTGTTAAAAATCATAGCCAATTAAACACTCGAGGCACCACAACCATTAATGGAAATGTTTCTTTGTCAGATTCCACATTAGATACCCAAGATGGAACATTAACTTTATCTTTAGGAAAAACATTAGAGGTAAAAGGTAATAGCTCATTAACGGGCACGATTAAGGCAGATAAATTAGCTGCTGCATCTGCTAGTGATGTTGTTAATATCGGTACATCATCTAAAGCAGGGAAAGTTAGTATAAAACAAGCAGATCTTGCTGGAGCAACATTATTCTTAGATCCTCAATGGCTAAGTGGACAAACAATTTCTGACGGTACATCGTTTACAACAAATAGCCTAAATAATACAAAAGTGGTTGTGGGTAATAACTCGGTATTTGTGTATGGTACTGATGCAACGACAGCATATAATGCATTTAATAATTCAGGATTATCTTGGGGCAATGGTGCAATTTTATCAGCAGCTTATTTAGCGGGTAGCTTAGATTTAGCGAATAATAGCCTTGTAGTTGATCCTCTAGCTACGGCAAGTAGTGGTGTGAGTTATGGGGCGTTAAGCATTGGCAATAATGCATTATTAATGGTAGATGGACGTAAAGTGAGTGGTTCACAAGCAGTGGCATTAACAAATGTTGTTACAGCGAATGTGGGCGCTGATGCAAAACTTTATTTAGATAATGTTTCAGATGGGGAAACTTATAACATTATGAGTGGAACTGATGTTGAGACAAATAATAGCTGGTATGTTGCAGCAAATGCAGATGCAAATGCAAATGGTAATGTATTAACCTATCAATCTCTTTATAAATTAATTGGTGCTGCTAATAACAATGCAAATAGCTTTGGCTTAACTGCAAAATTGCAAAGCGCAAGTGCGGTATATGGTTCAAATGGTTTATTAATCCAAAATGTGGTTAATAATACTTTAGCAAATCATTCTGGCACATCCGCTAAGGCGTTCTTTGATAAAGCAATGAATAGTTTAGTAAATACGACACTATCAGCGCAAATTGATGCCTTTAATAGTGCGGCAGCAATGAGTCCGTTAGGTAATGTGACATATGGTGCATATAAAGCAGCAGAATTGATGAATGAAACATTAACAAATCATCTTTCTACCCTCGAGGATACTGAATATAGTAAAAACGTTTGGGTGCGTTATATCCATACGAAAGACGATATTTCAGGATTAAATGGTGTTGTTAGAGAAAATGGTAATGCAAGACATCATGGTTTAGTGTTAGGGCTAGATTTATATCGAGAAGCGGGTAATGCAGTTGGATTAGCATTTACTCATATAAATAGCAAATATAAGAATAGCACTTTAGCAACAGAGACTACCAACAAAGCGAAATATTTCGGTTTTAGTGCGTATGGTCGAGCAAATATTGCAGGTCTTGCTGTATTAGCAGATGCTTCTTATGTAAAAGGAGATAATGATCTTACTCAATATAATTCAGGTTATCGCTTAATGGGTACGCAAGATACTGCGGTAATTAGTGTTGGTACCACTGTTGAGAAAACATGGAAAGTTGCAGATAGCCATACATTAATCCCTTATGTTGGAGTACGTTATCTCAATTTAGATAGTGGAAATTATACAAATAGTGTTGGGTTATCTTATTCTCAAGATAAACAAAATCTGTTTGTTCTTCCAGTTGGGGTGAAATATCAAGCAACATTAAGGGCTGGTGAATGGAAAGTTAATCCATCACTTGAGTTAGGTTATGCTTGGAATATTGGTAATCGTCAAGCAAAACAAACAGTTCGCTATGCAAATGTGGCAGATAGTTTTACCTATAATGTTGTCGATAAAGGAAACTTTGTTGGTAAAGTAGGTATTGAAGCAAAACGAGGCAATTTTGTATATAGTTTAGGATATGAATACCAAAAAGGAAGTAGTGTTAAATCTAACCGCTATATAGCAAATTTAAGCTATCTATTTTAGTGTTACAAAATAATAGATTTGGTTAATTTGGTAAAGATTGATGTATTAATTAGCAACTTTACTGAATTAACCTATATTTATTTTATATAAATTAAAAAATTTTTTATTTTTGCCGTGGAGGAAATTTATTTTTTGACTATAACAGTGTATCCTATCCGCCAATAAAAACAGACGCCTAGTTTATTAAAACAGGTTACTATTCATTCAACAAGAGATAGGTTATTTCAATGACGCAAAATCTTATTCTTATTCTTAACTGTGGAAGTTCTTCTTTAAAATTTGCTATTTTAAATCCTGAAACTGGAGAAGAGAAGCTATCTGGTTTAGCAGAAGCATTCCATCTTCCAGATGCGCGTATTAAATGGAAATTACATGGTGAAAAAGGAAATGCAGAATTAGGTGCAGGCGCAGCACATAGTGAAGCACTTGATTTTATCGTAAACCACATTTTTCCATTAGATCCATCTCTTAAAGATAGCATTGCTGCTATTGGACACCGTATTGTTCATGGTGGCGAACGTTTCACAGCATCAACTATCGTTGATGAAAGCGTTATTGAAGGTATCCGTGATGCAATTCAATTTGCGCCATTACACAACCCAGCACACTTAATTGGGATCGAAGAATCTTTCAAAATGTTCCCTGAGTTAAAAGATAAAAATGTGGTCGTGTTTGATACTGCATTCCATCAAACTATTCCTGAAGAAGCCTTCCTTTATGCATTACCATATTCAATGTATAAAGAACATGGTGTTCGTCGTTATGGTGCACACGGAACTAGCCATTATTATGTGACTAAAGAAGCTGCAAAACGCTTAAATATTGCAGAAGATAAAATTAATGCAATTACTTGCCACTTAGGAAATGGTGGTTCTGTTTCCGCAATTCGCTATGGTAAATGTGTTGATACATCTATGGGATTAACACCATTAGAAGGATTAGTAATGGGTACTCGTTGCGGTGATGTTGACCCAGCAGTAACTTTCTTTATGTCAAAAACATTAGGTATGAGTATGGATGAAATTGAACAAACTCTTACCAAGAAATCAGGCTTACTTGGTTTAACAGAAGTAACCAGTGACTGTCGTTATGCAGAAGATAATTATGATAAAGAAGAACCTGCAAAACGTGCTTTAGACGTTTATTGTTACCGTTTAGCGAAATATATCGGCGGTTATATGGCTGCTGTGGGTGAGCCACTTGATGCTATTATCTTTACTGGTGGTATTGGTGAAAACTCTGCACACGTTCGTGAATTAACCTTAAATCACTTGAAAGTATTCGGTTATAAATTAGATAACGAACGTAATTTAGCAGCACGTTTTGGTAATGAAGGTATTATTACCACTGATGATTCTCCAGTAGCAATGGTTCTACCAACTAATGAAGAATTAGTGATTGCGCAAGATACTGCACGCCTTTGTATCAAAAAATAATTCTCGTAACTGCCGATAATATTATCGGCAGTTTATTTTTTATTCCTTAGTAAGAAGGTTATTATGTCCAGAACAATTATTCTTATCCCGATCAGTACTGGTGTTGGTTTAACCAGTGTTAGTTTAGGTTTAATCCAAGCGCTTGAACAACAAGGGGCAAAAATTGGTTTTATGAAACCAATCTCTCAACCAATTAGTGGTGAAGATACATTAGACAGAACAACTTCTATTCTTTATCAAAGCCCGACTATTGATACTGCAAAAACATTTATGTTAAGTGAAGCAGAAAATATGATCGGTCAAAATCAAACTGATGTTTTATTAGAAAAAATTGTAGAGCGTCATCAAACATTAGCGAAAAACAATGAAATTGTTGTTGTTGAAGGTTTGATTCCAACACGTAAAAACTCGTATGCAAATAGTATTAACTACCGCATTGCACAAGCATTAGATGCTGAGATCATCTTAGTTTCTGCACCAGCAACTGATACACCGGTAGAGTTAAAAGAACGTGTTGAAGCGGCAGCTTCTCAATTTGGTGGTAAATATAATCCTAATTTATTAGGTGTGGTTATTAATAAATTTAACGCACCAACTGATGAAAATGGGCGTACTCGTCCAGATCTTGCAGAAATTTTTGACTCTTTCCAACATAGCCGTGTGAATGCACAAGCTGTACACAAATTGTTTGAGCAAAGCCCAATTCGTCTATTAGCATGTATTGATTGGAATCCAGAATTGATTGCGAGCCGTGCGATTGATATTGCACGTCATTTAGGTGCATCAATCTTAAGAGAAGGTGAAATTAATAAACGTCGTATCCGTGGTATTACATTCTGTGCAAGAAGTTTACCACATGTTATTGAACACCTTAAACCAGGTAATTTAGTAGTAACTTCTGCCGATCGTCCAGATGTAATTGTTGCGATTGCTTTAGCCGCAATGAATGGTATCGAAATTGGTGCAATGTTATTAACTGGTGGCTATCGTTTAGAAAATCATGTAGCGAAACTTTGTGAACGTGCATTTGAAACGGGCTTACCAATTTTCCGTGTTGAAGGTACCACATGGCAAACAGCATTAAACCTACAAAGTTTTAATCTTGAAGTGCCAACTGATGATAAAGAACGTATTGAAGCAATCAAAGACTATATGGCACAACAATTCAATAAAGAATTGATTAACTCTTTAATTGAAACTACTTCAAGAGTACACCGTTTATCACCACCAGCATTCCGTTTCCAATTAACTGAATTAGCGCGTAATGCGAAAAAACGTATTGTGTTACCAGAAGGGGATGAACCTCGTACTGTAAAAGCGGCTGCATTATGTGCAGAACGTGGTATTGCAGAGTGTGTGTTATTGGCTGATCCAACTTCAGTAGCACGTGTCGCAGAAGCACAAGGTATTCAATTAGGTAAAGGTATTACCATTATTAATCCTGCTGATGTTCGTGAAAATTATGTCGCACGTTTAGTTGAATTACGTAAAAACAAAGGTATGACAGAAGTATTAGCTCGTGAACAACTCGAAGATACCGTTGTTCTTGGTACTATGATGCTTGAAGCGAATGAAGTTGATGGTCTTGTTTCTGGTGCAGTACATACCACAGCAAATACAATTCGCCCACCACTTCAATTAATCAAAACTGCGCCGGGTAGCTCATTAGTATCATCTATCTTCTTTATGTTATTACCTGATCAAGTATTGGTATATGGTGACTGTGCGATTAATCCTAATCCAACCGCAGAAGAGTTATCAGAAATTGCGATTCAATCAGCAGATTCTGCGAAAGCGTTTGGTATTGACCCACGTGTTGCAATGATTTCTTATTCAACTGGAACATCGGGTAAAGGTGCAGATGTAGATAAAGTGAAAGAAGCAACTCGTTTAGCGAAAGAGAAACGTCCAGATCTTATTATTGATGGTCCATTACAATATGATGCGGCAGTTATGGAAGATGTGGCGCGTTCTAAAGCACCAAATTCACCAGTAGCGGGTAAAGCCACTGTATTTATCTTCCCAGATTTGAATACCGGTAATACCACTTATAAAGCAGTACAACGTTCAGCAGATTTAATTTCTATTGGACCGATGTTACAAGGTATGCGTAAACCAGTAAATGACCTATCTCGTGGTGCATTAGTGGATGATATTGTTTACACCATTGCCTTAACAGCAATTCAAGCAACCCAAAACTAATTATTCATTATTATCTTTATTATTGAACAATCAGCTGGCGTAAATCGTTGGCTGATTTTTTTATTTTCTGAATTTGGTTAGGGTAGAGGTAAAAATAGATTTATAGATAGATGAAAAATAAGTAATTAAAGAAACTTAGAAAAAGAGCTAATAAAACAAGAATTATAGATAATAGGTTAGTGAAAATACCCCCCCCCACTAAGGCAAATACGTGCGAGGGGCGAATTAAGAAATATATCTTAATTATTTAATGCCCATTGCAGCTTTAGATTGTTTTAGTTGCTCAAGTGCTTGAGTACAACTTTGATCTTGTGCAGAGGTAGGTAATGCAGCAAATTGTTGTTTTGCAGCTTCATATTGTTGTTTATATGCGTCAGCTTGTGCTTGTGGCATTGCTTTAAGCATACCTTCATATTCTTCAAAATATTTTTTGCAAGAAGGCGCTAAATCAGCTGCAGACGCACTCATTGCTACACCAAGTAAAGATAATGATAAAATTAATTTTTTCATCGTTATATTTCCTTCTAAGTAAAAATTAAATAAGAAAAATGCCTATTATTTAGGCGGATGCAGTATAACATAACTAGAATGGAGTGTCGAGGTAATAGGAGAAAAGATAAAGGCGTAATACTACTTCTTTACCACAGACTGCTGACAAACGTGAAAGTAATCACAAATCTTAATAAATGTTTATTGGGTTCCCTC
>NZ_JTJR01000008.1 GCF_001678475.1 Gallibacterium genomosp. 3 | reverse complement strand
GCAAGTGTGCGAGGGTGTGTTTCTTTTGCTTCGTTTTCTTTACACAAGTAAAGAAAATGAAGTTGCCCTTTAGGGCGAAACCTAAATATTAATTAAAACAAAAATATCTAAAAAATATTGAATAGACTTTGTCATTAAACTGAGATAAAGGCGTAATACTACGCCTTTATCAGAGATAGGATTAAAGTTTAAAATCCTCAAAATCATCTACATCGACTTTAGAATCAATTTGACCAACAAGATAAGAACTTACTTCTACTTCTTGCGGTGCAACTTGAACATTATCTGAAACTAACCAAGCATTAATCCATGGAATTGGATTAGAGCGCGTTGTAAATGGTAGCGGTAACCCCACAGCTTGCATACGAATGTTGGTAATATATTCTACATATTGGCAAAGAATATCTTTATTTAAACCAATCATCGAACCATCTTTAAATAAGTAATTTGCCCACTCTTTTTCTTGTTCTGCTGCTGCGACAAAGAGATCGTAAGCTTCTTGCTGACACTCTTCGACAATCTCTGCCATTTCAGGATCATCTTGTCCAGCTGCCATAATATTCAGGATATGTTGAGTGCCGGTTAAATGTAATGCTTCATCACGTGCAATGAATTTGATAATTTTCGCATTTCCTTCCATTAATTTACGTTCAGCAAATGCAAAAGAGCAGGCGAATGAAACATAGAAACGGATTGCTTCTAACGCATTAACACTCATTAAGCAAAGGTATAATTGACGTTTTAAATTGCGTAAAGTCACAGTACACTGTTTCCCATCTACGGTGTAAGTCCCTTCACCATAAAGCGAGTAGAGCTGTGAATCACGAATTAAATCATCATAATATGCAGAAATATCTCTTGCTCGTTTAATAATTTCTTGGTTAGTTACAATATCATCAAACACAATAGATGGATCGTTAACAATATTACGGATAATATGGGTGTAAGAACGCGAGTGAATCGTTTCTGAGAAAGTCCAAGTTTCTATCCAAGTTTCTAATTCAGGAATGGAAACCAACGGCAATAACGCTACATTTGGGCTACGACCTTGAATTGAATCTAATAAAGTTTGATATTTTAAGTTACTAATAAAAATATGTTTTTCATGTTCAGGTAACGCTTGATAGTCGATACGATCCTGCGAAACATCCACTTCTTCTGGACGCCAGAAGAAAGAGAGTTGTTTCTCAATTAATTTTTCAAACGTTTCATATTTTTGTTGATCATAGCGTGCCACATTAACATTTTGACCAAAGAACATTGGTTCTTTGAGCTGATCATTTTTGTGTTGTGAAAAGGTGGTGTATGCCATCAGTTTTTCCCTCAATATTCGATTAAATAGAGTAAAAAGGTCAGTGATACTGACCTTTTATTGATTAGATTTTACAAGCACCGCCAGCACAGCCGTCATCAAGATCCTCTTGATTATCTTCTGCACCATCACGGGTATTTTGATAGTAAAGTGTTTTTAAACCATATTTATATGCAGTTAATAGATCTTTTAATAATTGCTTCATTGGTACTTTACCATCTTCAAAGCGTTGAGGATCGTAATTTGTATTTGCTGAAATTGCTTGATCCACAAATTTTTGCATAATCGCAACAAGATGTAAGTAACCATCATTACCGGGAATATCCCAAAGCAATTCATATTTATCACTTAGATGTTCATAATCAGGTACAACTTGACGTAAGATACCATCTTTTGAAGCCTTAATACTGACGTAACCACGAGGTGGCTCGATACCGTTGGTTGCGTTAGAAATTTGCGATGATGTTTCTGACGGCATCAATGCAGTTAATGTTGAATTACGTAAACCAAACTCTTTAATCTCTTGGCGTAATGTTTCCCAATCATAATGCAAAGGCTCTTTAGTTAATTGATCCACATCTTTTTTATAGGTATCAATCGGTAAAATTCCTTTTGCATAATTAGTTTCATTAAAGAAGTTACATGGACCAAACTCTTTAGCTAAACGATTAGAAGCTTTCAATAAGTAATATTGAATTGCTTCAAAGGTACGGTGAGTTAAATCATTTGCTGAACCATCAGAATAACGTACGCCATTTTTCGCCAAATAATAAGCATAGTTAATCACGCCAATTCCTAAAGAACGGCGTCCCATAGAGCCAATTTTCGCAGCTTTAATTGGATAATTTTGATAGTCGAGAAGTGCATCTAAAGCACGTACAGCTAAATCTGCCAAATCTTCTAACTCATCAAGGTTTTCAATCGCACCTAAATTGAATGCAGATAATGTACAAAGTGCAATTTCACCATTTTCATCATGGATATGTTGTAATGGTTTTGTTGGCAGAGCAATTTCTAAACAAAGGTTAGATTGACGCACTGGTGCTACTGCAGGATCAAATGGTGAGTGAGTATTACAGTGATCCACATTTTGAATATAAATACGCCCAGTTGATGCTCGTTCTTGCATTAATAATGAGAATAACTCTACTGCTTTAACACTACGTTTACGGATAGTAGGATCCTGTTCATATTGTAGATAAAGTTGTTCAAATTTTTCTTGATCAGCAAAGAATGCAGCATAAAGTCCCGGTACATCAGATGGGCTGAATAAAGTAATATCTGCACCTTTAATCAAGCGCTGATACATAAGTTTATTAATTTGTACCCCATAATCCATATGACGGACACGGTTATCTTCTACACCACGATTGTTCTTTAATACCAATAAGCTCTCAACTTCTAAATGCCAAATCGGGTAATAAACGGTTGCTGCACCCCCACGAACACCACCTTGTGAACAAGATTTCACCGCTGTTTGGAAGTGTTTATAAAAAGGAATACAACCTGTATGGAATGCTTCACCATTACGGATTGGGCTACCTAATGCACGAATAGCGCCTGCATTTACCCCAATACCAGCACGTTGTGAAACATATTTAACAATCGCAGCAGAAGTGGCATTAATTGAATCTAAGCTGTCATCACATTCAATTAAGACACAAGAACTGAATTGACGTGTTGGAGTACGAACCCCAGCCATAATTGGTGTTGGTAATGAAATTTTAAATGTTGATGTTGCATCATAGAAACGTTTGATATAACTCAAACGAGTTTTTTTGGGATACTGCGCAAATAAACAAGCTGCAACTAAAATATAGAGAAATTGTGCAGATTCATAAATTTCACCTGTAACACGATTTTGAACTAGGTATTTACCTTCTAATTGTTTTACTGCAGCATAAGAAAAAGTCATATCACGCCAGTGGTCAAGATAGGTATCCATTTCATCCCACTCTTCACGTGAATAATCTACTAATAATGAAGCATCATATTTCCCCATGCGTACAAGTCTTTTCACTTGTTCATATAAACGTGGTGGCTCAAAATGACCAAACGCTTTTTTACGTAAATGGAAAATGGCTAAACGTGCTGCAAGGTATTGGTAATCAGGGGTATCTTTACTAATTAAATCTGCGGCAGATTTAATTATTGTTTCATGAATATCAGATGTTTTGATTCCTTCGTAGAATTGAATATGAGAGCGTAATTCTACTTGTGAAACTGAAACATTATCTAAGCCTTCTGCAGCCCAGGTAATCACACGGTGGATTTTGTCTAAATCGATTGGCTCTAAACGACCATCTCGCTTAGTAACTCGAAGTGATGTATTCATTAAAAAGCCTCTAACACAATATATAGTATTTCAGAAAAATTTTGCATCAATATAATGTGTTTAAGCAAAAACTCAAGCAGAAAAATTTTTAGAAATGAGAGATGTGTAATTGACAAAAACTAACTTATTAATCTGTAAAAGATTTCTTAATGTGAAAAAATAGCATAGCCCATTTATAGCTTAAAGAGTTTATATTAGATGAAACAGTTTCTTATGCAAATTAGGAATATAGTAATATTGCATTGATTTTAATAAGAAAATTATATATTACATCTCAAACTGAATTGTGTATGAGATGTAATAAGAATCGCTTAAATATTGGATTTAAGTCATTCCTTGAGCAATATTTAAGAACAACGTAATAATAAGTGCATTACTAATATTACTAATAAATCCACCGATTAAAGGAACTACAAAGAATGCTAATTTTGAGTAATGATAATGAGAACATACGGCTGTCATAGTTGCCATAGAAACAGGGACTGCGCCTAAGCCGAATCCAGAATGACCAGTAGCAATAATGGCAGCATCATAATTTTTACCGCAAAAACGGAAAGTAATAAAGATACAGAAGAAATAACAAAGTAATACTTGTAATGTCAAAATAATAATGAGAGGGAATGCTAAATCTGTTAACTTCCATAATTGCATTGTGACAATTACAATAGATACAAAAATAGCTAATGATATTTCACCAATAATCCCTATATTTTCATATAATGCTTGAT
The DNA here is from genome assembly GCF_001678475.1 of Gallibacterium genomosp. 3. Classification (GTDB taxonomy): domain Bacteria; phylum Pseudomonadota; class Gammaproteobacteria; order Enterobacterales; family Pasteurellaceae; genus Gallibacterium; species Gallibacterium faecale. The sequence continues at coordinate 87,615 of NZ_JTJR01000008.1, read as the reverse complement.
GATCTCGTTTAGTAGCATCAAGTGATAAACGTAAAATCAATCCTCCAAGCATACTCATTACATGAATAGGGATATTTACTTGAGGGAATATCACTTGACAAAGGAAAAATAAAGTTTGTCCAATACCACAAGCAAGTAATAGTAGAAAAGCAGCCTGGCTTGAGCGACGATAACTTATGCGTGGTAATTTATCATTATCGAATTTATTTAAAGATTCTTTATCACTTCGTTGTTTATTAAGTTGGTGTTTTTGGATAAGTCTTCTTCCTAATGGCCCCCCTAAAATACAACCAGCAACTAAACCAAATGTTGCTGCTGCAATTGCAACTTCAATAGCGCCATTTGCTCCCATCTGTTCTGCAATAGGTGCGAATGCTGCTGCATTTCCATGCCCTCCTGTTAAAGGAATAGAACCTGACATTAGAGCAATGAGAGGATTCATATTGAGTAATATTCCTAATCCAAGTGAAAGAATATTTTGTAGTACAGCAAGGGTTGCAGCAAGAATGCTAAATATAACTACTAATTTCCCACCTTTTCTCAATAAAGTGAAACTTGCAGAAAATCCCATCGCAGCGAAGAAAATATTATAAAAAAAAGTATTGATTGTTTTATAATCAAAATGAAATGAGATAAAGTTACTTGAGTATAAGCAAGTCGTGATAATTGCAAATGATGTTCCTCCAATAACTGGTGCAGGAATACAATATTTTTTCCAAATAGGGAATTGCTGACGAATAAATTCTCCAATGTAGATAGCTATTACAGATAAAGCAAGAGTTTGAAACATACCAATACTAATATTTATCATAACAAGTACTCCTTTAAAACACAGATAGTATGAATGATCTTATTATTAATAAAATGTAAAACAAGTGTTAAATTTAAAAAGTGTGAGCTAGGGCTAAGTTTTATAATAGTAGGATATTGCTTAAATCTTGTAATTGGTGATTAAAATCTATTCATTAGAGATTTTTATGGATAATTAAATAATTCTATATCTTATGTATAATATGAAAATTTATATATTAATAAAAAGGAAAAACCTATTCAGAATCTACAGAATAGGTTTTTTAGAACAGTATAAAGCTACAGATTAAATTTCAAAACTTTCTAAAGTGACACCTTTATCTAGCTGAATTTGAATTGCTTTTGGTGTTCTACCTTGACCGGTCCAAGTTTTTTGTGAGCCATCTAAATCTGTATATTTATATTTTGCTGGACGAGGAGCACGTTTTTTATGTTGAGATGGATTGAAACGATGTAAATTCATTACTTCAAGTAACTCTTCAGGAGAGATACCTTCAGATTTTAGTAATTCTTTATATTTCTCAATTTTTTCTTGGTGAGCCGCTAAAACAAGTTGTTGCGCTTCTTCTTCTTCTTTTCTTTCTTGAACAACAAGTTCAAATTTTTTAAGAATAGTTTCTAATTGTTCTAAAGGTATTTCTTTTGCTAAAAGACGTAAAGAACGAATATTATTTAATGTTTTTAATAATTCTTCCATTAATAATTTCCTCATAAATGTTGTTACAAATTATATGCTTAATAAAAATACAAAAGGATTTTAACGAAAATAATTAAAAAGTAAATATAAAAATTAATATTTAATTAAATATCAATTTAAAATACTTGCTTTTTTTATCACTTGTTGTATCTTTTAACGCACCTGAAGTAGAGGTGCGATTATTATAAGTATCTTCTTTGAGTTGACTACGTTGATAAGAAGGGAAAGGAATAACCGCCGAAATCGATCAAGCGTCATCTTGATTGGTTGGGATCGTTGCCGAAAGGGACGATACTGTCATAGTCATTATTTGTTTAACTATGGAGCGCTACGAGTTAGGGTGGTTAATTCTATTATCCTTCCTTTTGTGAAACCTTTCTTCGCTAAATAACTCGCTAGACTCTTCTTAATTTAATTAGGTTAGCGTATGGAACTTGTTGATTATTCTTCATCTATTGTGTCGGTTATTCCGCCGTTATTAGCTTTAACACTGGCAATCAAAACACGTAAAGTATTATTGTCATTAAGTATTGGGATTATTGTTGGTGCAGTTATGCTAACAGCAGGAAACCCATTGGATGCCGTAATTTATATTAAAAATAGTGTACTTTCTTTAGTATATAGTGAAGAAGGAATTAATCGTAATAATGTCAGTATTATTATTTTCTTATTAATGCTTGGCGCATTAACTTCATTATTAAGTACTTCTGGCAGTAATCAAGCATTTGCTGTTTGGGCTCAAAGGCATATTAAAGGAAGACGTGGGGCAAAATTATTAACAGCTTGTTTAGTATTTTTCACTTTTATTGATGATTATTTCCATAGCCTTGCCGTAGGTGCTATTGCCCGTCCTGTTACAGATAAATTTAAAGTTTCTCGTGCTAAATTAGCCTATATTCTTGATTCTACCGCTGCACCAATGTGCGTATTAATGCCGATTTCTAGCTGGGGAGCTTATATTATGACGCTGGTTGCTGGATTATTAACAACCCATGCGATTGCAGATTATACGCCAATGGGCGCTTTTGTTGCGATGAGTTCAATGAACTATTATGCGTTATTTGCATTATTTACAGTGTTCTTTGTGGCTTATTTTTCATTTGATATTGGTTCAATGGCGAAATATGAACGTAAAGCAATGGAAGCAGTAGAACAAGAATCGAATACGGCTGATGATAATAATCAAGGTAGTGTAAGCGGGTTAATTATTCCAATTATTGTATTAATTATTAGTACGGTTGCGATGATGATGTACACTGGTTATGAAGCTTTATTAGCAAATGGTCAGGAATTCTCCGTATTGGGCGCATTCGAAAATACAACAGTTGGTGTTTCATTAGTATTCGGTAGTTTAGCTTCTTTTATTGTTGCATCACTCTTTATTTTTAATCAAATTAGTTTCTCAGACTATATCAAGGCAATTTTAGTTGGTTTTAAATCAATGTCTGGAGCAATTACGATCTTATTCTTTGCTTGGACGATTAATACCATTGTTGGGGATGTGAATACGGGTAAATATTTAGCGAGCTTAGTCAGCGGTAATATGATGACTCAATTATTACCGGCATTGTTATTTGTACTTGCTATTGTAATGGCGTTCTCAACCGGTACCAGTTGGGGAACATTTGGTATTATGTTACCAATTGCAGCAGCGATGGCAGCTAATGCAGATCCTTCATTAATGCTACCATGTTTATCAGCAGTGATGGCTGGGGCAGTTTGTGGTGACCACTGTTCTCCTGTATCAGATACCACTATTCTTTCTTCAACAGGTGCACAATGTAATCATATCGATCATGTAACCACACAATTACCTTATGCGATAGTGGTTGCAGTTGCTTCTTTTGTTGGATTTATTTGTTTAGGATTTACCAGTTCAGCAACGCTAGGATTTGTTACTACTGCAGTGGTTTTAGCTGTATTATTGTTTATTTTTAGATCACGCCAGTCCAATTTAGGATAAATCTAATAAAAAATTATATTTTATAAAATACGGCTTATTGCCGTATTTTTTTTATCTTTATGACAATAATTTTTATTTAATATTGAAAAGTTATTTTTTATTAGAATTAAATTCTAAATTTGACACGTATCACATAAAAAATAGCTATGGACAAGCTATCTAAGTTGCAGTAAAAATAGTAACCAAGATTATTAATAATAATAACTTGGAGAACAAAGATGAAAAAATTATCTGGTGCCGAAATGGTGGTGCAGTCATTACGAGATCAAGGTGTGGAGTATTTATTTGGCTATCCGGGCGGTTCGGTGCTTGATATTTATGATGCAATTCATACGCTTGGCGGTATAGAACATATTTTAGTTCGTCATGAACAAGGTGCTGTGCATATGGCGGATGGTTATGCACGTTCAACAGGAAAAGTTGGGTGTGTCTTAATTACTTCTGGTCCAGGTGCAACCAATACCATTACTGGGATTGCAACCGCTTATATGGATTCTGTACCATTAGTGGTGTTATCAGGTCAAGTAATGGGAAATTTAATTGGTAGCGATGCGTTCCAAGAGTGCGATATGGTGGGGATTTCTCGTCCTGTTGTAAAACATAGCTTCCTAATTAAAAAAGCAGAAGATATTCCAATGGTAATGAAAAAAGCATTTTATATTGCTTCAACTGGTCGTCCTGGTCCAGTAGTAATTGATTTACCAAAAGATATTTTAAATCCAAGTATTAAATACAATTATAGTTATCCAGATGAAGTGCATTTACGTTCTTATAATCCAACATTGCATGGACATAAAGGACAGATTAAAAAAGCACTAAAAGCCATTCAAATTGCTAAACGCCCAGTGTTATTTATTGGGGGTGGTGTTATTACAGCAAATTGTGCAGAAAAGGTAACGCAATTTGCTCATCATTTAAATCTTCCGGTAACAGCTTCGTTAATGGGATTAGGTGGTTTCCCAGGACAAGATCCACAATTCCTCGGTATGTTAGGAATGCATGGTACTTATGAAGCTAATAATGCCATGCATAACAGTGATTTAATTATTGGTATTGGCGTAAGATTTGATGATCGTACCACCAATAATTTGGCAAAATATTGCCCAAATGCACAAGTTATTCATATTGATATTGACCCAACTTCTATCTCAAAAAATGTGATTGCTAATATTCCAATTGTTGGTGATGCTGAAATGGTGTTAGATGAGTTCTTAGCGTTATTAACTGAAGATGATGTAGCGAAAGCACAACAACAGTTAGCAGATTGGTGGAAACAAATTCATCAATGGCAAGAGAAAAAATGTTTGAGTTATGAAACCAATAGTAATGTGATCAAGCCTCAGCAAGTGATAGAAACTTTATATCGTTTGACCCATGGTGATGCTTATATTGCTTCGGATGTAGGACAGCACCAAATGTTTGCTGCTTTACATTATCCTTTTGCTAAACCACGTCATTGGATTAATTCGGGTGGCTTAGGTACGATGGGATTTGGTTTACCTGCTGCATTAGGTGTAAAACTTGCTCATCCAGAAGCTACTGTTGTTTGTGTTACCGGTGATGGTAGTATTCAGATGAATATCCAAGAACTTTCTACTGCAAAACAATATGGTATTCCAATTATTGTAGTGAGTTTAAATAACCGCTTCTTAGGTATGGTGAAACAGTGGCAAGATATTATCTACGCAGGACGCCATTCACAATCCTATATGGATTCTTTACCTGATTTTGTCAAACTTGCAGAAGCCTATGGACATATAGGTATGCAAATTAATACACCAGATGAATTAGAACAAAAATTAGCTGAAGCCCTTGCTATTAAAGATCGTGTTGTTTTTGTTGATATTAAAGTTGATGAAACAGAACACGTGTACCCAATGCAAGTACGGGGTGGAGCAATGAATGAAATGTATTTAAGCAGAACGGAGAGATCATAATGCGTAGAATTTTATCAGTATTATTAGAAAATGAATCTGGTGCATTATCACGAGTTATCGGATTATTTTCACAACGGGCATTTAATATCGAAAGTTTGACGGTAGCACCGACCGATGATCCAACACTTTCTCGTATGACAATAGAAGCGTATGGTGATGAACAAGTGTTAGAACAAATTGAAAAACAATTACATAAATTAATTGATGTTTATCGTGTCATTAATTTAAGTGATGTTGAACATGTTGAACGTGAAATTTTATTGATTAAAGTAAAAGCGCAAGGTGCAACCAGAGAAGAGATTAAACGAATGGCGGATATTTATCGTGGACAAATTGTCGATATTACGCCAAAAACTTATACTGTTCAGCTGAGTGGTGATAGTGAAAAATTAAATGCATTTATCCGCGCAATAAAAGCTGAAACCTCAATTATTGAAGTGGTTCGTTCTGGTTTGATTAGCCTTTCTCGTGGTGAGAAAAACTGCTTATTATCTTAGTCAAATTTAAGGAAGAAAGGAGGGAGCAAATTGTTTGCTCCCTTTAGTTTTTTAATTGCAAATGACTTTAATCGCTAAACCACCCTGTGATGTTTCACGATATTTGGCATTCATATCTTTACCTGTTTCATACATGGTTTCGATCACTTTATCTAACGTGACACGTGGTTGAGTGTTACGACGTAACGCCATACGGCTTGCATTAATTGCTTTTACTGCAGCAATCGCATTACGCTCAATACAAGGCACTTGGACTTGACCACCAACAGGATCACAGGTTAAACCAAGGTTGTGTTCCATTGCAATTTCTGCCGCCATACAGACTTGTTCTGGTGTACCGCCCATAATTTCAGTTAATCCAGCAGCAGCCATAGAACAAGCAACGCCTACTTCACCTTGGCAACCGACTTCAGCACCTGAAATAGAGGCATTCATTTTATAGAGTGAACCAATTGCACTGGTGGTAAGTAAATAACAATCTCTTACTTCATCAGTAATCGGAGCAATAAATTTTTGATAATATGCCAATACAGCAGGGACGATACCGCAAGCACCATTAGTTGGTGCAGTAACAACACGACCACCAGCTGCATTTTCTTCATTGACTGCTAATGCGTACATATTAATCCAGTCGATCACTTTCATTGGATCACTAGAAAGAGAGTTATTTGCTTCTAATAAGCGGCGTAAACTTGCAGCACGACGAGGTACTTTTAATGGGCCAGGAAGTAATCCATCTGTATAAAGACCGTGTTGAATACAGGCTTCCATTGTTTGCCATACCTTGCTAAGGTGTTCATTTAACGCTTCTTTTGTATGTAATGCACGTTCATTACGCAACATTACCCCAGAAATCGCCAAGCCATTTTCACGGCAATGGTGAATTAAATCAGCTGCATTTTTATAAGGAAAAGGTACATTAGTTTCTGTCGTTTGCTGTTGATTGAAATGTGCTTCATCAACAATAAATCCACCACCAATAGAGTAGTAGGTTTCACGCTTAATTAACTGATTTTGGTGATAAGCACTAATTGTCATTCCATTTTCATGTAATGGTAAAAATGTAGAATGGAATTCCATATCTTGGTAAAAATCGAATGGAATGGTATGGGTTGCTAGTGCTAAAGGAAATTGTTTTTGCTGTTTTAATTGTTCAACAAAAACCGGAATTTGATCGATATCGACATTATCTGGTAAATAACCAGCAAGCCCCATAATAATTGCAATATCTGTATTATGGCCACGCCCAGTCATAGAGAGTGAACCATAAACATCAATATGTAAATGAGTGATTTCAGCGAGTTTATTACTTGCAACTAATTGATCAATAAATTGTTTACCCGCCTTCATTGGTCCAACGGTATGTGAACTAGAAGGACCAATGCCAATTTTATACATTTCAAAAACACTAATCATAAATACTCACGAATTTGTTTTTATTATTAATATGAAATATGCCTTAGGTAGTGTACCTAAGGCGAATGCAGATTTTAGCTAAAATTATTAGCTTCGTTAAGCGATAAGGTTATACACAATATTAGAAATTGCGACACAACCCATAATGACTACAAATAGATTGCTCCATTTACCACGATAACGTTGCATTGCAGGGATACGTCTGATGGCATACATTGGCATAATAAACAGGATCATCGCAATAATTGGACCACCAAGAGATTCAATTAAACCTAAAATACTTGGATTAATGATTGCGACAATCCAGAGTGTAATTAGGAAAAAGAGTGCAGCAACTAAATTTAAGCGACGTGAATTTACTGAAGCTGATTGTGCTTGATCACCTTTGATTTTGGTATAAAGACCGACCAATCCTTCACGGGCACCCATATAGTGTCCAAAGAATGAACTGGTTATCGCTAAGAAAGCAACCAATGGACCAAGATAAGAGATATAAGGATTATCAAATTTATTTGCTAGGAAAGATAAAATTGCAATATTTTGTTGTTTAGCTAATGCAAGGTCTTCTGGAGTAAGTGTTAAAACACAACTAAACACAAAAAACATTACGAAAAGTAATAAGATTGTCGCTGTTCCTTTTAGTGTTTTACTTGCGTGATGTTCCGCCACATCAGTAAATTTATAGTGGCGTTGTTGAGATAGCACAAATGAGGAAATTGCTGGAGAGTGGTTGAAAGAAAAGACTAATACAGGAATTGTGATCCAGAGTGTTAATAAAAATTCGCTAGTTGTTGGCATTTCTTGCAACATACTGGTATTCCATTCAGGAATTAAGTAAATAGATAATGCAAATAGAATAAATACTAATGGATAAACTAACCATTCTGTCACTTTTAATACGACTTTCTCACCAAGTAAGAAAATGCCAATTAAACCACCAATTAAGATCAAAGAGAGTAAGAAACGTGGTGGAGAATCAAGATGTAATTGATTCACAATAAACGAATCAACGGTATTAGTAATACCATTACCATAAATTAATAGAATTGGAAAAATTGCGAAGAAGTAGAGTAGAGTGATTAATTTCCCCGCTGTTTTACCAAAATGTTCTTCAACGACTTCTGTAATATCGCTACCCGGTTTAGCAGAAGAGAGAACAAATCTTGCTAATCCACGATGTGCAAAATAGGTCATCGGACCGACGATAATTGTCATCAGCACTAATGGCCAAAAACCGCCTTTGCCTGCATTAATTGGTAAGAATAAGACGCCTGCACCAACAGCAGTGCCAAATAAATTTAAAATCCAAGCGATATCAAATTTATTCCAACGTTTAGACTGTTCTGTCACAGGACGTGCAGAATCCATAGTTTGCTCATTTAACATACACACACCTTTTAAATTGTTTTATTAATAAATAATTATTACTCTTTGGCGGCGGGTATAATAGTTAAATGAAACTTAGACTTCAAAAACAAAAGGGAAGTAATGTTCAATAATGTGATCGTAATCGCAGAAAAAATTGCAAATGTTACATTTATGCAATATAAGTGCTTAAATATAAAGCAATTTTTTTATTTAAATTTTACTCTTGAATAAATTGACAATATTCATTAAGAAAATGAATAAAATCTTCTAAACCACATAATGCCATATTTTCTTCGTCATAAAATTGAAGGTCGTCTTCTAATATTTCATCTGAAAGATTTTCATCAAATAAGATATTGGCCTTTACCATCACTTCGTCGCGATTGATATGTAAAGAAAATTCTTTGCCGGTAATAATTTTATCTACTGTGTGTGGTGTGGTGTGGCACTGTTTGAGAATAACAAGAATTTCTTTAATTTTCTTTAAATCGCCTTGTATCTCATTATTAGCCCAACGTGCCACAGCTTCATGTTCCATAGAACAGCTTACATTTACAGTTTGTCGATCAAGTCGATAAAATTGAAATTCCATCTTGCCACCTCATAATTAAGATAAATTAAAGGCTATCTTTGATAGCCTTTATTGGTATTAGATACTGAAAGAGGAGCCACAACCACAAGTTGTTGTTGCATTTGGATTATTTACAATAAATCTCGAACCTTCTAAACCTTCAGTATAATCTACAGTCCCTCCAATTAAATATTGTAAACTCATTGGATCAACAACAAGAGTTACTCCTGAATTATCAATGGTTAAGTCCCCTTCGTTCACATTTTCATCAAAAGTAAAACCATATTGGAATCCACTACAACCACCACCAGTAATATACACTCTTAATTTTAAATTTGGATTGTCTTCACCTTCGATTAAGTGTTTTACTTTTTTGGCTGCTGCATCAGTGAAAGTAAGAGGAATTGACATATCACTCATTTAAACTCCTATCAATAAATCCCACAAAAAATACATAGTACAAGCTATTATCTAATAACCTAGTAAATCGTTCAACAATTTCCTGGAAAGGTTTTTTATTAGATAGTAAATGGTGTTATTATATTGCGTCAAAAATAAAAATGAATTGGAGAAAAAAATGGCAATTCCATTGAGAACAGAAGAAGAAATTGAAAAATTAAGAGTGGCTTGTAAATTAGCCTCTGATGTATTAGTAATGATTGAACCTTATGTAAAAGCAGGCGTAACAACAAGTGAATTAGATCGTATTTGTCATGATTATATTGTGAATGAACAAAAAGCTATTCCTGCTTGCTTAAATTATCATGGTTTCCCAAAATCAGTTTGTATTTCAATTAATGAAGTTGTCTGTCATGGTATTCCTAGTGATGATAAAAAATTAAAAGAAGGTGATATTTTAAATATTGATGTTACTGTGATTAAAGATGGTTATTTTGGTGATAATTCCAAAATGTATATTGTTGGAGAAGCACCTATTCGTAGTAAGAAATTGTGTGAAGTTACCCAAGAATCACTTTATCTTGCATTACGTACAGTAAAACCAGGTATTCGTCTTAATGAAATTGGTCGAGTTATTCAACAATTTGTTGAAAAGCAAGGATTTTCAGTAGTACGCGAATATTGTGGTCATGGCGTGGGTACAGAGTTCCATTGTGAACCACAAGTATTGCACTATTATGCAGATGATGGTGGCGTTGTGTTACAACCAGGGATGGTATTTACGATTGAACCAATGGTAAATGTGGGTAAGAAAGAAATTCGTTTAATGGGAGATGGTTGGACAGTAAAAACCAAAGACCGTAGCCATTCTGCACAATATGAGCATCAAATCGTAGTCACAGAAAATGGATGTGAAATTTTGACTATCCGAGATGAAGAGCTCGATCGCATTCAACGTATAATGATAAATAACTAATTGCTGAAAAAAGCGACTTTAACTGAAAAGAAAAAGTCGCTTTTTTATTGGAAAAAGAATAAGTTAATCGAGTAAGACAATAAAGCAAAATACAGGAAGATTATGCAAACTCAATTCACTTTATCACAATTAGAAAATGATACCCTCACGCCAACAAATGTTCGTCAATTATTTACTGAATTAAAAGAGCAAGAATTACAACAATTCTCACAAGAAATTGATATCTATCAATTAATTGGTCAGCGTAGCCATCTTTATGATCAACTATTATTAGCATTATGGAAACATTTTCAGTTCGATCAACAACCAACGCTATCATTAATTGCCGTGGGTGGATATGGTCGAGAAGAGATGTTCCCACTTTCTGATTTAGATTTTTTAATTTTATCTTCTGAACCTCTATCAGCCGCATTAGAACAAAAAATAGCGGAATTTATTCAGTTTTTATGGGACTGCCATTTTGAGGTGGGACATAGTATTCGAACTCTAGCTCAATGCTTAGAAGAGGGGAAAAATGATATCAGTATTGCGACTAACTTATTGGAGTCCCGTTTTTTAACAGGTAACCAGCAACTATTTGATAAATTAACTCAAGCTATTTATCAGGATGATTTTTGGTCAATCAAAGACTTTTTCGTGGCAAAACAAGCAGAAAAAAATGAACGTTATCAACGTTATCACAATACAGCCTATAACTTAGAGCCTGATATTAAATATAGTCCTGGTGGATTACGTGATTTACACCTTTTATACTGGATTGCTTGGCGTCATTTTAAAGCAAAAAATCTAAATGACTTATTAACATTTGGTTTTATTTATCCTGAAGAGTATCAGGCTTTGTTGGATTGCCAAACTTTCTTATTTAAATTGCGTTATGCGTTACATTTGGTGATTAAACGTTATGACAATCGTTTACTGTTTGAACGACAACTAAGAATTAGTGAAATGTTGGGATATCAAGGTCAAGGTAATCAAGCCGTAGAAAAAATGATGAAAGCGTATTTTCGCAATTCTCAACAAATTATTCAGTTAAGTGAAGTCTTGATGCAAGATTATCAAGAACAATTTTTATCACCAAGCTGTGCAAAAACTGCGGAAAAGGTTGTGATTAGCCCAGCATTCTATCTTGTAAACAATAGTATTCAGTTACAATGTAACGAAACATTCCAAACAGAACCTGAAACGATGATTGAATTGTTTCTACAGTTGTGTCGCTATCCACAAAGTTATATCCATTCCAGTACATTAAGACAATTACGTTTAGCACTGCTAAATTCACACGAGTACCTTAGTAAAAATGCCCGAGCACGTGATTATTTCATGCAAATTTTCAAACAACCACAAGCGATTACACGTGCAATAGCACCAATGCACCGTTATGGCGTATTAAGAGCCTATTTACGAGAATGGAAACATATTGTTGGCTTAATGCAGTTTGATTTATTCCATGCTTATACTGTGGATGAACACACGATTCGTCTATTATTAAAGTTAGAAAGTTTTGCTAAACCGGAATGTGCAGAAACACATCCACTTTGCTATCAGATTTATCCAACCTTAACTCAGCGTCCGCAACTCTATTTAGCAGCATTGTTCCATGATATTGCAAAAGGGCGTTCTGGTGATCATGCTGAGCTTGGTGCAATTGATATGTATGATTTTGCCATCTTACACGGTTTTAGTGAGCAAGATGCAGAATTTATGGCGTGGTTAGTGCTATCGCATTTACAAATGTCAATTGTTGCACAGCGTAGAGATATTCATGATCCAGCGGAAATTCGTCATTTTGCGAATATTGTGAATAATAAAACTCGCCTAGATTATTTATTGTGTTTAACCGTAGCAGATATTTGTGCGACTAATGAAACTTTATGGAATAGTTGGAAAAAAACGTTATTAGCAACCTTGTATCGTTATACGAAACAACAGTTAGAACAGGGTATTGCTGTACCTTTAGATTACAGCATTCAAATCTTACAAAATCGAATTAAAGCATTAGATATCATGCAGCCAATGCTTGAGAAATATCAGATTAAGGTCAATGATGTTAATCAATTATGGCAACGTTGCCCTGAAGAGTATTTCTTACGTAATACCTCAAAACAATTAGCTTGGCACGCTGAACATCTTTGTCAAATTGAAGATTTAAGTAATGAGGTGGTGGTTTTAGTAAGTAGTCGTTTTTCGCGTGGTGCAACAGAAATTTTTATCTATTGTGCGGATCAACCACAGTTATTTAATAAAGTGGTGAGAACGCTAGATGCGAAAAATTTGAGTATTCACGATGCACAAATTATTACTGCAGCGAGTGGAGAAGTATTTGATAGTTTTATTGTAACGGAAGCAGATGGTAGTGCTTTGCGTAAACCTCGCCGAGATGAAATTTCCCAAGCATTAACGGCTGTTTTAAAAGGTGAGAAAAAAATTCCAGCAGCTTCTGCTCGTCGTAGCAGTAAATTACAGCATTTCAATGTGCCGCTAGAAGTTCGATTCTTAAATACAGAAAAAGAAGAGCAGACAGAGCTTGAATTAATCACGAAAGATCGTGCTGGATTATTGGCTATGATTAGTGACATTTTTACCGAACAGCAACTAAGTTTAGCTAATGCAAAAATTACAACTAATGGTGAAAAAGCGGAAGATTTCTTTATTTTGATGAATCATAAAGGCAGTGCATTAACAATAGAAGAACGCCGTTTATTACAATTAAAATTAGAAGCGGGATTACAATAGTTGTAAATTCACCTTATGGTTTCGCCCTTTCAAGTAGGGCGAAATCTTAAATAACTGTTTGGGTTATTAGTTAGAAAGGTTAGTATTAACAGCTACTTTTATGCACTTCAAGCAGTTCGCCTTTCCCATTTTGATACTCGATCTTCGCTATTGTGGCTGGATGGAAAGCAATAGCATCATTTACTCCAAGTGCTGTAACAATATCATCAACTAAAGGTAAATGAGAAACAATTAATAAGTTATCAATACCTTGTTGCTGTAAGGTATCAATATAATCCACCGTAATTTCTGCATTACCATAGGGAGTAAGATTATCCCAAGTCTCAGTAGGAATTTTTTTGGAAAAGTATTGTGATGCTAATTGGCAAGTTTGTTGTGCTCTAAGATAAGGACTAACTAAAATTAAGTCTGGAGTAGTTTGACTTTTTAGCCATGTTCCTTGTTCATCAGCTTGATCTTCTCCTCTGGCAGTTAAAGGGCGATCTTTATCTGTAAATGCATGGAAACTTGCTTCGCCATGCCGCATTATAAATATGTGCATATGCACTACCTCTATTCAGTGATTCAGTAAATTTTTAGGTTAGTTGATCTCGCATTACATCAAAAATCAGCGTATAATCTCCGACCGTTTTATTATAGGGGCTTTACTAAAAAAAGTACTCTATTTCTTCCTATCAAGTTTTAATTGTTTAATTTTTAAGTATTGTTGTTATCTTACGGAGTAATTAATGTCTAGAAGACTAAGAAGAACCAAAATTGTTACCACTTTAGGTCCAGCGACAGACAAAGGAAATAATTTAGAAAAAATTATTGCTGCTGGCGCAAATGTGGTGCGGATGAATTTCTCGCATGGTACTGCAGAAGATCATATTAATCGTGCAGCAAAAGTACGTGAAGTTGCAAAAAAACTTGGTAAGCAAGTAGCGATTTTAGGTGATTTGCAAGGCCCTAAAATTCGTGTTTCTACATTTAAAGACGGTAAAATATTCTTAAACGTTGGTGATAAATTTGTTCTGGATGCTGAATTACCAAAGGGTGAAGGTACACAAGAGGCAGTTGGTTTAGATTATAAAAACTTACCAAAAGATGTTGTCCCTGGCGATATTCTCCTTTTAGATGACGGTCGAGTACAATTAAAAGTGCTTTCTACTGAAGGTGAAAAAGTGTTCACTGAGGTGACTGTAGGTGGTCCACTATCAAATAATAAAGGGATTAATAAATTAGGTGGTGGCTTATCTGCGGACGCATTAACTGAAAAAGATAAAGCAGATATCATTACTGCTGCAAAAATTGGTGTAGATTACCTTGCCGTTTCTTTCCCACGTTCTGGTGCAGATATTGAATATGCACGTAAATTGGCAGTAGAAGCAGGTTTAAATGCTAAAATTGTAGCTAAAGTAGAACGTGCAGAAACAGTGGCAACACCAGAAGCTATTGATGACATTATTAAAGCATCTGATGTCATTATGGTTGCACGTGGGGATTTAGGGGTAGAAATTGGTGACCCTGAATTAGTAGGAGTGCAAAAGAAACTTATCCGTCGTTCACGTCAATTAAATAAAGTTGTTATTACAGCAACACAAATGATGGAATCTATGATCAGCAATCCAATGCCAACTCGTGCAGAAGTTATGGACGTTGCGAATGCGGTATTAGATGGTACTGATGCAGTAATGTTATCTGCAGAAACCGCAGCAGGACAATATCCATCAGAAACAGTAGCAGCGATGGCTAAAGTATGCTTAGGGGCAGAAAAAATGCCAAGCATCAATGTTTCTCGCCACCGTATGGATGTAGAGTTTTCTTCTATTGAAGAATCAGTAGCAATGTCAGCAATGTATGCAGCAAACCATATGAAAGGTACTGCAGCAATTATCGCTATGACAAGTACTGGTCGTACTGCACGTTTAATGTCACGTATCAGTTCTGGATTACCAATCTTTGCTCTCTCCCGTAACCAAAGTGCATTAAATCTTTGTGCATTATATCGCGGTGTGGTACCAGTTTATTTTGAAGATATGAGCCGTACTGTTGAAGGGGCAAAAATTGCAATTAACCTATTGAAAGAAAAAGGTTATTTAGTTTCTGGCGACTTAGTGTTATTGACACAAGGCGATGAGTTTGTATCCGGTGGTACAAATACTTGCCGTACTTTAGTTGTTGATTAATCATTTAAGTTTTTAGTGAGTATAATGAAAAACCTCTAATGTTGTGGCATTAGAGGTTTTTTGTTTTCCTGTTGTGGAAAAATTATCGCTTATTGATTAGCTAGTTTTGCTTGAATTCGAACTGCAATACCCTCTGCATCTAATTGTAATAATTGATGAATTTCTTGTTGCGTTCCTTGTGGAATGAAATAATCAGGTAGTCCTAATTGTAAGAGGGCTGGCATAGTTCCACCAAGGGTGGCTAATCCTTCCAATGCCGCAGAACCTGCGCCACCTTGAATCGCATTTTCTTCTAAAGTGACAATGAGATCATAATGATCTTTGATATCGGCTAAACATTCCATATCCAATGGTTTAACAAAGCGCATATCAATTACAGTATAGTCATATTGTTCTGCTACTTTAATCGCACCAGGGAGTAAAGTACCGAAATTAAGAATTGCGACTTTTTGACCTTGACGTATTAATCTTGATTTACCAATAGGTAGTTGTGTTAGTGGTTGTAATTCAGCACCTGTACCAGAACCTCTTGGATAACGTACAGCAGCAGGCTGCCCACAATGATACCCAGTGTAGAGCATTTGACGACATTCATTTTCATCACTTGGTGTCATCACGATTAAGTTAGGAATACAACGTAGATAACTTAAATCAAAAGCGCCTTGGTGGGTCTGTCCATCAGCACCAACTACACCAGCACGATCAATTGCAAATAAAACCGGCAAATTTTGAATAGCAACATCGTGAATCACTTGGTCATAAGCACGTTGTAAGAAAGTAGAGTAAATAGCTACAACGGGTTTATAACCACCAATGGCTAACCCAGCAGCAAAAGTCACAGAATGTTGTTCAGCAATAGCCACATCAAAATATTGATCTGGAAAACGCTGTGAAAATTCAACCATTCCTGAACCTTCACGCATAGCAGGCGTAATGCCAATTAATTTTTTATCTTGCTCCGCCATTTCACATAACCATTTTCCGAAAATATCAGAGTAGGTTGGTAGAGAAGTCTTATTTTTTGGTAGTTCACCGCTTAACGGATTAAATTTTGGTACACCATGAAAACCAATTGGATCACGCTCAGCAGGCGCATAGCCTTTACCTTTTTTAGTGATGACATGTAAGAATTGAGGTCCTTTTAAGGTACGCATATTTTTCAAGGTAGAAATTAACTCTTCAACATTATGCCCATCAATTGGACCAATATAGTTAAAACCCAACTCTTCAAATAATGTTCCACCAGGTGAAATAAACCCTTTAACGTGCTCTTCTGTTTTTTGTACAAACTCTTTAATTGGCGGTAAACCAGATAAGATTTTTTTGCCCCCTTCACGCAAAGAGGAATAAAAAGAACCAGAGAGTATGCGAGCTAAATGATTATTTAAAGCGCCCACATTTTCAGAAATGGACATATCATTATCATTTAGGATTACAAGCATATCAGTATGTAATGCACCTGCATGATTCATCGCTTCAAATACCATTCCTGCTGTTAATGCGCCATCTCCAATCACACAGATTGTTTTTCTCCCTGCATTTTCACGTTGTGCTGCAATCGCAATCCCTAAACCTGCACTAATTGAAGTTGAGGAGTGTCCAACGCTTAATACATCAAAAGGGCTCTCTTCACGCCAAGGAAAAGGGTGAATTCCACCTTTTTGGCGAATAGTATGCATTTGATCACGGCGGCCAGTTAGAATTTTGTGCGGATACGCTTGATGACCAACATCCCAAATTAATTGATCAAATGGTGTATTAAATACGTAATGCAAAGCAACAGTTAATTCAACGGTTCCAAGTCCTGAAGCAAGATGACCACTACTTTGGCTAACACTTTCTAAAAGATATTTACGTAATTGATCGCAAAGTTCTGGTAGCTGTTCCTTTGGTAATAGGCGTAAATCCTCAGGAGAATTGATTTGTGATAAAAGTGAATAATTTGACATAGTCTGTATAAAATCCATTAAAAATTAATTGCGCCGTTGAATAATAAATTCTGCCAATACACGCAGAGCAGTTGTATCAAACGGGAGTTGTTCTAAAATTTTTATTGCCGAGAGATACGAGTCTTGAGCTTTTTGTTTTGCTTGTTCTAACCCTAATAACTGCGGATAAGTGCTTTTATGCGATTTTAAATCGGAACCTGCATTTTTACCAAGCTCCTCATTATTTGAAGTAATATCTAAAATATCATCTTGTACTTGAAAAGCTAAACCAATTGCTTGAGAAAAGAGAGTAAGTTTCTGTTCTAACTCACGATCTTGATAGTAATCAGAAGCATAAAAACCTAATAAAACGGCAGCAGTAATCAAAGCACCTGTTTTATGATTATGAACTTTTTCTAATTCAGCAAGAGCAATTTGTTTATTTTCAGAGATTAAATCTAAACTTTGTCCAAAACACATTCCTTGAGCGCCAGAGGCTTTTGCTAAAACATAAAGTTGTTGAATTTTTTGTAGGGCAGTACAAGGAGATTGAGATAATAATTCAAATGCGTAACTTTGCAATGCATCACCAGCTAAAATAGCGGTTGCTTCATCAAAAGCAATATGACATGTCGGCTGATTACGACGTAATGTATCATTATCCATTGCTGGTAAATCATCATGAATCAAAGAATAACAATGAATACATTCAATGGCACCAGCAAGATGATCCAGTTGATTTAATGGCACACCAAACATTCGTCCCGTTGCATAAACTAAGAATGGGCGAATACGTTTACCACCTAGTAATAGGCTATAACGCATGGCATCAGCAAGGGGAGCTGGAGTAGTCGTTAAAGAACTTAATTGTTGGCGCAGAAATTGATTATTCCGTTGTTGTAATGCCAGTAAATCTTCTGAAAATTGATACATCATCATATCCTAATGAAACTTTTGGAACATTATAAAGATTATCTTTAATAGCTCAAATCAGATCAGTATTAAAAAGGGGAATCTTCATCAGATGGTTGTTCAACATTAGTTGCGTAATCGCTTAATTGTGCAGTTGAATTTTTTTCTAACAAAATTTGAACACGTTGTTCGGCGTTGGCTAAACGATCTTGAGCTTGTTTAGCTAAATTTACCCCTTGTTCAAATTGAACTAGAGCATCTTCTAAACTTAAATCACCTTGTTCTAAACGATTAACTACGGCTTCTAATTCGGTTAAAGTATTTTCAAAATTTAATGTTTGGGTTGTCTTTTTCATAATTAAAAAATGCTCAGTTTTCAACGAGCTATATTGTACCTAATTAATTCAGGAAAGTTTAGGCGGATTTTTTACGTTAAACGGATTTTTCGTGTAGAATACACGCTTATTTTTTCTGAATAATGAAATGGCAATATGAAGTTTATTATTAAATTATTTCCAGAAATCATGATTAAAAGTGATTCTGTACGTAAACGTTTTATTAAAATTTTAACGGGAAATATTCGTAACGTTTTAAATAAGTATGATGACCAAGTTGCGGTTGTTAAACACTGGGATTACATTGAGGTAAGAACTAAAAATGCAGAGAAGAACGATCTTCTAATAGAGTTGTTACAACGTATTCCTGGCATCCATCATTTCTTACAAGTTGAAGAAAAACCTTTTAATACATTGCAAGATATTTTCGAAATTGTCTATGCAGATATTGGTTCACAATTAGAAAATAAAACCTTTTGTGTGCGTGTAAAACGTAAAGGAAAACATGAGTTTACCTCATTAGATGCTGAACGTTATATCGGTGGTGGTTTAAATCAGCATATTCAAAGTGCAAAGGTGAAATTAACTGATCCGGAAGTAACTGTTCGCATTGAAATTGAATATGATCATGTGATGTTGGTAAAACAACGTTTCGAGGGAATTGGCGGTTATCCAATCGGTACACAGGAAGATGTTTTATCATTAATTTCGGGTGGATTCGACTCTGGAGTATCAAGCTATATGTTATTACGTCGAGGTTGTCGTGTGCATTATTGCTTCTTTAATTTAGGTGGAGCAGCACATGAAATTGGAGTAAAACAGATGGCTTACCATATATGGCATCGTTATGGTAGTTCTCATAAAGTACGTTTTGTTGCCGTTAATTTTGAAAAAATTGTCGCTGAAATTTTAGAAAAAATTGATAACGGACAGATGGGGGTTGTATTAAAACGGATGATGGTACGAGCTGCGAGTAAAGTGGCAGAACGTTTTCAAATTCAGGCTATTGTGACCGGCGAAGCATTAGGACAAGTTTCCAGTCAAACATTGACCAATTTGCGTCTGATTGATGAAGCGGCTGATTGTCTAGTTTTACGTCCATTGATTTCACATGACAAAGAGCAAATTATTGCGATGGCGAAAGAAATTGGTACTGATGATATTGCAAAATCAATGCCTGAATTTTGTGGCGTTATTTCAAAAAACCCAACAGTAAAAGCCATTAAAGCCAAAATTGAAGAAGAGGAGTCACATTTCGATTTTTCTTTATTGGAGGATGCAGTATGGAATGCTCAATATTTAGATATTCGTCAAATAGCTGAACAAACAGAGCGAGAAGTTCCGGAAGTTGAAATGGTGTCTGTATTGCAACAAAATGATGTGATTATTGATATTCGCAGTCCAGAAGAAACAGACGAAAAACCATTAGAATTGGAAAATCAAACAATCTTACAGATTCCTTTCTATAAATTATCTAGCCAATTTGCAGAATTAGATCAAAGTAAAAATTATCTATTGTTCTGTGAGCGTGGTGTGATGAGCCGTTTGCAAGCATTGTATTTAAAAGATCAAGGCTTCACGAATATTCGTGTATTCAGACAATAAATAGTCTCTATCTAAAATTTGTTACAAACTTGTGCTTTGTTGCAGAGCACAAGTTTCTTTTTATTTATACAAATAAATGTTAGAGGAATTGTTAGAGCAATGGATACAAAATACCTCTTATGTCACATATATTATATTTAACATAATATACATTATATTAATTTTGTGACGGAGTTAAAAATAATGCTTTTTATGTTAAATTACTAAAATATCTAGATATTATATCCTATAATCATATTTCAATCTAAAGTAAACCAATACGCTAAATGATCAGTTCTCAATTCTGTTAAAAATGAAAAAGTAACAATCAAGATTTATCGTTTCAGCAATACTCGTTTATTTTCAAAGCTAGAGCCTTAGCACAAATATCATTTCAATTTTAAATTGATGTAGTCTTATTTGGCTGTTTATGTACAAAGAGGCACAGCTAATTGTTATAACCGTTCACTTTTTCTTCTTTTATTTAAGATAAATGCAAAAACTGGCTTGCATTTCTAAATTTACAAGCGTACTATTTTGCTAGTACAAGGTATAAGGAAGTGTAAGAGGATTTTATCGTGCCCTTTTTAGAAGTTATTCAACAATCAATTCCATATCAAGCAGACACCACATCCCTTTTTGCTCGTTTATGTGAAAATAAAAGTAATACATTGCTGTTAGATTCAGCAGAAATTGGTAGTAAAAACAGTTTAAAAAGTCTATTAATTGCAAAAGCAGCGGTAAAAGTAAAATGTGAACAACAAACGGTTTCTTTTCAAGCGTTGACTGCAAATGGTGAACAAGTTATCAAACAGTTAGCAGAACAGTTTGAAGCTAAGACTGGCGTTAGCGTTATTCAGCAACAATTAGCATTAATCGTTACTTTCCCTACTTTAAATAATGAGTTAGATGAAGATAGCAAACTACAAGCTTTCACCGTTTTTGATGGATTACGTACTATCTTAACACTTTATCAACAACATACTCAGCCAATCTTCTTAGGAGGATTATTTGCCTATGATTTGGTCGCAAATTTTATCCCTATGAAAGATATTGTATTAGAAGATGATGGTTTAGTTTCTCCTGATTATAGCTTCTATTTAGCGGAACAGTTGGTTGTGATTGATCATCAAGCAGAAAAAGCTGAACTCCATTCATATATCTTTGATGAATCACAAAAAATTTCTATTTCTGAACAAGCAAAAACAATTATATTTCAATTAAATGAAGAAAAAGATACGGTATTGCATAAGCAAAACGCCTCTACTGAAGTAGCGGTCAATATTGAAGATGAAGCTTTTAAAGCAATTATTGAAAAACTTAAACACCACATTAATATTGGCGATGTATTCCAAATTGTTCCTTCTCGCCGTTTTTCATTGGAATGCCCTAGTCCATTAGCAACGTATCAGCAACTAAAACATAATAATCCAAGTCCTTATATGTTTTATATGCAAGATGATGACTTTACCCTATTTGGCGCTTCACCAGAAAGTGCTTTGAAATATACTGAAGCAACTCGCCAATTAGAGATTTATCCGATTGCAGGTTCTCGCCCTCGTGGGTTTGACAGTCAAGGTCAAATCGATCCTGAATTAGATGCTCGTTTAGAATTAGAGTTACGTCTTGATCATAAAGAACAATCTGAACACTTAATGTTAGTTGATTTAGCACGTAATGATATTGCTCGAGTATGTGTTAGTGGCACTCGACGTGTTGCGGAATTAATGCAGGTTGATCGCTATTCACATATTATGCATTTAGTTTCTCGTGTGGTAGGTCAATTAAAACCAGAATTAGATGCATTGCATGCCTATCAAGCATGTATGAATATGGGCACATTAACGGGAGCACCGAAAATTAAGGCAATGCAACTTATCTATCAATTTGAAAAACAACGCAGACATAGTTATGGCGGTGCGGTTGGTTACCTCTCTTCTCATGGTGATCTTGATACCTGTATTGTGATTCGTTCTGCCTTTGTTCAGAATGGTATTGCTTATATTCAAGCAGGCTGTGGCGAAGTGTTGGATTCTAATCCACAAATGGAAGCAGATGAAACTCGCCACAAAGCAGCTGCGGTGATTAAAGCAATTAAACAGACAAATTGCCAATAATAAGGATGTATAAATTATGGCTAATATACTCTTTCTCGATAATTTTGATTCTTTTACTTATAACTTGGTTGATCAATTCCGTGTGCTAGGGCATAACGTGACAGTGTATCGTAATGACTGTGATTTACAGACTTTAATTAAAGCCGCGACATCTCAACCAAATACAATTTTAGCCCTTTCCCCTGGACCAGGAAATCCGCAGCAAGCAGGAAATATGTTGCCACTAATTCAGGCAGTAAAAGATCGTTGTCCAATTATTGGGATTTGTTTAGGACATCAGGCAATTATTGAAGCGTTTGGGGGTGAAATTGTACACGCAGGCGAAGTTATGCACGGTAAAGTATCTAAGATTACACATGATAACCAAGCAATGTTTCAATCATTAGCCAATCCTCTCCCCGTTGCCCGTTATCACTCATTAATGGGAGTAAAACTTCCAGCAGAATTAATCGTTAATGCGGAATATAACCATATTGTCATGGCAATTCGTCACCAAACACTGCCTATCTGTGGATTCCAATTCCACCCAGAATCCATTTTAACTGTGCAAGGTGGACAATTATTAAAACAAACTATTGATTGGTTATTAGCCAGATAATTCGCATTACAACAAAAATGAATAAAAAATTTAGGGAAGATAATTATGGAAACTCAACAAATACTCGAAAAATTATTCAATGGCAATACGCTCTCCTCTACTGAAAGCGAACAACTTTTTACGGCAATTTTGCAAGGTCAATTAAGTAATGAACAATTAGCAGGTGCTTTGATTGCATTAAAAATCAAAGGTGAATCAGTGGCTGAAATTAGTGGTGCGGTTACCGCATTAATCAATGCAGCAGAGCCTTTCCCAACGCCAGATTATGTGTTTGCTGATATTGTAGGAACTGGTGGTGATGGAGCAAATACAATTAATATTTCGACGACTAGTGCCCTTGTTGCTGCAAGTATGGGAGCCAAAGTTGCTAAACATGGAAATCGTAGTGTTTCTAGTAAAACAGGATCAAGTGATGTACTTTCTGCATTAAATGTTCGTTTAGATCTTGATGCCAATACAGCTCGCCAAGCACTTGATGAAATTGGAATTTGCTTTTTATTTGCGCCACAATACCATCGAGGTTTTAAACACGCTATTCCTGTGCGTCAGGCTTTAAAAACACGGACCATCTTTAATATCTTAGGACCATTAATTAATCCAGCAAGACCAAAACATCAAATGTTAGGCGTATATCATCCACAATTAATCCAGCCTTATGCTGAAACTGCTCTTGCATTAGGTCATCAACATAGTGTTGTGATCCATGGTAGTGGTTTAGATGAAGTTGCACTACATGGACCAACAGAAGTTGCGGAAATTATCAATGGTGCTATTGAACGCTATACATTAACAGCGGAAGATTTTGGTTTAAAACCACAACCCTTAGAAGCAATAAAAGGTGGCGAACCAGCAGAAAATGCAGAGGTTGTCCGTTTGATTTTACAAGGTAAAGGCAGTGATGCGCATATGAATGCTGTTGCGGCAAATACAGCGCTGCTTCTCAAATTATTTGGCTACAACGATCTGAAACAAACAACTCAACAAGTCTTAGAACATTTAGCAAGCGGTAACGCCTTGCAAACATTAGAAAAATTAACGCAGTATTAAGAGATTAATGTTATATGATCACACAAGATTTTTCACAAACACTTCAACAAAAAGCCACCGTATTACAAAAAATTGTGGCTGATAAATTAGATTGGGTAAAAACACAACAAGCAAACTTTCCATTAGCGCAATTTAAAGATCAAATTGAACAGAGTGATCGTGATTTTTACCAAGCTTTAGCTCAAGGTACACATGAAATTCCTGCTTTTATTTTAGAATGTAAAAAGGCTTCGCCATCAAAAGGATTAATTCGAGAAGAGTTTGATCTAGAAGGGATTGCTTCAGTTTATCGTCATTATGCCAGTGCAATTTCTGTGCTAACTGACGAAAAGTATTTTCAAGGGAATTTTGCTTATTTACCAAGAGTACGCAAATTGGTTAAACAGCCTGTTCTTTGCAAAGATTTTATGATTAGCGAATATCAGGTCTATTTAGCACGTTATTATCAAGCAGATGCTATTCTTTTAATGTTATCTGTTGTTGATGATAATACTTATCGCATTTTGGCTGATTTAGCTCACTCATTAGGAATGGGGGTATTAACAGAAACCTCAAATGAAGAAGAATTACAACGTGCCATTGCATTAGAAGCAAAAGTTATTGGGATTAATAACCGTAATTTGCATGATTTATCTGTCGATTTACAACGTACCTTAACATTAGCGCCGAATATTCCTAACGATCGTATTATTATTAGTGAATCAGGTATTTATACACATCAACAAGTACGAGAATTAAAACCTGTTGCACATGCATTTTTGATTGGCAGCAGTTTAATGGGAAGCCATGATCTTAATGCTGCAGTAAGAGCAATTATTTATGGTGAAAATAAGGTGTGTGGGGTGACACGTGCAGAGGATGCAGCCGTTGCTTATCAACAGGGGGCATTATATGGTGGGTTGATTTTTGCAGAACACTCCCCTCGCTGTCTTACCTTATCGCAAGCACAACAAGTTATGACAGCAGCACCATTACGTTATGTGGGCGTATTTCAAAATCAATCCATTGAAACAATTGTGACATTAAGCCAACAATTATCACTATTTGCAGTACAACTACATGGCAAAGAAGATAGCAATTTTATTCAGCAATTACGCCAGAAATTACCGCAGTCATGCCAAATTTGGCGCGCTGTTGGTGTTGATCCAACATCTGGACAAGTCACTTTTCAACCAGACAGCAATGTTGACCGTTATGTGTTTGATACACAATTAAAAAATCAACAAGGCGGTACAGGACAGATATTTGACTGGACACTATTGCCAATTGATTGGAAAGGCAAAATTATGCTTGCAGGAGGGTTAAATGCAGAAAATATTGAGAGTGCGATGGCGCAGCATTGTTTAGGATTAGATATTAATTCTGGCGCAGAAACTGCACCAGGTATCAAAGATGCAGAGAAATTAAAAACTATTTTTGAAAAAATTATGAAAAGTTAGGATGAATCATTATGAGTGATACTTTATTAAACCCTTATTTTGGTGAGTTTGGCGGAATGTATGTGCCTGAAATTCTCGTCCCTGTACTACAACAATTAGAAAAAGCATTTATTGAGGCTCGCCAAGATCCAGAATTCCAACGTCAATTCAATGATCTACTAAAAAATTATGCTGGACGACCAACCGCATTAACCTTATGCCGAAACTTAACTAAAGGCAGTAAAACCAAACTTTACCTGAAACGTGAAGATTTATTGCATGGCGGTGCACATAAAACAAACCAAGTATTAGGACAAGCACTCTTAGCAATGCGTATGGGAAAAACCGAAATTATCGCGGAAACAGGTGCGGGACAACATGGTGTTGCTACGGCATTAGCGTGTGCAATGTTAGGTTTAAAATGCCGCATTTATATGGGAGCAAAAGATGTAGAGCGTCAATCACCGAACGTTTTCCGTATGCGTTTAATGGGTGCTGAAGTCATTTCTGTGAATAAAGGCTCTTGTTCATTAAAAGATGCGTGTTGTGAAGCAATGCGTGACTGGTCAGCAAATTATGATAAAGCACATTATTTATTAGGTACTGCGGCTGGTCCACATCCATTCCCAACCATTGTGCGTGAATTCCAGAAAATGATTGGTGAAGAAACCAAACGTCAAGTGCTAGAGCGCGAAGGACGTCTGCCTGATGCAGTTATTGCTTGTGTTGGCGGTGGTTCAAATGCCATTGGAATGTTTGCTGATTTTATTGATGAACAAACTGTGCAATTAATTGGTGTAGAACCTGCTGGAAAAGGCATTGAAACGGGGGAGCATGGTGCACCTCTTGGCCATGGTTCAGTCGGTATTTATTTTGGGATGAAATCCCCATTAATGCAAACCAAAGATGGTCAAATTGAAGAATCTTATTCTATTTCAGCAGGATTAGATTTCCCGTCTGTTGGACCACAACACGCTTATCTGCATAGTACAGGACGTGCAAATTACGTATCTATTACAGATGATGAAGCTTTAGCCGCCTTCCAAGAGTTAGCTCAACATGAAGGGATTATTCCTGCATTAGAATCCTCTCATGCACTTGCTTATGCCTTGAAACTGATCAAACAAAACCCAGAAAAAGAACAAATCTTAGTGGTTAATCTTTCAGGTCGTGGTGATAAAGATATTTTCACTGTGGATAAAATCTTAAATGCGAAAGGAGCCTAATTATGAGTCGGTTTAATCAACTTTTTGCTAAATTACAACAACAAAACCAGGGGGCATTTGTTCCTTTCGTGACTTTATGTGATCCAACACTTGACCGCTCTTTCGAAATTATTTGTACATTAGTAGATAATGGTGCAGATGCGTTAGAGTTAGGTTTTCCTTTCTCTGATCCGTTACTTGATGGGTCAGTGATTCAAGCCGCAAATAATCGTGCCTTATCTGCCGGATTTAGTACAGATGCTTGCTTTGAATTATTAGAGAAAGTCCGTGCTAAATATCCTGAAATTCCAATTAGTTTATTACTTTGTGCGAATTTGATTTATGCCAAAACATTAGATGGTTTCTATCAACGCTGCCAACAAGTTGGAATAGATGCAGTTTTAGTCGCAGATATTCCTCTATTTGCAACGGCAGATTATCTAGAAAGTGCGCATAAATTTAATATTCAGCCTGTATTTATTTGCCCCCCGAATGCCAATGAAAAAACAATAGAAGGTATTGCTAAGACGAGCCAAGGTTATACTTATCTCGTTTCTCGTGCTGGCGTAACAAGTGCAGAAAATCAATCTCATGCAAGCAATTTAGAGGATTTAATCCAACGCTTAAAAGCACATAATGCACCGCCGATCTTACAAGGGTTTGGTATTGCACAACCACAACAAGTAAAAGAAACTTTGGCTGCGGGAACTGCTGGGGCAATCTCAGGTTCAGCAGTAGTAAAAATTATCGAACGAAATTTAGATAATCATCAACAATGTTTATCAGAATTAGCAGAATTTGTTCGTAATATGAAACAAGCTACCTATAAAAACTAAAACGAGTTTGCATATCTTCAAAAGAAAGGCTATCAAATTAAATTGGTAGCTTTTTTTATTGCAAGCATTTATCTATTTCTAATATCAAAAATTATTTTTATAAAAATAGCTAATTTTGTGAAATTGAGCACAAATTTAACAAAAAAGCTAACATTTCCTATATTTATCTTTATAATAGCCCAAATTTTTTTGGAGGTTATCATGGCAACAATTAAAGATGTCGCAAAATTAGCAGGGGTATCAACTACAACAGTTTCTCATGTAATTAATAAAACTCGCTTTGTTGCTGAGGACACAACTAAATTAGTTTGGGACGCAATCCAACAACTTAACTACTCACCCAGTGCCGTTGCTCGTAGCTTAAAAGTAAATACAACCAAATCAATTGGGATGATGATTACAACCAGTGAAACACCTTATTTTGCTGAAATTGTCCATGCCGTTGAAGAATATTGCTATCAACAGGGTTATTCTTTATTTTTATGCAACACACAAAATAATTTCCAAAAAATCAGCAATCATTTAGATATGTTAGTGAAAAAAAGAGTAGATGGTATTTTGGTAATGTGTTCAGAATATACACAAGATTCCAAAGATCTCTTTGCTTACTTTACTACTCTGCCAATTGTCGTAATGGACTGGGGTCCTAACAATTCTAATATGGATGTAATTCAAGATAACAGCTTTGAAGGTGGCTATTTAGCGACAAAATATTTGATTGATTCTGGGCATAAGAAAATTGGCATTATTGCGGGTGATTTAGATAAAACAACCGCAAAAACACGCTACGATGGCTATGTTAAAGCGATGGAAGAAGCAAAATTACCAATTAATCAAAATTGGGTGTTAGAAGGACATTTTGAACCTGAAGATGGGTTTGAATGTATGAATAAAATCTTGATCCAAGATGAATTACCAACTGCTGTTTTTTGTTGTAATGATGTGATGGCGTTAGGTGCAATCTCTGCAATTGGCGAAAAAGGACTTTCTGTACCAGAAGATATTTCAATTATTGGCTATGATGATATTCATGCTTCCCGTTTTTATGCACCGCCATTAACCACTGTACATCAATCTAAAATGCGTTTAGGGATTATGGCAATCGATCTGTTAATTGCTCGGATGACAGATAAAAATAAAGAACCTGCTCGAATTGAAATGCATCCAGAGTTAATTATCCGTAAATCAGTTAAAAAACTTGCTTAATTTTTATATAAACAAAAGGGCTAATTTATCATCAAAATTAGTCCTTGTTATATTCAATAAAATCTTATCTATTTTGCTGACTTAAATAACGCTCTACCGTATCTACCACAGCTTGTGTTTGCGAATCCAATTCAATATTCACTTTATCATGTACTTGTTTTTGACTAAGAATGGTACGTTGTAACGTTTCTGGAATTAAATTAACACAAAAAGATTGATCTTTTACTTCACCAATCGTCAAACTAATACCATCAACCGCAATATAGCCCTTAGTTAAAATATATTTCATAACCTCTTGATTAGGTAATTTAAACCAAACTTGACGATTATTCGGTGAAGATAAGATTTGTTCAATTTTTGCTGTACAGTACACATGCCCTGATAATAGATGTCCGCCGACTTCATCACCAATCTTCATAGCACGTTCTACATTAATTTCATCGCCAACTTTTAATTCGCCTAGATTGGTAATTTTCAACGTTTCTTGCATTAAATCGAAACTAATTAAATCACCTTCAATTTTGGTTACTGTTAAACAAACGCCGTTATGTGCAACAGAAGCACCTAACGTCAAACCAGACAATAAATCCTGTGGCATTTTTATAATGTGTGTTCTAAAATTATCTTTCGCTTTAATTTCATGGATTTTTGCTTTTCCTTGAATAATTCCTGTAAACATACTTTTCTCCTTAAATGAAAAAATCTTGTTACTGCTGTATGTTAGAAAAGGCAACTAACTAAAATTACAAACGTCGGACATTCTATGACAAATTGGCAAAGATATAAAACACAAATTATTGAATTGATTAAACTTGCATCGCCTATTCTGATTGCACAAGTCGCACAAAATTCAATGGGACTAACCGATACTATTATGGCGGGTCGTGTTAGTGCAAAAGATATGGCTGCAATTTCTGTGGGAGCTTCAATTTGGTTCCCATTGCTGCTATTTGGACAAGGCTTGCTATTAGCTTTGCCACCAACGATTTCCTACTTAAATGGATCAGGTAAACGTAAATTAATTGCTCATCAAGTTCGTCAAGGAATCTGGATTGCGGTAACAATTAGTATTCCTATCTTTCTAATTGTTTATAACAGTCGATTTATTATTGATTTAATGGGAATGGATGCAGAATTAGCAAATATTACCGAAGGTTATCTCAAAGTGATGGCGTTTGGGGCATTACCTTATTTATTAATGATGAACTTTCGTTGTTTAAATGATGGTATTGCTAAAACCAAACCAGCTATGGTGATTGCGTTTACCTGCTTATTGTTAAATATCCCGTTAAACTATATTTTTATCTATGGTTCGTTTGGCGTTCCTGCTTTTGGTGCCGTAGGATGTGGAATTGCAACAATGATTTTAAACTGGGTGGCATTCCTGCTTATTATTATTTATTGCTATAACGTACCAAGCCAACGTGATCTCAACATTTTTGAACAAATTATTGAAAAACCAAACCCAAAAACACTAAATAAATTAGTGCGTCTTGGTTTCCCTATTGCAGTATCAATTTGTTGTGAAGTACTGCTCTTTTGTATTATTTCGCTGCTAATTTCGCCATTTGGTGCAGAAATTATTGCAAGCCATCAAATTGCCTTAAATACCAGCTCTTTCATTTATATGTTGCCAATGTCAATTTCAATGGCAACGACTATTCTTGTTGGGCAAAGTTTAGGTGCAGGTAATGCATTACAAGCTAAGCAATTTACGTTTTGTGCACTAAGTTTAGGGCTTACTGTCACTTTATTTACTGCCACCATTACCTTATTATTCCGGCAAAATATTGCCAGTATTTTTGTCAGTAACCAAAACGTCATTATTATGGCATCCTCATTATTAATTTTTGCTACTGTTTATCAATTTTCAGATACAACACAAACCATTATCGGTGGCGCTTTGCGTGGTTATAAAGATACTAAATCAGTGTTGTGGATCTCTCTATTTGGTTATTGGGTAGTAGGTATGCCTGTTGGCTATGTTCTTGGTTTAACTGATTGGATTGTTCCTCATATGACAGCTGCTGGCTTTTGGATTGGTTTTGTTGTTTGTTTAACGACGGTGGCTTGCCTACTCTTCTTCCGTTTACGTCATATTCAACGTTTACCTGAAGAGATTTTATTTACTCGATTAGAAAAAATTAAATAGTGTGATAAGGAGATTCTATCTATGCAACAAGTGATACGTGTTGGAATTGCTGGATTTGGTATGTCTGCCAATGTATTCCACCTCCCTTTTTTATTGAATGATCCGCGTTTTCAAGTAGTAAAAATTTTTGAACGGACAGGAAATAAAGTAGCAACTAAATATCCGCAAATTACCACTGTACGTCAATTTGAAGAATTATTAGCGGATGATATTGATTTAGTTATCATTACCACGCCAAATTTGACCCATTATGATTTCACGAAAAAAGCGATTTTAGCCGGCAAACATATTATTGTAGAAAAACCATTAAGTGTTACTGCTGCGGAAGCAAAAGAGCTTGCCGAATTAGCGAAACAACATCAAGTTAAGCTTTCTGTTTATCAAAACCGCCGTTGGGATAATGGGATTTTGACCGTAAAACAACTATTAAAGAGTGGCTTGTTAGGCGATATTGTAGATTATGAAATTCACTATGATCGCTATACTCAAGCAAAAAATAGCAAAGCATGGAAAGAAACTGGCGAACGAGGTGTCGGTTTAGTTTATGATTTAGGCGTCCATTTAATCGATCATGTGGTTCATCTATTTGGGCTGCCTCAGGCGTTATATGCTGATTTACGTTGCCAACATCAAGGTTCATTAGGAGAAGATAATTTCCAAATCTATTTCTACTATCAAGATAAAAAAGTAGTAATGTCATCAAGTAAATATGTACGGGAAAAAGGACCAAGTATTGCAATGCATGGCACACTCGGATCATATGTAAAATATGAAATAGATAACCAAGAAGCCTTATTGATGGCGGGTGTTGTTCCTAAAGGAGATTGGAATAAAGAAGATAAAGCATTTTGGGGAACACTCAATACAGAAGTAAATGGCGTGCATATTCGTACAACGTTAGAAACGGTATCTGGCAATTATCAAGCCTATTATGACAATATTTATGCAGCATTAACGGCTGATGAACCATTACAAGTAACCGCAGAACAAGCAGCAAAAGTATTAGACTTAATTGAGAAAGTTTATCTTAGCGCGGAAAGCGGTAGAAAAATTATGCTTTGATACAAAAATAACTATTTGATTTTAATATAAAAAATATTTTTTCTATTATTTTTAAAAATTTTTTAGATTTTTTTGAACTTTTTATTTTTTTGCCGGTCTTAGTAACCGCTAGTGACTGCAAATGCGTAAGCAAATGTTTTTTTTATTTTATTCATTGAAACCTCCCCCTGTTCCTTTATGGAACAGGTTTTTTTCTTTTTATGCGCTTTAAGCATCGCTTTTGTCAACTTAATCAAATTGAAGATAAAAAATTACCTCGATATTCTCGAGGTAATCACAACAAATTCTATCTATTTTAATTACTAGGATAGAATTACATTAAAGAACCAATTAAATCGCCATTGTAAAGGTATTTTTTCACCATCGCACTCGCTACAACCGCGTTATTCTGTGCATAATGCCCTGTGATAATATCGACCTTATGTTGATCGAGTAGTAAATTTTCATTTAACTTTTGTTTTAGATGTTCAACAAAAATTGTATTTGCACCTAAATAACTCGAATTGATCATAATTTTATCGGATGAAAAAATATTCACTAGATTCATTAAAACATAAGAAATTCCATCTGCTACATATTGTAAAATATCAATCGCAGATTGATTCCCTTGATTAGCCAATTCACAAAGGTATTCAATTTTTTGTGCATTATCTTCTAAATCGTTCGGTAAAAGATGATTTACTAAACGATAAATAGCGGAATAAGTTACATGATGTTGTAACTGTTGTGCATCTTCAGGCAATAAATGTTCGCTAATAATAGTAGATAACGGACTTAACATTGGTAAACAAACTCGATCTATATTCATTCGTTGCTGTTTATTGCCTTGAATCATTTTCCCTTTAATAGAAACACTCATATTAATCACATCATCTACTTGTAAGTAGATAACGTTCTCGCTACTAATTGCTGCTCCTAAGCTTGATTCAGCAAATACCCAAGCCGCAAAGTATTCAGATAAAATAATTGGTAAATTAAATTCATCACTTAATATAGTTTGTAACTCAACATCAATTTCAAACTGCCCTAAGCGCTGAATGCCTGTTTGTTGGCGGTTTAACTGCCCTTCTACAACCACTGAAATAGCAAAAATTTGCATCACTTGAGAACGAAACTCTGCGTGGAAATCACGTAAATTTTCTGCGAGTAAGTTTGCTAAATTTTGATACTGTTTGGCTTGTAACGGGAAAGTTTTGCTAGCAACAGTTTTACCATTTAACTCACACAAGAAAATAGTAATTTCTCTTTCATTTAATACAACACATAACGATTGCCAATAAAAAGGAGAAATCGCCAATCCAACTGCAGGACGCCCTCTTACAATAGGTGTTTGCGTAGTGCGTTCTATCACTAATTTTAAATCGATTAAATCACGTGTGAAGTTAGTAATACTGGCTGGGGCTAGCCCTGAAATTTTTGATAAATCAATCCGTGAAATTAAATCAAATTGTTCAATTAAACGATAAATAGACCCTAAATGTTGTAATTTTTGTGGTGAATTCATTAACTGCTTTGTCATAATACGTACATTTACAGCTGTTCAAAAACTGCTCGACTCCATAAGATAATAATTTTGTTTTTTATACGAATTTTTCGCACCACTCTCAAGTGATTTGGATCAAATTTGAGAAAAATCTCACACTTTATTTTTAAATTTTTTTTAATTTTAAAAATTTGTTGATAAATTCTACTAGTTTTATATTTCTGCATTTATCCAGTTAGCAAAGTATTGTAGAATGACGTGCTTATTTAAAAACAAGAAATTCATTGAGGTTACTATGACACAAGCTAAATCAGTCGCCGAAATTTTAAAAGGCGATGTGGCGATTGGTTCGTCCACAACAGTACGCGGTTGGGTACGTACTAGACGTGACTCAAAAGCAGGCGTTTCATTTTTATCTGTTTATGATGGTTCATGCTTCTCCCCTATCCAAGTTGTTATTGAACAAACTATTGAAAATTATCAGTCAGAAATTTTACGTTTAACTGCTGGTTGCTCAGTCATTGTGACAGGTAAAGTTGTAGAATCACCAGCATCTGGCCAAGCCGTTGAATTATTAGCAGAAAATATTGAGGTTTGTGGCTGGGTAGAAGATCCAGATACCTATCCAATGGCAGCAAAACGCCACTCTATTGAGTATTTACGTGAAGTTGCACATTTACGTCCACGTACTAACCTTATCGGTGCAGTAGCACGGGTACGTCACTGTCTTGCCCAAGCGATTCATCGTTTCTTTAATGAACAAGGTTTCTATTGGGTCGCTACCCCATTAATTACCGCTTCTGATACAGAAGGTGCGGGTGAAATGTTCCGCGTTTCTACATTAGATCTCACCAATTTGCCAAAAACTGAACAAGGCGATATCGATTTTAGTCAAGATTTCTTCGGTAAAGAGTCGTTCTTAACTGTATCAGGTCAATTAAATGGCGAAACCTACGCTTGTGCATTAAGTAAAATTTATACTTTTGGTCCAACATTCCGTGCTGAAAACTCTAATACAACTCGCCACTTAGCGGAATTCTGGATGGTTGAACCAGAAGTTGCTTTTGCGACATTAGCGGATAACGCTAAATTAGCAGAAGATATGTTGAAATATGTGTTTAAAGCAGTTTTAGATGAACGTATGGATGATATGGAATTCTTTGCAAAACATATTGATAGCAGCGTAATTACCCGTTTACAAAATTTCATCAATTCTGACTTTGCTCAAGTAGATTACACTGATGCGATTGAAATTCTGAAACAATGTGGTAAAGATTTTGAATTCCCAGTTGAATGGGGTATCGATCTTTCATCTGAACATGAGCGTTATTTAGCAGAAGAACATTTTAAATCACCAGTGGTTGTGAAAAACTATCCTAAAGACATCAAAGCTTTCTATATGCGTTTAAATGACGATGGAAAGACTGTTGCCGCAATGGATGTGTTAGCGCCGGGAATCGGTGAAATTATCGGTGGTTCACAACGTGAAGAACGTTTAGATGTGCTTGATAAACGTATGGATGAAATGGGCTTGAAAAAAGAAGACTATTGGTGGTATCGTGATTTACGCCGTTATGGTACTGTACCTCACTCAGGCTTCGGTCTTGGTTTTGAACGCTTAATTGTTTATGTGACTGGTGTACAAAATATCCGTGATGTCATTCCATTCCCTCGTTCACCAAGAAACGCTTCATTCTAATTTCAATTAACAGAATAATTACTGAGAGTAAGCCAAATGAGATAAATCATTTGGCTTATTTTTTATCGCAATGTAACTGATTCTGTATTCATAAAGGAGGAACATATGTATTCACTTTATATCAGTAAACCACTCTCTTCTTGGTCATTGCGTCCATGGATTTTGCTCAAAGAATTAGCGATTCCATTTGAAGAGATTCAAGTCAATTTTTTTGAAGATCGACAAAAACAGCGGCAAACATTCGTGAAATTCTCACCTACTGCAAAAATCCCCGTATTACACGCTAATAATCAAATTATTTGGGATAGTTTGGCAATCGTTGAATATATTGCGGAAGATTATCCTCAAGTCTGGGCCGCAGATAAAACGGCTCGAGCTTGGTCAAGAAGTGCTTGTGCTGAAATGCATTCTGGTTTTATGAAACTACGTCAAGTTTGTGGTTTTAATCCATTAGTTACCTCCCCTTTGACCGAAGTCCCAGAAGACGTGGTCGTTGATTTAAAACGGATCGATCAACTTTGGCAAGAGGGTTTAACTCAATTTAAAGGTCCTTATTTAGCGGGTAAAACTTTTACCGCAGTAGATGCTTTTTTCTTGCCAGTAGCAAGTCGTATTGCGACTTATGGTTTAGAAAATTATCTCTCTGAAATATCTCGTTATTATCAACAACGTTTACTTAATTTGCCGAGTTTTCAGGCTTGGTTGAAATAAAATGAGTGAAATGCCATAGAATATAAAGTAAAGGTAGGTAGCGAGGCTACTTACCTTTAATTAGAAATATTTTGTATTTTTCACCAACAATTTGTGTTCTTTTTAGTCGGTTAAAACCAGTTACTTTAAAAAAGTTTTGCAATTCTTGATTAGCACATTATAATAGCGAGGTTTTTCACAATGCGACCGTAGCTCAGTTGGTTAGAGCACCACCTTGACATGGTGGGGGTCAGTGGTTCGAGTCCACCCGGTCGCACCATTCCTTACTTCTTCATTTTATTTAGCACTTTTCAACACACCATCAATAAAGCCTAATGTAGCTGAACGAGCTGCAGGAAGATTAATTAATGTATGTGGCGCATTAGGAATTAAAATGACTTGGAAGTTTTCTGGTTTTTCCGCTTTAGCAAAAGTTTGAGAACAATTTCCTATTGCAGCTTCATTACCAATATAACTATTAGCTGTAGAAAAATACTTATCTTTTGAACTCATAATATTGATAGTCGGAACAGCTTTTAAACTTGTTTGATGAGATTTAACGAAATAGTTATCTTCACAAGACCAAGAATAAATTAATTTTCCAATAAAAGCATCTCCATCATAACGTGCAACTGGCACAGCTCCTTCGCTAGTACCAGCTAAAAATAAGTGAGAAATATCCGACCAAGGCTGTTTTGCTAATGCATCTAGAGAAATTTTAATTTCACTACTACGTAATTGATGGATTTTTTCATAGATATTCTTATCAATTGGTGATGTATAACTTACTCTATTTTCTAATTGCATACTGTCAAACATAAAACTTGCAATACCATTCTCTGCTAACCATTTTTGCCAAATATCATAGCCTAATTTAGGATTTAGCCCTGATGAACCATGTAAAAAAACGACTACTGGGGCTTTTCCCTGTGTTGCAGGTGCATCTTTTAATTTGCCCTGAAATACTTTTCCATTAGTAATACTCGCAGGTAGAGCAATTTCAGCATTCTCAATCCCTTTATCTATCGATACTTGAGTATGCAGAAATGCTGTTCCTGTTACTTTGCCTTGGTCAGCAGCAGAAAATAGAGGACATCCGACTAAAAATATAGCGAATAAAAATTTGAAGCTTTTCATAATAATTTCCTTACTAATTAAGTTTAATTTGTTGTGCTGATATTTAATATAAAAACAACCATATCTAATTAAATTGGCTGCGTATTATAAAATATCAAAAAATTTAATTAATTGTATAGAAATTATTTAAAAAAATTATTAATAATGTTAAAACTAACCAAACAATGCCCTACCACCGCTCACTGGTAATGTTGAACCATAAAGCAACGCAACGCCCATATAGATTAATAACACACTTAATATAGCTTTAACCCAATAAGCAAGTTGTTGATTATAGCGAGGTTGCAAATACCAAGCGCTTAATTGCACCGCTTTCTGACGAGCGAATAACACCAATAATGCGAATCCGCTTAATGTTAAGCCTGTACCAATCGACATCGCGATCACAGCAAGAATACCATAAGGGTATAGTTTTAATAGGTAAGATAAAAACAGCACTAAAATTGCCCCAGAACAAGGTCTTGCACCAATACTTAAAATAATCATTAGTTGAGATTGCCAATCTTTGGCTTGTGCTAATTGGTGTGTTGATGGTAGATGTTGATGCCCACAATCACAGCTTCCTGAGAGAGAAAATAAATTCGATTGTAGTGGCTGTACTACAAGCTGTGGTGCCTTTGTAGGATAACATCTTTTAATTTTTATTTGATGTTGATGAGAAACAGCTTGATGGCGATATTGGCGATACGCTCGCCACAACCACCAAACACCTAATCCAATCATTAAAATAAAGCTAAATCTTTCTAACCACTGTTGCGAGAGTTTATAAAAATAGGTCGGTAAATTAAAAATCGCAATAACTACGGTAGTGAGAATAATCGCAACTAAGCCTTGAACCAAAGAAGATAACATCGCTAATCCCATACTCTGCTTAACATAAGTAGCGTTTGTCGTGAGATAACTAGTCAAAATAAATTTTCCATGTCCCGGACCAACGGCATGAAAAACACCATAGCCAAAACATAATAAAATTAAGAATAGCGGTGTATGAGATGAAGATTGATTAAGATGTTGTAAGGTGTCGCTGATCGCGTGATGAAACCAACGTTGTAAATTGAAAATAGCGTGAAATACAGACGGATAAAATAAGATTAACCCAATAAAAATAACACCAAAACAGACAAATAACAGTAATGTAAAACGGCGAATTAAGGGCATGATAAGGTTACCTTTTGTGCGAAAAGAACACCGAGTGAAGTATCCTCTTCAGCATTTTTGTCTAAACTGGCTGCGTAATTTTGCATTGCCTTATTTGGTTCAGGCTCAACAATCTGTAATTGACATTGTGTCGCTTGATTAAAGGTCATACTGTTTTTATTCGGGTATAACATTGCAATGTAATAAGTAGGATCATAAATCAACAGCGTAGCTTGTTGTTGAGTTAGGTCGCGTGGTTTGCTTAGCATCACATCAAATTTAATCTGTAATTGATGTTTGTTTACCACGTGTAGCTCACTATTTTGCGGTTGCTTGGTATAAGGGATTGGTTGTCGATTTTGATCATAAAAATAAGCAAAATAATGTTGATTAACAATATTTTGCATAATTTCTGCAGTTAATTGCTTGACCGTTTTTTCCTTATTTGTACTGCTTTCAATTTCATAAATTACCTCAGATGAGGAAATTTCATCCATTAACCACTGCATACGAATACCAACCAACCGATTTTGTTCAATTAAGAATTGGTTTTGCATATCAATAAAAGCGTGCGGGTGTGCAACGGCAACCGAATTTAATAGCAAAAACAGCAAGCAACAAAGCCAATAACGCATATTAGAATAATACTTCTTCACCAACATCGATCAATACTAATAAGGCAGCATCACCGCCCCACTCTTTGGGCGCTTGATGAAAGGCAATGACTTTTGGATGTTGTACTAACCAGCGTGGGATCTGATTTTTTAAAGTGAAACTCCCATATCCCGTCATCACACAAGCACAAGCCAGATGCTCTTTTTCACAAGCTAACAATAACGCCGCTAACTCCTGCTTTGCTTCTTCTCTGGTTAGCCCATGTAAATCTAAAAATAGATCAGGGACAAAATCACCACGGCGTAATCGCTTTAATTGATAATGATCTTCACCTGCTCGCAGATAGCGACTGCCCGTTTCATCTAATAAAGGTTCATATTCATCAGAAAAATAGAATAACGTATCCTCTTTTTCACGGATTTCTTTTTTTTGTTGTTGCTGTAATTGTAGGTTACGTTTATGTTTAATAGAAAATGTGACAGTGTCTTGTTTTAATGGCTTAATATCTTTAACGAATTCTTGAAATAAAGATTGATCTTGTGAATCCATAGTTTCCTCACCAAATTTAACCGCTCGCTATTCTATCACACTACCACCTGTTTCGGAAAATATGGTATAAATACGGTTCTTTTCTCCTATTAATCACAGTGAATTTTATGACTGAACAAGTACTTTTTAATCAAGAAATTATTGAAGAAATCCAACTCAACTCACCGCTATCAAATCTACAAACCATTCAAGATTTTTTACGTTGGACGTATAGTTATTTTAATGCTTCGGATATTTTTTATGGGCATGGCTTTGATAATGCTTGGGATGAAACCTTACAACTTGTTTTGTCCACCCTACATTTACCACTCGATCTTCCGAGCGAATTATATCAATCTCGCTTAACTGAAATTGAAAAACAAAAGCTACTCTCTTTAGTCGTTGAACGTATCGAAACTCGCAAACCAGTGGCGTATTTAACCCATTCTGCTTGGTTTTGTGGATTACAATTTTATGTCGATGAACGTGTGTTGGTACCGCGCTCACCAATTGGCGAATTAATTGAAGATGGCTTTACTGGGGTATTACGCAGTGAACCAAAACGCATTTTAGATATGTGCACTGGTAGTAGCTGTATTGCGATTGCTTGTGCAGATAAATTCCCAAATGCCGAAATTGATGCCGTAGATATTTCACTAGATGCACTGAATGTCGCTGAAATCAATATTGCTCACCACCATTTAGAGCACCAAGTTTTCCCATTACAATCCGATCTCTTTAATAATTTACCGAATGATGGCTATGACCTGATTGTTAGCAATCCACCGTATGTTGATGCGGAAGATATTGCCGATATGCCAGTCGAATTTTCGCACGAACCAATTTTAGGGTTAGAAGCCGGAGAAGATGGTTTAATTTTAGTTAAACGGATTATTGCGCATGCTGCTGATTACTTAAATGATAACGGCGTATTAATTTGTGAAGTAGGCAATAGTATGGTGCATTTAATCGAACAATTCCCGACTGTGCCATTTGAATGGTTGAAATTTAAACGTGGTGGTGATGGCGTGTTTATGCTGACTAAACAGCAGTTAGTTAATATACAAAGCCAGTTTGCACAGTATCTTTAAATAAATCAAATGATTGTAACTTTTTTAATTATTGCTAAACCTACGATTTTCTCATCGTAGGTTTATTTTTATAGTGTCAATATTTTTTATTAATACGCCCGTAATTATTTAAAAATACCTCTCTCTAATCTATTCAAGTTCATATTGATTTTTGTCGTTGTCATTAAGTATAGTTATTAATTAAGTATGTATCCCCTGTATAAAGTAAGAAATGTGTTATTGGATAAAAAAGAGAATAAAAGAATATATTAATCAACATTTTAGTTCAGAGAATGATAAAAATTTCCTTACGATAAATTTATCTTGTTATAGCTTTCTAGAAAAAAGTCATATGGGTAAGCCTAATAACTGTATGAGTAATAAAATACATAATAGAAGAGAAAAAAATGAACTTTAGTGATATTAGCAATATATTTAATTTTGATGTTTTCTATATTGATTTTGAAAATGTTCTATGGGTCATTATTATCAGTTTTATTATTGTTCTGATTGTATATTTAGAAATTATTGGTGGTAAAAAATGGCGATTAAGTAGAATTTTTTTACATATCTTGATTATATTTGCCATCTTTAGTCTATCTGCCTATTCTCTTTATCAATACCTTGAAAATTTAAAAGTGAGAATGCATTCAGGAATTTGTTGGAAAACAGGCGAAAACTTATATCAAAAACTGGGTCAGCAGCAATTTTATCTATTAGCAAAGAAAAGTTATCTCAATAATCTTCGCAAAGCAATTAAACAACATAATGAAAAACATTGGGAAATCTGTGAAAAGATACATTGTGGTTTTTACTATTTCGGTTCATTAAAAAACAGCAGTGATTTAGCCTTTATCGAGCGTTTTAAAGAAGCATTCAGAAAAACTAGTTATTATAATTATGATGGGAAATTAGTTAATCAAGATAAAAAAGTTTTATTTGAGACTTTTCTG
Source organism: Gallibacterium genomosp. 3 (assembly GCF_001678475.1). Taxonomy (GTDB): domain Bacteria; phylum Pseudomonadota; class Gammaproteobacteria; order Enterobacterales; family Pasteurellaceae; genus Gallibacterium; species Gallibacterium faecale. The sequence goes on along the minus strand of NZ_JTJR01000008.1, from coordinate 46,368 downwards.
AATGAGAAATTAGATTTAGATAAAGAAATTCCTTATGCAGAGGGTGTTTTTCTTACAGTTGGATTTCGTAATAGTACGTTATTCTTTTTCGATAATAAAGATACATATAAAGTAATGCCAGTAGAGTTATTAGATAACTCCGTAATAAATAGTGGATTTGTCAAACGTGAATCAGGCTTAGGTAATTTTTATCTTAATCTTGGACATATTATGGCAATATCTCTTTCTAATGATACTGAATTTAGTTTTGAGTATACTTTTACTACTAATGCTCTTGGAGTTGCTTCTACACCTTATACTATTCCTGTAAGTAATTGTGGCAATACTCCATTAAATAATGATGATTTTGATTAGGAGATCATATTCTGACACAAGAATCTAAAGGAATCTTTATTTCTTTAAAAATTATCTTTCGCTTCCCGTAATGCAATGAAACTTGTCACATCGGAACATTGTAAAAAAGGATTTAATTGTTTTTCTAAGCCTAAAGTTGTTGGTACAGTAGGCAGCTGTTGCTGACGTAATTTTTCCACTTTTTTAGCATATTCCGCTAAAGCTGGTGAAGTAGTAACACTTTGTGCAAAACGTAGATTACTCAATGTATATTCATGCGCCGGGCAAACAACCGTATCATCTGGAAGCTGTTTGATTTTTTCTAGCGAAGCAAACATTTGTGCATAATCACGAGTAAATACTCGTCCGCAACCTAGTGAAAACAGAGTATCCCCACAAAATAGATGATTATCGACCACAAAGCTGATATGTCCTGCGGTATGCCCGCCAGTAGCAAAGACATATAAACTATAATATGGCGTGTGATGAATACCTGAATCGACAATATGAGTTGCCAATGGAGTGCCTACTTCTGCGGGTGCATAGACAGGAACGTGCAGATATTTTTCACGTAATTGTGCTACACCGCCAGTATGATCAGTATGATTGTGGGTAACTAAAATCGCTTCTAATTTTAACTGACTTTTGGCTAAAAAATTTTCAGCTGCCTCTGCTTCTGCGGGATCGACTAATAGTGCGTGTAAGTTATCTCGGCTATAACACCAAATATAATTATCACTTAATGCCGGAATAGCGACCAACATATTATTCCTCCTGATTAAAATATTGCTTAATTTGTTCAGCTAATCCACTGTTACGGATTGTTTGATTACGTACTGCCATTAGCCAAATATGTTCATTACAAAATACACTAAAATAACGTTTTGCTCGGGTAATGGCTGTATAAATAAGTTCTTTGCTTAACAACGAATTATACTCCTGTGGCAGCACTAATACAGTATGTTCAAATTCCGAACCTTGCGATTTATGTACAGTCATCACATACGCTGGCTCAACACTTGGCACCCGAGTCGATAATACATCACGAAAGCCTTGTTCCGTTTCAAACCACACTTTTAAATTGCCCGAACTATCCGGTAGCACTAAACCAATATCCCCATTAAACAAGCGAATATTATGATCGTTCTGCAAAACAATGACCGGTTTACCTAAATACCATTCGTGACTAAGGCGAAAATCGATCTGTTTTTGTTGACGCAATGCGTCTGCAATTTGCTGATTAAGCTGCTCTACGCCAAATAATCCTGTCCGCAATGCGCTTAATAGACGACAACGTTTAAATAGCGTAAATGCCGTTTCGATCTCGGCTAAATGCCATGTTGTCTGCTGGCGTACAAAATTAAAATAGTCTTGATACAGATTAACCGCAAAGCGAATTATCTCTTGGTTGGCTGTGTTAGCCATATTCGGCGGACAATCCGTTGTTAAAGGCAATGCTTGAATATCTGGATAATAGGAAAAAAGCTGCCAACTCTGCTCTGCTTGACGTTGATTCACTAATCTTGCTAATTGACCAATTCCCGTATCCGCTTTAAATCGGTAGCTGTGCTGCAAATGGCACAAACTATCGCGAATAAAGTTATTCTGGACAGCTTGTGGTAATTGCTCTGCACATACTTGAGCTAAATAGTCACTCTGCTGCGGACTATAATCAAACTGTAAGAACTGCCCTAATTCCGCCATAATCGACCCAGCTTCCACAGATGCTAACTGGTCTTTATCCCCTAGAAAAATCAATCTGGTTGCAGGATGCACACCTCGTAATAATGTCGCCATCAACGATAAATTAATCATCGAAGCTTCATCAATGACCAATACATCAATATTTAATGGACGCTGCTGATGATAAGTCGGTTGCGTATTTGGGCGCATACCTAATAAACGGTGAATGGTCGCTGCCTCTTGCGGTAAATTTGCGGTAAGGGTAACTGGCAATGCAATCTGTTTTACCGCTTGATGTAGAGATTCTGTCAGCCGGGTTGCCGCTTTCCCCGTTGGCGCAGCTAAACGGATTGATAATGGCGGTAATCCTTGTAATTGTTGTAACCATTGTAACCCTAACAACAGTTTCGCCACTGTGGTGGTTTTTCCTGTACCCGGTCCACCAGAAATAAAGGTAATTGAACGGGAAAAAGCCGTTGCAACAGCAATTTTTTGCCAATCAGGTGCTGATTGATTCTCGGCAAAAAGCGTGGCTAAGATAGTTTTAATCTCTTGCAATAGTGCTGGGGTATAGCTAAAGGTTTTAATTTGGCTTAAACGTTGTGCAATATAATATTCATCTTGCCAAATGCGATGGAGATAGAGTGCAAAATGTGAATTAAATTGGCGTAATACGATTGGAGCAACATTTTCTGCGGTTATGGAAAATAGAGAAAAAGCAGGATGCTGGCGTAGTAATGTTGGCCACTGCGCTACTGTTTCAGGTAATAAGTAGTGTAATTCCTGCATGACGGCGGAAAATTCAGGTGCAGATTGTAATTCAAATGGATTGGTCAATAAGCGTTCGTCCAACCATAAACAGCTATGCCCTTTTTGATGCAAAAAACTTAATTGTGCAGCCAGAAAACAGGCTAAATCATTCGTCTGTTTGCTTAAATGTTGTCCTTGTTGGGTAATTAATTTGGCAAAATAGTAATCAATATTTTCAATCACCGCTTGATCACGTAACTGTTGTAAAAGCGTCAGCATTATTCACCCCATAATTGGTCAAGTTTTTCAATTAAGGCAGTTGATGGTTTAGTAAAGAAAACCCCAGTTTGTTGAGGGTTATCTGGTAATGCCATCCCGCGTAAAAACAGATAAAACACGCCACCAAAATGGGTTTCATATTGGTAGGCAGGATCGTGTAATTTCAGGTAACGGTGTACTGCTAATGTATAAATCAAATACTGTAAATCATAACGTTGTGCAGAGATAACTTTTTTAAGCTGTTCCAGTTGATAACAGCTTAAATCTGCTCCTAAAAAATTACTTTTATAATCAATAATATAATATTTGTTATCTTGGCGAATCACCACATCAATAAATCCTCGAATAAAGCCTCTAATTTCATCGACACGTATTGGGTAATGTTGGTCGTATAGTGGATGATATTGATGCAATAATTGATTAAATTGTTGGTTATTAAATAGATTACCTAGTTTTAGATAAAACTGTAATTCGGTAAGCCTATCTTTGCGGTTAATCTGTTGTAATGCACCTAATTGCGGTAATGATTGAGAAAAAATGTGAGTTAGCCACGTTTGCAATGGCGTAATCCATTCTGCGGTTAAATTTAAATATTGGCAAATTGGCGTTAATGATTCAGGTGTAATTGGCTGGCTAAAATCTGCTTTTTCTAAATAACTATGCAGACAAGAACCAACACTCGCCCCTTTTGGAAAATCAAACGGCGAAAAACCAGCTGGATAATAGAGATTGATTTGCTGCGCTAGATCAATAACGGGATTATCCGCTAAATCCACCACCATATCTCGATCTAAATGGTCTTGTATCATATCACTGAAATGATCAGCATAAATCGCTTGTAATTTTGCTTGTAATCCAGTGAAGCTCGTTACTCGCCAATTTTTTTCTACATTTTGCTTAAATTGGCGAACAGTTAATGTTTGAGGATAAGACAAACTTGGTCGCCAGTCATCTTCTGTTGGTAAATCATCTGCACGACTTAATTGCCAATGTTCTGGCGATAAAGCACGATCAAATAAGTCGCTGTATTGCATACTTGAGGTAAAGGCGTTATTTTCGCCTTGGATCAATAAATAATCGAGAGCATTTAATCCACTCGGTTCGTCTTTTTCTTTGTAAGCAATTTGCTGCGGTACGCCAACAATCAGCTGGTATTTGGCACGCGTTAATGCCACATACAATAAACGCATCTCTTCTGCATTATTTTCCAACATAATTTGTTGCGAATGCTCATTGCGAATATCCCAAATTAGCTGTTTTTCCGCATTATGATAAAAAGCACTATCATTACGCCGATTTGTTTTTTTCGTCAAAATAAAAGGCAACCCAACAATCGGGAATTCTAATCCCTTTGATTTATGGATTGTGATAATTTTTACTACATTTTGTTCACGCTCCAAACGTAAGCGATTTTCATCATTGTCCGTCTGCCCAGTTAATTGTTGTTGATACCAGTTGAGTAACGCTTCTTCATTCTGTTGCTGATTCATCGCTTGCTGCAATAGTTCGCTTAAATGTAATAGATCCACTAAATAGCGTTCACCTAAAGCAAATTGCTGCAAACGCTGTGGCAGCATTTCTGTTTGAAATAAGCGGTATAACATCGGCAAAATTCCTTGGTTTTGCCAAATTTGATGATATTGCAGCAAACGTTCAATTAAGTTTGCCCATGCAATTTCATCTTCTTTTAATTGGTAAATTTGTGGCGCGGTTAATCCCCATAATGTTGTTCCGAGTGCAGAAAGCACCGCACGTTGTTTAAACGGAGTAACGCACGCTTGTAAAATCAATAACAACTCTTGAGCAACGGGGCTATTAAACACACTCTCTTTTTCTGATAAATAGACAGAGGCGATCCCCTTTTTCGCTAAGGCGGTGCGAATAATCTGACTTTCAAAACGATCTCTCACTAAAATAGCAATATCTTTGGCTTCGACTACCCGTGAATTTTGTGGTTCGGTATCTTCAATAAACAGCGCTTGCTGCTGCTCGGCTGCTTTTAATAATTGTTGAATATGGCAAGCAAATAATTCCGCCACCGCAAGCTGATACGCTTCTTTCTTTTTGGTTTCATAATCTAATTGCAAAATTTGCCATGCTTTTTGCTTAGTTTGCTTAATCGTTAAACTGCCTTGCTGATGGGCTTCAATTAAAGGAAATTGAATTTCAGGCAGAAAAAAAGGATTTTTTGCTTGGGCAAATAATGAATTCAAACTGGTAATTAAACCTTTAGAGGAACGGTAATTGTGCTGTAAGGTATAGATGTTTTCTATCCTGTTGGCTTGATCTTGAGCCATTACCGATAAATAAGTAAAAATATCTGCTCCTCGGAAACGGTAAATTGCCTGTTTTGGATCACCGATTACCGTAAATCCTGTTGGTTGCTGATCTGGCGTTGCAGATAAATAAATTTTCTCAAAAATCGTAAGCTGAATTGGGTCGGTATCCTGAAACTCATCAATCATCGCAAATGGATATTGCTGGCGGATAAATTGAATTAATTTTTTCCCTTGTGGTTTTAGTAACGCATCACGTAATAAACGTAATAAATCGTTAAAATCAATATTGTTATGCTGATTTTGATAAGCAAAAAAGTGGTCACGTAGCAGTTTTACATACAGATAATTCATACTTTCTTGATAAGCTTTTAATGAAAATCCGTTGAAAAAACGCTGCAATTCGCGGATCAACAATGGGTGTTCTTGTTCCTTTTTGGCATAAAATTTCAATTTAGTTAATTTTTCTAAGCGTTCTAGACGAGCTTTGATATTTAACGTGGAAAAATCTGTATCCAAATACGTCTGCACTGCCTTCACACTATTTTTTTGTAAATTCTCACCATATTCAGCAAACCATTGAGTGAAATCAGAGAATTGTTGTGCTTCAAGCTGATCTAAAAAAGCAATTTGTTGTTGATAATAGGCAATACCTGCTGATAAATCGGTAAATGGTAAGGTTGCGTTAATGCGTGGCATATTCCCCGCTAATAAACTACTTATTGAATTTAATAGCTCATCGGGTGATTTAAAAATATCGCTGATTAGTTGCGCTTCTGCTTCAGAAAGTGAGTAAAACTGTTCACGCCATAATTGGTAATTTAACTGTTGTAGTAATTTTTTATCGCTGTTATTCACCTCAACGTTAAAAGAAAGCCCCGAGTCAAACGCATATTGTTGTAACATCCGTTGGCAGAAACCGTGAATAGTAAAAATCGCAGCGCAATCAATATATTGTGCAGCAAAATGTAAACGTTGAATTGCTAATTCTAAATTCGCTTCGATATAAGGTAATAATTTTTGTAATTCTGGGTCCTCTAATTTATCTGGATCTTGATGTTGTTGATACTGTTGTAATTGTTTTAACCAAGCCTGAATACGTTGATTAATCCGCTGACGCAACTCTTTTGTTGCATCTTTAGTAAAGGTAACGACTAAGATCTGTTCAATATCTAATGCAGTAGGAAAATTATTTTCCCCAGCTTGTAGTAATAAGCGTAGATATAACGTCACCATGGTGTAGGTTTTGCCCGTTCCCGCAGATGCTTCAATCACATTATTTTGTGCCAGTGGTAAGGTAATTGGATTTAATTGTGTATTCATTAGCTTTGTCTTTTTAGAGAGAAAAACGCCGATTTGGTTGAATCGGCGTTCGATTTGCTTAATTAGAAAGTGAGGACTTTGTCTGCCCAGAGTGTCCATTCAGCCACATCGGCTAATGTACCTAGAGTAACACCATCAATTAAAGGGTGTTGAGATACGGCTCGCGCATTAGTACAAGTGGTACAAAGTTTTACTTCTACCCCTAATCCAGTCAAAATACTCAATAGTTCTTGAACATTCTCCCCTTCTTTCGGATTTTGTCCTTTTAATCCAGACAATACCGCATCAGAAAAGCAGAAAATTTTCATTTCTACTTCTTTAGCGTGTTCTTCTTTTAACGCTAACGCAAAACGTAAAGCGTTAAAGGTTTTTTCTCCGCTATATGGCGAATCATTTAAGATATAAAGTAGTTTTTGCATGATAAATCCTTAATCTATAAAGATAATTTTGAGTAAGAATAATACCGCAATTAACCACACTGGAACACTGACATCTTTTGCTTTACCAGTAAAGAGCTTCATAATGCAGTAGCTAATAAAACCAAGTGCAATCCCTTCAGTGATAGAATAAGTAAACGGCATCATCGCAGCAGTAATAAATGCTGGTGTTGCTTCTGTGAGATCATCCCAACGCACTTTAATTAAAATTGATGACATCAGAATACCAACATAAATTAATGCGCCTGCTGTCGCATAAGGCGGTACAATTGAGGCTAATGGCGAAATAAAGATCACCAATAAGAATAAAATACCAACCACAATGGCAGTTAAGCCTGTACGACCACCAAAAGAAACCCCTGCACTACTTTCAATATAGGCAGTTACTGATGAAGTCCCTAGATAAGCCCCGGTCACCGAACTGATACTATCCACATACAAGGCTTGCTTCATTTTTGGGAAAGTCCCTTGTGCATTACTAATTCCTGCTTTATCGGTTACGCCCAATAATGTACCTGAAGAATCGAATAGATTTACCAACATAAAGGAGAAAATAATCCCCAGTAAATCACCACGTAATGCACCGCTTAAATCAACTTGTCCAACGACAGAAGTGATACTTGGTGGCATAGAAAAGACCCCTTGAAATTGGGTTTTACCAAGTAATAGTGATAATACTGTTGTTACCACAATCGAAATTAAGACTGACGCATGGATATTTTTAGAAGCTAAGATAACAATAATAAAGAAGCCTAAAATTCCTAATAATACGGTTGGCGAATGAAGATCACCTAACGACATTAAAGTTGCTTGGTTCGGTACAATAATACCCGCATTGTGGAAACCCATTAATGCGATGAAAAGACCGATTCCCGCAGTAATCCCTACCCGTAAGCTAAGTGGAATTGAAGAAATTAACCAGTAACGAATTTGGAATAGCGTTAAAGCTAATAAACCAACAGCACCCCAGAAAATCGTTCCCATACCGACTTGCCAAGATAAGCCGATTTTACTGACTACAACATAAGCAAAGAACGCATTGAGCCCCATTGCTGGCGCTAAGGCAACTGGTAAATTGGCGAATAACCCCATAAAAATACTACCAAATGCGGCGATTAAGCAGGTAGTAACAAAGACGACTTTTGTATCCATTCCAGCCACACCTAAAATAGATGGGTTGACGAATACGATATAGACCATAGTGAGGAAAGTTGTGATCCCAGCGATAATTTCTGTTTTCACGTTGGTGTTATGTTGTTCCAAGTGAAAAAATTTCGCTAAAAGGCTTTGATTTTGCATAAAAAAACACCTGTAAAATAAAGAAAAGATAAAAGGAAAAGCAATCACAGGCTTTTCCTTTTAATTCTAGCAAAACTGCTCTAAAAATTGGGTAAAATTTTTTATTTTTATGCGCCTTGTTCTTTGGCAATCAATAGCATTTTGGAAAACAAACGGCGAAATAATACAGGAATTAATTGGTTATCACTCTGTTTTACTGCTTTTACAATCGCTAACGCTAAATCTGGCTTAGAGGTATTTTGAATCGCCCGTTGAATAATTTGTGATTTTGAATAGTTGTATTTTTCTGGTAAGCGCGCTAGATGTTTAAATACCTCTTCAAAGCCATTGTCATAAAAATAGTGTTCAATATCTCGTTTTGGCAATGGCGTAATCTTGTCTGCGGCGTGTTCATTTTCTCTAAGTAATTCTTCAGCAATACTGACATATTTGCGACCTGCTTCATCACCATCGGTTAATAAATGCCACGCTATACCCATTAAATTTGCATATTTAATCAATGGCTTAATACCGCATTGTGCAAATTCAACAATACGAATCCCTTCATTTTCTAAATTAATCTCTAACACTTTAGCCAATTCATTTAGAATCCAAACTTCAGTTTCCCCTTCTACAAAAATCCAAGCGCGGGAAAACAGTGCCAAACTGCGGTTATAGTGGATATGGAAAGTTAAGCGGCGTAAGTCGACTTTGCCTAAGTCGTGTCGTTCTAATTGATAGGCTTGGATTCGCTCTTCGCCACGCACTAAACGGCAAATTGAATGTAATGGCACATTTGATAACAATTCAACCGAATTGGTTGTAACTAAACGTTGTAATGGAATATAGCTTAATAGCTCCCACATAATTGCCATTAGTCGTGGATGTAAGCGAGATTCTGGATCTTCAAACAACAGAATCGGATTGCTTACTTGAGAAAATAATGTTTTATCATCAGGTAAAAAGTGTTTGGCCAAATAAACAAAGAAATAGCGTCTTAATTTTTCATCACCTACGCGTAATTGTTCCGCTAATTTTTTCGCTTGTTGCCATAATACGCTGGTATCGCCAATCGCCAGTTGTGGCTTGCGTTCTAAAATGAAGTAATAACGTAATAAGGTCATTACTGCGGCAAAAGATGCCATAATTTCAGGCGTCAGATTTTTACTAAAATTAATCGGTTGTAAATCAAAAGGCTGTTTTGCTAACCGAGCATCACGGAAACGGTAAACGGTATGACGTTGAATTAAACGGCTAACCAATTTTGCTTGTTGCGCTGGCTCTAAAGGAATCACATTCCCCTGTTCATCAATAAACGAATAAATCGTTTGAATTTCTCCTGAAGCAAGTTGTTCACCAAATACCCGTAAATAAATACGAGAAAAACCATCTTCATGAGGCACGGCAACTGGACGTAAAAATTGTTGTGGTGGTAATTGTAATTCTTCTGGTATTGATTCACTAAATGTAAACAACAGATTAATTGAGGAAATTTTTTTTACAGTATCATCATTGAGAGTATAAAAAAAATCATCGGCAACAAATTGATAAGGTTCTGCTTCTTTATTAAAGATTAAACTTAATAGGTCTAATAGACTCGATTTTCCCCACGCATTTTCTCCAATTAACACCATATTGGAACGTAATTGAAAAGATAAGCGATGAATACCACGAAAACCGACCACTTCGATCTGCTTTAAATACATAAAATGCTATCCTTTATGCTTAATATTATTTCTGTCACATCTTAGCACACCCATTGATTTTAGTTAGCTCTATCGACTTTTTTATTTGACATTTACTATTAATAACCGATACATTGTCGCCTTTCAGTCATTTTTTACCCTAGTTTTACTTTATATGTTAGAAAGTTTAGCGATTGTATTAGTACCTTTATTTCTCGGATATTTAATAAAAAGTAACAACGTCACATTTATTCACTGGACCAATAAAAGCATTATGGTGCTTTTATATCTGATTTTATTTGTGATGGGATGTTCTTTAGGGCAATTAGACAATCTTGCCCAAACCTTACCAAATATTGCGTTTAAAGCGACGGTATTTAGCTTAATTATTCATGGATTAAATATTGCTGGTTTAGGGCTATATGATCGTTATTATCATGCACCGACCTTAAAATCAGCGAAAAATATGCCTTCACGTTTAAAGATGATCCTCGATTCTGCAAAGATGTGTAGTATGGTGGTAGTAGGGTCTATTTTTGGCTTATTGAGTAAGGCTTATTTCCTGATCCCGCATGGTTCAAGCACTTATGTATTGATTGTATTAATTTTCTTAGTTGGAATTCAGTTACGTAATAGTGGCATCAATCTACGCCAAGTCTTTTTTAATAAACATGGAATTGGTATTTCGGTTGTTTTTACTGTAAGTTCTTTAGCTGGCGGTATCATTGCTGCCTTAGCGTTAAATCTGCCAATCACACAAGGATTAGCCGTATCTTCTGGTATGGGGTGGTATTCTCTTTCTAGCGTATTGCTAAATGATGCTTGGGGACCAATCTGGGGCAGTATTGCCTTTTTTAATGATCTATCACGAGAAGTGGCTAGTTTATTTTTAATTCCCCTCTTTATGCGTCATTATCGTGCAACCGCTGTTGGTTTAGCTGGTGCGACTGCTTTAGACTGCACTTTACCAATTATTCAACGCTCTGGTGGAATTGAAACAGTTCCCCTTGCGTTAAGTTTTGGCTTTATTATTAATTTATTAGTGCCTGTGTTATTGGTGTTTTTTATTAGTATTCCGTTGTAACATTGCAAAAAATTACCCCAGCCATTTATAGATAACGGCAGGGGTAATGCTAATAAGTCATCTACTCTTTCCCTTCACTTAATAAATAAGAGTATTTTTTGGTTTTCTCACTTGATTCTAGAGCAATTTTTACTGCCATCGTTAAAGGTACAGATAACAACATACCGACTGATCCCAATAACCAACCCCAGAAAATTAATGAGATAAATACGACTAAAGTTGATAGCCCTAAGGTGCGCCCCATCATTCGAGGTTCAACTATATTTCCCATCACCATATTGATTGCTAAAAATGCAATCGCCACAAATAGCCCATCACTATACCCATTTAAAATTAGTGCTTGAATGATCACTGGAATAGCAGCCAAGACCGAACCGATATTAGGAATATAATTTAATAAAAAAGCAATTGTTCCCCATAATACGGCATATTGCACATCTAAAATCACTAACGCTGCCCAGACTAAAATTCCAGTTACTAAGCTGACAAAGGTTTTTATCGCTAAATAGCTAATCACACTATTTAACACCCGTTGGATATTTTCTAACTCTTTCCGCTCTTCTCGATTATTGGCAAAAAAGATCGCTAATTTTTGTTTCATACTTGGTGCTTCAAACAGCATAAACACCACGATAAGTAATAAAACAAAACCATTTGTAATCACTCCAGAAATTCCTGCTAATAAACGGCGGATAAGGCCCATTATAATGCTTGGATCTAAGTGTTCTTGTACTAAATTAGTTGGAATAAAACGATACAAATCAAAACGCTCCATAATCGGCGCTAAACTGGCAATCCGTTGTGCTAATAGCTGTTTATACTCTGGAATAGATGCAGAAAATTCATTAACTGCATTACCGACTAATCCTGCAAATGAAGTTAAGGTAATGACAATTAAGCCTAATAACGTAATCACCGCAAGCCATAAAGGCACTTTTAATTTCACTAAAAAATTAATCAGCGGTGTACAAATAATGGCAAGGAATAATGCTAATAAAAATGGCACAACAATCTCAACCGCAGCTTTAATTCCCGCTAAAATAATCACAAGGCAAGCTAATGTAATTAACACTGTAATTATATTTTGCTTGCCAATATTGTTTTCCATACGATTTCCTATTCAATCTCATTTTTAATCTACGTTATAATAGCAAAAAAACTATCTGATAAGGAGTTGTTATGCCAATTATTAATTCAGCGATAATTACTATTAGCGATTTACGTTTACGTACGTTCATTGGAATTAAAGAAGAAGAAATTAATAATAAACAAGATGTGGTATTACAAATTCAACTTGGCTATAACTGTGAAAAAGCTAGCCTTAGCGATAATGTTGATGATGCGTTGAATTATCGCACTATTACTAAGAAAGTGATTCAATATGTGGAAACACACGAATTTGCACTATTAGAAAGGATGGTGCGTGAAGTGTTAGAAATTGTGGCAGAACCGGAAGCAGTTGAATGGGCAGAAGTGGAAATTGCGAAACCTTTTGCATTGCGTTATGCGGATTCGGTGTCATTGCGATTGCGGTATGAGAGGGATTGATTTTTCTATAAAAAAAGGGCTTAACATTTTCTGTTAAGCCCTTTTTATCTTTCCAATTAACGTAAGATTAAAATTGGTTTTTCACTAAAACGTGCTACTTTGACCGTATTAGAGCTTAAACCCGGTTTACCCGGTTTAGTTGCCATCATAATAATCAAATCCACATTTTTTTCTTGTGCCAACGTGTTAATTTCCTCATATACAGTGCCATGCGCTACAATATGCTGCACCTTGCACTCTTTTGGGAAATTTTCTTCAGTAAAAGCATGAAGACGTTTATGTGCTTCGGCTAATACATCTTTATCAAAATTACGTGGCAATAAAGAAGATACAAAGCTATTTCCTAGTGGGGGAATAATGCTGACCACACGCAATACTGCATCAGGATTTCCCTCTACCATCGCTAAGGCGGTTTTCACCGCCTTTTTAGCTCCCTCTAAATAACTTAAATCTACAGCAATTAAAATTTTATTAAATAACGTCATCTTTTATTTCCCCTCTTTTTTGACTCGGCGACGTTGATGCCATACTAATGCTAATAAAATTAATAATGCTGGAATGAACATCCACTCTTTGTTTAAAGCACCTTTCACTGGAACTGCAACATCTAAGATCACTTGATCCCAATTTAAGTTTGCTTTTGCTGCTGGAGAATCAATCTCAACATTATCAATAATAATCTTATTAATCTGTTCACCTCCAACCTCAATTTGTTCATTTGTTGCTAATAAGGTTAAGCCCATTTTTTGTAAACGTTCTTCCCCAGTTTGCCCTGCTGGCACTTTAAGCTCTGCATAAAACTCTATTGGTTTACCATAAGGGTTAATCCCAGAAACTTTTAACATTAATGGTCCACCTACTGGCGAATGTGCAACTTGTTCAACTAAATGATCTGGTTGAATATGGCGTTGGCTTGGTGACACATATTCCATAAAGAATCCTGGTCTAAATAGCATAAATGCCACTAATAATAAGACTAAAGTTTCCCACCATTTATTTTTAGTAATAAACCAGCCCATTGTCGCTGCAGTAAAGGCAAACATCGCTATCGTCGCCACAAAGAACACTAATACTGCATGGAAGAAATCAACATGAAGTAATAGCAAATCTGTATTGAAGATAAATAGGAATGGCAATAATGCCGTACGCATACTATAGAAGAATGCCACCATACCGGTCTTAATCGGATTACCACCTGATACTGCGGCAGCAGCAAAAGAGGCTAAGCCTACTGGTGGAGTTACGTCCGCCATAATTCCAAAATAGAATACGAATAAATGCACTGCAATTAACGGTACAATTAATCCATTTTGGCGACCAACCTCAACAATTACACCAGCCATCAAGGAAGAAACTACGATATAGTTAGCTGTGGTTGGTAATCCCATCCCTAAAATCAAACTAAAGCCTGCTACGAGGATCAACATTAATAAAATGTTGCCCATTGATAAAATTTCGATAATGCCTGAAAGCTGTACACCGAAACCAGTCAATGCCACAACACCAACGATAATCCCTGCGGTTGCTGTCGCAATACCGATACCGATCATATTGCGAGCACCCGTTTCTAAACCGTTAATTAATTCTTGTAAGCCTTGTTTAAAGTTCTCTGCATAACCACCTTGCTTACGGAAATACGCTAATAGTGGACGTTGCGTTAACAGAATGATGGTTAAAGCCATTGTTCCCCAGAATGCAGATAACCCCGGTGATAAACGTTCTACCATCAAACACCAAATCAAGATAACGACAGGCAATAAGAAATGAAGCCCTGCATTAACTGTTGGTTTTGCTTTTGGTAATACCACAACTTCTTGATTCGGATCATCAATTTCTAAATCTGGGAATGTTGATACACGATAAAGCAAGAGTAGATAGATAATCGCTAATAACACACAAACAATGACAAAGGCAAAGTCAGGTGTTACCACTTTTAACCAACCTAAACCAAACTCAACGGCAAAATAAAGCAAACAGATGATGATAAAAGTTGATAAAGTACGTAACACTGTCACAACCCAAGGTTTCGCAACATCTTGACGTGGTAAACCTTGTAGATTTAATTTGCAAGCCTCTAAGTGCACGATATAAACCAACGCAATATAAGAAATAACTGCTGGTAAAAACGCATGAGTAATCAATTCGTTATATGGCATATTGATATACTCAATCATCAAGAAAGCAGCAGCTCCCATTACTGGTGGCATAATTTGTCCATTTACTGACGAGGCCACTTCAACTGCCCCTGCTTTTTCCGCAGAGAAACCAACTCGCTTCATCATTGGAATGGTAAAGGTACCTGTTGTAACCACGTTAGCGATAGATGAACCGGAAATTAAACCTGTCAATCCAGAAGCCACAACCGCCGCTTTCGCCGGACCACCACGTAAATGTCCTAAATAAGCAAAAGCAGTTTTGATGAAATAATTCCCCGCACCTGCTTTATCCAATAATGCCCCAAATAACACAAACAAGAATACATATTTTGTTGATACCCCTAGTGCTACACCGAATACACCTTCAGTCGTTACCCATTGTTGGTTGATAATATGGGATAAGGTTCCTGTTCTATGGCTTACTAACCAACTGCTTGGGAAGAATTGACCAAAATAGTTATAGAGTAAGAAGACAATTGCGATAACCACTAACGGTAAACCTAAACTGCGTCTTGTCCCTTCTAACAACAGCAAAATACCAATGATACCTACAATAATATCTTGTAAATTTGGCGCTCCAAAACGAGTAACTAATTCGCTATAAAAAATAATTGGGTAAAGACATAATACAGCACCAACCACAGCAAAGATCCAATCAATAACAGGAATATGTTGTTTTGGCGAACGTTTAAATGCTGGGTACGATAGATAAGCCAAGAAAATCGCAAAAGCTAAGTGGATAGAACGTGCTTTTGTATCATCGATCACCACATTAACGCCTAAACCTAGACTTTTGATGATTTCTTGTAACCAGAATGGCAACGGTGATGCATAATAAATTTGAAATAACGACCAAGCAATAGCTGTCCAAATAATCACATATTTGGAGAAGCCATAAGGATTTCGACCACCGCTATCATTTGAGGCGACCATATCCTGAAGATCTTCAAGATCAACAGTATTTTGTTTTGTTACTGAGGTCATTTCTTCTCTCTCCTAAAATCAAAATCCAAAAAACCGAAAAAAGGCAGGAAGACCTGCCTTAAATATTGTCATTTTTATAAATGATACATTACATCCAGCCACGTTCTTTATAGTAACGAACTGCACCTTCATGTAATGGTGCGGATAACGCATTTTTAATCATTTCAGATTCTTTCAAGTTTGCAAATGCTGGGTGTAAACGTTTGAAACGATCAAAGTTATCAAACACTGCTTTCACAACTTGATAAACAACATCTGGTGAAACATCTGTTGATGATACTAATGTTGCATATACCCCGAAAGTATCTACTGGTTGATCTGAACCTTTATAAAGTCCACCTGGGATAACTGCTTTCGCATAGTAAGGGTTATCTGCAACTAATTTATCAATCGCAGGACCAGTGACTGGAACTAAGTGTGCATCACAAGATGCTGCTGCTTCTTTTAACGCACCATTTGGGTGACCTACGTTATAAGTAATTGCATCTAAGTTGTTATCACACATTACTGATGCCATTTCAGCAGGTTTTAATTCAGAAGCCACTTTAAATACTGAATCATCCCAACCTTTCGCTTTTAAGATTACATTCATAGTTGCACGTGTACCTGAACCTGGGTCACCCACATTTACACGTTTACCTTTTAAGTCATCAAATGATTTGATACCTGAGTCATCACGAGCCATTACAGTGAATGGTTCTGGGTGAATTGAGAATACCGCTCTCAATTTTTCATTTTTCTTACCTTCAAAAGAGCTTGTACCGTGGTAAGCGTGATATTGCCAGTCAGATTGAGCAATCCCCATATCTAATTGTTTATTAGCAATACCGTTTAAGTTTGCCACAGATGCTCCAGTTGATGGTGCATTACATTTTAAACCTGTTTTTGCTGTATCACGATTCACTAATTGGCAAATTGATTGGCCAACGACATAGTAAACACCTGTTTGACCACCAGTACCGATAGTAACAAATTTATCTTCCGCCATAACTGATGCAGAGGTAAGCATCAAGCTGGTTACCATACCTAATTTGAATAAATTTTTCATTGTAGTTCCTCTTGAATAAAGGTGAGATATTATGTTTGCAGAATCAAGTTACACACCTGACGCAATGATTAGATATACAAGACAACCAAACAATTTGCAATAATGAAGCGTAACTTTTTCTAAAAAGTTGAAGAATTGTCACAAAAAAATCACGTTTTTTTAGCAAAAGGGTTAGAGTTTTGCATAAAAAATATTCTTTATTTTCAGGAAGTTTTGATCTAATGGTGCGATAATTTCTAACTTTTGTTTAGTAATTGGATGAAATAGTGTCAAACTTTCAGAATGTAATAATAAGCGGTTTACCGCAAAATAATCAGCAAAAGCCCGATTTTGGTGCAAATCCCCATATTGTGTATCGCCAATAATGGGGTGGAAAATATGCTTTAAATGGCGTCTTAATTGGTGTTTACGCCCTGTATGAGGAGTTAGTTGAACTAAACTATAACGCGCTGTTGGATAACGTCCAACTTGCAGAGGCAATTCCATTGTTGCCAGACTACGATAATCAGAGATCGCTTGTTGTGCTTCTTTATCTGTACGCGCAAATTTATCTGCAATTTTATCAAGTTTCGGCTTTAACGGATAATCAATACGGTCTTTTCCTCGTAAATAACCTCGTACAACCGCTAAATAGCGCTTCTCTACCAATTTGTTTTCAAATTGTAGGCACATTTGCGTTGCTATTTCACTATTTAATGCAAACAGTAATACCCCTGAAGTAGGACGATCTAAACGATGAATCGGAAAAACATATTGACCGATTTGATCACGTAACCTTTGCATAACAAATTCTGTTTCGTGTTTATCTAGCCAACTGCGGTGTACTAACATTCCTGCTGGTTTATTCACTGCAATTAAATGCTCGTCTTGATACAAAATTTCTAATGGTTGTGGCTTATCCATTGGTTAATAACACCTCAATTTTTTGGATTGGAACCAATAATCTTGGTAGATGAGGATGTTCTTTTAAGGCTTCTTCTAAGTAAGGGGTAATAGCAATTACCGTTGGTAATGGTGCATCTGCTTCAATTAAAGCCAACATTCTTGGAATAAAAATCCATTGTAACCACTCGGTTGCTTCCATGGTATCCACGGCAAAAGGTTGCTGGCTGGCAAAAGCTGATTCGGCAGGTGGCTGCTGTTGCCATAATTGATGTTGTTGCATGATTTGCTGTAATTCATTGAGATAATCCACTAATAAGGCTGTTTTTTGCATAACTCCTCGCATTTTTATGATTAGATATTTAGATTCTTGTCAAAAAAGCATAGTATATGCTCTTTGCTGCATTTACAGGAAAATTTAATGTATTTAACCAAAGTCACGTTTCTGACAGAAAAACAACAGCGTTATGATATTAATCAAGGCTTACATTATTGCAACCAGTTGATTGATGCTTGGCGTTACAATGGGCAAATTATTGGACGAGAAATTCCCGTTACCTATCGTTTTTCTGCAGAAGGTTTATTGGTATTTGAGATTAATGTTAATTGTCCAGAAACAACGTCATTAGATCAATGCCACAATAGCGATTTTGTCACACAATCGTTAAATAATTTAAGTAATATTGGGATTTCATTAGATTGCTATGAAGTGTTTGCCATTGATCTGAATTCTGATGAAACCTGTACCACAGTTTCAACAGAAACCGCATTGGTGCTCTATACAAACTACCTAAAAAGTAGCTCACCTGTGTGTAGATTAGATACTCTCGCACCTGTCCCTTTATATCATCTATGTCATGATAATACCCAGTTAGGCATTAACTGTATTAAATGGGAAGAAAACTGGCAGGCTTGCGATCAATTACAGATGAATGGCGATATCTTAGTTGATGACAGCGTACGACAAATTAGTGATTTTGATAGTATATTGACGACACAAGGCTATACATTACGCCAACAGCTTGAACAATATTTACAACAGCCTGTTTATTATTATCTTTATCGCGTAAATGGTGAAAATCTACAACAAGAATTAAATCGTTGTTGTCCTTGTTGTGGGAAAAGTTGGCGATTAGAACAGCCAATCGCAATTTTTAATTTTAAATGCGATGATTGTCGCTTAGTGTCAAATATTGCTTGGGAATTACAACCATAACACATAATAATTATAGGATAAATTATGACTTATTATCAGGATGAAAGTTTATCTCACTTAACCTTAGGCAAAAAAACAGGTTATGCCGATCAATATCAACCGGACTTATTACAGCCTGTTCCACGCCGTTTAAATCGACAACAATTAAACATTATTGAACAACAACCTTTCGATCAAGGTGCAGATATTTGGACGCTATATGAACTTTCGTGGCTCAACAGCAAAGGCGTGCCACAAGTTGCAATCGCAGACGTTTATCTCGATTTTCGTAGTGAAAACTTAATTGAATCAAAGAGTTTCAAGCTCTATTTAAATAGCTTTAATCAAACTCGTTTTCCAGATATGGAAACTGTTCGTGCAACGATTGAAAAAGATTTGCGTCAGTGTGCAAAGGGAGAAGTTAAAGTTGTGATTCATACCTTAGATCACTATTCCCAACAGCCTATTGCTTGCTTCTCGGGAGTTAATCTTGATCAACAAGATATTACTATTGATAACTATCAGTTTAATCCCGATTTATTAGCAGACTGTGTTAAAACAAGTGATTCTGTGGTCGAAGAAACACTGGTCAGCCATCTATTAAAATCAAATTGTTTAATTACCCAACAGCCAGACTGGGGAAGTGTACAGATTCATTATGTTGGGCATCCGATTAATCGTGAAAAGCTATTACGTTATTTAATTTCTTTCCGTCAACATAATGAATTTCATGAACAATGTGTTGAGCGTATTTTCTGTGATTTAATGCGTTATGCTCGTCCAGAAAAATTAACGGTTTACGCTCGTTATACTCGCCGTGGTGGCCTAGATATTAATCCGTTTCGTTCAAATTTCGAATTATTGCCAGAAAATTTACGTCTAGCTCGCCAATAATTTAGGAGGAAGTGATGAGTATTTATTATATTAATCCTCGAGGAAGTATGGATCAGCTTTCTCATCTTGAAGTCGCTCGCTTAAAACAAGGCGCTGAAGGCGATCTTTACCCTTTATATCGTAACTGTTCATTAGCTGTTTTAAATTCAGGTGCTGTCACCGACAATAGCCGAGAATTACTTGGGCAATACCCTGATTTTGCGATTAATCTTTGTGCTCGTGAACGTGGAATCGCTTTAGAATTACACAATCCACCTGCAAGTGCTTTTGTTGATGATAAGATTATTCGCAATATTCAATACCATTTATTCGCCGTATTACGCGATATTATTTTCGCTCAGCTTAATCAAGAACGTTTCCGTGGTGCATACTTCCCGCACGCAGAACCAAGCGAACGCATTACCAATCAAGTCTTTTCGATTTTAAGAAATGCTAAAGCTTTACCATTAGGTGAAGACCCTAATTTAGTCGTATGTTGGGGTGGGCACTCTATTAACGAAGTCGAATATCAATATTGTCGTGCTGTTGGTTTAGAGCTTGGTTACCGTGAATTAAATGTAGTAACTGGCTGTGGCCCAGGTGTAATGGAAGCGCCAATGAAAGGAGCAGCGATCGGTCATGCAAACCAGCGTTTTAAAAGCAGTCGTTTTATTGGCATTACAGAACCGTCCATTATCGCTTCTGAACCGCCAAACCCGATCGTGAATGAATTAATTATTATGCCAGATATTGAAAAACGTTTAGAGGCCTTTACACGACTTGGCCACGTTTTCCTAATATTCCCTGGTGGACCGGGAACTTTCGAGGAATTCCTATTCTTATTAGGAATTAAATTGCATCCTGAAAATCAAGCACAAGAAATTCCATTAATCTTAACTGGACCAGCAGCTTGTGCAGACTATTTCAATGCGATTGATCGTTTTGTTGAAAAAGTTTTAGGTGAAAAAGCTCGCCAACAATATGAAATTATTATTGATAATCCTGTGTTAGTCGCTCGCAAAGCGAAACAAGCAATGGATATAATTAAACAACAACGTTATCAACGAGGCGATTCTTATAGCTTTAACTGGGCAGTAAAAATTGACCCTGTATTACAAGCACCATTTGAACCAACACATCAAGCAATGGCTGCCTTAGATTTACATCTTGACCAACCATTAATGGATCTTGTGTCTAATCTACGCCGTGCATTTTCTGGTATCGTTGCTGGAAATATTAAACCTGATACGATTGATGAAGTGGAAAAACACGGTATATTTAAATTACATGGTGATCCAATGGTGTTAGAACAGATGGAAATTTTATTAAAATCCTTTGTTGCTCAACATCGGATGAAATTACCAAGTGCAGAAGAGTATCTACCTTGTTATGAGATTGTGAGGTAATTTTTTTCATTTCCTCTACCCCTCTTCAGCTCACAGATTGAAGAGGGGAAGCTTGGAAAAGTGGTCAGATTATACTTTCATAATACGAGTAAAGAAAAGGAAGTCACCCTTTAGGGCGAAACCTAAATACTAAAAAACAAAAATATCTAAAAAATATCGAATGCAGGCTAAAATAGTGTATGACATTCATACACTATCCTCTCATTGATTATAAACGGCGAACTTGCCAGAAAGCCTTGCTCCAATATGGATTATTTAACGAGGAATAAATTACCCCGCCCGATGTGGAGGCATGTAAGAATTGATTATTTTTCACATAAATACCGACATGGTATCCATTCGGGCCTCTGCCTGTTTTAAAAAAAACTAAATCACCTGTTTGGATATCTTCAAGTGGCACTCTTATCCCTACTTGTGATTGTGCCGTAGTCGTTCTCGGCAGCTGAATAGAAAAACGATCAGCAAAAGTCCGCATCACAAACCCTGAACAATCAACACCACTACGAGTATTGCCACCAATTCGATAAGGTGTTCGATACCATTCATGTTGTTGCTCACTGAGCTGCGCCATGGTATAGATAGGATCAGGCATACGGCTATGATAATTGCGTTGATGACTTGAACACGCGGCTAAACCGAATATGAATGCTGCAACTAATCCTAGTTTTAATGAGGAGGTTATTCTGACTAACACGTTACTTCTCCATACGTTGGTTAAAACCATGTTGAAAATATAGTCGTTTAATTTCAAAGTAATACTAAGTTACATCGCCTCGCCATATTATTGATACTGTCTTCGGCTTGTTGTCTTATCTTGAGCTTAAACGAGTATAAAAAAAGTATTCCTACATAAGTAGGAATACTTTTCACGAATTAGCTTTTTGGCTTCGATTTCTCTACTCTCGCCCGTAATTTTTGCCCTGCCTTAAATACCACAACTCTGCGTGCAGTAATGGGTACATATTCCCCAGTTTTTGGATTACGCCCTGGACGAGGGGTTTTATCACGCAGTTCAAAATTGCCAAAACCAGAGAGCTTTACATCTTCTCCTGATTCTAATGCAGCACGAATTTCTTCAAAAAATGACTCAACTAATGCTTTGGCATCATTTTTATTTAAGTCAAATTTTGCAATTAAATTTTCAGCGAGTTCTACTTTTGTTAACGTCATAGATTAATCTCTCAAATAAGCATTTAACTTCTCTTTCAATGCAGACAACACGGCATTCACCACTGCTGAAATATCCTCATCACTTAATGTTTTTTCTTTATCTTGCAACACTAAGCTAATTGCCAAGCTCTTCGTTCCTTCTGCAACACCTGGGCCTTGGTAAACGTCAAATAAATTAATTTGCGTTAATTGAGCACCTGCAGCTTCACGACACACAGCTAATACACTATCTGCTGCAATATCTTCCGCGACAATAATTGCTAAATCACGACGATTTGCTGGGAAACGGGAAATTTCTTTGGCTTGAATTACATCTTTATGTGCAATCTTATTCCATAATACTTCAAACACAACCACTTTACCGTTTAAATCAAGACGTTGTGCAACACGAGGATGAATTGTTCCGATAAAACCAATTTCCTCGCCATCAAGCATAATTGCTGCTGATTGCCCCGGATGTAATGCAGGATAAGATTTTGCAATAAATTTAATATTTTTTCCAGCATTAGTCAGATCAAAAATACTTTCTAAATCCCCTTTTAAATCAAAAAAATCAATACTTTCTGATTTAGTTGCCCAATGTTCTGGATGACAAGTTCCTGTAATTACCCCACCAATCACAAACTCCTGACGCACACCAATTTCTGCACTGCTATCTGGTACAAAACGCAATCCTGCTTCAAATAAACGAATACGTGATTGTTGGCGATTTTGGTTATAAGCCACTGCACCAAGTAATCCACTAAGCAAAGAAACACGCATTGCTGACATTTCTACTGAAATTGGATTTGGCAATACTAACGCTTCTTGTTGAGGATGTAATAAAGATTGTACTTTAGGATCAACAAAGCTATATGTAATTGCCTCTTGGTAATCATGTTCAACAAAAGCCGTTTTGATTCGACTTAATGACACATCAGACTCTTTATGTTCACGCATCATTAAATGTGCTAATGGCGCATTATTTGGAATGGTGTTATAGCCATAAATACGTGCCACTTCTTCGATCAAATCTTCTTCAATCTCAATATCAAAACGCCAACTTGTTGGAATTACTGACCAAACATTATCCGCGAAACTGACTTGGAAACCTAAGCGTTGGAAAATATCAGTAACAGTTTCTGTTGGAATAACGTGTCCTAATAGACTATCTAATTTTTCACGACGTAAAGTAACTGGTTTTAATTTTGGTAAAAATTCTTCGCTTGCAACTTCGCAAATTTCTCCAGCTTCACCGCCACAAATTTCGAGTAATAACGCTGTGGCACGTTCCATTGCATAGCGTTGTAATTCAAAATCTACGCCACGTTCATAACGGTGTGAAGCATCAGTATGTAATCCATATTGTCTTGCACGACCTGTAATTGCTAATGGTGCAAAGAATGCAGATTCTAAAATAACATTGGTTGTATTTTCATTCACACCACTGGCTTCACCACCAAAAATCCCTGCCATTGCTAATGGACCTTTTTGATCAGCAATTAACAGTGTATTCTCTTTTAATTCTGCTGTGGAACCATCTAACAACACCAAAGTTTCACCCGCTTTCGCCATTCTAACTTGGATTGGTTGTGTCACTTTATCCGCATCAAATGCGTGCATTGGCTGACCTAATTCCAATAATATATAGTTGGTAATATCTACTACTGGATCAATAGAACGGATACCACAACGGCGTAATTTTTCTTGCATCCAAATTGGGGTTCTTGCTTTCACATTAACATTAACATTTTTTACCATACGTAATAGATAACGTGGGCAAGCTTCTGGTGCTTGTAGATCAATCGCAACTTTATCGTTAATTGTGGCATTAACTGGTGTAAATTGTAATGGATTCAGTTCCACCTGATTAACTACTGCAACTTCACGTGCGATACCGCGAATACTTAAGCAATCAGCACGATTTGGCGTTAAGCTAATTTCAATCGCTTGATCGTTTAAATTAAAGTATTCACGTAAATCCATTCCTATTGGTGCATCTGCTGGTAATTCGATAATGCCGTCACCGTCCGTAGAAATCGCAAGTTCAGCGTAAGAACAAAGCATTCCTTCTGATGGCTGACCACGTAATTTGGCTTTTTTAATTTTAAAATCGCCCGGTAAAACTGCACCAACTTTGGCACAAGCCACTTTTAAGCCTTTACGGCAGTTTGGAGCACCACAAACAATATCTAATAACTCACCTGTTCCTACATCAACTTTGGTAACTCGTAATCTATCTGCGTCTGGATGTTGTGCACATTCAACCACTTCACCCACAACGACATTGCTAAATTCACCTGCAACGGGTTCTACGCCATCAACTTCTAGCCCAAGCATCGTAATTTGATCGCATAATTGTTCTGTTGTAATCGCAGGATTAACCCATTCTCTCAGCCAAGATTCATTGAATTTCATTTAAGTTATCTCCCCTGCAAATTAATTAAATTGTTTTAAGAAACGTAGATCATTTTCAAAGAAAGAACGTAAGTCAGTGACATTGTAACGTAACATAGTTAAACGCTCGACTCCCATACCTACTGCAAATCCAGAATACTCATTCGGATCAATGCCTACATTGCGTAATACATTTGGATGTACCATTCCGCAACCTAGCACTTCTAGCCATTTACCATTTTTACGCATCACATCCACTTCAGCCGAAGGCTCGGTAAATGGGAAGTAAGATGGACGGAAACGGACTTGTAGATCTTCTTCAAAAAAGTTACGTAAGAAATCGTGTAATAATCCTTTTAGCTCTGTGAAATTTGCTTTTTTATCTACAAATAACAGCTCAATTTGATGGAACATTGGGGTATGAGTTTGGTCGTAATCGTTACGATATACACGACCTGGTGCAATAATACGGATTGGTGGACGTTGTTTTTCCATAGTGCGAATTTGCACACCTGACGTTTGGGTACGTAATAAACGTTCTGCATCAAACCAGAAAGTATCGTGATCTGCACGAGCTGGGTGATGTGCTGGAATATTTAACGCATCAAAATTATAGTGATCAGTCTCAATTTCCGGACCTGTTTCTACCGCAAAACCTAACTCAGAGAAGAATTTCACCACACGTTCAATCGTTAATGAAACTGGATGTAAGCCGCCATTTTCAGTTTTACGTCCCGGTAAACTCACATCAATACGTTCTTTTGCGAGTTTAGCATTTAACTCTGCTTCTTCTAACTCAGCTTTTCTTGCGTTTAACGCAGTTTGTGCAGCTTGTTTCGCTTCATTAATTTTTGCTCCCATTGCTGGACGCTCATCTGCCGGCACATCTCTTAATCCTTGCATTAAGAGAGTATAAGGCCCTTTCTTACCGAAGTATTCAACACGAATTGCTTCAAGTGCCTTACCATCTTCCGCTTTAGCGATAGCCGCTAGGGCTTCTTGGGTAATCTGTTCTAGGTTTTGCATACCTTTCCTCTATAAACTTTAGCTAATTTAATAAGATGTTCAAAAATAGTCATAAAAAAAGCCTCCATAATTGGGGAGGCTTGTCAGTTTAATTTGGCAAGAATTTAGTTAAACCAATCGCCTCTTAGAAACTAAGAGCTAAAAAATCGGAAACTAAACATATACATTGACATCATTAAACTGTTTTGAAATTGGTTAAAAGTGGAATAATGATAATACTAAAGACTTAAAAAATCACGTTTTATTATCTAATTTCTGCAATTTCTTGCGCAACAATTTGTGTCATTTGTAATTTCACCGATTCCCGCATAAATTCCCCCTCTTCTGGTAAACATGAACAACAAAAAAATTGATCATGGAAATAAAACGCTAACACCGCAGAATGTAAATGACAACGTCCAGTATATTGCTTATTCCCATACAGTGGATCGCCTAAAATAGGACTTCCTAAACTTTTCATTGCGACCCGTAATTGATGAGTTTTTCCTGTTTGTGGTTTCAACACAAATAGGCGTAATTTACTTTCACAACTTACTGAATAAAAACGAGTAATTGCTGGATGTTGCTGTTCTGGTGTTAATTTCCACATCCCTCGCCGAGTACGTACCATATCACCACGAATTAGCCCTTGTTTTTTCTTTGGCTTATTTTCTACTAATGCAAAATAGATTTTTTTAACCTGATGTTCGGCAAAAAGCGTTGATAATTCTGCCGCCGCCTCTTTATTTAACGCCAGTAATAACAAACCAGATGTTGTTTTATCAAGACGATGAACGAGCCAAACCTGTTCAACATTGAGCTGTTTGGCTACTAAAGTGGTTAAACCAATCGCATTGTCATCTTTATGCACACTAATCCCTGGTGGCTTATTAATCACCACAAAATCAGCATTTTGATACACAATAGGAAAATACATATTTATACCCATTTACAAACTTATTTTTATTATAAATGCTATTACTTATAATAAAAAGTTATAACAATCGCTAAATTAAGTATTGCTATAATTGGTTTTCATTTCAAATCTATTTTCTTAAATTTTATATCAATGGGGTAATAATTCTTTATGTTAAGCACTACTATTAATCTAATCATCTTCATTAGCCTATTATGGCTGGTAGGCATTTATTTCAAACGTTCTGATAATCTATCTCGTACAGTATTAGTCGGATTGGTTATAGGGGTAATCTTTGGTGGCGTACTACAACTTATCTATAAAATTGATTCCCCAGTACTCGCTGAAACTATTAATTGGCTCAATATTGTCGGTAATGGTTATGTGCGTTTGCTACAAATGATTGTTATGCCTTTAGTTTTTGTTTCAATTCTTTCTGCTATTTCACGTCTGCATGATGCGAGTTCCCTTGGTAAAATTAGCTTTAGTGTACTCTCTATTCTATTAGTTACCACAGCAATTGCAGCGATCATTGGGATAGCCATGACCAATCTCTTCCATCTTTCCGCTGAAGGATTAACATCAGGAGCACGTGAACTTGCTGCGAATGAAAAAGTACTTGGTCGTGCGGCGCAACTTGATGGATTAACCATTCCAAGTATGATCCTTTCATTTATTCCAAAAAATCCATTTGCTGAATTAACCGGTGCTAACCCAACTTCGATTATTAGTGTCGTGATTTTTTCTGCTTTCTTAGGTGTAGCAATTCTCACAATTCGTAAAAAAGATGAAGCCTTATCAGAACGCATTTCTCAAGGCGTTGATACACTAAACAAATTAATTATGGCACTAGTTCGAGTTGTGATTCGCTTAACACCTTATGGTGTCCTAGCTTTAATGACGAAAGTTGTCGCAAGTTCTAGTTTAGCAGACATTCTTAATTTAGCAGGCTTTGTTGTCGCTTCCTACTTAGCGATCATTTTAATGTTCTTCGTTCATGGATTGTTACTTTCTTTCTTTAGAGTTAATCCAATTCGTTATTACCAAAAAGTCTCACCTACCCTATTATTTGCCTTTACTTCTCGTTCAAGCGCAGCCACAATTCCATTAAATATTGAAACTCAAATCAATAAATTAGGTGTGCCAAGTGCGATTGCTAATTTCTCCGCTTCATTCGGCGCTACGATTGGTCAAAATGGTTGCGCAGGAATTTATCCTGCGATGTTAGCGGTGATGATTGCGCCAACAGTGGGCATTGATCCGACTTCAATTGATTTCTTAGCCACTTTAGTGCTAGTCGTTACCATTTCTTCATTTGGTATCGCTGGTGTTGGTGGTGGTGCAACATTTGCGGCGATTATTGTACTTTCTACTATGGGATTACCTTTAACCTTAGTCGGCTTATTAATTTCAATTGAACCTTTAATTGATATGGGACGTACTGCATTAAATGTAAATGGCGCAATAACAGCTGGCACAATTTCTAGCCGAATTTTAAAACAGGCTGATGAACCTACTTTTGCTGAACAAAATTAAATATCTGAATATGAATAATAAAGGCAGTTTATTTGAACTGCCTTTATTAATTTATTGATATGAAAATGTAAAAGTTGCTGTTGCATTCACTGTTCCTGGGGTAATATCTCCTGTTTTTGCGTATTTAACAATAAAACGTTGTAAAACATTACGATTATTTGCATCATAATTTAATCCTTTCAGAGAATTTAAGCCTACCCACCAACCTTGATATTGCCAAAATGGTCCATCTACAGGATAAATTCTAATTCCAACGCCTCTTGCCATAGAATCTGGAGTTAATTTTAGGTAACTTCCTGTATTACTAGGATCTGTTGCATCTGTAAATGTGATAAGAACCCTTGAAATATCATTTCTGAGGAATTTTTCATTACGAGTATAAGCACCACATTGATTTAATTTTAACTCAAATATTCCTGCATAAACCTCTGGAAGACCTCTATTTACAGGAGCATTATCTAGAGAGCTTTTACTAATCTTTGGCATTTGAACAGTAATATTTTGTGGTGATGTCATAGTACAAGTACTAATAGTATATTTCATACCATATGGCTCTAAATAAATAGGAATATCTGCTGTTACACCATTTCTAATTCCATTTTTACCCACATTTGCATAAATAGCTCGAGAACGAATATAACCTACAAGTAATCGACTAGTTAATGCCGGCTCTATTTGCTGACCAGGTATTCTTTCTTGAGGAGATGCATACATAACACTTCTAAAAAAGAGATTGAGTCCTTGATATCCTGAACTATTTCCACCAAATTTAAATACTTCTTGCCAATTTTTATTTGTAAAGTTAACTCCTTTTTCCGCCCTTGTATCACCTACATATAGTACAATACCTACATAATCATTACCTGGTATTTTGAAAATAGGTAGTCCATTATAGATATATCCTGTCGGCTCTAAAATCACTTTAGCTTCAATTATACTTGTAGGTCTCTGAGCAGGTGACTCATGTCGCCCAAAAAAAGAACCATCTTGATTTACACCATTTCCCCTGATAGCTGGTAAAGGACTCCAATTATCTCTTGCTTTTGCTACTTCATGTATGCCCCCAGGTATAGTTAAGCTAATAGAATTTCGTTTACTAGGAATTCTGTACTCAGAATCCGCTTTTGCCAGTCCTACCATCAAAACCATTATTAATATAATTCTAAATAAAATCATTCCTCTTATTCCTTACAAACTACAGGTATAATCAAAATTTGTCGGTTGTTTTCTCTATTTGATATTTGATAATCAATCCGACACTGCTTGCCTGCCCACGATAACGTTAATTGTCCTTTATCCGATAATCCTCGCGTATAAATCCGTCCACCTTGCGCTACAACCCCAACAGATCTCTGTTGTTCGTCTAATACTTCTGTACCAATTGACGGTAGTGCTGGCATTTCCGTCAGCTCTAAAAAGACGACTTGCCCTGTTTTAGTCGCAAAATCAATAAGCATCGCACTGTTCGCTCTCGGAATTACTTGTTGCTCTGTCGCGGATAACTCAACACTGTCTGGAATATCAGTGGTATCAATCCCAACATAATTAACGCTATAAGGTTCTAAATAAGATAAAATCCCATTACCAAAATAATCTAATTTATTGGCTATCGCGCCATTAATTTTTGCACCGCTTGCCCCTTTTGCATGGATAATCGCAAACGTATCATCCAGATAATTAGTTAATGTGATGCCTTTTGGATGTGCCACTACTGCACCAGACGCACTCACAGAATATTGCTGATTGCGGTCACTATCACGCCCCCAAGTTCCATTGAGATTCACCCAGCTACCAGTATAGTTACCACTTGCTGCATAGTTCTTAAGATTATTTTGATTACGGTTAAATGACAGACTATAACTATAATTTCGCTCCTTACCCAACGTCCCTGAAATTGATGTGGCTGTGGTATATTGATTTTGTTGATATACATTCAATGACTGCGATAGGTAAGTATAGGATTCATTACCTAACGGTAAAGATAGGTTTAAATAAAAACGGTTATCCTTTTCGCCCTGATTGGTTCTTGCTTGTGAAAACGACACACTATAATTTAACCGTTTGTAATAATTACTATACCCTAACTGATATTCGTACTGTTTACGATGACTATCCCAGTAAGTACTTGTTGAACCCGTTAAATAAAGGTGTCCCCATTGTTTTTTTAATGCTTGGTTAATTGCGACATTAAATTGATTCTTTGGACGATAAGGTGTATAAGCCCCCAAATCTAACGCAATATCATCTAAAAATTGACTATTATTCGCAGTGAGTACCTCTTGCAAACTAAAGTAATCTCTCGACAAATAACGATACGCCGCTAAGGTCACATTGGTATTAGTCGGTTCAATGCGTGTGTTATAGCTTGCATATAAGCTATATCCCTTGCGTTTATTTCCTGAGTTTGTAAAGACTGCATTTGAAAATGTGGCATTCGTTGCAAATGCGCCTATTGGCGTATTAAAAGCCAATCCCACTAACTCAGCGTGATAATTTTTGGTTGCGGTTGCGCCCATATTCAACGTAATGTTATTGGTTAAACCATATTGCCATGTTGCTTGAGCGATATTATTTGGATAAATGTCTTCACCATAACGATAACGTCCTACCGCAATTTGATAACGACTATACCCTGGACGAATTAATTGTGCAGTGGCGGTGTAAGGAATGCTAAACGTTCGCTTTTCACCATTCGCTTCTAAAATTTCAACATCAATATCCCCACCATATCCTGTTGGGTATAAATCCTCTATTGAGAATGGTCCTGCTGGTACAGTTACCTCTTTTAAAATACGCCCATTTTGACGAATAATTACTTTTGCATTAGAGTTTGCCACACCTCGAATAATCGGCGCATAGCCTCGTACAGAACTTGCCAACATTCTATCATCAGACGCTAATTGTACCCCGCGTAAAGGCAGACTATCCATTAAGAGCCCACTCGTGTAAAAATCCCCTATCGTCAGTTGCCCACGTAATAATGCAATATCATGTTGTGCATAAGTAGAAATTGATTGATAAGGTGAGCGAACTTGGTCTTGCCAACTTTGTGAACCTCGATGGCGGAGTGCCCAACCAAATAGATTAATTCCCGCTTCTACTCCAAGGTACGTCTGTTCTGATTTGATACCACCATAACGATATTGATAATGTGACGCATCATAGCGTACAAATGCAACAGGTACGCCATCTTGCCATTGTGCAGGTGAAATATAACCTGGTGGACGCTGGTTAATATAAGCCTGTGGAACATGAACATCTAAACGTAATGTTGATAAATCAAAGTTGATTTTTACTTCGGGTACGTTATCAATCAAAAATGAACATTGGGCATTATCCTGTGTAGCTTTCCCTGTAAAAGCATAAGTAGATAAATCCAAAACAGACAATAAGCTGTCTGTCATACATAATGCGGTTGTATGTTTATTTGGTACTTCGGCAAACTGTAATGCTATTCGCCCTTTAAGTTGTTCATTTAAATAAATATCTGCTACATATTCACCTGCTGCTACTGGGTTACCATAACTAAATCGACTCACATCTACTTCATCACTTGATACGCCACGTAAGAAAATAGGATTAAATTCAACATATTCCTCTTCTGCTTGCACAAAAGAAGGTGCTCCCATTAATGACATTAATACTGCTGAATATACCAAGCAAAGTTTAAATCTATTTACATTATGCTTTTGCATATTCCATCTCTGTTTATCATTACTCACAAACTACCCTATAAATTGACTTTATCCAAATAACTTTCTTCTCTTATTTATTTTCTTTTTGTGATGATTTCTTAATATCTAATGCAGTAAATGACTTCCTTGTTGTAACCCACCATAGTCATTTACCACAACCCAATTCACTTCACCTTTATTTGCTATATTTCCTGATAACACATAACTCGCTGTTCCATACGGGGCTACCATATCGCTCTCTTTTGCATGAACCACTTTTCCACCTTGTTTCACACTAATTCGGTTATAGGTAATAAAGTAAGGGGTGGGGTTATGCACCTCTATCACACTTTTCCCTTGCTGTTGTTTCACCGACCACTGCACTTTGTCATATGCCTCATTTACTGACATACCTAATTGTTCTGGGCGGAAAAAGAGCTTAATCCGTGAACGCACAGCAATTTGTAGATAATTTTGGTTACCGTCTGGATTTGCTTTTGGCTTAGGTGGCACATCTAACACATTTAAATAAAACACCGATTCTCTATCTTGGGGTAAAGGCTCGCCCGTATAGGTAATACGTAAGGTTTGCCCTTTTTGTACATTCACCCGTGAAATCGGTGGCGTAATTAAGAATGGTATTTTAATCTGCTCTGGGGAGGCATTGGCATCACCATTATCTATCCAGGCTTGTACTAAAGAAGGGTGTTCGCCATTATTACTTAGTTGAACATTGACATTTTTTTGTGATGATGGATATATCACTCGTGTACCTGTAATCACTATGCTTGCTTGGCTTACAGATACCCATAATCCCATTAATAATATGATACTTTTCTTCCACATTTTGCTGACCTATTTGCTTGATTTTATAAGGGAGAAAAGTCCCCTTACATTGCGATAAAGAAATAAGGGCAGCTCAACTGCCCTTTATTCATCTGCTATCTTGAATAAATTATTGGTAAGCAATGGTATAATCAACGCTACCTGCTACAGCACCAGCTACTGCTGTTCCTTTAGCGTGATAGCGGGCAAAATAGCGTAATTTATTATTTGCACTTGTGATTGTTTGGTATTGAGAATTTTGGTTTGGTGCATTTTCTGCAAGGCTTAATGCGGTTGTACCATCTGAGTCTAAAAGCTCAATTTCAACAGTACCACCAGTTGTTGTATTAGTATTAATAACACGCCCTGAGGTAAAATCTACTTTACCTGGCGTTGGTTCAAAATAAGCTTTTGCTGATACATTATCACAACTATCTAATTGAATAGAAAATAATGTTAGACCTGCTGTCTTATTTGCTGCATCTAATGCTAATTTATTTACTGAAGGAAGCTGTACAGTAAGATTCTTACTATTTGTATGAACAGTACAAGTATTATCCTTTATTTCACCAGTAAAATTTACTGTGCCATCTTTCGCATTTGCCCCTTGAGAAACCGCTAATACTGCGCCCATTAATGTTGCTAATGCTAATTTCTTCATAATTAAAACTCCTTAACCCTGATAAAATTTAATTGAGAGAGATAGAGATTAGCAAAACTCTAGGGGGGGCAAGAATAAAGCCTGTAGACAAAAACTAAATGACTACATTTTACTCACAATTATAAAAAATAACCGAAAGATACCTTTTTCTGGTTATTTTGTATAATCTTTATCAATAAAATCAATAATAAATACTTATCTTTTTCTTGATATATTAATTAATTTTATCCTAATAGTCAGTTAATTATATTAGATAAAAAAGCAGTTCATTTGAACTGCTTTCCCATACATTTTAAAATAACACTAATTAGATTTTTTCTGGAAGTTCATCTTCAAAAACACAGTTCTCTGCTTCATAAACTTCTTTGTCATAACTTAATAGTGGTCCTACTTTCCAGATATTTTCCGCATAATCAATAATTGAGCGGTCTGAAGAGAAATAACCCATATTAGCGGTATTAATTAATGCTGATTTCGCCCACGCTTGTGGATTGCGATAATGTTGATCCACTTGTTTTTGGACTTCGACATAAGAACGGAAATCTGCCATCACTTGATAATAATCGCTGAACAGATTCAATTCATTTTGATAACGCATTGGTTCTTGTGGCGAGAAACGTCCTGTCGTAATTTGCTGCACAATTTCGTGTAGTTGTGGATCTTTTTCAAAGAATTCAAACGGTGAATACCCTCTTGCTCGCAATGCTTCCACTTGTTCTACAGTATTACCAAAAATGAATACATTTTCTTGGCCTACCATATTCAAGATTTCTACATTAGCACCATCTAATGTTCCTACTGTCAACGCACCGTTTAATGCAAATTTCATATTACTGGTTCCTGATGCTTCGGTTCCTGCTAATGAAATTTGTTCAGAAAGATCTGCTGCCGGAATAATAATTTGTGCCAAACTTACACCATAGTTAGGAATAAACACCACTTTAATTAAATCACGTACTCGACCATCATTATTGATAACTTGAGCAACATCGTTGATTAAATTAATAATTTTCTTCGCTGTATGATAAGCACTTGCTGCTTTTCCGGCGAAAATAAATACTCTTGGTGTCCAATCTGCATCTGGATTTTGTAGAATTTGGTTATAACGATAAATGATGTGTAATACATTCAATAATTGACGTTTATATTCGTGAATACGTTTCACTTGTACGTCAAATAAGGCATGTGGATTAACCTCAATCCCAAGATGGCTCTTAATGTAATCAGCTAAACGCTGTTTATTTTCAAATTTCACGCGTTGGAAATCTTGTAAGAAACTTTGATCATCGGCAAATTGATTCAATTTGCTTAACTCTTCAAGATCCTTACGCCATGCCTTACCAATACGACTATCAATTAATGATGATAATCCCGGATTCGCAATCGCCAACCAACGACGAGGCGTTACCCCATTAGTAACATTGGTAAAACGATCTGGATAAATTTTAGCAAAATCAGCAAAAATTGATTTCACCATTAAGTCAGAGTGGATTTTCGCCACGCCATTGATCTTATATGAACCGATCACCGCTAACCAAGCCATCCGCACACGGCGTCCATTATCTTCATCAATAATAGACACACGGCGAATCACATCCTCACCATAACCTTTCGCACGAAGATCATTTAAGAAGTATTCATTAATTTCTAAGATAATTTGTAAATGGCGAGGTAAGATTGTACCTAACATCTCGATTGGCCAAGTTTCTAATGCTTCGCTCATCAAAGTATGGTTGGTATAAGAGAAGATCTTACAGCACATTTCCCACGCTTGAATCCATTCGTAGCCATGTTCATCAATTAATAGACGCATTAATTCAGGAATGGCTAATACTGGGTGAGTATCATTTAAGTGGATTGCCACTTTATCGGCTAAATTATCTAAATTATCAAAAATATCGAGATGACGACGTAAAATATCTTGTACTGACGCAGATGTTAAGAAATGCTCTTGACGTAAACGTAATTCACGGCCTGCAGTTGTTGAGTCATCTGGATATAGAACACGAGAAACGTTTTCTGAGAAATTTTGTTTCTCCATCGCAGCAAAATAGTCACCACGGTTAAAATCATTAAGACTAAAGGCATCACTGGATTGAGCTGACCATAAACGAAGTGTGTTAGCAATGTCATTGTCATAACCAGGGATTAATTGGTCATAACCTAATGCCACCACTTCATCAGACGGTTTCCAGATACATTTATTGTTTTCGTAATAAATTTGTCCACCAAAACGAATTGGAATTTTTTTACTTGGACGGTTATATTCCCATGCAATATTTTGTGCTAACCAGCCATCTGGTTTTTCGACTTGACGACCGTTTTCAATTTCTTGTTTAAACATACCGTAGTCATAGCGAATACCATAACCCGTTGCAGGAATACGAAGGGTCGCTAAACTATCTAAGAAACAAGCTGCTAAGCGGCCTAAACCACCATTTCCTAAACCCGGATCTTCTTCTTGGTTTAGAATTGCATCAAAATCTAAGCCTAATTCAGTAAAGGCTTGTTTCATTGCTTCATAGACATTTTCCGCAATCAGTGCGTTACTGAAAGCACGCCCCATTAAGAATTCCATAGAAAGATAATAGACACGACGTGATTTTTCATGTTTGATCGCACGGCGAGTATGTAAACGAGATTGTGCACTTAAATCACGTACTGTATAAAGCGCTGCATTTAACCAATTAGTTAATTTTGCTTCTGAGGGTTCGCAGCATAGATTGTAAATCAATTTTGAAACGATAGTTGCTTTGAGGGATTCAACATCTCTGGCTGGAGCATTATAGGTAAATTTAATTTTATTTGATGGCATTGTGATCTCCAATAGGAAAATGGCAAGTTTTGCGGCGGGTATCCTATGTTATTTTGTTGATTTTTTCAATGAAAAATGAATGTTATTTAAACGAAAATTGTATAAATATTCATTATTTAAAATAAATTAGAAGTTTTTCTCCAGTTATAACCTACTGATTTTAATTACTATTTTTATAAAAGAAATAGCGTGTATAAAATCACTTATACACACTATTATGCGCAATAATGGTTAAATTATTTGCTATATAAGGCAAGATAACTTTTTGCAGCTTTTTGCCAACTAAAATCTTGTTGCATTGCTGTCGATCTAATTAGGTTCCATTGACGAGGTTTTGCCCAAACTTCTAACATCTTATCTACGGCATACAAGAAGCCATTGACATCTGCGTGTAAAAAGACAAAACCAGTTGCCGTTTTCTCTTTTTGGGTTTCTGGCGTAGTATCAACCACAGTATCTGCCAAACCGCCAGTTGAACGCACTAATGGTAAAGTTCCATATTTCAAACCATATAATTGCGTCAAACCACAAGGTTCAAAACGACTAGGGACTAAAATCACATCACCACCTGCTACCATACGGTGTGATAACGCTTCGTTATAGGCAATTTTAACACCAATTTGTTGTGGATAAGTTGCTGCAAGATAACGTAAGCTCTCTTCAAGATGTGGAGCGCCTGATCCTAATACTGCTAATTGAATTCCTTTTCTGACCATAGCTTCTGCTGCGGCAACGACTAAATCTGCTCCTTTTTGTTCCACTAATCGAGTAACCATCACTAATAGTGGTGCATCCGGATTCTGTGCTAAACCAAATTCTGCTTGTAAATCCTCTTTATCTTTTTTCTTGCCTTGCATCTTACCTACTTTATAAGTTTTGGCGATATTGGTATCTGTGGCAGGATTCCAAACTTGATCATCAACACCATTTAAAATACCGTGTAAACGTTGTTGCGCTGCACGTGTTTGGAGTAAGCCATCAAATCCATAAGCCATACTTGGATCGGTAATTTCTCGGGCATAAGTTGGGCTTACTGCGGTAATTTCATCTGCATAATAAAGCCCTGCTTTCAGATAAGAAATTTGACCATAAAACTCTAAGCCGTCAACGTGGAAAAAATGATGTGGTAACTGCAATTCCGCCATATGACGCGCATCAAAGCAACCAGCATACGCTAAATTGTGAATAGTAAAGATTTTTTTGACAGGAAGATTCCAAGCAACTGCATAAGCACCAGCCAGACCAGCTTGCCAATCATGCATATGTAATACATCAGCTATCCCCCACCAAGTATCAGCGCCTGCAGCTAATGCTGCGCCTGTCCAGCCAAGGATCGCAAAACGTAAATAGTTGTCTGCATAATCTTGATAATATTCGTTATGGTAAGGATTGCCGTTACGATTGAATAAATGAGGTGCATTAATCAAGTAAATGCCAATACCTTGATATTCAGCATGACGAATTTCGATATGACCAGCAAACGTAAAAAGATGCAGTGAATGTTCATGTTGCAATTTTTCAGCAACTGCGGGATACATAGGCAGCACGACGCGAACATCCATTCCTTCTGCTTTTTGGGCAAAAGGTAATGCCCCCATAACATCTGCCAGTCCGCCTGTTTTGATGAGTGGATAAAGTTCCGAACAGATATGAAGTACTTTCATTATTAATTAAGATCCTTAACTTTCTTTGTGATGAAATATCCACTTTTCCGTGTTTAATCCTCTCGAAAAAGTGGACATTATTGATGATAATTATGGTAGAAAAAGAGCAACTATTCCGCTGCTGACGCTTCTTCTACTTGTTGTTTTGCCAATAATTTTTCTAACATTGGTTCAGTAACTAATACAATATTACCTTGGCTACTAATTCTAAAGCGTTGACGATCAACGTCTAAATCCACCCCAATTTGCATACCATCTGGAATACGGCAATTACGATCAATAATACAACGGCGTAATACACAGTTTTTACCAATTTTCACTTGAGGCAGAATTACCGCATATTCTATTTTTGACCCTTCCTCAACACGCACATGATCAAAGAGTACAGAATTACTAATTTCAGCATCAATGATCACACCACTACCACCAATTAATGAGTTATCAATAGTTTGTTTATGTGGATGTTTATAGAAGAATTTTGTTGGTAATGTTTGTTTTGGCACAGTACGGATTGGCCAATTTTTATCAAACATATTTAATTGTGGTTTTTCGCTGACAAGATCAATATTCGCTGACCAATAGCTTTCTAATGTTCCCACATCACGCCAATAGATAAGCCCTTGTGTATTTCTACCTTTACTTGAACGTTCAAATGGGTGGGCATAGAGTAATCCTTCCGCTACCATCGCAGGAATAATATCTTTTCCAAAATCATGAGAGGTATCTTCACAACTTGCTTCTCTTTCTAAAATTTCATACAGATAATCTGCATCAAATACATAAATTCCCATTGATGCTAAAGATGAATTTGGTTTGTCTGGTATTGTTGGTGGATCGGCTGGTTTTTCAACAAATGCTTCCACTTTGAGTTTATCGTTCACTGCCATAACACCAAAAGCTTTCGCGTCTTCTTTTGGCACTTCAATACAACCCACAGTAGCTTTACCACCAAATTCAATATGATCTTCGATCATACGCATATAGTCCATTTTATAAATATGGTCACCAGCAAGAATCAATACATATTTAGGACGGTAATGCTCTTTCATAATTGGTACGTTTTGCCATACCGCATCCGCAGTACCACGATACCAAGTAGAATCATTTAATTGTTGGCGCGCTGGGAGCATATCCACAAAATGACCACGTTCACGTGGCAAGAAAGACCATCCATGTTGTAAATGACGTAATAATGAATGGGCTTCATATTGGGTAATCACCCCAATTTTTAATAATCCTGAATTTAAACAGTTTGATAAAGCAAAATCGATAATACGATGTGCACCACCAAAATAGACTGCTGGTTTAGCACGACGATCCGTCATTTCATGTAAACGAGAACCTCTACCACCTGCTAAGATAAGTACCAACGTATCATTTGCGATACTTTCCCGAGTTGGAATAGATTTAGTTGTGGTTGCTGCGCTCATAATATTCTCCTGTGATGTTATATATTGTTAAGGCAGTGACTGCGTTAAGATTACGATACCGAGTTGTGCAACAATCGCCATTGATTGTTGTAGCTCAAGCCCTTCGCCAAACCGTTTCACCCATCTTCCCGTAGGTAATTGGAAAGATTGCGCTGCACGATTAGCATTAAAAAGTACAAGATACTTTCCCTGTAATAACAACATTAGACTGCGTCCTTGATGCCAGTCTTGCGTCTGCATTGGGTGACCATCTGCACGAAACCATTGTGCATTTTCCATATTCCACCAGTCATCATAAATCCCAACTGACGCCATCTCTTTGCGTAAGGTAATAAGCCCTGCTACATACTGTTGCAATGAATGATCAGCATCTTGCCAATTCAGCCAGGTCAATTCATTATCTTGGCAATAGCAATTATTATTGCCTTGTTGGCTGTGACCGATTTCATCACCCGCCAATAACATTGGTGTTCCTAAAGCCAATAATTGTGTTGCTAACAATGCTTTTTTACTTATCAAGCGTTGTCGCTTAATTTCAGGATCATTGGTCGCGCCTTCTTCACCATGATTAAACGAAAAATTATGATTGTCACCATCACGGTTATTTTCACCATTATTATGATTATGCTTTTGGTTATAACTCACTAAATCCTGTAAATTAAATCCATCGTGTGCAGTGATAAAATTAATTGAGCTGCGTGCTGATCTGCCTTTGAATTGAAATAAATCAGCACTACCTGCAAAACGTAACGCTAAAGCCCCCAATTCTTGGCTATCATTCAACCAAAATTGACGCATATCACTGCGAAAACGATCATTCCACTCACTAAAAAAGTGAGGAAATCCACTTAATTGATAACCACTTTCGCCAATATCCCAGGGTTCTGCAATCATTTTGCAAGGCGCAAGAACAGGATCTTGTGCCATCGCTGCAAAAAGAGGTGAATGTTGCTTGAATTCTGGTGTCCTTCCCAATAACGGTGCTAGATCAAAACGGAAACCGTCAATATGAAACTCTTCCACCCAATAACGCAAACAATCCATTACCCATTGTAATACCCGTGGTTCAGAAAGATTTAAACTGTTACCACATCCTGTCCAATTTAAATAATGTTGATGTTGGTCATGCCAATAATAGAGTTGGTTATCAATCCCTCTTTGGCAAAGCGTTGGCCCAGCTAAATCATTTTCCGCAGTATGGTTAAATACAACATCTAAAATCACTTCAATGCCGGCACGATGTAACCGCTTTACCAAAGATTTCAATTCCAATAATACCTCGTTTAAGGTAGAAAATCTTTGATCTGGTGCACAATGTGCTAAAACATTGTAGCCCCAATAATTCTTTTTCCCCATTTGTTGTAAGCGAGGTTCATCTAAATGCAACGTTATTGGCAATAACTCCACTGCTGTTACGCCTAAACTTTGCAAATAAGCTACATTTACCTCTTCTGCCAATCCAGCAAATGTCCCTCTTACTTTTTCTGGAATCTGAGGGTTTAATTGAGAAAATCCTTTTATATGAAGCTCATAGAGAATAGTTTTCGACCAAGGTGTACGTAACGGCTTATCCCCTTCCCAATCAAATGTAGCATCTACAATCACACTTTTTGGTGCTAAATACCCATTATCTTGGAAGTTATGCCATAAAAACAGAGCAACTTGCTGTTCACTGCTTAAATTGGGTAGATCCACTACTAAACGACTATAAGGATCAATTAATAATTTCGTCACGTTGTAACAATTAGGTTGTTCTTTACCACCATCAACCCGAAAACCATATTTTTGTCCCACACCAACGCCGGTGACAAACAGGGTAAAACAATCATGATGACGATACATGGCATAACGCTGTTCTTGACCAGCTTCATCAAATAAACAGAGCCAAACATCCGTTGCATGAGGTGCAGCAAGAACAAAATTAACACCTTTATATCCTTGATATTCCGTAATGCAATATCCCATCGGATATTCGTAACCAATAAATGTTTCCCGTGTTAGCGTCATCTAAACATCCCTATTCTTTTTTGGTCGCTTTTTTCGTTGTTGTCCGTTTTTTAGCAGTTGCTGTTGTTGTCTTCGCTTTTGGCGATTTACTTACCTTTTTCGCACTTGCAGCTGTTGTTTTTTTAGTTGCTTTTTTTACTGTTTTTGCTTCTACTTCTGGTTCACTCCTGGCAAGATCGTCCTCTTCATCAGGAATTTCATTTTCTAGTACAAAATAAACTGCACCAAGTGGTGGAACTTGTACACTTAAAGAATGTTTCTTGTTATGGCTCGCAATTTTTTCACTCCAAATACCACCTGAATTATGCACACCACTACCTTTATAGCTTGGATCATCTGAGTTTAAAATCTCACGATAAAATCCTGCCTTATTCACACCAAAACGATAATTATGACGAACCTCTGGAGTAAAGTTACATACCACAACAATGGTTTCACCACTCTTCGCATAACGAGCAAATACCAAAACAGATTGATCAGCATCATCCACCACTAACCATTCAAACCCATTTGGATGTTGATCTTGTTGCCATAATGCAGGATAACGTTGATAAATATGGTTTAAATCCCTCACCCAACTTTGTACACCATTATGCCAACCGCCATGTTCTTCATTTAATAAGAACCAATCCAAACTTTCTTGGTAATTCCATTCTCTACCTTGAGCAAATTCATTTCCCATAAACAATAATTTTTTACCCGGGAAGCCCCACATATAACCGTAATAAGCGCGTAAATTTGCAAATTTTTGCCAGCAATCTCCTGGCATTTTGGTTAGTAATGAACCTTTTCCATGTACTACTTCATCATGCGATAACGGCAAAACAAAATTCTCACTATATTGGTACATCATGCCAAAGGTAAGTAAGTTGTGATGATACTTACGATAAATCGGATCGAGTTTCATATAACGTAACGTATCATTCATCCACCCCATATTCCATTTAAATTGGAATCCTAATCCGCCTTGTTCCGTTGCATGACTAACACCAGTGAAAGAAGTACTTTCTTCTGCGACTGACAACACTCCGCGTTGTTCATTTTGTAGTAACGCATTAGTACGTTGTAAGAAATTAATTGCCTCTAAATTTTCTCGACCACCATATTGATTCGGAATCCATTCGCCATCTGAACGGCTATAATCACGATAAATCATTGAAGCCACTGCATCGACACGTAAACCATCAAATCCGTAGCGTTCTACCCAATATAAGGCATTACCTGTTAAATAATTACGTACCTCATTCCGTCCAAAGTTATAAATTAAAGTGTTCCAATCTTGATGATAACCTTCTCGAGGGTCAGCGTGTTCATACAATGCCGTACCATCAAATTTACTCAACCCATATTCATCTGTTGGGAAATGCCCTACTACCCAATCTAACAATACATAAATACCCGCTTGGTGCGCTTTTTCGAGGAAATAACATAATCCTTTTGCATCACCAAAACGACGAGTTGGTGCATACAGTCCTAAAGGTTGATATCCCCAAGAACCATCAAATGGGAACTCCGATAATGGCAATAATTCAATATGGGTGAATCCCATCTCTTTTACATAACTAATTAATTCATCTGCCACTTCTTCATAGCTCAACCAGTAATTGTTAGCTAAATTACGACGCCATGATCCTAAATGCACTTCATAAATGCTAATTGGCGCATCTACCGCATTTGCTTTCGCATGTTCTGGATTATACGGTTGTTTTGGTGGCAATTTTGTGACAACAGAAGCAGTTTCTGGGCGAAGTTGTGTACCAAAGGCATAGGGGTCTGATTTCAAACGTACTACCCCATTTGCATCGAGAATTTCAAATTTATATAAACTTCCCTCATTAATATGTGGGATAAAAATTTCCCAAATGCCACTTTCACGATGGAAGCGCATCACATGACGACGTCCATCCCATTGGTTGAAATCACCAACCACAGAAACCCGCCGTGCATTTGGTGCCCAAACACTAAAATTTACTCCTGGGATATAGCTATTCTCAGTTAAATGTGCCCCCAATGCTTCATAAGGACGTTGATGTGTTCCCTCTTTCAATAGCCAATTATCTAACTCAAATAAACAAGATGGGAATCGATAAGGATCTTCTTGATAAATTGCTTCTGGACTATTTTCATAATCAATTTTGAACAAGTAATGTAAATCTGCTGTAGCACGAGGTAATAAAGCAATAAAAAATCCACGTTCATCAACTAACTGCATTTCTGCTAAACAGTGATTCTTTTGCCGATTATAAATAGCAACCTGTTTTGCATTTGGTAATAAAGCACGAATAACAAGTCCTTGCTCTGTTAAATGTGCACCTAAGAAAGAGAACGGATCGCTATGTACGGCATTAAATAACTGATCGATTTGTTTATAATCGACGGTAATCATATTTTCCCCTAATAGAATAAGTTTAAGATAGTCTTGATAACACTCTGCGATTGCATTGACATCAAGGTTTTGACGGGCTGAAATAATTTGTCGATAAGATTGATGCAGTTTCTGACACACGTCGTGATCAAGTAATGAAACAGGTAAGCGATAACGCCAATTTGGATAAGCTCTGGCAATCCCCGGAATATTAAATGAAGATTCAATACTTAATAAATTTTCTGGTTGAATGACAAATAACTGACTACGACTTACTGCTCCTAATTGATGAATTGCAATGATTAATTCCTCTGTAAGCTGTAAATCTTGTGGTAATGACGCTAATAATTTCGCTTGTTTTAATGTTTGTACAAAACGCAATTTGTCGTCTGTACGTTGTTGTAAAGCACGTTGGTATTGAGCCTCTTGTAACACCCCTAATTGATACATTGTTGCTAAATCAGTTGCTTTCCAAAATCCTTGTAATGGCGCAACATCATGGGTACTCACTACCGCAATCGCATTCTTTTTATAATGTTCCGGTAATAAATAACCATCATAGGTCTTATTGAAATACATGACTGCATAAGAATAGATACCATAACGATCTAACCACTCTCTCACTTCTGGCGGAACAATGCCTAAATCCTCACCAATAATTACGCATTGAGAACGTTGACTTTCAATCGCTAAAATCGCAATTAATTCTGCAATCGGATAATAAACATAAGCACCTTGTGCTGCATTAGCACCTTGCGTAATCCACCATAAACGATATAACGCCATCACGTGGTCAATCCGCAATACACCATAATTTTGCATATTGGCACGCCACAATTTGATTAATGTTTCATACCCTTCTGCACGTAAATATTGTGGATATAGCGGTGGAAGCTGCCAATTTTGTCCAGCCGGTCCCAATTCATCAGGAGGAGCTCCCACAGAGGCTTTCATACAAAATACTGCTCGGTGACACCACGTATCTGAACCACCTCGTGCCACACCAACAGCTAAATCGCCATAAAGCCCTAATTTCACGCCAACTTGTGCACAAATATGTTGTACCGCCTCTAATTGATCTCGCATCAACCATTGCAGCCACATATAAAACTCAATTTGTTTGCTATGTTGTTTAGCAAATTGCTGAACAGCTTCACTATTAGGATTTTGATACTCAAGTTCCCATGCTAACCAACCAGCTAAATCTTCTTCATCTTCGTTATCATGAGCA
The DNA here is from genome assembly GCF_001678475.1 of Gallibacterium genomosp. 3. Classification (GTDB taxonomy): domain Bacteria; phylum Pseudomonadota; class Gammaproteobacteria; order Enterobacterales; family Pasteurellaceae; genus Gallibacterium; species Gallibacterium faecale. The sequence continues at coordinate 1,473 of NZ_JTJR01000008.1, read as the reverse complement.
AAAGTGCGATCTAATACTTCAAATAATCCATGTAAATATAGTGGTTCACCCTGTTCAGCAACAAATTTAGCAAAGGCTTTACGTCGATAGGCTAATCGTCCTGCTTTCTTAAATACTTGATAAGCTATACGTAAACCATCAAGCTTTAATTGCCAGACTTGTGAATAATCCACCCAACCAGTATCCCGCACTTGCTGCAATAATTTTTCTACTTCTGGTGATTGTCGCCATGCCAATGCTGTAGACTCTTCCATTTCCGGCAATAAATCTACGGCTAAATAGATTGGATTTAACCAACGACGTGATGATGGGCTATACGGACTTGCCCACTCTGGATGGGCTGGAAATAATGAATGTAACGGATTGATTCCAATAAAATCAATTCCATCTCGAGCATACTCCGTGGCAATTTGTTGTAAATCACCAAGATCGCCAATTCCCCAATTCCGCTGTGAACGTAAACTATATAATTGTAAATTTAAGCCACTAACTTTTTGTTCACCACTCAAGCAAGGTGCTTGATAAGTTTTAGCTGGCGCGACCAATAACCGATATTTAGCATAATTGGTAATTAACTGATAATAGCCCATCGGTAATGGCATAAATTCTAGATACTGCTCTGTTTCAATACGCCAACTATTTTCAATAATTTGTTGTTGTTCATTGAGAAGTTGTTGTGGATATTCATCTTCTTGGAAATTTAGCTGTTGCCATATTAACCGAGAAACATTTTCTGCTTGTAATACAAAAACATTATTGAAAAGTGATGTTGAAGTTTGAGGATTAAGGCTAAGCCAGTTGATTAATGTTTGTAATACAACATCATCAACCTGAATTTTTTCCCCCTCTAAACTATAATAAAAAGGGGCAATACCTAGTGCTTCTGCTTGTCTCTCTAATTGAGATCTTTCGGACAACTGTCCATGCTGAGGGGAGTTCACTATCGAATCCATGAGATTCTCCACAATAAGTACAACAATCTCGTTAACCACAAGTAGGAGAGCCTTGCCAATCGTTTGCGGAACATCTCTTTCCTACTTAACGAATACTCTATTTATACTCTTTTTTTAGTAGAAAACCTATCACAAGATAGTGAAGATATGATCTCCTCCACAATATTTTTTATTTTTTGTAACAACTCATTAATTTCTTAATAAGGTTTGCTGTAATACGCAGTAAAATTTTTTGCTTTCACTGAATAATTTCATTATTTCAGTTTGATGACAAAGCCTATTTAATATTTTTAGATATTTTTGCTTAATTAGCATTTAGGTTTCGCCCTAAAGGGCGACTTCATTTTATTCGCAAGCAAGCTTGCTCACCCTAACGGGCCGTTGCAAACAACGTTCAAAATGCTATCGCTTTTTGTCATTGTTTAGGCAAAGAAAACGAAGCAAAAGAAAGCCTACCCTCACACACTTGCTGATCCTCACTCCAATAAGATTTTCCGGGTGGCAAAAAACAGAGATTTTT
>NZ_JTJR01000007.1 GCF_001678475.1 Gallibacterium genomosp. 3 | reverse complement strand
AGAGGGAACCCAATAAACATCTATTAAAATTTGTGATTAATTACAGGTTTATAAACAGCCTAAAATAATTTTATTATTTCTGCTGTGGTTAATACAGTCGCAAATTCCTCTTGTAAACTGGCTAAAGCTGTATCATGTATTAGTTGTGCCGAAAAGAGTTCTCCGTTTAATCCTTTCCGACTAAATGTCGCTGTGGCATCAGCGGCTAAAAAAACTGTATAGCCATAATTTCCTGCCATTCTAGTTGTCGTAGAAACACAATGATCCGTAGTTAAACCAACAATCACAAGTTGTTGAATCTGCTGTTCATCTAATAGTCGTTTTAAATCCGTATCAATAAAGGCACTATTCACTTTTTTCTGAACCACAATTTCACCTGTTGTTGGTGCGACTAAATGCTTGAACTGATGTCCCTGATGGGTAGCGAATAGACAAGATTGAGGATTCTGTGAACAATGTTGAATATGAAAAACTGGATAACCTTGATTACGCCAATGCTGCAAAAGTAATGCCGCATTTTCTTCTGCTTTTGGATTATTTCTTTCTTCACCCCAATAGCCAGGAATATCGAAGCCTTGTTGAATATCAATAAGAAGTAATGCTGGTTGTAAAGTTTGCATCGTTTTCCCTAATAAATAAAAAATAGTATTAAAAAAGCTGGCTAAAATTTTTCTAACCAGCTTGTCATCAATTAATCTCTTAATACACCACTATTAAACATTGGCAACCCAACCACAATCAGACTATCCCGATAAATCCCAAGTAAATCTTTTGCACTCACCTTTTGTAACTCCGCTAATGGTTTATCTAAGGCTGCCACAGCTTCAAATGTAATACCTTGTGGTCCAGAATCACGAGTAGCTAACTCAAATAAAGTTTGACCTCGGCGAACATGGCTACCAGAACTAATTAAAATTGCATGTTTAATTTTATGATGTGCTAATGCATAACGAGAATAAAGTGCATTTTCTACCGTAGAACGTGCATAGTTATCAGCAAAAATTCTTTTTGCATCAATCCCCTGTTCAATTAGCCATTTTTTCATTAAATTAGCTTCAGTTTGATTATTTTTTGGTACCCCGCCAGTAACAATAATTAATGCCTCTGGATTCTGTTTTGCTAACTCTAATGTTTTCTGTAAACGCTGAATTAAGATCTCGTTCATACTACCATCAGGATTTAGTGCATAACCCAATGTAATAATTGCATCTTGATTTGTTAATTTGGTTTCTGATTTATCTACAATCGGTAACTTAGTCACTTTATCAATTGTTGCAAAAACTTGTTTTAAAGTTGCTGCTTTTTCTGGTGCAATTTTTTCTAGATGTTTTAAATAGTTACCACTTTCCTTATCATCACCTTTATAACGATACCAACTTGCTAAATACATATTGGTTTTTACATCATCAGGTGCCACTTCTAGCGCTTGTTTATATAACTCAATTGCACGATCTACGTTCCCATTATAGATATAGGCGTTGGCTGCACCTAAAACAAAATCAATACGATAAGGTTCTAATTTATGTGCTGTTAATAAAATATCAGCGATACGCTCCATATTGCTTGGTAATTTAGCGGTAAATCCTGCATCAGAAACTCTCGCAGGTGATTTTTGAATTTCAACTGCTTGATCCAAAAGATCATCAATTACTTGCCGTTGATTTACAAGCTGTTGATACTCAACCTGAGGTTGTAACACTTCAACACTTTGGGTTGCAGAATAAGCTTGAACCGCAGCAAATAACGACACTGCTATAACACTTAATTTATGAAATTTCTTCATAACAAATCTCCTTTTTTCAGTCATAGAACTGTTTTATATAAAAGAAAAAAGTAATTACTTCTTCTCTATACCTAATAAATGCAATGTTGTTGCATCTAAATTTGGAAACCAAATAACCGGTTCAGGGCGAACTGGGTGTTCAGCTAAAAACTTCTCCATCCATACCATATTGTACCAACGGCCAAATTTATAGCCGCATTTACGGAATTCTCCGACTAAACGATAACCTAAATGTTGGTGAAAGTTAGCACTATTCCGTGTTAGATATTCATCATCTTGTTCTGGATAACCAATACAAGCATTTAAATTATAAATATTCTGCGCTTTAGAAATTTGTTCAAGTGCGGTATAAAGCCGTTTTCCTAAGCCTGATTTAGTTTGATTTTCTTTTAAATAAATTGTCGTTTCCACCGCCCAATCATACGCTGCCCTGCCAACAAAAGTGCTGGTATAGGCATATCCTAAAATCTCACTACCTTGTTCTAAAACAATATACGGATATTTAGCTAAAGTTTTACGCATACGCGCTTTGAATTCTTCTAAACTTGGCACTTCATATTCAAAGGTAATTGCGGTTTTTTCTACATAAGGTGCATAAATATTTAAAATCTCTGCTGCATCATCCAAAGTTGCAACACGAATAATGATGTCATCCTGTTGTTGCTCCATTCCGTTTTTCTCCTAGTCATCCTACTGCTTTTCGATAATAACTATCTGGCATACAGTTTTCAATTTTCTTATTTACTGATCTTGACCAATTTCATTCTGATCCAGTTACCTCTATAATAGCCAGCGCAATACAAACACACATCATAAAATTAAGGAGTAATCTCTATGTCTGCTGACAACTATAGTCTTAAGCCAGTTCCAGCGTCTGAACGCAAAGGAATGATAGCCCTAACATTTGTTATGTTGGGGCTTACTTTTTTTTCAGCCAGTATGTGGACAGGTGGAACATTAGGCACCTCACTTACCTACAATGATTTTTTCCTTGCTGTTATCGTTGGTAACTTAATGCTAGGAGTTTATACCTCATTCTTAGGTTATATTGGCGCTAAAACTGGTTTAACTACACATATCCTAGCACGCTACTCTTTTGGTATCCGAGGATCTTGGCTACCCTCTGCCTTACTTGGTGGAACACAAGTAGGTTGGTTTGGTGTTGGGGTAGCGATGTTTGCAATCCCTGTTAATAAATTTACTGGAATTGATGTGAATTTATTGATTCTAATTTCTGGGGCTTTAATGACCATTACCGTTTTCTTTGGTATTTCCGCACTCACTGCACTTTCTGTTATTGCTGTACCTGCTATTGCCTTACTTGGCGGTTATTCTGTCTATCTTGCTATCCACGATGCAGGCGGACTCTCCACTTTACAACAATTAATTCCAAAAGATCCGATTTCACTCTCTGTCGCAATCACATTAGTAGTGGGATCGTTTATTAGTGCAGGCACATTAACTGCCGACTTTGTTCGTTTTGGTAAACAAGCCAAATATGCAGTGTTAGTCACAATGATAGCTTTCTTCCTTGGTAACTCATTAATGTTTATTTTCGGTGCGGCAGGTGCAGCGGTAAAAGGTATGGCAGATATTTCTGATGTTATGGTTGCACAAGGGTTATTACTCCCTGCCATTATTGTATTGGGATTAAATATCTGGACAACCAATGACAACGCACTTTATGCTTCTGGTTTAGGCTTTGCCAATATTACTGGCGTTAGCAGCCGTATCTTATCCGTCATTAATGGTATCGTTGGTACATTATGTGCGTTATGGCTATATAACAATTTCGTTGGTTGGCTAACCTTTTTATCTGCGGCTATTCCACCTATTGGCGGAATTATTATCGCCGACTATTTAACACGCCGTCATGCCTATCAAAATTTTGAACAAGCACATTTTGTTAATATTAACTGGGCAGCTATTGTTGCGGTCGGTATTGGCGTTGCCTGTGGTAAATTTTTACCAGGTATTATTCCTGTCAATGCCGTAATCAGTGGTGCAGTAGCTTATCTGATATTAAATCCATTATTACGTAAAAAATTTGCTTAATACCGAATACAACAGAGGAAAATTGAAATGTTAATTAAAAATGTACATTTACCTGATCGCCAAGGATTATGGCAACTTTTATTAAGCCAAGGGCGTATTGAAAAAATACTACCAAACGATACGCCTCTTACAACCACGGAAGAGGTATTAGATGCTGAAAATGGAATTGTCTATCCACCTTTTGTTGAACCACATATTCATCTTGATGCAACCCAAACAGCAGGACAACCTAACTGGAACCAGTCTGGAACCTTATTTGAAGGGATAGAACGTTGGGCTGAACGTAAATCACTTTTAAGCCATGAAGATGTCAAACAACGCGCTTGGAAAACGTTAAAATGGCAAATTGCCAACGGTATCCAGGCAGTACGTACTCATGTGGATGTTTCTGATCCAACCTTAACTGCCTTGAAAGCAATGTTAGAAGTCCGTTCAGAAGTTGCGCCTTGGGTCGATCTACAGATTGTTGCTTTCCCACAAGAAGGTATTCTCTCTTATCCAAATGGAGCAGCTTTATTAGAGCAAGCTATGAAAATGGGGGCTGATGTTGTTGGCGGAATTCCACATTTCGAATTTACACGTGAATATGGTGTAGAATCAATGCACATTGCTTTTGATATTGCTCGCCGTTATCACAAACCGATTGACATTCATTGTGATGAAATTGACGATGAACAATCACGGTTTGTCGAAACCGTTGCTGCACTTGCATTAAAATATGAAATGGGCGATCAAGTTACCGCTAGTCATACTACTGCAATGCACTCTTACAATAGTGCCTATGCTTCTCGCCTATTCCGTTTACTAAAACTTTCTGGCATCAATTTTGTTGCTAATCCATTAGTCAATATTCATTTGCAAGGTCGTTTTGATACTTATCCGAAACGTCGTGGCATCACTCGTGTAAAAGAATTATTAGCAAGTAACATTAATGTCTGTTTTGGACATGATGATGTATTTGATCCTTGGTATCCTTTAGGCACAGCCAATATGTTACAAGTATTGCACATGGGACTTCATGTTTGCCAATTAATGGGCTATGGACAAATCAATGATGGACTGAAATTAGTGACTGAAAATAGTGCAAAAACGTTAGGTATCCGAGATTACGGAATTGAAGAAGGTAAAGCGGCGAATTTAATCATTCTGCCAGCAGAAAATGGATTCGATGCGGTACGCCGTCAAGTTCCAACTCGTTACTCAATTCGTAATGGTAAAGTGATTGCTGAAACACAACCAGTACAAAGTCAAATTTATTTATCAGAACAAGAACGTATCAGCTATCGTTAGATAACTCTAGGCAAGATTAACGTTAATTCTCTCTAAAATAGGAGATGAGTAATGAATACATCAGAAAAATGGTTAAGTTGGGCAATAGAGCTACAAAGCCTTGCTCAAGCAGGTTTAGCTTATGGTAAAGATAATTATGATCTCGAAAGATATCAAAGAATTCGAGAGATTTCTGCCGAAATCATTGCTTATCAAGCAGATATCCCTTTTACTAAAGTAATGGATCTTTTTTGTAATGAAATCGGTTATCAAACACCAAAATTAGATACCCGAGCAGCCATTTTTCAAGCCGATAAAATTCTATTGGTGAGAGAAAACGATGGAAATTGGTCTTTGCCTGGTGGTTGGGTTGATGTCAATATGTCGATCAAAGAAAACACTATTAAAGAGGTGAAAGAGGAAGCGGGTCTAGACGTAACTGCTGATAAAATTATCGCAGTTCAAGATCGTGCTAAACATAATCAACCTTTATATGCTTATGGTGTTTGTAAAATCTTTGTTCTCTGTACTGTACTTAAAGGACAATTTCAACAAAATATTGAAACAACAGAATCCGCTTATTTTGCTGAAGATAACTTACCTAATCTTGCCACTGAGAAAAATAACCAACAGCAGATCCAAATGTGCTTTGCCGCTTATCGTGATAAACATTGGGTTACTCAATTTGATTAAATATTCATTGAAGAAGGAGAGAAAATGAGTCAGAAAAATGAATTACAACGTACTTTAGATTGGTTTAAAGAGGCAAAACCGAATCCAGAATTAAAAGATCTTTCTGTGCAAATTGGTTGTCATTTTGAAGAAGTTGTCGAAATGTTAGATGCGTTAGGTCATGCTGAAATGGCGCATAATCTTGAAATTCTCGCTAATAGCTATAAGCAAAATAAGCAAACAGAACGCTTAACTGAATTAACTCACGAACATAAAGTCGAGGTGTTAGATTCTTTAGCTGATCAAGTGGTTACTGCCACAGGGGTTGCTTATATGGCTGGTTTTGATTTCTATTCTGCCTTTGCTGAAGTTAATGATTCAAATTGGTCAAAATTCGAGAACGGCAAGGCTATCTTTGACGAAAACGGCAAAATTAAAAAAGGCGAGAATTACTTTAAACCGAAGTTGGAAAAGTTTGTGAAGTAATTAGTGATAAAAAATGCGGCTTTCGCCGCATTTTCTTTACTTATTTAATGTGTTGTGCCAAAACCTTTTAGACCAACCACATGCACAAACTCTTGGTTATGTGCGATTTTACGTACCAACTTATAGGTTGTTCCTTTTTCTGGACTGATGTTTTCTGGTGCGGCAATCAATAACTGCATATCTAAACGTTCACAAAGTTCAAATAGTGTTGAAATCGACTTCGCATCTAAACGAGCAGCTTCATCTAAGAATAATAAACGACAAGGCACAATATCCTTACCACGTAAACGGCGAGATTCTTCTTCCCAACTTTGTACTACCATTAACAAAATTGACATCCCTGTACCAATCGCTTCACCTGTTGATAATGCTCCGCTTTCCGCACGCAACCAACCGTCTGCACCACGGAACACTTCTACTTCAAGATCAAGGTAATGACGATAATCAAGAAGTTCCTCACCAATTGTCTGTGGACTACGTTGTCCCATATCAATGTGTGGATTAAGGCGTTGATATAACTTCGCTAACGCTTCTGAGAAAGTCAATTTATTGTTATTAAACAGATCTTCATATTCTGCTTGTTTACCCGATAACGCATCTAATAGCATTGCATGAGTATCACGAATATTCACGACCAACCGTACACTTTTCACCTGACCAAAGGCAATATTTTGTAACCCTTGGTTCAACAAGCGAATACGATTTTGTTCACGTTGAATCGTCTTACGCATAATATTAGCCACGCTATCTGCACTAATTGCTAATTTTTGTTCACGGCTGGTTAATTCTTCAGTTAAGCGAGATAGTTCAACTTCCATTTGCTCAATCGCATCAATCGGATCATCTGTTTTTAAGATGTCTTGACGAATCCGTTCACGTAAATGCTGATATACCGCAATAAAGAATTTCACTTTATATTCTGGCTTCGCTGAATTTTCAGATAATCGCAACGCATCGCGTAAATATTCATTATCTGCTACAGCATTACGTAATGCCCCTAACGCTTTATCCGACATAGAACGCAACTCTTCTGCGGAGAGATAAGCTAACTCACGGCGATGCAAACGTTTCTCTACATCACTATGACGAGATAAGCGCTGTACTGCACACCAACTTACTTTTGCTGCCACGACAACTTCACGTTGCGCTTTATAATCTCGTTCTAATTTACGTAAGTTTTTAGTTAAACCATCCGTTTCATTTTCTAAAACCGCTAATTGTTTTTCTAAATAGTTACAGCGTTGGCGATTTACCGAAAGCTGTTGATACAGTTCATCACGGCGATTTTTCGCTCGCATTTCTGCATCAGCATCCACACGCACACCTAACTGAGCAACTTCATCAAGCAATTCTTGCAATGTTTGCTGCTTAATTTCCTTAGAGGTTGTTAACCCAGTTAAAACTTGTTGATACTGCTGTAACTGAGTTTGTGCTTGATTGAGTGCTTGACGTTTTTGTTCACGTTGTTGTTGCATTTGCTCTAAACGTTCACGCAATCTAATACTTAATTCTGAGGTTTCTAATTCCGCACTTTCTTGATAGCTAAAATGTGCTAAACGGCTCACGACATCCGTAACAGCAAATAAACGTTGTTGAACCTGTTTTTGCAATTCTACTGCACGTTGGTATTCGGCTTGCAAACTTTCGTGTTGCTCAGGATCACTTTGTAACGCACTAGCAATTAGTTCTAATTGTTCAATCAATGCCCCATTTTGACGCACATAGAACACGCTTTCTTCTGCCTCAGCTAATTGCATTTGATACTCTTCAATCTGTTCAACAAGACTGTCTTCAGCTAATAAGGCAAGATTTGGTAAGAGTTTATTTAATTGTTGTAATTGCTGACGAATATCCGCTAATTGGCTACGTAATTGTTGCTCTTGATCGGTTAATTTAGCTAACTCACGCTCTACCTCATTACGTTGTTGTTGAGCCTCACGCATTAATTCTTCAGGATCAACTTCAAACGCTAATGCTAAATGTGAACCAACAAATTGGCTAAGTTGTTGGTGCAAACGTTGGCATTTTTGTACATCAAATGATACTTGGGCAAACTGCTCTGCAATTTCATCACGTTGTTCACGCAAGGTTTCTAAATGTTTTTCACGTGCCGCACGTCCAAACAGAGGGATCTCAGGGAAAGTAGAATAACGTAATTCACGTTGTGATACTTGTACCACTACCCCACAATCTAACTCTTGCGCTGATAACACACTATCATCAAATGAATTTGGATCACCCTCAATAAGATAGAGATCATCAGGGCAATCCTGTAATTCTTGTAATAACGGTTTAACAGCTTCTAAATCTCGTACTACAATCGCATGGCGAGCTGGACCATATAAGGCTGAGAAATAAGGCGCATCGGTAATATCTACATCATCATATAATTCAGATAATAATACACCACCAAATTTTTCCGCTAATTGATTAAGGCGAGGATCTTCTGAACCATCTGGTTGCGTTAAACGTAAAATTTGTTGTTCAAGATCTTGTTTTTTTGCCTCAAGCTGGTCACGTTGAATGATCAATTCCCGTTCTTTCGTTAATTGATTTTGCATAAAATCCATAACACTTTGCGAACTGTGGAATTGTTGATTCACTTGCTCTTGAATTCGTTCTAATGCGGCTTGTGCAGTGAGCCATAATGGTGCTTTTTGCGTATTTTGTTGATATACCGCTTGGTAATGATCACGTTGTTGGCGTAATGCTGATCGTTCTTCAATAATACTATTTAAACGTTCATCTAACGCTTCGCTGCGATCCTCTTGCTGTAACGCATAACTTTCTAACTCATCGGCACTTTGTAACGACTGCCCTGCTTGTTGGTTAAAAGTAGCTAATTGCTGCTGCACGCGTTGTTGTTGGTCAGCTTTTTGTTGCAACTCAACCAATTTTGCTTTGAGGTCATTCGCTTGTTGTTGCTGTAATTTTTGTGCAGGATAATCACGCAAAATTTGTTTCGCGTGTTGCAAAGCCTCTGCTCTAGCTACCTCACCCTGAATTTTGCAAACCAACTGATAGGCTCTATCAAACTGAGTTTTCGCAATATCTACTACCGATAATTTTTGTTCTAACTCTAAAACACGTTCGGTTAAGGCTTCTGCTTGTTCGCTAAATTCTGCTTGGTATTGTTCTGCGGTTTCTGGGGTTAAGCTGGCAATACCTGTTAAATTTTTCGCTTTTTCTAATGTTTGAATAGCTTGCTGATATTGCACGCTACGAGTTTGCTGTGCATTTAACGCTTGCTGATAATCGGTTAATTGATCACGAATTGATTCAATTTCGCCCTCAATCACTTCAACACTTTCTTGTTGTTCTGCTAAGGTAATTTGCGCTTCTTCAACAATACCTTGTTGCTCTTCAATTTTTTCACTTAATTCAGCAACATCTTCTTGATAGCGTTCGATTTTCTCTTGATGATGTTGTGCATTCACCACCAAATTGTAGTGATCATTTGCCCCTTGATAATCAATTTCTAAAGTCTTCTCAGCTTCTTGTAATTGACTTACTTCACGGCTGAAATCAACAATATTATGTTGCGCTAAATTGAGCTGCTGCTTGGTTTGAAATAGTTCGTTACGTTGTCCCAATAACAACTCAATATTATGGCGTCTTTCATTAGAATGACGCATATAGTCCGCAGCTACATAATCTGTCGATTGGGTAATTAAATGTTTAAATAAATCACGATCCGCTTGAGTAACTTTAATCGCTTCTAATGTCATCCGATTTTCACGCAATGCCACTTCCATATCTTGGAACGCTTTTTTCACGCCCACATTCTCTGGCAATAAGTAATCACGTAAAGAGCGGGTAATCGCTGATGAAATTCCCCCATACAGCGATGCTTCAATTAATTTATAGAACTTATTACGATCGGAAGATGAACGCAGGCGTTTTGGAATAATCCCCATATCAAACATAAAGCTATGGTAATCGGCAACAGAGTGATACTGTTTGAAACTTCCCCCTAACGCTTCGATTTTTTCTTTCACTTCAGGCAGCCCAATTACTTTAGCTTGAGTTTCTGAAATTTTATCGGTAAAAATTTCTGTTGGTGAAATAGATAATGGTACGCCCTGAATCGAAATCGCCTTAATATCAACTTTACGATCACGGCCTGCAATTTGCTGCAATCGCACACCGACTAAAGCACGTTGGCGATGGGAGTTAATCGTATCTAAAATCGCATAACAGATTCCTGGGCGTAATTTTCCGTATAACCCTTTATCGCGTGAACCGCCAGATGCCCCTGCTTCTGTGGTATTACGGAAATGCAATAAAGTTAAATCAGGAATTAATGCGGTTACAAACCCTGCCATGGTGGTTGATTTTCCTGCCCCATTACCACCGGATAATGTTGTTACTAATTCATCCAAATCAAAGGTACGCGCAAAGAAACCGTTCCAGTTAATTAAGGTAAGCGAACGAAATTTACCTCGTTCTGCATTGGTATTCACACTTGCAACACTCACTTGTTGAGGTTCTAATGCTCCCATTTCTAATTCCGCCATTATGCTTCCCCTTCCTCAAAGTTATTCTCTTCTAATTCATCTTCATCGTTTTCATTATTGTCATTATCAACTTGCAATGAATCTGGTGTTGCAATTTCCCCTTCACGAATTAAGCGTAATTGTGCAGCTTGCAGATCTTCACCACTACGTACTTCAGCACCAAAACGGAATACGGCTTCAGAGATCACGAATTTACCACTATGTTGATCACCCACAGTCTGTAACATTCCTAAACGGCGTAAACGACTAATTGCAGCACGTACTTTTTCCGCTAATTTTTGTTTATCTAAATCCGAACCACTCGAACGTTGATTCACCGCTTTTAATAATTTATTCTCGTCCGCCAAATTGAGCAGTTCATCATATACTTCTTGTACAGTAAAAATGCCTTGTTGTGCCAAACGTTCTGGACTTAAATAGAGATAACACAAGACTTTCCCTACTAACATTTCTAATTCAGATAACACACTACGCGCGATTAACGTAGTCGCTTTTGGACGTAAATAGAAAAAGCCTTCTGGCGCACGAATCAGCTCCACATTATAACGGCGGTAGAAAAGCTCTAACTCTGTTTGGAAATCTAATAAAAACGCGTGTGGTTCTAATTGATCAAGACTAATATGACGTCCAGAACGTAACTGACTATCAACAACAGGGAATAATGGATTCGCTATCGCGGTGGCTAATTTAGTCGGAATCGGTTCGTAAGAGGTAGTTTCACTCATAATTCTTTCGCTTTGTTAACGTTATTTCTTTGGTTGATTGTTATATTCATCAATAGGGTGAGCTTGTACTTCTGCACCATAGGCATTGATTGCCTGCCATTGCGGTACATTGCCGCTAAAATCTTGACTCGCAATACCAAGGCGTACCGCTTGATCAACAATAATTCTTGCAACATCAAAATGTTGTGACTGCGGATAACGATCTAATTGTTCACGTAAAACTGCACCTAGCTCTATTGGTTTCTGATCTTGATAATATTGGATTAATAAACGCTGCATCGTTTCGGTAATTTGTTCATGTACGGTTTGTAATGATTCATACTCTAACTCAGCAGGCAATTCACCTGAGGCTTCTTCTTCACGTAAAGCCAGTTCTTCATCGCGTAAATCCACCAGACGTTCAGCTTGTACACTCCATAAATAGAATGGGGCATCAAAATAATCCGCAATTGAACGGCGTAAACGCTGAGCAAATACCCTATTTTTATCTAAATCAATAGCAGTACGAATAAATTTATGTACATGGCGATCGTAACTAATCCAAAGGTCAATCGCTTGTTGTCCCCAGCTAATAATTCGATCCAATTTAAGCTGTAAACTAATAATTAACTGCGCCACAAACTCTAATTGTTCACGTCCTAAAATACAGTCTTGAATCCGTAATAACCCAGCTTGCAACTTATCACCTGCAGCATTAAGAGTATCTTGTAATTCACGTAAATTACCTGACGTTTCATCTAATAGACGTTCACAACTGGAGATCGCTGCTTGCCAATCTTTACTCAATAATTCTGCGATCTCTTCTTTGGTATGATGTTGGCTTTCATCCATAATCCGTTGTGACAAGTCGATACTGTCAAAAATCTCTGCCACCGAATATTTTAATGGGGCAAACACTTCTCGCCGCCAATAATATTCATCACCATCATTTTCTGCGGCTTCTGCAGCACGTTGGATCTCATCCGCCACAATAGATAGCTGCACTGAAAGACGTAACGCTGAAAATTCACGTTGACGAATATAGTAATCCGATACACCAACGCCTAAAGGTGTAAGACGATAAATCGCTAATCCTTCTGTGAATTCACTGCTGAAACGATTAACGAAACGTTGCTTAACTAAATCATTAATCGCATTATTAGCACGCTGCGTTAAGGTTTCTTCTGACTGCCCTAATGCTTTTGAAACATGGCGGAAGAGATCAACTAAATCACTTTCTTCCATTTCGCCGGCAAAGCGTTCATTGTTAAAAATAGCGATCGCCAAAAGAAAAGCTAAACGTTCTGTGGTTAGATTTAAACTAAATTCTCGTTCTTTTACCCACGAGACTAATTCAGGAATGGTTTGAGTTGATTCACTCATTATTAACTACCTAAACAACTGAGGTTTATCTTGATCAAATTAATATGCTAAAACAGGCAACATTCTAGCAAAAAATTGCTATTTCTCTAAAGGTTATTTAACAAGATCGTGACCTTTTCTCTGTGACTGATCTCCTATTTTTGTAAATATTAAAAAATTTCGCTGTACAAACACTGATTTCTCGCAAAATACCTCAATAAATTATTGCAAAAAAAACAAAAGCCCTTACCATAGCAAACCGATTTTTTAGCTGAAAAACTGATTATTCAATATGTCATTAGAGAAAAAACAAATCTATAACCTTAACAAATTACATAAGCGTTTACGCCGTGAAGTCGGTAAGGCAATCGCTGATTTTAATATGATTGAAGAAGGCGATCGCGTGATGGTGTGCTTATCTGGCGGCAAAGATAGCTATACCCTATTAGATATTTTATTAAATTTAAAACTCAATGCTCCGATCAATTTTGAAATTGTTGCCGTTAATCTGGATCAAAAACAACCTGGCTTTCCTGAAGAAGTGTTACCTAATTATCTATCACAATTAGGGGTTGAATATAAAATTGTTGAAGAAAATACTTATGGCATTGTGAAAGAAAAAATTCCTGAGGGTAAAACCACTTGTTCACTCTGTTCACGCTTACGCCGTGGGATTTTATATCGTACTGCAACAGAGTTAGGAGCAACCAAAATTGCACTTGGTCATCATCGTGATGATATGCTAGAAACCTTATTCTTGAATATGTTCTATGGTGGCAAAATGAAAAGTATGCCACCAAAATTGATTAGTGATGATGGTAAACAAATTGTAATCCGCCCACTTGCCTATTGCCGAGAAAAAGATATTGCTCGTTATGCAGAAGCGAAACAATTCCCGATTATTCCGTGTAACCTTTGTGGTTCACAACCTAATCTACAACGCCAAGTCATTAAAGAAATGCTACAAGCTTGGGATCGCCAATATCCAGGGCGGATTGAAACTATGTTTAGCGCCTTGCAAAATGTTGTGCCATCACATTTATGCGATCCGAAGTTATTTGATTTCAAAACTATTCGTCATGGTAGCTCGTTAGAAAATATTGAAGGCGATATTGCTTTTGATAAACCTGAAATTCCAACTGCTCCTATTATGCAAGATGAGGAGAACGATTTCTTAGAACAAACACAGATTAGTTTTAGGGAAGTGAATTAGGACGATAATTTAGTCGCTCATTAACCTTTGTGAGCGACTAAATGAATTAATAATTTGCAATAATCACTGCACGTTTTGGTGCGGGATAACCTTCAATGGTTTTGCTTAAATCTTGGGGATCAAGGAAATCAACTAAGCTCTCATTCTCAAGCCATTCTGTTTTACGTTGCTCAGCTAATGAAGTTACGGCAACATCCACACAACGGATATTTCTAAACCCTGTTTTCCCTAACCAATTAATTAACGCCGCAACCGAAGGAATAAAGTAAACATTTTTCATTTTGGCATAACGTTCACCAGGAACTAATACCGTATGCTGATCCCCATCCACCACAAGGGTTTCTAAGATCAATTCACCGCCTTTCTTTAATTGTGCTTTAAGCTGAGAAAGGTGATCCAATGGCGATTTGCGATGATATAACACACCCATAGAGAACACCGTATCAAAAGCCTGCAACGGTTGCATTTGTTCAATACCGAGTGGAATCAAATTAGCTCGGCGGTCGTTATTTAACAGCTTTCTAACTGCTTCAAACTGGCATAGGAATAATTCGGTTGGATCAATACCTACTACCATTTTTGCCCCTTCACCGACCATCCGCCACATATGGTAACCACTACCACAGCCAACGTCTAATACTAACCGATCTTGTAATGGTGAAATATGCGGTAACAAACGATCCCATTTAAAATCAGAACGCCATTCACAATCAATATGCACACCATATAAATGATATGGCCCTTTACGCCAAGGCATTAGCTGTTTTAAATGGTGAACCATTCTTTGTCGTTCACCCTCAGTTAATGGTTGATGCAAATGTGCGGTTACGCTATGTTTCAGATCGATTTCATCCGCAATACGCTCTGGTAAAAAATCAACAACTTTTGACCATTTCGCATATTCACCATGTGCATTAGCTTGCCATTGTTTGAGCTGTGCTGGTAAGGTTTCTAACCAATCTGACAGCTCACTGGTAGCAATTTGTTGATAAAAAGGTCGAAAATCAAACATAAATGCTGTTTTTCATCCTTAGCGGATTACATCTAAACCATTCATATATGGACGTAATACTTCTGGCACGATAATTGATCCATCAGCTTGTTGGTAGTTTTCTAGCACTGCCACTAAAGTACGACCAACTGCTAAACCTGAACCATTAAGCGTATGCACAAGACGAGGCTTTTTCTCACCTTTCACACGATAACGTGCAGACATACGGCGCGCTTGGAAATCCCACATATTTGAACAAGATGAAATTTCACGGTAGGTATTTTGTGCAGGTACCCAGACTTCTAAGTCATAAGTTTTGCATGAACCAAAGCCCATATCACCAGTACAAAGTAATACTTTACGATATGGTAAACCTAATAGTTGTAAGACTTTTTCTGCGTGTCCAGTTAACTCTTCTAATGCTGCCATTGATTTTTCAGGTTCAACAATTTGTACTAATTCTACTTTGTCAAATTGGTGCATACGGATTAAACCACGTGTATCACGACCATAAGAACCTGCTTCAGAACGGAAACATGGCGTATGTGCGGTCATTTTTAATGGTAAATCTTCAGCATCTAAAATTTCTCCACGCACCATATTGGTGACAGGCACTTCCGCAGTTGGAATCAACGCATAAGGTTGTTCACCTTCTAGTGGTTTTGTATGGAATAAATCTTCACCAAATTTTGGTAACTGCCCTGTACCATAAAGAGTTTCGTGATTGACTAGGTAAGGCACATAAGTTTCAAGGTAACCATGTTGCTCGGTATGCAAATCAAGCATAAATTGTGCTAAAGCACGATGTAAACGAGCGATTTTGCCTTTTAAAACAACAAATCTTGCTCCTGTTAATTTCACGGCAGTTGGGAAATCAACACCGCCACTGAGCTCACCTAAATCTACATGATCACGAATTGGAAAATGATACTGTTTTGGTTCCCCCCAACGAAATACTTCAAGGTTTTCGCTATCATCTTTCCCTTGTGGTACTTCATCTGCAGGAATATTTGGAATTGTTAAGGCAATTTGTCTTAATTCTTCTTGGACTTGTTCTAAAGCTACTTTCGCTTGTTCTAATTCCGATCCCATATTATCTACTTCAGCTAATAATGGTTGGATATCTTCACCTCTTGCTTTCGCTGCACCGATAGCCTTAGAACGTGCATTACGTTCTGCTTGTAAACTTTCTGTTTTAACTTGTAATACTTTACGTTGTTCTTCTAATTGCTCAATTTTTTGCACGTCTAATACAAAATTTCTTTTTTCAAGTAATTTTGCTGCTGTTGCGGCTAAATCATTACGTAGTAGATTAGGATCAATCATCTTTTTTTCCTTTTTTGATTCTGTACTTTATTGAAATAAAAAAACGGCATTATTCTAACACGGAAAATCATGCTACTTGTGGAAATTTTATAGATTAAATGCATATTTCATCATTTCTTGTTCTTGCCTAGAGATACCTAAATTTGTTGCAAACTTTTGCCATTTATTTACAACAGTCATCACCTCATCATAAATTTGTTTTGCTTGATTAGGCGTTAATTGAAAAAACTCAGCTACCTCAAAAGCTAATTGGAAATCTAATCTATTATCGCTGTCTGTGATATTAAGATGTAATCCTTGAGATAATGGACTTGGATTAAGATCATAAGCAGGCGATAAAATCCAACCTGCATTTTGATAGATAAAACCATGATTCCGCAAATGATCATCCGTATTTGATACAGCTATATTAAACACGATTCTTCGCCATAATTGCATAAGATCTTTTTTAGTTTGAGAACCGTTTTCTGTTATAAACTGAGCTATTTCTAAATAACTCGCTTCATAATCGCCATCATAGTAGCCTAGCTGAGTTAAGGCTGAAGTAAAATGGCGACGTCGTTCACCTATTCGATCAAATCTTTGGGTCAAAAATGTATGATGTTCCTGATTGAACTTTTCAATTCGACAAGTTGCCATTTCAATACCAGATTGAGTGGCTAAACCATAAGTTAAATATTCCCATAACCCAACATCATACTCATCATATTTGCTAGGAAACTTTGCGATCCATAACTGCTTATACTCGTCGATCACTGAGGCTTTAGGTCTCGCACCTCCTAAAGATGATCCTGGAGAAATCAGCATATAAAGCCATTTTAAATAATCAGGATCATCAATATTGCTATTTTCTAATTGAAAAGCAGCAAATTCTAACTCTTTTAAAGAAGATATAGGTGGAGCAGCTAAATAGTCATTATTATCTAAAAATTCACCATCTAGTTCAGTTTTAAACCTTAATGCTCCCATGCGATTCATATCATGTACACCTAACAAGTAATCACTTTCTAAAAGCATTCTCGGTTTACGATTTTGTTGATTGGCTAAAGCAATCTCTCGCCGTTTCATCAATAAACGTCCCCAACGATCAGGGCAGGAATCTAGGAAAATTCGAAAATTCTGTGCATTTAAACTATATTGTTCCCCAGAATAAAGATGTAGATCAGGATCAATCTGTTGCACAAAAGGCGATTTTAGCCAGTTATTATCATAGCTAAAACGAAATGACTCTTTTCCTCTTACGACATCAGAAGATAAAACACCGATTAACTCTGGCTTAATCAATCCTTCCCAGCTGGCAAACACATAAATCTCTTTACTCATTCGATTTCCTTAATAACGCAATATCTTGTAATTTACGTCCAAGTTCATCGTCTTTACCAACTTTACTGAAATCTTGTTCCAATCCTAATACCCCTAGCACCATAACATAATAACCAATAGCAACATTAGGATTACCTTGGGTTATTTTACGAATTGTCATACGACTTAAACCAGTCCGCTCTGCTAATAGTGTTTGCGTGAATTTTCTGCGTTTAATAGCAAGTTTGATATTCTCTCCAAGTTGAATTAACACATTTTCATACTTAGGGAATAATTTAGGAGATTTCGCTTTATTGAACATTATAATAACCATTTTTTAAGATTTTGATAATTATAATGTTCACTTTTTCTTTTTTCAATTCCCAGCAATTCTTGCAATCAAATCCATCACAAAGCTTAATCGTTGTTGGGTATCGCTAAAATCTTGTGTAAATCTGAATTTTAATGGACCATCAAAACGGTAAACATTCGGTTGTTGCTGAATCAGCTTCAAGAATAACATTGGATCGAGTTCTACGTGTGGTGCAAATTCTAAGAATCCACCTGTTGCCATTGCTTCAATTTTTTGAATTCCCAATGGTTTCGCTTGTAAACGTAATAACGCAATTTCAAATAAATTCTTCGTTGCTTGTGGTAATAATCCAAAACGATCGATTAACTCAACTTTTAATTCAGACAATTCTTCTTCGTTTTTCGCACCAGCAATACGCTTATAAAAAGAAAGACGTAAATTAACATCACCAAGATACTCTTCTGGCAACAATGCTGGAATACGCAAATCAATATCAACCTGCGCTTGCGTTAATTCATCTAAAGTTGGTTCTTTCCCTTCTTTAAGAGCTTTCATCGCACTTTCTAACAGCTCCATATACAATGAAAAACCGATAGTTTCGATCTGTCCGCTCTGTTCATCACCTAATAACTCACCTGCACCACGAATTTCTAAGTCGTGGGTCGCCAACACAAATCCAGCTCCTAAATTATCTAAGCTACTTAACGCCTCTAATCGTTTACGGGCATCTTTGGTCATTAATTTTTCTGGTGGAGCTAATAAATAAGCATAAGCTTGATGGTGCGAACGCCCAACTCGACCACGTAATTGGTGTAATTGTGCTAAACCAAAGTGGTCGGCCCGTTCAATAATAATCGTATTGGCGCTTGGAATATCAATTCCGGTTTCGATAATGGTTGTACACACTAAAACATTAAAACGTTGATGATAGAAATCGGTCATTACACGTTCCAACTCACGTTCTCGCATTTGTCCATGTCCGATACCAATACGTGCTTCTGGCACTAAAGTTGCTAATTTTTCGGCACAATTTTGAATCGTTTCCACATCATTATGTAAGTAATAAACTTGCCCACCACGTAAGATTTCCCGTAATATCGCTTCTCGAATAATGCGTTCATCGTGTTGGCGTACAAAAGTCTTAATCACTAAACGGCGCGCCGGTGGCGTTGAAATAATCGAGAGATCACGAATACCATTCATCGCCATATTGAGTGTACGTGGAATTGGGGTTGCAGTAAGGGTGAGAATATCAATATTACTACGTAATTGTTTAATTTTTTCTTTTTGTCTTACCCCAAATCGATGCTCTTCATCAATAATTAACAGACCTAAATCATGGAAATCAACTTCACCCTGTAACAACTTATGCGTTCCAATAAGAATATCTATCTTTCCTTCTTTAACAAGAGATAAAACATTCTTTTGTTCTTTAGCTGTTTTAAAACGTGACAATACCTCAACATTCACTGGCAAATTTGCAAACCGATCACGGAAATTATCATAATGTTGTTGTGCTAACAGTGTGGTAGGTACTAATACCGCCACTTGCTTTTGATTCATAACCGCTAAAAATGCAGCTCGCATTGCTACTTCAGTTTTACCAAATCCAACATCACCACAAACTAAACGATCCATTGGTTTGGCTTGGCACATATCGCTAATAACCGCATTAATTGCCATTTGTTGATCATAAGTTTCCTCAAATGGGAAAGTCGCAACAAATTGTTGAAACTCCTCACGATCGTACTTAAATGCAAAACCTGGTCGAGATTCTCGCTTCGCATAAACATCCAGTAATTCTGCGGCTACATCACGGATTTTCTCTGCTGCTTTTTGACGAGATTTAACCCATGCTTCACTGCCTAATTTATGTAATGGTGCATTTTCTTCTCCGCCACCAACATAACGACTAATTAAATGTAATGATGAAACAGGAACATACAATTTCGCATCATCTGCATAACGCAACACTAAATATTCGGCTAACATTCCGCCCGTTTCTAACGTAGTTAAGCCATCATAACGCCCAACACCATGCTCTAAATGCACCACAGGTTGACCAATTTTTAATTCTGCTAAGTTACGAATTAGCGCATCTGGATTCACATTTTTTTGTTGCTGGCGCTGACGAGTTTGCACCTTTTCGCCAAGAAAATCTGTTTCACAAATAAAAGCAAACTGCTGATCAACAATAAAGCCTCTTTCCATTGCTCCAATCATTAAACTAAAACGTTGCTGATTTGCTTCAGATAATTGCTGAATTGGTGTCGGCTTAATTTTTAATGGTTTTAATAATGAAAGT
This sequence comes from Gallibacterium genomosp. 3, assembly GCF_001678475.1. GTDB lineage: Bacteria > Pseudomonadota > Gammaproteobacteria > Enterobacterales > Pasteurellaceae > Gallibacterium > Gallibacterium faecale. The sequence goes on along the minus strand of NZ_JTJR01000007.1, from coordinate 62,014 downwards.
AAGGTTTCTCGTCGCCCTTCACTTTCTACTGAAAAAACAATAGGTTCTGCAAAATTTTCGATAAATTGACGCAACATTTTTAACGGTTCTTTTTGCTGCGCATTGATCGTTAATTCTGGTAGTTTACTGACGCTAAGATTTTGATTGCGTGCTTGTTGATCTAATACTGCTTCCGTTAAGGTTAATCGTGGGTAATCTTTGAGATACTGATTGACGCTATCTGGACGTAGCCATAAAGTTGCTGGTGCAAGCAATGGACGCATTGGATCAACTTTTTGGTTTTCATAGCGCAACTGTGCATCACGGAAAAAAGTTTCGCCATATTGTTGGATTTTCTCATCAGTAATAAATAGCGTATTGATTGGTACATAATCAAAGAAAGTCGCCATTTGTTCAAAAAAGAGTGGCTGCCAATATTCAATTCCAGCAAATAGCGTTCCTTTACTAATTTGCTGATAAATATGCTCTGGATCACGGCGAATCTCACCAAAAGTTTCGCGAAAATTAGTACGGAAAAACTCAATACCTTTTTCATCTATCGGAAATTCATGTGCTGGCAATAAATTAATTTGCTGAATTTCTGCTATCGTCCGTTGTGTATCTACATCAAAGGTCCGAATAGAATCAATTTCATCATCAAAGAAATCTAAACGATAAGGAAGATGACTTCCCATCGGGAAAAGATCTAACAATGCCCCACGTACGGAATATTCGCCGTGTTCAAACACTTGATCAACTGCACGATACCCTGCTTTATTTAGTTGCAAACGCAACTGCTCCAGATCACATTGTTGCCCTTTTTTGATTAAAAAAACATTTTGCGCTAAATAACTTGGCGGACAAACACGTTGCATTAAGGTACTAATTGGTAAAATAAAAATACCTTGTTTTGTCTGTTGTAAATGAAATAACGTACTTAATCTAGTAGAAATAATCTCTTGGTGTGGCGAAAACGTATCATAAGGCAGAGTTTCCCAATCCGAGAAAATTTCTGCCGGTAATGAAAATTGTCTTAAACTTTCTGCAAGATGATTCGCTTGTCGCATATCTGGAGTAACGACAACAGTAACACCTTGATGTTGCTGTGCAACCTCGGCAATGACTAATACACGACTATCTGCAATGACATTACCAATATATTTATGATCGTTCGCTTTTTTTGCCAGATTAAGATTAAAAAACTTCATAACGTTACTTTATATTTGTATTCACAACTCTGCTGTTTGCTATTTATTTAAAGGTAATTCGCCAACAATTATGTATATGAGGATTACGCTGGAAATCCTGTGGTAAGGTTTGTGCTGAAATATTCTCAGCTTGTAAACCTAACTGTTCTAAGCCAGCTAAATCCATTTTGAAACCACGCTTATTATTGGAAAAAATTATCGTTCCGTGACGACGTAACAGTTTACTTAATTTCTGTAATAGTAAGAGATGATCGCGTTGTACATCCCAACTATTTTCCATACGCTTAGAATTTGAAAAAGTAGGTGGATCAACAAAAATTAAATCATATTGCCCTTTAGCGTTTTCTAGCCATTGCAAGCAATCTGCCTGAATTAATTTATGTTGTCTTCCTTTAATATTATTGAGGATAAAATTTTGCTCTGCCCAGTTTAGATAAGTATTTGACATATCTACTGTGGTACTCGATTTTGCCCCACCTAAAATGGCATGAACAGTACAAGATCCTGTGTAAGAGAACAGATTTAAAAAATCTTTTCCTTTTGCCATTTCTCCAACCATTTTACGGGTTAAACGGTGATCCAAAAATAAACCAGTATCCAGATAATCTGTAAGATTTACCCACAATTTTGCGCCATACTCATGCACAAAAAAGTAATTGCCTTTATTGGCTAATTTTTCATACTGATTATTTCCTTTTTGTTTTTGACGCACTTTTAACACTAACTTATCACTTTCAACGCCTGTTACTGCTAGTGTTGAGGTCACAGCGTCCAATAAACGCTGACGTGCTTTTTGCGGATCAATATTTTTTGGTGCTGCATATTCTTGTACCACGATATGATCAGCATAACGGTCAACAGCAAGGTTATATTCAGGTAAATCTGCATCATACAAACGATACGCATCAATCCCTTGTTGCTTCGCCCATTTTTCAATCTTCTTAATATTTTTATTCAAACGATTAGCAAAATCAGGCGCTGCATTATTAGCATTAAATTGAAGTCCAGTATCTTCATTTTGTCTTGCCGTTTCTGGAAGTTCACTAATCAAATAATTTTTTTGGATACAATCTAATGGTCCATTTTTAGCTTTGAATTGGCGTGAAGAACGTAAGCGTAAACAATCTAATAAACTTAATTCGCTACTAAAAATGGAAGCTTGCCAATGTGCAAAATATTGTTTTAAACGTCTGCCAAATACTGAATATAAAGCAATTAACGTCGGTGTTGCCCCTAAACGTTCACCATATGGCGGATTACAAACAACAGTACCTACTTCTGTTGTTGGTGGGGTCAAAGTAGCAATATCAGCCGCTTTAAATATGATTAAATGCCCTACACCAGCATTTTCTGCATTCTGTTTTGCTTTCTCTAATACACGATGATCACGATCCAGTCCAAAGAAATGGGCTGTGCATTGTTGCTTGCCTTGTTCTGCTTGTACTAACGCTTCAGATTTAACTTTTTGCCATACTGCTTGTTGATGTTTTTTCCAGCGATTAAAGCCCCAATGCAAGCGATTTAATTGTGGTGCAATGTTTGCTTCCATTTGTACAGCTTCAATTAATAATGTTCCTGAGCCACACATTGGATCCACTAATGGTGTACCAAATTTCCAACCTGAGCGAATAATAATGGCAGCAGCTAATGTTTCCCGTAATGGTGCTGCGCCTGTATCACTGCGATATCCTCGCATATGTAATGCTTCACCACTCAGATCTAACGATACATTCAACTCTTCACGATTCAAGTACACATTTAGGCGGATATCTGGATAATCTTTATCAACTTGTGGACGGGCTTGACCATGGCGCGTGAAATAATCGACAATGCCATCTTTAACTCGCATGGCACCATATTGAGTATGGCGGATTGCTTGGTTTGTTCCACTAAAATCCACCACAAAACGATCATCCGCAGAAAAATGTTGTTGCCAAGCAAAATTAACAACGGCGGTATAAAGATCTGCATCATCATAGACTTTGCTGCTAAATAATGGGTATAAAATGCGAGAACTAAGGCGACTCCACAATAGTGTGCGATATAATGTTTCATCATCTGCGTGATAATGCACACCGCCTTGTGCAATCTTACATTGGCTTGCGCCTAATTTTTCTAATTCTGTTTTTAGTAACTCTTCAAAACCACGTGCTGTGGTAGCAAATAATTGATTCATATTTTGGTCAAATTTCTGGAAAAAATTGCGGAAAATTATAGCAAATTAGCCTGTTTTCTTTTGTAATAATTTTTCGACTACACGTGCAGCAGCAAAAAAACCAAAGGTTGCAGTCACCATAGTTGCAGCACCAAAACCATTACTACAATTCATCGTAGCCGAAGTTGAACATTCACCACTCATTTTAGGAAATATCAGAGGTTGAGTAGAAAACACACAATCGATCCCAAACTTACGCAGCGGATTATCGGTAAAACCATACTGTTTTCGTAATAGATAACGCACTTTTGCTGCTAATGGATCTTGAATCGTTTTACTTAAATCTTTAATTTGAATTTGGCTTGGATCGGTTTGTCCACCTGCACCGCCTGTGGTAATGACTTTTATCTTATGGCGCTTACAAAAAGCTAATAAAGCCGCTTTTACTTTAACGCTATCAATCGCATCGATCACATAGTCATAGCCTCGTAATAGATACTCTGCAATATTTTCTGTTGTTAAAAAGTCATCAATAATTTCTACTTGTGCATTTGGGTTAATTGACAATACACGCTGCTGCATTACCTCTGTTTTTAATGCACCAATATTCTCTGTGGTCGCATGAATTTGACGATTTACATTGGTTACACAAATATCGTCCATATCAATTAAGGTTAATTTTCCCACGCCTGAACGCGCTAATGCTTCCACGACCCAAGAGCCAACGCCACCAATACCAATTACACAAATATGGGCTTCACGCAAGCGTTGTAAGGCGTCCTCACCGTAAAGACGCCCAATCCCACCAAAACGTTGTTCAAAATTATCTACTCGTGCCATATGTTTAATTTAATACCCAAACACGTCCATAATGTTTTAATAATCCTGCTACATGACCAGCACGTTCACCGATCCCCTGATAAAGGTCAAAATGTTGTCCTTTTACTGCACCACCTACATCTAATGCTACCATTAAGCGTAATTGATGCGTTCCTTTCCAATTCCCAACATCGTCAATTTCAGGCATTTCAACTAGCAACACGGTTCCAGATGGAATTAAACTACGATCAGAAGCAACTGAAGCTAATGGCACTAATGGCACACCAGCAGATCCTTTTACTTTGCCGTTAGGTACATTTTTGAAGAAAACATAAGATGCATTACGTTCTAATAACCCTTGCAAATGGCTTGGATTACGATTAGCCCAATCTTTAATCGTTTGTACTGACATTTTTTCTTTTTCAATTTCCCCATCTTCAACCAATAGTCGTCCAACACTAGTATAAGGAAAACCATTTTGTCCCGCATAAGCAAAATAGGTGAGATCATTGTTACCAAAATCAATATAACCACTGCCCTGTACTCCGAGTAAGAAGTTATCTAACATCGAATCACTATAAGCAAGCTCTAAACCTTTACCTTTTAAAGCGCCAGCATAAATTTGTGCTCTGGAAAAACGTTTGTAACGTGGCATTGCATAAATAGGATGCTGATATTTACCTTGTGGGCTGTGACGTGCATGAATAACCGGTGAGTAATAACCTGTCATCAACACATTTTGGAAACCATCTTCTCCTGCCATTTTTTGAATACCAATACCAAAGTTATTAAGCTGCGATACATCTGCTCCTGCTAATACCCAACTGGTAATTTTGTCATAGGTACTACGGAAATTAGCACTCAATCGTGGAGAAACATCGGCAATAATACTCAGTTGAGTCAAAAAATCGCCTTGGTTCACCACTGCACTTTGATTTTCTACCATTCCCACTGGCGTTAATGGCATCCGCATATAGCTGCGTCCTTGATAGACTGCCCCTAATTGTTCGTGTAATGAACGTTCTGAAATCGTTGATGAGGAATGATTAGATGAAGAACAACCTGCTAAAACTAATATTGCCGCCGCAACAGCAGCAAATTTTTTCATTTTTCTCATGGACAACAATAAAACCTCTAAACTTGCACAATGAATTGAATGTCAAAATGGAGATAATGATAACAATTTTATGACTTGCTTGCTGAAATTTCTGTGAAATGTTCGTTTTAATTTCGTTAATGATTATTTTTTTATCAAAAAAACTTTAAAATTTAAAAAAATCTTGCAAAAACGAAAAAAGCGAGTATAGTTACGCACATCTGACGCGGGGTGGAGCAGCTTGGTAGCTCGTCGGGCTCATAACCCGAAGGTCGTTGGTTCAAATCCAGCCCCCGCAACCAATCTTTCCTCTCTCTTTTATTTTTATAAATTAATCCTTGACTTCCTCCAACAGTAACCTTTATTATCCATTTATCATTTAATCCAATGTATAAATTATTATGTGCCATTCCGTTGATCCTATGACATCAGAAAAATCTTCTCACACTCACCATCACCATGATCATCCACATACTGACAATAAGCTGATTTTATTTTTCAGTTTTGCCTTAATTTCGGGTTTTATGTTAATCGAGTTTTGGGCAGGTTATGCTTTTCATAGTTTAGCGTTACTCGCCGATGCGGGGCATATGGCAAATGATAGTTTTGCCTTACTATTAGCATTAATTTCTCTCTTTTTATCCGCAAGAATGCAAAAAGGATTCGCTATTTTGAATGGTGTTTCTCTGTTAGTCGTTGCAATAGTTATCTTATTTGAAGCTGTACAACGCTGGCAACATCCATTAGTCATAGAAGCTCTACCAATGTTATCTGTTGCCGTAATCGGTTTAGTAGTAAATATGATTGTTGCTTTTTTAATGTTACGTAGTGATTTAAATAATCTAAACTTAAAAGCTGCTTACTTACACGTTCTAGCTGATGCTTTAGGCTCTGTGATTGCGATTATTGCAGGATTAAGTGCTTGGCTGTGGGCAATCAGTTGGGTAGATATTGTGGCTAGTGCATTATTAAGTTTGTTTATTTTTAGAAGTGGCTGGCAAATTGTGGTGCAAGCATATAGAAGCTTGCTAGAAATGAAATAAAATCTATTAAAAATAGATTTGGCAGTTTGGTAATAAAGTCTATTTAATATTTTTTAGATATTTTTGTTCTAATTAGCATTTAGATTTCGCCCTAAAGAACGACCTTCTTTTATTCGCAAGCAAGCTTGCTCCCTCTAACGAGCCGTTGCAAGCAACGTTCAAAAAGCTACGCTTTTTGTCATTGAGTTTGCAAAGAAAAGAAGGCAAAAGACAACGCAAAGCGTTGAAGGTTGCTGAAAGCAACAGCCTGAAGGGTAAGCGAAGCGAATAATGCAAACCCTCGCACACTTGTTGATTTAGATTTCCTCAACCAGCGTGCAAAATATACATCTAAATTTAGTATCACCTAGAACTAGGTCTGCGCCTCAGACCATTTATAAAGGAATTGCTACGGCTAAATGAGACGTATCATTTTTACGCTCAATCTGAAAACTTCGCTGTTCTGCATTTTGCTGATAACGTACTACACTAATACTACAATTAATCAAACTTTCACTCACACCGGGTTCTCGATGTGTTTGCCATGTATAGCCACCCAATAATGCAAGTAATAATCTTAATGTATGCCCGTGAGAAACGACTAAAATATTACCTTGATCATGAATTTGAATAATATCTTGTACTGCTTGCCACGCACGTGCTGCTAATGCAGAAAAAGGTTCTCCTTGGTTATATTGCTCAATATTTTGATCATAAATTTCAGGATACTTAACTAAATTTTGAAACGCCTCGGTATGACGAATAGTATCAATCTTAATTCCTTCCCATTGACCAAAAAATTGTTCATTCAATCCCTGATGTTGGAATAATGGAATAGCACGTTCTCCAATAACGTGTTTTGCAGTATCAATTGTACGTTGTAAACAACTTGAATAAGCAGCAACAAAAGGTATCTCTTTTAATGCTTCTCCCGCAGCTAAAGCACCATTAATTCCTTCACTGGTTAAAGGTGAATCGCCTTGCCCTTGCAGCAGCCCTGTTTCATTCCATTGTGTCCGACCATGACGTAAAAAATAAAAGGTAAGATCTTTCTGCATTGTTTCCTCTAAATATAAAAAAATAGCCCTCATTGTTTGAGGGCTGTTTTAGCATAATTATGCTTGTTGTTCTTGATCTGCATATTTTGCTGCAGTTTCTTTTAAAAGTGGCTGTAATTCACCTTTTTGGAACATTTCAAGAATAATATCGCAACCACCAATTAACTCACCTTCTACCCATAATTGTGGGAATGTTGGCCAATTTGCAAATTTTGGTAATTCAGCACGAATATCAGGATGTTGTAAAATATCCACATAACCAAAAGGCACTTGGCAATTAATAATTGCTTCTACTGCTCTCGCAGAAAAACCACATGATGGGAATTTTGGTGAACCTTTCATATAAAGAATAATTGGATTTTCACTAAGTTGTTGTTTAATTCTTTCAATAGTTTCCATAGACTAACCTCAAATGTTAAGGAGATAAGACAAAAAGTGGCAAGATTGTAGCACAAGCCTCTAGATAAACCAATCTTCCTCATTTGGGTTACCAGCTTCCGCCAGCACCACCCCCACCGAAACTACCACCACCAAATCCACCGCTGCTTCCGCCACCAAAGCCACCATCATGACGATCAAAATCATGTGGATTAATATAGATTCCACCATTTTGATAATGACGCGATCTTGGACTCACATAAGTTCTACGCTTATGGCGCTCACTTAAAAAGACAACCAAAAAGAAAAACGCAACCATTAACAGCGGAATAAAATCATATCGCTCTTCTTCAGCCAGTTGTTCTGGTTTAAATTCTCCTTGACTAGCCGCAATAATATATTTTAAGCCTTCAGCAATCCCTGTTGCATAACGATTCTCTTTAAATGCTGGCGTAATTACTTGGCGAATCACTTTACCTAAAAAAGCATCTGGTAAAGCCCCTTCTAAACCTTGCCCCGTAGCAATAAAAATCTTACGATCGTTTTTTGCAATCAGCATTAAAACGCCATTATTTAACTGCTTACGCCCAATTCCCCAACGATCGCCTAATCTAAATGCATAATCAGCAATTTCAACATCACCTGTGGAAGGAATCATTACCACCGCAATTTGTGAACTTGTCTTTTGACTATATGCCACTAATTGTTGCTCAATCGCTTGTTGCTGCTGTTGCGTTAATGTATGCGTATAATCATTTACATAGCGAAAAGGTTGTGGTGGTTCTGGATAAGTTGCTCCCCAACTTAATACCGGAAAAAATAACCAAAATAGCAAAAAATAAGCATACTTTCTCATTTAATCACCACTTCATTTGGTAATTCATTACGATCATTTTCTTGATATGGAAAATGTAACGCTAAACGCTCTCCAATCAATGCAATCGCACTCACAATTCCTTCGGTATATTGTTTTTGTTTTGCTGCCGCAATGATCAAGTCGCACGCTTGCTGCCAAAAGCCATCTTCAACATGATGATCGATACCTTGATCACCAATAATTGCACATTGCTTCGATTGAAAAGCGAGATAAATTAATACCCCATTTCGCTGTGCTGTTTTTTCCATTGCTAATTGTTGAAACAATTCCGTGGCTCTCTGTACACCAGAGATTTCGCGATCCGCAGGGAGTTTTCGTTCTACATAAACTCGCAATTCCGCCGAAGTTTGCAATTCTAAACGAGCAATCGCCCGCTCTACACGGGCTTTATCTATCGGTTGTTTGAATAACATAATGTTTTAATTTATTAGTTAAAATTGACTGTTGGTGCTTTTTCTGCTCCCGCATCTGCTTTGAAATAAGGTTTTTCATTAAATCCCAATAACATTGCCACTAATTTAGTTGGGAAAGTGCGGATTTTTTTATTATATACTTTAGCTGCTTCATTAAATGTATTACGAGCAACATTGATACGATTTTCAGTACCTTCTAATTGCGTTTGTAAGGTTAAAAATCCTTCGTTCGCTTTTAGTTCAGGATAGTTTTCTACAGTAGCCAATAAACGTGATAATGTAGAACCAACTTGATTTTGTTGTTGTTGAAATTGAGCTAATTGTTCTTCTGTCATATTCGCAGGATCAATTTTAATTTGTGTTGCTTTTGCTCTTGCTTCAACCACATTAGTTAATGTTTCTTTCTCAAAATTAGCTTGGCCTTTAACGGTATTAACTAAGTTTGGAATTAAATCTGCTCGACGTTGATATTGGGACTCAACATTCGCCCACACAGAATCAATATCTTCTTCCGCTTGCACCAAACTGTTATAACTTCCCATTACAGTGAACCCAAGAACAATCGCAACTAAAATCGCAATTAATGTACTTTTTTTCATATATTCCTCTTTATGATTGAATTAACAACGTCATAAAACGACATAGTCTGTTTAATAAAGCTATTTATTGTAATGCAATTTACTCACTGGCTAAACTTCTATCCGACTTAATGATGATTAATTGTGCGCTTATGCCTCTATTACTAAATAACAATTAATATTTGTGATTTGCTTCACAGATTTTAATGAAATTATCCACTCGGAAAGGAGTAGAATAGCCAAGCTCATTATCGCAATAACTTCAAGGAGAGAACAATGAGAACATTAAAGTTAAGTGTTTTGGCTATTTCTGCTGCATTAGCATTATCTGCTTGCAGTACACAGCAAAATGTTGAACAACAAGCTGCACAACGCTTAGTTGATCAAGCTACTTTTGGTGTGAACTGGGTTCAACAATCTGGTGAATATCAAGCTTTAGCTTATCAAGCCTTTAATATTGCTAAAGTAAGCTTTGATAAAGCCAAAGTACAAAAAGGGAAGAAAAAAGCAGTTGTTTCTGACCTAGATGAAACCTTATTAGATAATAGTGCTCATGCTGCATGGCAATCTAAAAATTTACAACCTTACACTAGTGAAGGTTGGACTAAATGGGTAAATGCACGCCAAACTGCCGCAGTGCCTGGTGCCGTAGAGTTTGCTAATTATGTAAATAACCATGGTGGTACCATGTTTTATGTGTCAAATCGTAAAGATAGTAATGAAAAAGCTGCAACTATTGATGATATGAAACGCCTTGGTTTTACTGGTGTTAATGATAAAACATTATTATTGAAGAAAGATAAATCAGCTAAATCTGCTCGCTTTGCAGAAATTGAAAAAATGGGTTATGAAATCGTGATGTATGTTGGCGATAATCTTAATGATTATGGTGATGCTACTTATCATAAACCAAATGCAGAACGTCGTCAGTTTGTCGCAGAAAATGAAAGCAAATTTGGTAAACAATATATTGTTTTACCAAATCCAAATTATGGTGACTGGGAAGGCGGTTTAGATCCTAACTATTTCAAAAAATCTGCTTCTGAACAACTAAAAATCCGTGAAGCAGCATTAAAAGCATGGGATGGTAAATAATCTTTTAGATTATTTTTGTATATCAGGTAGTGAATTATCAAGAATTCACTACCTTTATCTGTAGAAGATCAAACCTAATCTGACAGTCCCCATTTAAATTTAAATTATATCCTACTGATCACAAATGCCTTAAATAGCATTACTATTTAAGGCATTATCTGCCAAACTCTTTTTAAATCATTATTTAATTTAAATAAGTAAATACTCTTACAACTTTCTTAACACCATTGATAGTTCGCACCGCATCTACCGCAGCATTTGCTTGTGCTTGTGTCAAACGACCTAATAGATAAACGATACCATTTTCTGTCACGACTTTTACATCTGTCGCTTTCACATTACCATTCACAAAGAGTTTAGATTTTGCTTGAGTGGTAATCCAAGTGTCCTTGCTTGCTTGTGCAAAAGTGACTTTTGGTCCGATCTCAATTTGTTGATAAACATCGGCAATATCTTTCATACCTCGAGCAAGGTTAGTTGCAACCTCACGTAAATCTTCACTTGGCGCTTGTCCTACTAGCAACACTCTCGCATTATAAACAATCGCACTAATATGTGCTTGTTCATCAAGCTGTTTATCTTTACGTAATGCATCCGCAACACGCAATTCTAATGTTTGATCATCAATTTGAGTGCCAGTAGTACGTGGATCGGTAGCAACTTTAGTCGCTAATGCACCACCACCAAGAACTGCTGCGACACAGCCTTGTAATAAGAGGATAACCGCTAAGGTTGAACCTAATTTGATCAAGTTTTTCCACTGATGATTTTGCATCATTGCCTCCTTTATTGGGATTAATGAGAGAAAAGCGAAAAATCAATTAATTCGCATAAAGTATTAATAATAAATAAATGTTGTTCTAAAGTACGTACTTCTTTTTGCACTGGAACTGCGATGTTAATATCTTTTTCATCTAGCAGCCCATTTAGATGATCGCTTTTATCGCCTGTTAATGCAACCACTAAAATATCTTTTTCTTTTGCATTACGAATTAGTGAGAGCGAAATTTCTTCTGTATCTGGGGTCAAAACGACAAAAATATCGCCAGTTTGTATTAATGTATTAAACTGCTTTTGATATGCTTCTAATAAATTATTATCACTTAATAATGCTGCACCTACCGCACCATCTAATCCTAAATAAACTGCGGGAAAACTTGGACGTGCTAATTGGTAACGATTAATTAAGTTAGCAACAAAAAGTTGTGCATTGGCTGCAGAACGACCATAACCAAACACCACCATTTTATTACCACGTAATAGACATTGAGTTAATTCATTGGTCGTTTTTTCTAAGATTTCTGAAATAACGGCGGCAGTGGCTATATGCCCTTTAATGCTCTCTTCATATAATGCTTTTATTCGATCTAACATAAAATCAACCATTGAATTCAATAAAATTTTTTAACCATGTTAATTGATGTTGAGTGCCATCATAAGCGATCACATCAAATCGACAATCTACGGTATCTAAACTCTCTGCAAATTGACTTAACCATAAATTTGCCGCATTAATCCATTTCTGCTGTTTACGCCAAGAAACACTCTCTACGGCTGAGCCAAATTTATCACTCTTACGCTGACGCACTTCAACAAACACTATCGTTTGCCGATCTCGCATAATGAGATCAAGTTCACCACATTTAAATACCTGATTTGCAGCAATAAATACTAAACCTTTTTGTTCTAAAAAACGGCGAGCTTGTTGTTCAAACTCGCCGCCTTGTTTTCTTGGTTGGAATAACGCCATTATTTAGTTAATTGTCTTAATATTGCCGTTATCGTATTGCATCCAAGTCATTGCGCGCTCAATATTACAGCCATCGCCTGCGCTCAATACGCCAGTAAGCCCATTAATTGTGAAGCCTGGAATTTGACGCATTTCAGCAAATTTGTTAATCAACATCCAAGCATCAGCTCCCATTGCATATAAACGGAGTAATGAATAATCCCCATTCGCGAGTTTTAATGCTTGTTGATAGCTTGCTGAATTTATATCGCTTAAGAACGGAATATCACTAAATTTTACGCCATTCATTGTTAAACGATAATCTGGACCATTATTGGCTGAATTACTACGTGACATAGTATAAATCGCAATGTCATGTGCATCAGAATTATCTAATGCAGTTTTGATCTCTTGTAATTGTTGGCTATCCGCAACAACATAAATTGCATTCACTTTTCCTGACATAGTCGCATTTTTAATATTTGCTAAAATATCATCCACTAAATTGTAGTAGTAAGTGTTAGCATCTGTGCCGGCTAAACTTTGCCATTTCGCATTAAATGCAGAAGAACTACGCTGACCTAAATCATTTTGTGGTACAAACACAATCGGGTTAGTTTCGCCGTCATTCCACATTTTTACTGCTGCTGATTGCGCTTCATCTTCTGGTGATAAACCATAATAACAAACACCTTGTAATGGACGCATACTTGGTGCAGTATTTAAGGTTAAAACGCTTAATCCTTGCATTGCATTACTATTTAATAACGACTCTACATTATCCTTTAATAAAGGACCAACAACTGCTTGCGCACCTTCTTGTTTTGCTTGATTAACTAAATCCGCAACCGGTGTTCCCGCCATCGTATCATATGCTTTTACAATAATTGGTGAATTACCATGTGCATCATTAAACCCTTGTTGGATAATTTTACCGATAAGCTCTCCATTACCACTTAACGGAAGCAATAATGCAACTTGTTGGATCTTTAAATCTTCAAAGTTAACTACGCCGCGTAAATCGGTTGGTAATAGGAATGCTGCTGGGTGGTTGGTATATATTGTTTTCCAATTTTGGATTGCGAAACGCATTTGATCTGGTTGAGAAATATGATCATTATAAACTTTAGCTAAATCTACCCAGCCTTTTAATGTCGCATCATTTGGATCAACGATTAAGCTATTTAGCATATTTTTATCTAAACGTCTTAATAAGCGCCAAATTATATCGTTATTTTGTTGTTTACGCTGCATATCACTAATGAAGCGATCCATTTGCACATGCGCATTAACTGCCCCCATTGTATCTAGGCTATTTTCTGCAACCTGTGCTAATACATCATAATAGCGTACTTTTTGTGAATTACTTAAACTATTGATATCTAATGTATTAAGTAACCCAGTTGCATTACTATTATCATGCTGTGCAGCAAATAATCTCGCTTTTAAGAGTGAAGCATCTAGTTGTTGAGGCTTATCCAATGCTTTGAGAGAAGAGAGTAAACTTTCCGCCCGAGCTACTTTGTTTTCACTTAATAAAGCACGCACTGCCAATAATTGGTAATTTGTGCGTTCTTCTTCATCTTGACTACTGTTGGCTTTATCTAAATAAAAATCTGAACTTGCGTAAGCATCATTTTGCAACATCGAATTACCTGAAGTAATTAATGAACTACAACCTGCGATGCTAAACATCACAAAAAAAATCAGTAAAAGATTTTTTAAATTCATTCGTTGTAATAGAATGTTTAACATATTCATCCCTATGATAATTTGAACTATCATGACAAAAGAAAACCGCTCAACTTACTGTTGAGCACCTGTGAAATCTTACTTATCTATTAGTTTAAAAGCAAATAAAAGACTTAATTATGAGCAATTTATTTGGCACATTGTATATTGTTGCTACACCAATCGGAAATTTAAATGATATTAGCCAACGTGCGTTGGATATTTTAACTCAAGTTGATCTTATTGCGGCAGAGGATACTCGCCATAGTGGATTGTTACTCAATCATTATGCGATTAAAAAACCTTTATTCGCTCTACACGACCACAACGAACAGCAAAAAGCTACTTTATTGATTGAGAAATTACAGCAAGGTATCAATATTGCGTTAATTTCTGACGCGGGCACACCTCTAATTAGCGATCCAGGTTTTCATCTCGTCAGAGCTTGTCGTCAAGCTGAAATTCAAGTTGTACCTATTCCTGGCTGCTGTGCTGCAATTACTGCATTATCTGCTGCGGGAATTGCCTCTAATCGCTTTTGTTTTGAAGGTTTTTTGCCAGCTAAAAGTAAGGCTCGCCAAGATCGTTTAACCGAATTAAAAACAGAAGCTCGAACCTTAATTTTTTATGAATCAACTCACCGAATTTTGGATACATTACAAGATATGTTGTTGATCTTTGGTGAAGATCGTTACCTGGTCATGGCACGTGAGTTAACAAAAACATGGGAAACTATTTATGGTAACACGCTAGCTGAATTAATTACTTGGTTAAAGCAAGATGCTAATCGCTGTAAAGGGGAAATTGTCCTTGTAGTGGAAGGTGCTCCTGAATTAGATAAATCTAATTTTAGTGAGCAGGCTCTTCTCAGCTTACGATTAATCAGCCAAGAATTACCATTAAAAAAAGCAGCAGCGATTGTTGCCGAAGTTTATGGTTATAAAAAGAATGCACTCTATCAATATGGCTTAGATCATTTTACGACTGAGCGTTAATCACAGAGAAAGGAATTATTATGTATCGTCATCACTATCTTGAAATGCAAGAACATTACCTTTATGTGCCATATTTTGATCATATGCGCCGGGTACGTGTTCTTTTGCCAAAAAACTACCATCAAAAAGAATGGCAACGTTATCCTGTACTCTATATGCACGATGGACAGAATGTCTTTTATAGCAAAGAGTCCTATTCTGGTTATTCATGGAAAATTATTCCTACCATCAAACATCACAAGGAATTTCCCAAAATGATCATTGTTGGTATTGATAATGCTGGGACTGAACGCCTTGATGAATATGCCCCTTGGAATACAGACGTTGGTTCGCCTGATATGCGACACATCGGTGGACTTGGTATGCAGTATGGACAATGGGTTGTTGAAGTGGTTAAACCTTTTATTGACCAACATTATCGGACATTACCTGAACGTGAACATACCCTGTTAGCAGGTAGCTCAATGGGTGGGATTATTACTGCCTATATGGGTGCCGCTTACCCGCATATCTTTGGGCATTTAGGCGTCTTTTCTCTAGCCTCTTGGTTTAGTGAATCAGCCTTTCTTGACTTTATTCATCATCATCCACTTGATCAAGCAACAAAAGTATTTATTCAAGTTGGGACTAAAGAGGGAGATGATGCCGATGCACAATTTATTTCTAATATGAATCAAGCTTATATCGACTGTACTTTACGTTATTATCAAGCGTTAATTCGCGGCGGGCATCCACTAGATAATATCTGTTTACGTTTAATGGCAAATGAAATCCACCATGAAAAACATTGGGCTGATCATTTTGTTGAATTCTTACAGTTTGCATTTTTTAAAGAGTAGATAATGATTTTTATACGTTTATTTTTAGTTGGCTTAATATTATTTATTGCTCTTTTTTGCTTTATTCCCGTTGTGATGGCTTTTGACGCAGGAATCAAATTATGGAATAGCCTTTTTTTCATTGGATATATACTCTTTTTTGGTTCCATTTTACTCTTGGTTGTGTTACCAGAGAATATATTAACGCCAAAATTATATCTTAGGATCTGTACTACTGGCTTTGTTATTCCACCATTGTTATTTTTTATTTTACTAATGCTTCCAAATTCCTAAACGATAGATTTATTGCTGCTGGCGTTTTATCATAGTAATCTCAAATTAATTCACTGAGATAACCTTATGGAATATATCTTTACCAGCATCTTTCCCGTATTTGGGTTGATATTAATTGGCTATTTCTTTAAACGTATTTCCTTTCCATCGCATGAGTTTTGGCCTCTGGCAGATAAACTCACCTATTTTATATTAATGCCCTCGCTATTAATTATTGAGCTAACCAATGCAAAATTTTCACCCGATAGTTTGAATTTAATCTTAGTTGTATTGTTATCGCTATTTGCCACTTTACTCGCCTTAATTCTGATTAATCTTCTGTTTAAAACGAGTAACGCATCTTTTACTTCTATCGTGCAAGGTGTCATCCGTTTTAATACCTATGTTTTTTTAGCATTGGCAAGTGCTTTATTTGGCAGCGAAGGGTTAGTGTTAAGTGCGATTATTCTTACCGTAGCGATTCCTTTTGTGAATGTCTGTTGTGTGACGATTTTTGCTTTCTATTCTGATAACAATAAACTTGGTTTCAACTATCTTATTAAATCAATTATCAAGAATCCTCTTATTATCGCTTGTTGGGGCAGCGATCAATCTATCTGGATTAGGAATGCCGGTCAGTCTAGAAAATTTATTAAAGATTCTAAGCAAAGCCGTATTACCACTTGGATTACTTTCTATTGGTTATGCGTTAGTGATTCGGGACTTAAATAGTTCAAAAGGTGATCTATTTATCAGTTCACTTGCAAAATTTATTCTATTACCATTTTTTATGTATCTGTTTGCCCGATGCTTTGATCTCAGTCCATTAATGCAAGCAACGTTAGTCTTGTTTGGTATTATGCCTACCGCTCCCAGCGCTTTTATTCTTGCTCGACAACTTGGTGGAAATTTACCATTAATGACTAGTATTATTACTACGCAAACTTTAGTCACTGTGATTTGGATTGTGTTGTTTTTGCAGCTTTTTGTGTGAGTTACCGTAATAAAAAGCTAGCAAGCTCTTTTTAGAGTTAACCAAACCTAAAATTAATCACAAATCTTAATAAAGGCTTAATGGGTCCCCCTCTCACACTTGCCCGAATGCAAATAAGATTGTCAGGCAAAAAAAGTGATCATTTTTCGAACATAGTGAGAAAAATCTCTGTTTTTTGCCGCCCGGAAAATCTTATTGGAATGAGGAGCAGCAAGTGTGCGAGGGTGTGTTTCTTTTGCTTCATTTTCTTTACACAAGTAAAGAAAATGAAGTCGCCCTTTAGGGCGAAACCTAAATGATCGTTAAAGAAAAATATTAAATAGATTTTATCCTAAAACTAAAAAAGGGCTTATTAGCCCTTTTCCCTTAAATAATACCTTGCTCTTCTAGTTTTCCTAAGAAAAACGGCATTTGCACTTTCCACCAAGGCCAATCATGATCAACATCATGCCCCCAAAAATCGAACCATGCTGGAACTCCTTTGTGCTGGAAAGCTTCTTGCAAACGTGCTGTATCTGCAATATGTTGCTCTTCCCAAGCCCCTTGTCCTACGGCAACAATATAGTGATTTTGACGATAACGATCTAAAAACCAGCTATCATATTGTCCCCATAGATAATCAATCGGAGAGTTAAAATAGACCACTTCATCACCATAAAATTCTCCGGTGAAGAAACGTGCATCATATACACCACTTAACGCAATTGCGGTATCAAACAGATCAGGATGACGTAAGGCAAAATTAATCGTATGAAATGCCCCCATGCTACACCCTGTTGCAATCATTGCTTCATACCAGTTCGATTCATAACGAATCAAAGGTACCAATTCATTGACAATATAACGATCATAAGCATTATGTGCTAATGCCATATCATGACCTGATTTATTTGGGGCTAACCAAGACTCTTTATCTAAAGAGTCTGGGGTATAGAATTTCACTAATCCACGATCAATAAATGAACGGCACGCTTCAATCATCCCAAAATCACCATACTCATTTTGGCTACCGCCTGATGATGGGAACACAATAATTGGCTTCCCTGCATGTCCATAAACATTGAAATACATTTCCCGCCCAAGTTCACCACTCCAATGGCTTCTTCTTTCAAAATGCATAATCCTCTCCTTACTGTTTAGCGTGTGCAAATTGAATAATTTCACGCATTTGTTCTATGGTTTCAGTACGTGCCAAAATACCTTCTTCCCCCATAATTTTAGCAAAAATACCTGGCACATTTTGCACACTAATAATATTGCCACTAAAGCGTTCACAGATAGCTTGCGTTGAATTCACATAATTTTTATTGGCTTTACGTGAAATATAAACCACATTCCAAGGGTGAGTAATCTGGGAGTAGAATTTATTCTCTTTAACGATATGTGCATATTCATTAAATACATCAAAATCATTAGCATAGTTCCACATATCAATCGTTAAACCACCTGGTGGACGGCAGTTAATTTCTAATGGCATTAATTCGTTTGTTTTTTTCACACGGAAAAATTCAAAGTGGAAAAAACGTTCACGCACTTTAAACGCTTCAACACACTGTTTACCTAACTCTACCAATTCAGGGGAAATTTCGCGCGGTACGTAATAGAACATATCGCCATCTTTCTCAACTGTATCTAATACCGCTTCGGAATACTCAAGGCTCGCATAAAAAACAATATTGCCATTAATATCAGCCAGTCCATCAAAGGTAACAATATCACCGTCAATAAACTCTTCCATGATGTATTCAACATTTAGATTTTTATAACCAAAAAATGCCTCTAACTCTTCACTAGATTTAATTTTATAAGTGTCGCTTGCACCAACACCTGAATTCGGTTTAATAATCACTGGGAAATTTAATTCTTTTGCCAAATCGCGAGCATCTTGATCATCTTTGAATACACGACCTTTTGCTACCTTTAACCCTGCGACACGAAAAATTTCTTTCATTTGTGATTTGGTTTTAATTGCGTGCATATCTTCATTTTTATAACCAAACACATTGAAATCTGTACGTAGTTTAGCGTCTAACTCTAACCAATATTCATTATGTGATTCAATACGATCAATACGACCATATTTATGGGCAAAATAACCAACGGCACGATAAACCTGATCATAATCTTCCATATTATCGACACGATAATATTCCGTTAAGGCATTACGTAATCCCTCACTTAAAGATTCATATGGCGCATCTGCAATCCCTAATGTATGAAAGCCGTTTTCCCGCAATCTAACCGCAAACGTTTCAAAATTCATTGGAAAATGTGGTGAAATCATCACAAAATTTAACGGTCTTGACATTCAATTTCCCTCAAAATAAAAGTTGATAATTGTGTTGTGCATAAGATCGTAAGATCCGCTGTTTATTTTGCCATAAATTCTATTTTTTTGTGCAGAAAAGATCCGTATAAAAATAGTCAAAACTGATAATTTAAAGTAGAATAAGCGCCTTTTCATCTAAACCACACAAAAAGCGAGAATTATGTCAACACAATTTGTTTATACCATGCATCGCGTGAGCAAAGTTGTGCCGCCGAAGCGTCAAATTTTAAAAGATATCTCTTTAAGCTTTTTTCCAGGTGCCAAAATTGGTGTATTAGGCTTAAATGGTGCTGGAAAATCTACACTATTACGGATTATGGCTGGCGTAGATAAAGAGTTTGAAGGTGAAGCGCGTCCACAACCCGGTATTAAGATTGGTTATTTACCACAAGAGCCGAAGTTATCTCCACAGCAAACTGTACGTGAAGCTATCGAAGAAGCTGTTGCAGAGGTAAAAAGTGCATTAACGCGTTTAGATGAAGTTTATGCGTTATATGCCGATCCTGATGCTGATTTTGACAAGTTAGCTGCTGAACAAGCTAAATTAGAAGCAATTATCCAAGCACATGATGGGCATAACTTACAAAACCAATTAGAACGTGCTGCCGACGCATTACGCTTACCTGATTGGGACAGTAAAATTGAACATCTTTCTGGGGGTGAACGTCGTCGTGTTGCACTTTGCCGTTTACTATTAGAAAAACCAGATATGCTATTACTCGATGAACCAACTAACCACTTAGATGCTGAATCAGTTGCTTGGTTAGAACGTTTCTTGCACGATTACGAAGGTACTGTGGTTGCTATTACCCACGACCGTTATTTCTTAGATAACGTTGCTGGTTGGATTTTAGAGTTAGACCGTGGTGAAGGTATTCCATGGCAAGGTAACTACTCTTCTTGGTTGGAACAAAAAGAGAAACGTCTTGCACAAGAAGCTGTAACAGAATCAGCTCGTCAAAAATCAATTGAGAAAGAGCTTGAATGGGTACGCCAAAATCCAAAAGGTCGCCAAGCGAAAAGTAAGGCACGTATGGCGCGTTTTGAAGAACTTAACTCTAGCGAATACCAAAAACGTAATGAAACCAACGAACTCTTTATTCCGCCTGGCCCACGTTTAGGGGATAAAGTGATTGAAGTAGTAAATTTATCTAAATCATACGGTGATCGTACATTAATTGATGATCTCTCTTTCAGTATTCCGAAAGGGGCAATCGTTGGGATTATTGGGGCGAATGGTGCAGGTAAATCAACCTTATTTAGAATGTTATCAGGTCAAGAACAACCAGATAGCGGGTCAATTACGTTAGGTGATACGGTAGTGCTCTCTTCTGTTGAACAATTTAGAGATAATATGGACAACAGCAAGACCGTTTGGGAAGAAGTTTCTGGTGGATTAGATATTATGAAAATCGGTAACTTTGAAATTCCGAGCCGTGCTTATGTTGGGCGTTTTAACTTTAAAGGCGTAGATCAACAAAAACGTGTTGGCGAACTTTCAGGGGGTGAGCGTGGCCGTTTACATCTTGCTAAGTTATTGCAACGTGGTGGGAACGTGTTGTTACTCGATGAACCAACCAATGATCTTGATGTTGAAACCTTACGTGCTTTAGAAAATGCGATTTTAGAATTCCCTGGTTGTGTGATGGTAATTTCGCACGACCGTTGGTTCTTAGACCGTATTGCCACTCACATTTTAGATTACGGTGATGAAGGAAAAGTCACTTTCTATGAAGGTAACTTCACTGACTATGAAGAGTGGAAGAAGAAAACCTTTGGTGCCGATGCAGTACAACCAAAGCGGATTAAATATAAACGTATTACTAAGTAATCCTAATTGATAAAAAATCCTGTTGTTTAATTGAATAACAGGATTTTTTACTCTCTTCCTTTTATGATTTCCTCTCTTATTTTCTGCTTTTTTATGCTAGAATCTGCAACCGTTTTTGTTCATCTATATTTGGATATATTGGAGAAAATATGAAAGTTTTAGAAGGTCAAGTTGCTGCACCAAATGCCAAAATTGCAGTGGTGATCGCTCGTTTTAATAGTTTTATTAATGATAGTTTATTAGAAGGCGCGCTTGATGCCTTAACCCGTATTGGGCAAGTAAAAGATGAAAATATTACTATTGTAAAAGCACCAGGTGCTTATGAATTACCTCTTGTGGCTCGCCGTCTTGCTTCCAGCAAAAAATTTGATGCAATTGTTGCATTAGGTACGGTGATCCGCGGAGGTACAGCACACTTTGAATATGTGGCTGGTGAAGCAAGCAGCGGTCTTGGTCAAGTTGCTATGCAAGCAGAAATTCCTGTTGCTTTTGGTGTACTCACTACTGAAAACATTGAACAAGCGATTGAACGCGCTGGTACTAAAGCAGGAAATAAAGGGGCTGAAGCTGCATTAGTAGCTTTAGAAATGGTTAACTTATTAGCTCAAATTTCAGAATAATGACTCAACAAGCAAAACCAACAAAACGTCGTCGTGCTCGTGAATGTACAGTTCAAGCACTTTATTCTTGGTTTGTATCACAAAATACACCTGAAAAAGTTGAACTAGATTTCATCACTGATGAAGATATGAAAGGCGTGGATTTGCCTTATTTTCGTAAATTATTCCGTGAAACAGTGAATAATATTGATACCATTGAACAACTCTTTAGTCCGTATTTGGATCGTTCTATTGATGAATTAGGTACGATTGAGCGTGCTATCCTCTCAGCGGCAACTTATGAATTAAAATTTGCCCCAGATGTCCCTTATAAAGTTGTCATCAATGAGGCCATTGAAGTAGCAAAAACTTTTGGTGCAGAAGACAGCCACAAATATATTAATGGCGTATTAGATAAACTCGCACCACAACTTGGCCGTAAATAATCTTGGCGTATATTCACCTTATCTTGCAAAAGATAAGGTGATCTCAACAAAGGATGTGAGAATATGACAGGTAATGGCGAATTCGATATTATTCGGCGTTATTTTGCTTCCTCAACTCGTCAGCCACGGCGAGATGTTTGGTTATCAATCGGTGATGATTGTGCAATTACTGAAATCAAACCAAACCGCCGCCTCGCTATGACAACGGATACCTTAGTCGAAGGTACACATTTTCTACCGACTATTTCCCCAGCTGATCTTGCCTATAAAGCTGTTGCGGTCAATTTAAGCGATTTAGCTGCAATGGGTGCTGAACCAGCATGGATTAGTCTGGCATTAACCATGCCCAAAATTGATCACCAATGGCTTGAACAATTTAGTCAAAGTTTCTTTGCTATTCTTGATCACTATAATGTTGATTTAATCGGTGGTGATACTACTCGCGGTTTGTTATCTCTCACTATTACTGCACACGGTTTAGTCGCAAAAGAAAAAATTTTATGCCGACATACTGCAAAAGTAGGCGATTGGATTTATGTATCTGGTACCTTAGGTGATAGTGCAGCCGGACTTGATCTTCTATTAAACAATACACCTATTGAAAATGAGGAACAGCGTTATCTATTACAACGCCACTTACGCCCTACACCGCGTGTATTAATGGGAATGGAATTAGCAGGAATCGCTAATGCGGCAATCGATCTCTCTGATGGCTTGATTTCAGATTTACAACACATTTTAGATCGCAGTCAGTGTGGTGCGGTGATTGAATTAGATCAGTTGCCTTTATCACCACAGCTCCTAAGCCAATACTCCTTAGCACAAGCACAGCAATTTGCCTTAGCTGGCGGTGAAGATTATGAATTATGCTTCACTGTTGCGGAACAGCAGCGTGAAAAAATGGAGCGTACTTTACGTTATCTCGGCGTTCCATACCAATGTATTGGACAAATTCGTGCTAATAAACAATTACAATTTATGCAAAATAATAAACCAGTAGAGGTAGCAGTTTCCCATGGCTTTGACCACTTCAGCGAAAAATAATCATGCGGCATTGCAAAAAACTAAATTAACTAATCCTATTCATTTCCTTGCTCTCGGCTTTGGTTCAGGCTTAATTTACCCTGCACCGGGGACTTGGGGAACATTAGCAGGATTAATTACCGGCATTATTTTATTGCAATGGATTACTCCGCCAATTTTTTTAGTATGTACGCTAGTTGCTTTCTTATTGGGTATTTATCTTTGCGGAAAAACAGCAGAAGATATGCAAGTTCACGATCATGGTAGTATTGTATGGGATGAAATTGTCGCAATTTGGTTAGTGCTTAGTGCATTACCTGATTACTCTTGGATGTGGTATTTAGCTGCATTTGTGTTATTCCGTTTGTTTGATATTCTCAAACCAATGCCTATTCGCTATTTTGATCGTAAATTAAAAACCGGCTTTGGTATTATGTTCGATGATTTACTTGCAGCAGTTTACGCCATTCTTGTGCTGCTACTTTGTCAGTGGATGTTATAAAAGGATTTAAATATGTTGTGGAATATTATGATTGTTCATCTATTAGGCTTGATGACCCCCGGCCCTGACTTTTTTTATGTCAGCCGTACTGCAGCCAGTAATTCACGAAAAAGCGCTATTTGTGCAGTAATTGGCATTACGATAGGTGTTGCCTTTTGGGCAACTTCTGCGTTATTAGGTTTAGCCATTATTTTTGCTACCAGCCAGCTTTGGCATGGTGTGGTAGTGTTACTTGGTGGTGCTTATTTAAGTTATATTGGCTACAAAATGCTAAATGTACGAGCTAATGTCACGTTTGATCAGGATAACTCACATCCTACTGCCCCAGCAGTTAGCTCAATTAAACAAGAAATCTTAAAAGGGTTATTGGTTAATCTTTCTAATGCAAAAGTGGTAATCTATTTTAGTAGTGTGCTTTCTCTGTATTTAGCCAATGTTAATGGTATTCAACATATCTTAGCCGTATTGGCCGTGATCTTGTTAGAAACTTTCTGTTATTTCTATGTGATTTCACTCCTCTTTTCTCGACCTATCGCTAAGCGCTTTTATAGTAAATATAGCCGTTGGTTAGATAATGCTGCTGGTATTGTATTTCTTGCTTTCGGTCTTTATTTAGTTTACTCAGGTATCCAGTACCTACTTTAATAAATCCTTTAAATTTTTCTTCATTGCCTGGATTTGTGATTCATATAAGACCTTGCTCTCTTGCTCATCAATCATATACATAATGGTTTGCGACAAGGTCATTTTCATTTTGCGGGAATAACGAGAAAGGCGATGCCAAACAGCATAATCAAGATCAATCGATTTCTTTTTCGTTGTTTGTTTTTCTGCATTAAAAAAGCGCTTACGTTTTGCACGAATCGCCTGATCAAGTTTAATTACTAAATCTGGCGACATATGGGTTTCAATCCACTGTTTAACATCATCTGTCTGATGTTCTAACTTTGTGAGCTGCTGAATTTTATCTTCCGCCATACTTTGCTCAAGATAACGAGTGATATTAATTCCCTCTCGTGCTTTACGTGTTAAGTAAAGCCATTTCCAATGCGTTTCTTGATTGTCGAGTTTTTGGTAGCGCATAATAACCTCACAAAGTTAAAGTCGTTTAACCGCAAAATCAGATCGGTGATTTAGCTTTATCCTAGAAGCTAACTAAATAAATCACTCGATCATTATTTCTTACAGTGACAAGGTAACTCGATGATTATAGAGTTTTTTTTGCGCTTAAGCTATTTCTCTGCTAACTAAAATTTATAGCCCGATCAATTTATCACGCAAAATTCCTAACCATTCACGTAACACTAATCCTGATTGATAAAAGCTCACTGGCTGCGGCACAAATTTCAGCAAGCCACTACTTGAGGCACGCTGACTTAATATTGGTGCAGGTAATACTTCAAAACCTTGACGCTGGAAAGCAGCACTCGCGCGGCGCATATGCCATTCATTAGTGACTAAAATCACACGCTGAATGTGTTGCCCATCAACGCTTTGATCAAATAATTTACGCAAATACATTGCGTTCTGTTCGGTAGTATTAGATTTATTATCTAACCATTTTGCTTCAATTTGGAAAAAACGTTGTAACTCACTACCCATCACTTTGGCTTCATTATCAACACCACCACTGATGGCTATTGGTAATCCTGTCTTTTGATGTAAATAAACCGCATAACGCATTCTTTCTAACGGAAGCGCTGCGGTAGTGGAATAAGATTCTGGATAGTCGCTATACCGTAATCCACCACCAAGAACAACAATTACTTGCCCTTGCTGATAAATTTCTGGATTAGGACGCTCTAACGCAATCGAATGAATTAACAAATTTGAAAAAAATGGGGTACTAATCAGATAACCAACAACTAGAGATAGACCTAACATCGCTTTTGCCGTTTTCTGAAAACGCGTAAATAATAAGATAAAGGCCAATAACCCTAATAAGATTAAATTAAAAGGCGGTAAAATTGCCGCCTCAACGACTTTTTTCAGGATAACTTCAAACATTTTGTTTATCTTGATCTAATTTTGCTTGCTGACGTAACTGTTCTGCAACTAAGCGTATCGCTTCACCACTACTCACACCTTGCTGCATAAGCTGTTGAATTTTTTCTACTGCTTGTTGTTGCTGTTCATGCGTTAAATTTAATGTATCTAGCATAACTTTTGCTCTCAATCGTTAAAAAAACAATTTGCGACCTTGATATAACACTTTTTCTAAGATGTTGCTTGCACTTTCTTCTGCTTGTTTACCCAATTTTTGGGCAAGCGATTTTTTCGCACAATATTTCACTAACAAGACATCTTTCTCTGTTATTGCCTGCAAGATAACATCATCACTGGTTTTTATTTTATCAATAAGGCCCAAACCTAAAGCTTGTTTGCCAAACCAATGTTCTCCTGTTGCTACTTGTTCAATTTCTACTTGTGGACGGTGTTCAGCAACAAATTGTTTAAATAATTGGTGAGTTTCTTCTAATTCTTGTTGGAATTTTTGTTTACCTTTTTCAGTATTTTCACCTAATACCGTTACAGTGCGCTTATATTCTCCCGCAGTCATCACATCCACATCGACATCATGCTTTTTCAATAAACGATGAATATTTGGGACTTGAGCTACAACGCCGATCGAACCAATAATCGCAAATGGTGCTGCAATGATCTTATTCGCTACGCAAGCCATCATATATCCACCACTGGCTGCGACTTTATCTACCGCAATGGTTAATGGAATATTATGATCGCGTAAACGTTGTAATTGCGATGCCGCAAATCCATATCCATGTACTACTCCGCCCGGACTTTCTAAACGTAATAACACTTCATCTTTATCAGGACGTGCTACGGCTAAAATGGCATTTAATTCTTCACGTAACGCGTTAGCGGCATTGGCTTGAATATCACCATTAAAATCCACCACAAATAAGCACGGCTTTTGCTGAGAAAACAGATCTTGATCTTGTTGCTCTGTTACTGATTTTTCTGCTTGTTTTGCTTTTTTCTTTGCTGCTTTTGCTTCTGCTTTTTCTTGTTTTTTTCGACTTTTCGCTAACTGCTTTGCTTGTTGCTCATCTAAGCGAAACTCTTTCAATAATTGTTGTTGATCTTCATACTGTGCATTCAAATTAGTAATCCGCAATTCGCCTGCTTTACCTTGATTTTTCTGCTTCAACATCACAATAATGGCGAAAATCACCCCAATCACTACAACTAATGTGATAAGTTCTAAAATAAACACACTATAATTGATGAAAATATCTGACCACATAACCTTGGTTCCTTACGCTGTTATCTTCTCTCAAAGCGGCTTATGATACTCGATTTTTCCTTTTTATTCATTAATCAATCACATTATGCAGATTAATCCCAATAAAAATGCCAACATACGTTTTCTTTCATATGTTGGCATTCATTCTGCTGAATTGGTCCTTAGCGCTGGGCTAATTTTGCAATCTCAATAATCACTTGAGTTGCTTGCTGCATTTCGTGCAAACTGGCTAATTCATGCTTGCTATGAAAATTATAAGCCCCAGTAAATAAATTTGGACAAGCAATTCCATTAGCGGATAACCATGCCCCATCTGTTCCGCCACGGATAATCTTCCGTTTTGGCACAATCCCACAATTTTTCATAGCTAACTCAGCCACTTCAATACTTTGCGGCACCTTAGAAACGGCATTAGACATATTGTAATAACTGTCTTCAATCGTAATGAATACCCGATCTGCAAGTTGATGCGTTTGAATAAATTGTTCTACTAATTGTGTTAATAAATTCTTACGTTGGATAAAGCCATCTTCACTAAAATCACGAATGAGATACTTCATTTCACAGTGTGCAATATCACCCGTAATACTATCCAAATGGAAAAAACCCTCACGATCCGCAGTATGCTCTGGCACTTCTGTGACAGGTAATAATTGATGAAATTGACAAGCTAATGCCAACGCATTGATTAATTTATCTTTTGCATATCCTAAATGAATTGATTCGCCTTTAAAGCTAATCGTTGCTGTCGCTGCATTAAAGTTTTCAAATTCAACCTCACCAACACCGCTACCATCAATGGTATAAGCCCAATCACAACAGAACTGTTCGATTGGAAAATATTGCATACCCGCCCCGATCTCTTCGTCAGGCGTAAAGGCTACTCGAATATTCACACGCGGTAATCGATAACTAATAATAGTCGCTAATGCTGTCATAATTTCGGCAATACCAGCTTTATTATCTGCTCCTAACAACGTCGTGCCATCAGTTACGATCAAGGTATGTCCAACCAACTTTTGTAAAAAAGGCGAAGTCACTGGGCTAATAAATTCTTCTCCTAAACCTAAAGCAATATCACCACCACGATATTCTTGGATCACTTCTGGTTTAACATCTTTACTCTTAACACCGGGATAAGTATCCAAGTGGGCAATCAATCCAATCGTTGTATGATTTCCCGGAATATTTGATGGCAACAAAGCCGTTACGACACCATGGGAATTCATCTCAACTTGAGCCAGCCCTAATCCTTTTAATTCATCTCTTAAATACTCAGCTAATAACCATTGTCCACGGCTACTTGGTGAGTGTTTCACGCCTTCTTTGGACTGAGTATCAAAGCTGATATAGTTTAAAAAACGATCTAATAAGGCATTTCGCAATGTTTGTTCTGAGTACATCTTATTTCCCATTATTTGCTAAAAAGTTCATACTAAATTCAGGCATAAAATGCTATCATATCTGCTGTTTCACAATATGATATAAATCAACACCTTTGGTGAAATTTAGCGTTAAAACTTCGTTAAATTTCATCTATTTTTTTAAAATCCTAAAAAAATTTTTAATATAGGCTTTTAATTATTAGGGGATCACTATATCATTGCGAATTTCTTGTAGATGTAATTCTCGTGGGTATGTGAATTTATTGACTTAGGAGGAAAAACAAAGCTAGTGGAAAATCCAGTACAACAAAAGCCAATTATTGAACTACAATCTGTAACCAAATCTTATGATGGCAAAACTATCATTAAAGATATTAATCTTACTATCAATAATGGTGAATTCTTAACTATTTTGGGGCCTTCTGGCTGTGGTAAAACCACTATTTTACGCTTAATTGCAGGTTTTGAAGAAGTTAATGCTGGACGCATTATTTTAGATGGGCAAGATATTACTTCTATTCCCGCAGAACAACGCAATATTAATACCGTGTTCCAAAGCTATGCGCTATTCCCACATATGACAATTTTTGAAAATGTGGCGTTTGGTTTGCGTATGCAAAAAGTACCGAATGAGGAAATTAAACCTCGCGTTCTTGAAGCGTTAAGAATGGTTCAATTAGAAGAGTTCGCAGATCGTAAACCTGCACAACTTTCAGGTGGTCAACAACAACGTGTCGCGATTGCACGTGCGGTGGTAAATAAACCAAAAGTTCTCTTACTGGACGAATCCCTTTCTGCATTAGATTATAAACTTCGTCAACAAATGCAGAACGAATTAAAGGCTTTACAACGTCAACTTGGGATTACCTTTATTTTCGTTACACACGATCAAGAAGAAGCATTAACTATGTCTGATCGTATTATTGTGTTGCGTCAAGGTAAAATCGAACAAGACGGTACACCTCGCGAAATTTACGAAGATCCGAAAAGTTTATTTGTGGCGAAATTTATTGGTGAAATCAATATTTTTGACGCTACTGTGTTACAACGCATTGATGAAAAACGGGTACAAGCTAATGTTGAAGGGCGTATCTGTGAGATCTATGTAACTCGTCCTGTCACTCAAGGACAAAAATTAAAAGTATTACTTCGTCCTGAAGATATCCGTATTGAAGAAGTTCATGACAAAGAGGCTCATGAAGGCTTAATTGGTTATGTTTGTGAACGTAACTATAAAGGAATGACTTTGGAATCAACCGTACAATTAGAGTGCGGTAAACGGGTACTGGTAAGCGAATTTTTCAATGAAGATGATCCTGATGTTGATCACTCTTTAAATCAAAAAGTCGCAATAACTTGGGTTGAAAGCTGGGAAGTGGTACTTGACGATGATGAAGATAACAACGCGTAAATTTCAAAACTTTACTGTCGCCATCATCTTTGCATGGCTAATATTCTTTGTATTAGTACCGAATGTGTTGGTACTAATTACAAGTTTTTTAACTAGAGATAGCAGTAATTTAGTGGAATTTACTTTCTCACTAGATAGCTATAAACGCTTAATTGAGCCACTCTATGCACAAGTATTATGGAATTCCCTCTATATGTCGGGAATTGCCACTATTATTTGTCTAATTATTGGTTACCCATTTGCGTTTATGATTGCCAAAATGCGTCCTGCGTTTCGTCCAATTATGTTGTTTTTGGTAATTTTACCATTCTGGACAAACTCATTAATTCGTATTTATGGTATGAAAATCTTTCTTGGGGTAAAAGGGGTATTAAATAATACATTGTTATGGCTAGGCATCATTGATACACCGATTCGGATTTTAAATACCGAAGTAGCGGTTATCATTGGTTTAGTTTATATCCTATTACCATTTATGATTCTGCCACTCTACTCTTCTATTGAGAAGCTGGATCAACGCTTATTAGAAGCAGCGAAAGATTTAGGGGCAAATGCGTTTCAACGTTTTGTGAAGATTATTATTCCATTAACAATGCCAGGTATTATTGCTGGGTGTTTGTTAGTACTTTTACCAGCAATGGGAATGTTCTATGTCGCTGATTTACTTGGTGGTGCGAAAGTTCTATTAGTCGGTAACGTTATTAAGAGTGAATTCTTAATTGCACGTAACTGGCCATTTGGTTCTTCAATCAGTATTGCATTAACCATTTTAATGGCACTTTTATTATTCATTTACTACCGTGCAGGTAAATTATTTAACAAGAAATCGGAGTTGGAATAATGCGCAAAACATTACGTAATCTCTTTTTATTTTTGGTTTATGCCTACTTGTATATTCCGATTGTTATTTTGGTGATTAACTCTTTCAATTTAGATCGCTATGGTCTTTCTTGGAAAGGATTTAGCCTCAACTGGTATGAACGTCTTGCCAATAACAATACGTTATTACAAGCGGCTTTCCACTCAGTAACTATTGCTTTTTTTGCTGCAACCGTAGCTACCTTAATTGGTTTATTGACGGCGATTGCACTTTATCGCTATCAATTTAAAGGCAAAAAATTTGTGGGTGGGATGTTATTTATTGTGATGATGTCACCAGATATCGTGATGGCAGTATCTTTATTAGCCTTATTTATGCTAGTAGGTATTTCATTAGGTTTCTGGTCACTTCTATTTGCGCACGTGACTTTCTGCTTACCTTATGTGGTTGTGGCTGTATTCTCACGCTTAAAAGGTTTTGACGTAAAAATGTTAGAAGCAGCACGTGATCTTGGGGCAAGTGAAACTACAATTTTACGCAAAATCATTGTGCCTTTAGCGTTACCAGCAATTATTTCAAGTTGGTTATTAAGTTTTACCATCTCATTAGATGATGTGGTGGTATCTTCATTTGTTACTGGTGTAAGTTATGAAGTATTACCATTGAAGATTTTCTCTTTGGTAAAAACTGGGGTAACACCTGAAGTGAATGCATTGGCAACCATTATGATTATCTTCTCTTTAACGTTGGTCATCTTAAGCCAACTTATTGCAAGAAAAGATAAAGCCTAAATTCATCATTCACAATGTATTATCTATAAAGAAAAACACCTACTGCAAGATGATCATCTAACAGTAGGTGTTTTATTTTGTCTTACTTCCCTTTAAATGTTCTGATAAAAAACTTTATTATTGCAACAATAATGGGTATCCATAATAAGATAGTTAAGCCAGGATATTCCACCATCGCTGCCAACATACCGAAGACAAATACAATTAATTGCAAAAATCTACAGAAACAAAGAATACAGCTTATTTTTAACCTTATTTGCCATAATAGCTCCCCATCATAAAAAGGGTCATTGATAAAAAACACTCTGAATCATACTATGATTTAGCGAGTTTCGTATTCTTTTTATAGGGGGAAAACATAAACTACTGCACAATTCATGTTACATCTATTATCTTTAATATTATTTCTCTTTAATTTGCTTCAATAGATTTTTTCCCCTAATATTCACTCTTGTTACTTTAGACATAAATATAGTAGATAAATAATAGTTATGAATATTTTGCATATCTATATTGTGATATAAATCTATTTAATAGAAATTTTCAGATTAAATCGTATTTATTAGGATTAATGGTTGCCTTATTGGTTAACTGTTTATACAATGGCTTTCCTTGTCTGATGTGTTTTCCTAACACGTTATCCATCAACAAGTACCTACAAAAATCATTTTGATTTTTATATCCGCTTGGCTTTGGTCGAGCTATGGCTTTAATTAACTATAACGGAGAATTTTGTGAAAAAAATCACTACTTTATTAGGTATTAGTACGCTTGCTCTTGGTATTCATGCGGTTGCTCATGCAGAGGGTGATACCGTTTATCTTTATACTTGGACAGAATATGTACCTGACGGTTTATTGGATGAATTCACCAAAGAAACTGGTATTAAAGTAAACGTGTCTAGTCTTGAATCCAATGAGACTATGTATGCTAAATTAAAAACTTTAGGTGATAGTGCGACTTATGATGTTATCGCACCATCTAACTACTTCGTATCTAAAATGGCAAAAGAAGGAATGCTAATGCCTTTAGATCATAGTAAATTGCCTGTGATTAAAGATCTCGACCCAGATATGTTGAATAAGCCTTATGATCCAGGTAATAAATATTCTCTTCCACAACTTTTAGGTGCACCTGAAATTGTATTCAATACTGACACCTATAAAGCAGAGCAATTTAAATCTTGGGCAGATCTTTGGAAGCCTGAATTTAAAGGAAAAGTACAATTATTAGATGACGCTCGCGAAGTATTTAATATTGCTTTATTAAAACTTGGTGAAGATCCAAATACTAAAGATCCTGCCGTCATCAAAAAAGCATACGAAGAGTTATTAAAATTACGTCCAAACGTATTGGCATTTACTTCTGACAACCCAGCAAATTCATTTATTGCCGGTGAAGTTGAATTAGGTCAATTATGGAATGGTTCTGTTCGTATTGCGAAAAAAGAAGGTGCGCCAGTGAATGCCGTGTATCCAAAAGAAGGCCCTGTATTATGGGTTGATACATTAGCAATTCCAAAAACTTCTAAAAACCCAGAAGCTGCACACAAATTAATTAACTATTTATTAAGTCCTAAAGTCGCTGCTCGTTTAGCAACTGAAATTGGTTATCCAACGACTAACCTTAAAGCGAAAGCTATGTTGCCAAAAGAGATTACTGAAGATCCTAGTATCTATCCACCTGCGGATGTGCTAAAAAACAGCTACTGGCAAGACGATGTTGGTGATGCAATTCAATATTATGAAAACTATTACCAACAACTAAAAGCAGCTGAATAATCTATTTATTCTCTGTCACATTTATCTAATGCACCCTCTTTTTAGAGGGTGTATTGTTTGTAAGACAATTAATTTTTCACTGAAAGTTATCAACAATAAAAATAAGAATAAAAAATGAAAAAACAGAATACGACTTTTTTAATCCTTGGCATCATTATGATTGGTGTCGTTTTACGGATGCCCTTTACGGCGATTCCACCAATTTTACAAGAAATTGCCACTGAATTTTCTATTCCAATTAGTTCCTTAGGTATTTTAACGACATTGCCACTATTAATGTTTGCGTTAGTATCACCTTTCGCTGCACGCCTTGGACAAATTTTTGGTATTGAAAAACTCTTTGCCATCGTCTTGGTATTAATGATGATTGGTTCAACATTACGTATCTTTTCTTTACCACTTTTATTTGTAGGAACGCTAATTATCGGGCTAGGCATTGCCATATTAAATGTACTGCTACCAAGTGCAATTATGGCTAATTATCCAAGTCGCTTAGGAAAACTAACCTCACTCTATTCTTTAGCAATGACTTTCGCCACCATCATTGGTTCTTCATTAGCAATTCCAATTACTGAAATGAGTAATTGGCAAACAATGATTTTGATTTTATCCGCTATCTTATTAGTCGCTTTTATCATTTGGTTACCTAATGTTAAAAATAACCACTATTTAGAAAAACACCAAAATCATACTCAGCAAACTTCCCTATTCAAAAATAAATACACTTGGTGTTTAGTTATTTTTGGTGGTTTACAATCTCTTTATTTCTATACTACGTTAGCTTGGCTACCAACAATGGGACAACAAGCAGGGCTTTCAGCAAGCACAACTGGTTACCTATTAGGTATCTATATGTTGGTCACCATTCCTTTGATAATGTTTTTACCATCTGCTTTTATTCGTTGGTCCAAAGAAAAACGCCAAACCGTTATTGCAGGCTTTATGGGAATTTCATTTATCGGAATTGCGATGATGTTGCTTGATTACAATAGTTTTACCTATTGGCTACTCGTTAATATCTTCACTGGTTTAGCAGGGGGTGCTTTATTCCCTTATTTATTAACTATGTTATCTGTTAAAACAACCTCTCCAACTAATGCAGCACGATTATCTGGTATTGTACAATCCGGAGGCTATCTATTAGCAGCTTGTGGTCCGATTTTATTTGGCTATGGCTATGGTTTCTGGCATAGTTGGATACCGCAAACTTGGGTATTATTAATTTTAGTTGTCATTATGGCTATTGCTGCTTGGTTTGTTGAAAAAACAGATAAAATTATCTAATTTATTGCAGGAAATCGGCATTTTGCCGATTTTCTTATTGTTGGAACGCACATATAAATTTTAAAGATTATGGTTAAAGAGGATATCGCCACAATTCTACAATATGCTATTCCCGCATTAATTTGGGTTTGCCTGGTATCTATTACCCTGCGTTTATTAACCAAACAGCAAGCAATTTCTGTTACGCTCTCTTGGTTAATGATCGTTTATGTTGTGCCGGTTATCGGGATTATCGCTTATTTTATTTTTGGCGAAATTAAACTTGGTTCTCGCCGAGCTAAACTTTTCCATCAACTACGACCAAAGTATATTGCTTGGTTTGAACAATACCAACAATACAAAAACATTATCGAAAGTAGTGAAACACTACGTTATAAGCCTCTTTTTGACTTATGCCAACAACGCCAGAAAATTCCTTGTATCCTAGGTAATGATCTGCATATCTTTAATACGCCAGAAACCATTATCCAAAGTATTATTCAAGATATTGAGAAAGCAAAATTCTCTATCAATATGACGTTTTATATCTGGCAAAGTGGCGGTTTAATTGAGTACGTTGAACAAGCATTAATCCAAGCACACCAACGAGGCGTGAAAATTCATATTTTACTGGACTCTGTTGGTAGCCGCGATTTTTTACAGAGTGAACACTGCCAGCAATTACGCCAACAAGGTCTAGAGTTCTTTGAAGCATTACACGCTAATCCATTGCGAATGTTCTTAGAACGCATCGATCTTCGCCAACATCGCAAAATTGTTGTGATTGATAATCAAATTTCTTATACCGGTAGTATGAATATGGTTGATCCAAGCCAATTCAAACAGAGTGCTAATGTTGGACAATGGATTGATATTATGGTGAGAATGGATGGTCCAGTTTCTTCTATTCTCAATCATCTACACGCTTGGGATTGGGAAATTGAAACTGAGCAACAGCAATCACTGGCATTTTCACTATGCCCATTATTGCCAATTGAACATGATAACTCTCATGCAGTACAAATCCTGGCAACGGGACCAGGTTTCCCCGATGATTTAATGTCACAAGCATTACTCACAGCTATTTTTGCTGCTCGTAAATCTATTACTATTACTTCGCCTTATTTTGTACCAAGCCAAAGTATTGAAGATGCACTAAAAATTGCAGCTCAACGAGGCGTAGAAGTAAATATTATTCTGCCAAAAAAAAATGATTCCACTATGGTGCAATGGGCGAGCCGCGCCTTATTTGATAATTTATTAGCTGCTGGTGTAAAAATTCACCAATTTACTGGTGGCTTACTGCATACAAAAAGCATTTTAATTGATCAACGTTTGGCTTTAGTTGGCAGCGTAAATATGGATATCCGCAGCTTTATGCTTAACTTTGAGGTGATGATTATTGTTGAAGACCGAGATTTTGCTAAAGAAATTGCAGCACTACATCACAGCTACTATCAACAGACAATGCCACTTGATTACCAACAGTGGCGAACTCGCCCGCTATGGCAACGTATTATTGAACGCTTATTTTTCTTTTTCAGTCCATTATTATAAAAAGTATAAAAGGCGAAAAAATGCAGTGTTATTACAAAACATTTTCTCAGTTGACCACTCAAGAACTTTTTCAAATTTATCAAGCTAGAACCGCCGTTTTTGTTGTGGAACAACAATGCCCTTATCAAGAAGTTGATGCCATCGATCTTGAAGCAACACATCTATGGCTAGCTGTCAATCATAAATTAGTAGCCTATGCAAGAATTTATCTGCAACATCAAGCTGTTCATTTTGGACGGGTATTAGTCATACCTGAATATCGTCATCAAGGCATTGCTAAACAGCTACTTGATCAGATACTTCACTTTATTAGCAATACCTTTCCTAATAAACCGATTGTGATTCAGGCACAACACTATCTACAAGCGTTTTATCAACAATATGGATTTATTGTTACATCAGAGGTTTATCTTGAAGACAATATTCCACACATTGATATGTGCAAAAATAATTAAAACACTTTAATAATAATAAGTAGTAAATCAAATAATAGTGGTGCAATCAGTGAGGTAATAACGCCACACAGCACTAACGCGATCGAGCTGTATGTTCCGGCTTTTTTATCAATTTCCATACAAGCTGCTGTACCTAATGCGTGCGACGCAGTACCAATCGCTAATCCAGCTGCTTCACTACGCTTAATCCGTAATAATTTAATAATGCTGTAACCAAAAACAGAACCAATTAAGCCAGCAATAATCACTAATACAACTGTGATCGTAGGCACCCCTCCAATGGTTGATGAAACTGCCATCGCAAGTGGTGTGGTGATAGATTTACCAAATACTGTCGCCATCACTTGTTCATTACCGCCCAATATGAATGCCATAAATGATCCACTTAACATCGCTAAGGCAGAAGAGACTGTTGTAATAAATAAGATGCTACGCCAATATTGCTTAATCTGTTTTAATTGTTCATATAAAGGCAAAGCAAGGGCAACAATAGACGGGCCTAATAACGCATTTAATGGTTTATTCCCCGTAATGTAATCGTGATAAGGAATATGAAAAATTAATAAAATCGCAATTAATAAACATACAGTAATCACGAAAGAGTTAAAGATAATTGATTTAACTCTTTTGTTAATTGCTACAGCAAGTGAAAAGGCAATAATTGTCATCAAACAATATAAATAGATCATTTTGCACCTCGCATACTGCGTTTTTTCACTTTTTTACGGCGTCTGGCAAATGAATTAAGAGAGAAAAAATAATCTGCTAATAAAGCAGTAAATACAATCGTCAAGCAGGTACTGAAGATAGTAGGAATCAATAATGACATTGCTTGTTTAGTTAAAATGTCAAAATAGTCAATAATTCCAACACTTAAAGGAATAAACAATAATGACATATAACGAATTAATAAGGCACCACTAGGTAATACCCACTCTTCTTTGATTAATTTTAAGACTAATCCCGCAAATAAAAGCAATAATCCCCAAATACTTGCTGGGATTCCAATAGGTAAAATATAATTAATGCCCTCACCAAGATATAACATGGCGTATAAAATAGCGAGTGAACGACAAAGAGCTACGATTTTATAAAACATCATCGATAGAAATGTGTAATAATATTGAGCCTATTCTACTCCCATTTTGTGATCAATGTCACTTTTTTAAAAATTTTTAATCATATGAAAAAACTTATCATTGCATTGTTATTTATTTTATTTACTAGTCATACTTTTGCTGCACGTGAAATCCAATGTAGAGTCGTTGCGATTAGTGATGGCGATACCTTTACCTGCCTATTACAAAATAATAAACAGATAAGAGTACGCTTAGCTCAAGTCGATGCCCCAGAAAAAAAACAACCTTATGGTGATCGTTCTCGTCAATTATTATCTCAACTTATCTTTAAGAAAAACGTAAAAATTACCTCCAGTGAATACGATCGTTATGGTCGTGTTGTAGGACAGGTATTTGATGCTAGTGGTAAAAATATTAACTTAGTTATGGTACAACAAGGGCTTGCATGGGCTTATCGTGAATACATGAACGACAACCAATATTTACAAGCCGAAAATGAAGCACGCCAAAAACGCCTTGGTTTATGGCAAGGTCAAGACCCTATTTATCCAAGTAATTGGCGTAAACATGAAAGAAATCCATCTGTACCATTAGCTAAAAATCCTGCTACACCCGTACTCGCATTACCAAAACCAGGCACAACAAGCAGTACAATCAAAACAATAGGCTGCAATACACATCGTTCTTGTAAAAGCTTTTCCTCTTGTGAAGAAGCTACTCGCTTCTTTAAGCAATGTGCTGCCGATTATTTAGACGGCAATAAAGATGGTATTCCTTGTAACTCGCTATGTCGTTAGTTAATTTTATGTATAAGCCTTTTGATATCGATCGCTTTCGGGCGCAATTTCCTTTTTTACAACAACACCCTACTGCTGTTTACCTTGATTCAGCAGCGACAACATTGCGCCCATCCGCTTTAATTGAAGCAACTTCACAATTTTATTGTTCTGCTGGTTCCGTCCATCGTAGTCAATATGATTGGCAACAGACCCAACAATTTGAGCAAGCTCGTCAGCTGGTAGCAGATTTATTACAGGCAGAAGATCAAACTTGTATTATTTGGACTTCAGGTACAACGCATAGTTTAAATAGCATTGCATACGGTTTACTCCACCGCTTCCAACCTGGTGATGAAATTATTATTAGTGAAGCAGAACACCATGCTAATTTCGTTATTTGGCAACAGCTTGCTCAGCAACACCAATTCAAACTTATTGTGTTGCCCTTACTCCCTGATTATCAGCTTAATCTTGAAGCATTAAAGACAGCTCTTTCATTACGTACAAAAGTAGTCGCGCTTAATTTTGTTTCAAATGTCACTGGATATCGACAACCGATTGAACGAATTACTCCGCTGATCCGTCAAACTTCTCCAAATGCGATGATTGTATTAGATGCAGCACAAGCTGTGCTTCATCAACCCATCTCATTACAACAACTTGATGTTGATTTTCTTGCTTTTTCCGCTCATAAACTATTCGGACCTACCGGATTAGGGGTACTTACTGGCAAAAAATCTGCCTTGCAGCAACTTACGCCACTCTTTTTTGGCGGTAAGATGGTGAAACAAGTAACGCAACAACAAACAACTTTGCAAGAACTTCCCTATCGTTTAGAGGCTGGTACACCAAATATTGCAGCAGTAATTGGATTTGGTGCTGTATTACAATGGTTGCAGCAATACGATTTTTCACAATTAATGGCTTATACTCAACAGCTTGCTCAACAATTCCGTCACCGTTTTGCCCAATATCCAAATTGTCAATTATTTAGTGATCCACATAGCCATATTATTAGCTTTACCTTTACTGGAATTGATAATAGTGATCTAGCTACCTTACTTAGTGAACAACAAATTGCATTACGTACTGGGCAACATTGTGCGCAGCCTTACTTACACTTTCTGCAGCAACGCGGCACCTTACGTCTTTCTCTTGCACCTTATAATCATCAGCAAGACTTTACACGATTTTTTCAAGCATTAGATAATGCCTTAGCCCTTTTGGAGGAAGAATGACATTTGCTGAAATCGAAGCACTTTTTACAAAAAGTGATAATTGGGAACAGCGTTACCGCCAATTAATTTTATTAGGTAAACAACTCCCTAAACCTGATACTCAAATACTAGAACAAATTCCTTTGGTCGAAGGCTGTGAAAGTCGTCTATGGTTTAAAATCGACTACCAACAGCAACAATGGCACATTATTGCATACAGTGATGCGCGTATTTTAAATGGGATTTTATTTATCTTAATTACCGCACTATCAGAACAAACAACTGAACAGTTAGCACATTTTCAAATTACACCACTGTTACAACAATTAAAAATTGATCAACGTTTAAGTGAAACTCGATTAAATGGACTGAAAAATATTGAAAAAATCATTAGCAAAACTGTTACTGAATTGTTATAGTTATTCACGCAAAGTTTAAATCAAAATTTGCAATTATTTTTTATTTAGAATAGCTCATTGCTATTCTTTTTTTATGAACAAAGGAGTGATGATGAATACAAAATCTTTGATCAAAACAGCATTATTTAGTAGCTTACTTGCTTTCAGTTCAATCAGCTTTGCTGATACCGTTGTACAAGAAATGCAATCCTTCAAAGAAAATATTGGCCCTGTATTAAAAGCTGAAAATGCAGAAATGATGCAAAAACATCTTGGCGAATTAAAAGCTGCGGCTCAACGCTCTCTAGAACTTGTTCCAGGAAGTTTAGTGAAAAAAGGCAAAGACAGCGCTGAATTTAAAGATTATCAACAAGGAATGCAACATTTCATTGCAGTCATTGATGAATCTTCTGCTTTAGCCGCAAAAGGTGAGCTTGAACAAGCTAAAGAAAAAGCCAAAGATCTTCTTTCTATTCGTAATGAATACCACAAAAAATATAAGTAAACATCTAGAAAAAAGTATAAAAAAAGGCTAAGTATCAACTACTTAGCCTTTATCTCATAGAGTAATATTATAAAATAAAGCGACTTAAATCTTCATTTTCAACAACATCACCAAGCGCTGATTTCACATAAGCTTCATCAATCACCACTTTTTCACTGCTCATATCAGATGCATCAAAAGAAATTTTATCCATTAAACGTTCTAACACTGTGTGTAAACGTCTTGCGCCAATATTTTCTGTTTTCTCATTTACTCGGAATGCAGCTTCAGCAATCGTTGCAATTGCATCATCAGTAAACTCAACAGATACCCCTTCTGTCTGCATTAGTGCCTTATACTGCTCAGTTAATGACGCATTCGGCTCAGTCAAAATACGTTCAAAATCTTTTGCAGTTAATGCCCCCAATTCCACACGAATTGGTAAACGGCCTTGTAATTCTGGAATTAAGTCAGATGGGCGAGCCACTTGGAATGCACCAGAAGCAATAAATAAAATATGATCTGTTTTTACCATACCATGTTTAGTATTAATGGTTGAACCTTCTACTAATGGTAATAAATCACGCTGTACACCTTCACGTGATACATCTGGTCCACTGGTTTCACCACGTTTACAAATTTTATCAATCTCATCAATAAATACGATTCCGTGTTGTTCTACTGCTTCGATTGCTTTTTGTTTTAACTCTTCTGGATTAATTAATTTTGCAGCTTCATCTTCAATTAAAACCTTTAACGCATCTTTAATTTTCATTTTGCGTTTTTTGGTTTGCCCGCTCGAAAGATTTTGGAACATTGACTGTAATTGGCTGGTCATTTCTTCCATTCCCGGCGGAGCCATAATTTCTACGCCAACAGAACCACCTGCTGCCACATCAATTTCAATCTCTTTATCATCTAATTGACCTTCACGTAATTTTTTACGGAAAATTTGGCGTGTATTACTGTGTGTATCTGTACTTTCTACATTGCCCCATTGATCTTTCGCTGGTGGTAATAACACATCTAAAATACGTTCTTCCGCGGCTTCTTCGGCACGATAGCGATTTTTATTAATTTCTGTTTGACGCACTAATTTCATTGCAACACCAGCCAGATCACGAATAATTGAATCCACCTCTTTACCGACATAACCAACTTCAGTGAATTTCGTCGCTTCCACTTTAATAAATGGCGCATTCGCTAATTTCGCTAAACGGCGCGCAATTTCTGTTTTACCCACCCCAGTAGGACCAATCATTAAAATATTTTTTGGTGTTACTTCATGACGTAGTGGCTCTGGTAACTGCATTCGACGCCAACGATTACGCAATGCAATCGCCACTGCACGTTTTGCATCAGATTGTCCAATAATATGTTTATCTAATTCAGAAACAATTTCACGAGGAGTCATCTCAGACATATTTTTATCCTTCTTCTATTTTATGTGTTGCCTGACTGACAACACCCTATTATTTCCCTGTTTCGTCCGCTTATGCCATATTATGGCAACTCTTCAATAGTGAAATTTGTATTAGTAAATACACAAATATCACCCGCAATTTTTAGTGACTTTTCTACAATCTCTCGTGCAGAAAGATCGGTATTAGCAACTAAAGCTCGTGCTGCTGCCATAGCATAATTACCGCCTGAACCAATAGCTAAAATTTGATCTGCTTCAGGCTGCACTACATCACCTAATCCTGTAATAATCAGCGACTCTTTGGCATCAGCCACAATTAACATCGCCTCCAATTTGCGTAACGCACGATCAGTACGCCACTCTTTTGCCAGTTCTACTGCACTTTTTAATAAGTGGCCTTGGTGCATTTCTAATTTGCGTTCAAACAATTCAAATAAGGTAAAGGCATCTGCTGTACCACCAGCAAATCCTGCTAATACTTTATCCCCATATAAACGACGTACTTTGCGTGCATTACCTTTCATTACGGTATTGCCTAGTGAAACTTGTCCATCTCCACCAACAACAACATGCCCATTACGGCGAACACTTACGATTGTAGTCATAATTTTTTTCCTTCTTCTACAATTTACACAATGCTTCCCTATATGGGTGCAAGCAATTCGGTTTCAAGTTAAAAACCAAATAAAAATATCGCCTGCAAATTGACAGGCGATATCTTTTTTCTAAATAAATGAATTAAGCTAATTTTGCTCTTCTTGCTTTTACTGCTGCAGCTAAATCGTACAACACTTTTTCAGTATCTTCCCAACCAATACAAGCATCTGTCACACTTTGGCCATATACCAATGTTTTACCTTCAATGATATCTTGACGGCCTTCAACTAAGTTACTCTCTACCATCACGCCAAAAATATGTTGCGAACCTGCACTGATTTGGCGACAGATTTCATTACACACATCAAGTTGCTTCTTGAATTGTTTTGAACTGTTAGCATGGCTAAAATCCACCATTACATGAGGAATGCGACCACTCTTTTCAATATCTTTTACTGTTTTCAGAATATCTTCTTCAGAGTAGTTAGGACCTTTGTCGCCACCGCGTAAGATAATGTGACAATCTGGATTTCCTTTCGTCGCCACAATCGCAGAGTGACCAAATTTAGTAACCGATAAGAAATAGTGAGAAGCTTCTGCTGCACCAATTGCATCTAATGCGATTTTTACACCACCATTAGTCCCATTTTTAAATCCAACGGCACAAGAAAGACCCGATGCAAGCTCACGGTGTACTTGCGATTCGGTTGTTCTGGCTCCGATAGCTCCCCAACTCATAAAGTCCGCAATATATTGTGGCGTAATCATATCTAAAAACTCACCCGCAGCAGGTACACCAAGATCATTTACATCTAACAACAATTTACGGGCCATTCTTAGACCGTCATTTAATGCGTAGGTATGATCAAGGTGTGGATCATTGATTAATCCTTTCCAACCAACTGTTGTCCGTGGTTTTTCAAAGTAAACTCGCATTACTACTTCTAATTCATCTTTTAATTCATCACGTAATACTTTCAATCGTTTTGCATAATCTAATGCAGCAGCGGGATCATGAATTGAACAAGGTCCAATTACCACTAATAAGCGATCATCTTCACGATGTAAAATATTGTGTACTGCTTGGCGAGTTTGCTTAACGGTTTTAACTGCGGTTTTACTTGCTGGATATTTTTCTAATAATGCGATTGGAGGTAATAACTGCTCTACTTTTGCGATACGAACGTCATCATTTTCAATACGAATATCTTTTTTAATTACTGCCATTGATTCACTCTCTTGTATTTTTGTACTACTAAACTAGTCCAAATGCTAGCATATACAATTTTAATTTCAACTATTATTTAATGATTATTTAAAACTTTTGCAGGCTCTAAACGTGCAGCTCGAATTGCTGGATAAAGTGATGCCAATAAACTTAGCACTAATGTTGCTACAAACACTAAACCAACATCAGTAAAATGTAATTCACTTGGCATAAAATCAATAAAATACACACCATCTGATAAAATCTTAGTATGCAAAATCTTTTCAATAGCATAAATAATTTCTGTTAAATTTAATGCCACCATCACACCCAAGACAATTCCCCACAAACAACCTTTCATTCCTGAAAAT
This sequence comes from Gallibacterium genomosp. 3, assembly GCF_001678475.1. Lineage (GTDB taxonomy): Bacteria > Pseudomonadota > Gammaproteobacteria > Enterobacterales > Pasteurellaceae > Gallibacterium > Gallibacterium faecale. The sequence continues at coordinate 17,780 of NZ_JTJR01000007.1, read as the reverse complement.
AACCCGTACCATAAAAAAATACGACGGATAAAACGACTATCAGCTCCTAAGGTTCGTAAAATTGCAATATCACCTTGTTTATCTTTCACCGCCATAATCAAGGTAGAAATAATATTAAAACAAGCAATGCCTATCACTAATACCATAGCAAGATACATTACAGTTTTAATCAAAGAAATATCTCGATACATATAACCAAAACTATCAATCCAGGTGTTTGCGACTAATCCCTGTGGATAATTTGCCAATGCAGAATAATCAAATTCATTAACAGAAAATGGCGATTTAATCGCTAACTCTACACCTGTTACTTGATTTTCTTGATAATTGAGATACTGCTGTGCAATTGATAATGGAATGAATGCATAGCTATGATCAAGCTGTCCATCTAAACGTAAAATCCCAGTGACTTGTAAACGGTGACGCTCTGGTTGAGCCATCTTACTTACGTCTTGATGTGTCTGGTTAGAAACCAATAATGATACCCAATCACCTTCTTTAACCCCAAGATCTTTTGCAATACCTGAACCAAGAATAATCCCTTGTTTTTCTGCTACAAATTTCTGCCATGCATTATGTAAGACAAACTGTCCCACAGCACTCACCTGTTGCAACATTGCAGGCTCAATGCCTTTCACCTGAATCACTTTTAATTTTGCTCCAGATTCTGCTAATGTCGTAAATGATACATAAGGTGAGAAACCTGAAATTTGTTGATTATCTTGTAATGCTTGATGTAATTGATGCCAATTTTCAACCGGCTGGCGATCATAGCCTGTAATAGAAATGTGTGGTACAACCGCAAGAATACGATGATTCAGTTCTCGTTGAAACCCATTCATTGCACTCAAGCCAATGATGAGTACCGCAACCCCTAATGCAATCCCCAAGGTTGAAAACCAAGCAATCAACGAAACTAAACGATTTTTTTGCTTACCTCGCTGATAACGCCAACTGATAAAAAATGGCGTACTCATACGGTTTCCTCCGCCGTTAATACACCATCTCGCATTCGATAGCGTTTTTGCAATTTTGCCGCTAAATTTAAATCATGTGTTACCAATAAAAAAGCAATGCCTTTTTCTTGATTTAACTGTTGTAATAATTCAAAAATATGCTCTGTTGTTTTTTGATCTAAATTTCCTGTCGGTTCGTCCGCTAACACTAAATCAGGGTTATTCACTAGCGCTCTTGCAATCGCTACCCGTTGACGTTCACCACCTGATAGTGCTGATGGGCGATGATCAATGCGATGGGCTAAACTTACCGCTTTTAACATCTCTTCTGCTTGAGTATAAGCAATATCACGTTTTTCACCTGCAATTAGCATTGGCATTGCTACATTTTCTAATGCAGAAAAATCAGCCATGAGATGATGAAATTGATAAACAAATCCTAAATGGCGATTACGTAATTTTGCAATTTGGCTATCAGATAATTGCGATAATTGCTGCCCATTTAACCAAACTTCACCTGCTGTTGGTTTATCTAATCCACCCAGTAAATGCAACAATGTACTTTTACCTGAACCTGAACTCCCTACAATAGCGGTTAAATCATTTGCTGCAATCGAAAAAGAGATTTCTTTTAGTACTGACGTTGCTTTATCGCCTTCTTGATAAACTTTTGATAATTGCTGGCAAGCCAACAACGCAGTTGTTTGATTTAAATTAGACATAGAATTACTCATAACGCAACGCCTCCGCTGGTTCAACTTTCGCTGCACGATAAGCAGGATAAAGCGTAGAAACAAAAGATAAAGTTAATGAAAAAAGAATAATCGTTAAAATTTGTGGAATATCAATTTCGCTTGGTAAAGCAAACCCTTGTGGATTTAGCCAAGCTAATAATGGCGTTAAATATTTTGTCGCTAATATGCCAAGTACCGCACCAAGCAAGGTACTCAATACCCCAATTACCATACCTTGATAGATAAAAATTTGCATAATTTGTTTGCGAGCTAATCCTTGTGTTTGCAAAATCGCGATTTCGCCTTGTTTGTCTAACACCATTAGACTTAAAGAGGTCACAATATTGGCAATGGCGACTAAAATAATTAATCCCACCAATAAAGACATCATATTTTTTTCCATTCTAACGGATTGAAAAAACTCACCTTTTTGAGCCCGCCAATCGCTGATTTTCCATTCAGTACTAGGAAAATAATCAGGTAACTCTGTAATTAAAAAAGGATCTTGTAAAAATAGACGTTCACCTTGTACCTGATCTGGCTTAATCCGCAATAACCTACCAACATCTTGTAAATTAGCAAAAATCTGTTCATCCATACTCCATTCAGGATAAATTGCAGCAACAGTGAATAAACGCTGCACTGGAATTCGCCCTAATGGGGTATAAACACTGTTTTCAGGAATTAATAAGCGAACTTTATCACCAACTTGTAATTGATTTTGTTGTGCCAAGCGACTACCAATAATAAGATTAAATCCATTCGCTGGTAATAAAGTGTCTATTGTTTCAGGTAATGAGGCTAATAATGGATCATCTTGTTGTTGCTGCACACCGATTAATTGTGCAGCACTTAGCCCATTACTACTTTGCATAATCACTTGAGCCAAATTAATAGGTACGGCTTTAGTGATAAAAGAGGGTAATTTAGGCAGTTGTTGCTGTTGTAACGATAGTGTTTGTTGTTGTGGAGAAACAATAGCTTGCGGAATATGAGATAAAACGTTCTGCTTTTGGTAACTTTCTAATCCATTCATTACTGACAACACAATGATCAATGCCATTACCCCTAGCATAATGCCAATACTTGCCAGGCGGGTCACTAAACGACCAAAGCGATCCCCACTTTTAGAACGCCAATAACGTAATGCCACTAGTAGTGGAACATTTACCGACATAATTTTCCCTTTTATTGTTTACAACTTACAGAATAAATCCGTCCATTAATAAATGGACGGATTCTTCTCTTGATTATTTTTTATCAGCTTATTTGCCTGTTGCGACAAATTCTTCGATATTTTGCGCAACTTTATTTACTAATGTGGTAACCGCTGAATCTGACGCCCAAGCAATATGTGGCGTAATTAATAAATTCGGCATCCGTTTTGTTGCTTCCATTAAGACATTACCTTTTTCTGGTGGCTCTTGGCGCATTACATCAATCGCTGCACCTGATAATTGCCCAGAAGTTAATGCGTCTAACAAGGCTTGTTCATCAACCAAAGGCCCACGTCCTGTATTAATTAAAATAGCACCTCGTTTACATAAAGCTAATGTTTCATGATTAATTAAATTTTGGGTTGTTTCCGTTAATGGACAATGTAATGTCAAGATATCTGCTTGTGCTAACACGTCTTCAAATTTGGTATAACCCTCACGAATTGTTGCTGCACCTCGATGCTCTGCATACAGAACTTTCATTCCTAATAATTCAGCCAAACGCCCTACTTCTTGGCCTAAATTACCACGACCAAAAATCCCCAATACCGAGCCTTTTACATCTTTAATTGGATAGTCAAAATAACAGAATTGAGGATTATCAACCCAACGATCAGTAAGTTGATCACGATACCAGCCCATTAAACTATGACGTAATGAATAGATCATTCCTAATACGTGTTCTGGGACAGTAACTGATGAATAGCCTGTTACATTTTTTACAACAATGCCTAATTCTTTAGCGGCAACTAAATCAACATTGTTGGTTCCTGTTGCTGTAATGGCAATTAATTTCAATTTAGGTAGCTGTTGCATAACCTCTCGGCTAAATACAACTTTACTGGTTACTGCAATATCAACATCCTGCATTCTTTCAATCACTTGAGCAGCAGAGGTATGTTCATATTCAATCCATTCATGTGCAAAGGTAGGACGAGGAATTGGGATGTGTTTTGGAATGGCAGTACTATCTAAAAAGACTATTTTCATTACAGGCTCCTTATTAAATTTAGTAACAAAAACGTTTTCAAGATAACAATAAAACAGAGGGTTGCAAAGTAGAAATTATTAATTTAGTGACTGTTGTCCAATTTCTACGCAGCCCTCTATTTTTCATAGATTAGCCTAATTAGCAGTATCTAATTCAGCAAAACTTTTCACTAAATCATCCACTGCTTTCATTTGTGCCACAAATGGTTCAAGTTTATCTAGTGGTAACGCTGAAGGACCATCACATTTTGCTTTTTCTGGATTCGGATGCGCTTCTAAGAATAATCCAGCTAAGCCGATAGCTAACCCTGATCTTGCTAATTCTGTTACTTGTGCACGACGACCGCCAGAAGCTGCACCAAATGGGTCACGACATTGTAGTGAATGTGTTACGTCAAAAATCACAGGACAGCCTTTTGACACTTGTTTCATAATACTGAACCCAAGCATATCAACTACCAAATTGTCATACCCAAAGTTAGTACCACGATCACACAGAATCACTTTATCGTTACCACACTCTTCGATCTTTTCAACAATATTTCCCATTTGACCTGGGCTTAAAAATTGAGGTTTTTTCACATTGATAATTGCCCCGGTACGAGCCATTGCTTCAACAAGATCGGTTTGTCTTGCTAAGAACGCAGGTAATTGAATAATATCAACAACATCTGCTACTGGCTGGCATTGGTAAGTTTCATGCACATCAGTGATAATTTTTACCCCAAATGTCTTCTTCAATTCCTCAAAAATTTTTAGGCCCTCTTCCATTCCTGGACCACGATAAGAATAAATTGAAGATCGATTAGCTTTATCAAAAGAGGCTTTAAATACATAAGGCACTTTGAGTTTATCTGTCACTTTGACATACTGCTCACATACCTGCATCGCCATATCTCGGCTTTCTAACACATTCATTCCACCAAAAAGAACAAATGGTTTGTCATTGGCAATGTCGATATTGTCTAATTTAATTAGTTTATTTTGCATAATTTTTCCTTCAATTTATTGGAATGAATACGGTATTGCTTCTAAATCTTGTAATTGCAATCTGACTAATGGTGCAACTGGATCTTCTGGGCATTGATCAACAAAATACTGTAAATCAGGAACTGCTAAATGAAAACATTCCATATTGCCGTAAACTACACCTCTATCACGTATTTCATAAGGGTCATTCGGATCTTCTGCTAAATGGTGTTCGATTAGTGCTAATGCTTGTTCATTTTTACCTTCACGAATTAATGCATTCTTTAGCACTTGATAAATCCGATCTTCTAACTCAACTAAGTCTGCACTACGTACATACTCTTCTGTTAATTGTGTACCAAATCCTAAATAGCCTTCCAACCACGTTTTCATCATTTCGTGAGGCACATATTGTCCATCCCAAGGATTAATAAATGCTACCTCATCCCCAACATCTGCTCTTAATAACAGTTGTGTTGGAAAATTAATGCCAGTGATCGGTAAGTCATATTGTCCAGCTAAAAATAACACCATAGAACCTAATACGGCTGGTGTTCCCTCTTTTGTCTTCAACACATTTGAAAGCATTAAATTTGAAGAGTAGAAATAGGTTTCCCGATCACAGAAAAACCCTTTTTCACCATAAAAAAACTGTAATAACAGATGGATCCGCATCTTAGGATCCGTTTCACCATCAAAAAATAATTTCAATTCACGTGTAAGATGCCCCATACGTCCATAAATACTTGATTTACTACAAGTAGGATCAATTACTTGATTCAACGATAAAATATATTGAAACAGTTGTTTTTTTTCTTCTACTCGTAAACTGTACTCTCTTAATTTTTTATCTGCATCTTCTTGCTTATTCATTTTGTTATTATCCACTCCATTTCGCAAAAGTGACTCTTGGGTTACCGCCATAATCATTTATTGTTTGTATCTGTTGCCAATTATAGCGTTTGAACAATGTTTGCACGGCTTCTGCCTGCTGCCAACCATGTTCAAGTAATAACCACCCTTGTTTACGAATAAAACGTCTGCCTTGATCGATAATATATTCAATATCCGCCAAACCATTATTCTCAGCAACTAAGGCTGAACGCGGTTCAAAACGTACATCACCTTGTTGCAGATGAGGATCATCCGCAGCAATATAAGGCGGGTTACTCACAATTATCTGAAATTGTTGTGTTGAAAGCGCAGAAAACCAATTACTCTCTAGAAACTCAACTTGTGTTAATTGATTCCGTATCGCATTCTGCTTTGCCAAGGTAACAGATTCTGCAATCCGATCTACACCAATAATTTGATAATTTTTTTGTTGTTGCTGCAACTCATAAGCTAACGCTAAAGCAATTGCACCAGTACCTGTGCCTAAATCTAATATTCTCAACGTTTCGTTTGAAGCAAACTGATTAGCAATCAACGATAATGCTGTTTCAACTAAACACTCTGTATCTGGACGCGGAATTAAGGTTTTATCCGATACAGCTAAGTCTAGTGTCCAAAAACCTCTCTCTCCCACAATATATGCAATCGGTTCCCCTTGTAAACGTCTTGTCATATATTCTGTTAATCGCTGTTGTTGTTGTAGAGATAATGGGGTTTCCGCAAATGCCATTAATTGTGCTGACGATTTTTGTGTTACAAATTGCAATAAAGCTTGTGCATCAACTTTTGCTTCAGCAATACTCTGCTTTACGCTTAGCTGCTGCACAGCTTGTTGTAACCAAGTTTGATAACTTAGCACCGAATTATTCATTTTCTGATAATGCAGCCAGTTGTTCTGCTTGATATTCCGTAATAATTGGTTGAATTAAATCTTCAATTTTTCCATTCATCACTTCATCTAAACGATAAAGAGTCAAATTAATACGATGATCTGTCACCCGTCCTTGTGGATAGTTATAAGTACGGATTTTATCTGAACGATCACCTGAACCTAATAAACTACGGCGAGTATCAGCCTGTTCTGCAGCTTTCCGTTCTTCTTCTGCTTGTACTAATCGAGAGGCTAATACTGACATCGCTTTCGCTTTATTTTTATGTTGTGAACGTTCATCTTGGCACTCTACCACGATCCCTGTTGGAATATGTGTGATACGTACTGCAGAATCAGTCGTATTAACGTGCTGACCACCAGCACCAGAGGAACGATAGGTATCAATCCGTAAATCAGCAGGATTAATTTCTGGTAATGCAGACTCCGGCAATTCAGGCATCACTGCAACTGTACACGCTGAAGTATGGATACGCCCTTGTGATTCTGTTTTTGGTACACGTTGTACTCGGTGACCACCCGACTCGAATTTTAGCTGACCATAAACATTTTCACCGCTAATTTTAACGATTATTTCTTTATATCCACCTTGTTCGCTTTCATTTGCACTTAACACTTCTGTACGCCAACGTTTACTTTCAGCATAACGGCTATACATTCTGAATAAATCGCCAGCAAAAATCCCAGCTTCATCACCACCTGTTCCAGCACGAATTTCTAAATAGCAGTTATATTCATCATTTGGATCTTTTGGTAATAACAAAATTTGTAATTGTTGCTCACTCTCCTCAATTCCCGCAGTACAGGCTGCAATTTCTTCTTCAGCCATCTCTTTCATACTTGGGTCATCAAGTAAAATTTTCGCCTCTTCTAAATCGTTATTAAGCTGTTTCCAACGTGAAAAACATTTCACCACATCTTCTAATTGCGCATACTCTTTTGAGTAAGCTCGAAATTTTTCTTGGTCACTAATCACTGAAGGATCACCAAGCAAGGCTTGTAATTCTTCATAACGTTCATCTAAGGTTTCTAATTTACTAATAATTGAGGCTTTCATCATTCACCTTTGTTGTTATTGTCAATATTACGCTTAAAGTCAAAAATCCGCTTATTCTAACGAATAATCGGAAAGATGAAAAAGAAAATATCGATAAATTTGTGATTGTCCGATATTCATTAATCAATTTCCGCAATGGAAAATATCTTCACTTATTGGAAAAATTTCTGATGTCATTTTTCACTTATGTTATGTCGTATCTAACCTATTTATTCAGAAGCTATTTTTTAAATTTGTGACTTAGATCTCACGTGGGTGTGCAAAAAACAAGCCATTGAGCTAAATAAAATCATAAACTGTAAAAAATAGATTACATTGTAAACCTTTTTCTATAAAATCTGCGCCGTCATTCACAATCAGCGAGATTTTATTATGAAAAATAAAACGTTAGGGAGTTCCTTAATTGTTGCAGGAACGACCATTGGCGCCGGAATGTTGGCAATGCCACTAACTTCTGCAGAAATGGGATTTATTACCACATTAATTTTGCTCTTTTTATTATGGGCATTACTCTCTTATAGTGCTTTACTTTTTGTTGAAGTCTATCAAAAGGCAGACCGCAAAGATGCAGGGATTGCGACATTAGCAGAACAACATTTTGGTATGGTCGGTCGTATTTTAGCTACCCTCTCTTTAGTCATTTTTATGTACGCCATTTTAACCGTGTACTCTTTAGGCGGTGGTGATTTATTTTCCCCATTTTTAACCTTTGCCGGTGAACACGCGAATACCGTAGCAATTATTACTTTCGTAGTTGTGTTTGCCATTATCGTAACGATTGGCACTGGTGCAGTTGATGGCTTCACTCGTTTACTCTTTATTGCTAAATTAATTGCCTTTGCAACTGTACTTTTTCTAATGTTACCTAAAGTTACCTTAGAAAATTTAGGTGCTATGCCACTCCACCATTTTTTAATTATTTCAGCCAGCCCCGTCTTTTTTACTTCCTTTGGCTTCCATGTTGTTATTCCAAGTATTAATAACTATTTAGATGGTGATATTCGCCGCCTACGTATTGCAATTATTGGTGGTACAGCTATTCCTTTATTCGCTTATATTTTATGGCAAATGGCGACACACGGCGTATTTGAACAAGTTCAATTTATCCAAATTATTCGTAACGATCCGACTTTAAATGGATTAGTCCAAGCGACATATCATGCTACTGGTAGTAATACTATTAGCTGGATTGTACGTACTTTCTCTGCTCTTGCCTTAATTACTTCTTTCTTAGGTGTATCTCTTGCTTTAGTAGATTGTCTAGATGATTTATTAAAACGAGTTAATATTAATGCATCTCGAATTAGTATTAGTTTGCTAACTTTCGTACCAACTTTATTAATTGCACTCTTTTACCGTGATTTCCTTGCAGTTCTTACTTATGCAGGACAAATGTTCACTTTCTATGGTTTAGTCTTACCGGTAGGAATGGCTTGGATGTTACGTAGAAAATATCCTGATTTACCTTATCGAGTTATCGGTGGTAATTTTGGTTTATTCATCGCATTAATATTAGGTTTACTCATTATGAATGTTCCATTCTTAATTAGTGCGGGTTACTTACCACCAGTTGTTGGTTAAATACCAATTTGTCATCAATGTTAAGCTAAGATGACAGTTACCTAGATTAAAGCCATTTTATTTTTTCAAAATAAGATGGCTTTTCTACAATCAACTTGCTAAAGCTAATAGTTCTTGTGCATTTGCTAATGAAGTTTGAGTTACTTCACTGCCACCTAATAAACGCCCTAACTCTTTCACTCTTTCATCATTATTTAGCAACATCACTTTTGTTTCTGTCTTACCTGATCTACAGAATTTCTCAACTTTATAATGATGATGACCATGCGAAGCAACTTGTGGTAAGTGGGTAATACATAAAATCTGTACAGACTCGCCAAGTGAACGCAATAATTTTCCAACTACATTAGCTGTTGCACCACTAATTCCGACATCAATTTCATCAAAAATAATTGTTGGTACTGCATTCTTATCAGAAGTAAGAGTTTGTAATACCAATGCAATACGAGATAGCTCCCCACCTGAAGCATTCTTATGTAATGGCTGTGCGCTTTCACCTAAATTACTCATTAACATAAATGTAATTTGGTCAAATCCATTCACAGACAATTTTTCTTTATCTGCAACACATTGAATATCAAACTCCGCATTCTCCATCGCAAGTTGTTTAATTTGTTGTGTAACTGATTTCGCTAATAAAATTGCACCTTGCTGACGACGTTCAGATAATTGCTGGGCAACAGATAAAACATCTTGGTAAGCTTGCTGTTCCAACATAACAAGCTGATCTTCACCTTCAATATATTCTGCTAATGTTTCATATTCTCTTTTTAATTGCTGATGATAGGAAGGAAGATCAGTTACTGTTACATGATGTTTTTGCGCTAATTGCAGTGCTTGCTTAATCCGAATTTCAGTATGCGCTAATAATTCAGGATCATCCTCAATACGATAAGCCAAATGTTGAATTTCGGAAAACGCTTCTTGGATATGAATTTGTGCTTGTTGAATTAACTGCTGCGCATTATGAAATTGCTCATCAGCTTCCACCAATTCATCAACATAATGTGCTGCTTTGCTTAATAAATTCTCAATATTAGCAGTTTCATTTTCTGCTAATAATTGCAATACCGCTTGAGACCCCTTCGTCAATAGATCACTATTAGCAAGTCGTTTTTGTGTCATATCGAGCTCTTCAAACTCACCTGCTTTTAAAGCAAAATCATTTAATTCCTCAATTTGATAATGCAACAACTGCTTTCTTGCTTCATTTTCTGCACATTGTTGACGAAATTCAGTAAGATTTTTTTGTTGTTTTTTCCAATAATGATACTGTTCTGCAAGTTGTTGTAACAAGCTACGGTTGTGACAAAATGCATCTAACAGCGATAATTGATAATCCGGTTTTAACAAGCGTTGAGATGAATGTTGTCCACTAATTTGTACTAATAAATCACCTAACTCTCGTAATTGAGCCGCAGGGACAGGTTGATTATTGATAAACCCTTTTGAACGCCCATCAGCACTAATAGTTCGCCGTAAAATACACTCATCTGGAGAATCTTCATCATCTAACTCATGTGCTTTTAGCCATTGTTGTGCTTCTATGTTTTCTTGTAGAGAAAATACTGCACTCACATCTGCTCTTGATTCACCTGAACGTAACATACTACTTTCAACACGTTGCCCTAAACATACTTCTAACGCATCAAGGGCAATCGATTTTCCTGCTCCGGTTTCTCCCGTAACAACTGACATTCCTTGAGCAAAATCAAGCGTAAGATGATTAACAATAGCAAAATTATTGATTTGTAATTGAGTGAGCATAAGAAACCTCCAATACTGTATAAATATCAGTATATACTGTTTTTTTATACAGTAAAGTATTTCTTATCTCCATTAGAATAATTTTTTCAGCCAACCTAATTTAGAACTGAGAATGTTGTAATAGTTGTAATCTTGTAGATGTAACAACTTCATTCGTAAATCGCTTTTCTTCACCACAATAACATCATCAATACAGAATGGAATATTGACCTGGCTATCACAACTTACTTCCAGTTGTCTGACATTATATTGCGCAAAACGGAAATGTAGTTTGCTGTCACCATCTACCACTAAAGGTCGGGAGGATAAAGTGTGTGGGAACATTGGTACTAAGGTAATCGCATTGAGTAATGGCGTTAAAATTGGCCCCCCAGCAGATAATGAATAAGCGGTTGATCCTGTTGGCGTTGCAATAATTAATCCATCAGAACGTTGTGAAAAGCAGAATTTATCATTGATATAAACCTGAAAATCAATCATATGTGCAATTTTTGCGGGATGAATAACAACCTCATTAATCGCTTGATTTGATGAAATCACTTCACCATTTCGCTCTACATACACATCAAGTAAAAAACGTTCTTCTACAAAGAATTCGCCACGATCTAAACAAGCTGATAGCTGTTCATACACCTGATCTGGGTCAATATCTGTTAAAAAACCTAAATTCCCTCGATTAATGCCAATTAACGCAGTGTTATACCGTGAAAGAACTCGTGCTTTCCCTAGCATATTGCCATCACCACCAATCACAATAACTAATTCAGCAGCTTCACCAATTTCATCTAAAGTCGCAATAAAACGCGATTCTAGACCTAAAGCTAGACCTACTTCAGGTTCGACTAAAAAATGATAACCACGATGTCTTAACCAAATAAATAGATCTTGGTGCATCTGTAATCTATCATCATGGCGTGGTTTACCCACAACGCCGATGGTTCTAAATGAGCGATGCAGTGAATGACGATGTTCCTTTGTGTTAAATTCTTGCATAACAATTACCCAGTTGATAACATTTCAATCCTTGAATTGCACGAAATGCGTCATATATTAGCACAACTTTTGCCGATAAATTTGACTTAATCACACTCTGTAAGTGAATAATTAGCGGCAATAGTATTTTTTTGTTAAACTAGCGCGCGTTAAAGCATCTATTTGATTTTGGAGAAAACTATGTCTGAACAGCAAACAACTACTGAAGAACAAGTACTAAATAAAGAAGAATTAAATGAACAAGTCACTGAGAATAATCAAGAAGTAGAAACCGCCAATGCAGAGGTTGATCCATTGACTGAAGCACTCGCAAAAATTCAAGATTTAGAAAGCCAATTAGAAGAAGCTGCAAAAAAAGAACAAGATATTTTATTAAGAACTCGTGCTGAAATTGATAATATCCGCCGCCGTACAGAAGCTGATGTAGAAAAAGCACATAAATTTGGATTAGAAAAATTTGCAAAAGAAATTTTAAATGTTATTGATAACTTAGAACGTGCAGCAGCAACCCCAAATACTTCAGAAGATGAAAGCGTAAAAGCGTTATTTGATGGTGTTGAGCTCACATTAAAAGATCTGATTTCTACTGTAGCTAAATTTGGTATTGAACCTGTTGGTGTGGTTGGTGAAACCTTTAACCCAGATTTACATCAGGCGATCTCAATGCAACCAACTGAGGGCTTTACCACAAATCAAATTACTACCGTGTTACAAAAAGGTTATTTATTAAACGGTCGTGTTATTCGCCCAGCAATGGTAATGATTGCAGCTTAATCGTTTTTACCTAAGCCTCTTATACAAGAGGCTTTTCTTTATCTTTTGAATCCCCTTTCAATATTGATTAGAATAACCTCTCTTTCATTACATAGGGAATCTATTGTGATTAACAGAACACCTTTACGTCTTGCGCTTATTTCAAGTTTGACCCTTTTATTTATTGGTTGTGCTAGTCAAGAACAATTTAGTACGCCAGAAGTGACACTTCCACACACCAGTCCTATTTGGCAACAACATCAACAAGCAGTCAATGCAATTTCACATTATGCGGCTGATGGTCAATTAGGTTATATTGGCAACAATAAACGTTTTTCATCTTCTTTTAACTGGCAATACCTTGGCGAACAACATTATCGTCTCTATTTTTCATCCTTGCTAAGTCGTAGTACCTTAACTATTGAGAAAACACCGTCTAATACTGTAATTTTCGACAATAAAGGTAACTATTATGCTGACAAGGATATTCATCAACTACTCCAAGATGTAATCGGTTTTGATTTCCCAGTAGAAGAGTTTCCTAATTGGATTAAAGGCGTACCAGGTAACACGCAAACTTATGTTGTAAATCAACAAGGTCTATTAAGCCATTTCAATTACCAATGGCAAGGTGAAAACTGGAAAGCCCAATATATGAGCTATAACCAAAGCCTATCGCCTAAATTACCAGAAAGTTTATTGATTAGTGGTCCTGATAAAAAACTAAAAATTCAAATTAAAGAATGGAAATTTTGATGTCGGTAAATGATTCTATTGTGGGTAAAGCATTCCGCTTTCCTTGCCCAGGAAAATTAAATCTTTTTTTATATATTAATCATCGTCGAGCTGATGGTTATCACGAGTTACAAACACTGTTCCAATTTTTAGATTATGGTGATTGGTTAACCATTACAATTAATAACACTGGTAAGATTGAGTTAGCCGATCAATTAGTAGGTGTTGCTATGGAGCAGAATCTTATTTACCGTGCTGCAACCTTATTACAAAAAACTACAAATACCCAATTTGGTGCTACCATTCAATTAGAAAAACGATTACCTATGGGCGGTGGTGTAGGTGGTGGTTCTTCTGATGCGGCAACTACCTTAGTGGCATTAAACTTTTTATGGCAAACTCACCTACCCTTGGAAACATTAGCTGAATTAGGCTTACAACTTGGTGCAGATGTTCCTATTTTTATTCATGGTAAAGCGGCTTTTGCTGAAGGTGTTGGTGAGAAAATTAGCTATTGCCAACCACAAGAGAAATATTATGTTGTAATAAAGCCTTCAGTAGATATCTCTACGGCAAAGATCTTCCAAGATCCCAATTTACCAAGACAAACGCCGAAAAAACCGCTTACGGTATTACTTACAGAAAATTATACAAACGATTGCGAAAAAGTTGTGCGAGATCACTATCCTGAGGTTGAACAAGCTATTCAGTGGTTGGTACAATATGCACCGACCCGTTTAACAGGAACTGGTGCGTGTATTTTTGCGGAATTTGACTCTCAAGAGCGTGCATTAGCTGTATTTCAACAACGCCCAGCCCATTTATCAGGGTTTGTTGCCAAAGGGGTAAATGAGTCGCCTTTATATCTTACTCTTAAGCAATTACAAAAATATTTTTAGTGGATTGTTTTTCAATCTGGATCTTTAACACCAAAACCGAGGTTTACAATGCCTGACATTAAGCTGTTTGCTGGTAACGCAACACCAGAACTAGCAAAGAAAATTTCTGAACGTCTTTATACTTCTCTTAGTGATGCAATCGTTGGCCGTTTTAGCGATGGCGAAATCCAAGTCCAAATTAATGAAAATGTGCGTGGTTCCGATGTATTTATTGTTCAATCTACTTGCGCACCAACCAACGATAACCTGATGGAACTTGTCGTAATGATTGATGCATTACGTCGTGCTTCTGCTGGTCGTATTACTGCAGTAGTGCCTTACTTCGGTTATGCACGTCAAGATCGTCGTGTGCGTTCTGCTCGTGTACCAATTACGGCAAAAGTTGTCGCAGATATTTTATCTAATGTTGGCGTTGACCGTGTTTTAACTTGTGACTTACACGCAGAACAAATTCAAGGTTTCTTTGATGTACCTGTTGATAACGTTTTCGGTTCTCCTGTCTTAATTGACGATATTTTGAAAAAACAAGATTTAGAAAATCCAATCGTCGTTTCTCCAGATATTGGTGGTGTAGTGCGTGCGAGAGCGGTCGCTAAATTATTAAATGATACCGATATGGCAATTATTGATAAACGCCGTCCACGTGCTAATGTTGCTCAAGTAATGCATATTATTGGTGATGTTGCTGGTCGTGATTGTATTTTAGTTGATGATATGATCGATACTGGTGGTACATTATGTAAAGCAGCAGAAGCATTAAAAGAACGTGGTGCAAAACGTGTATTTGCTTATGCAACCCATGCGGTATTCTCAGGTTCTGCGGCTAAAAATATTGCAAGCCCAGCCTTAGATGAAATTGTAGTAACTGATACTATTCCACTTCGTCCAGAAATCATTGCACTTAATAAAGTAAGAGTCTTAACTTTATCTGGTATGTTAGCTGAAGCGATTCGTCGTATTAGCAATGAAGAGTCTATTTCAGCAATGTTTAATAACTAATTTAATTTTCTTAACCCTGCCAAAGAGCAGGGTTTATTTTTAGCATTGCTCTCTTTCATTAATTAATCATTCCAACAAAGCTAAAAACTCTGCTACTGTATGAAATGAGCCAAAAATCAAGATTAAATCATTTTTATTACTCTGATTTAACGCATTTTCTATACTTTGTAACATTGAATCAACTGCTTCTGAATTAACGTGTTTACCTTCTTTTCCGGCAATCACTTTCAATTTTTGCTGTAATACTTCTCCAGTCTGTCCGCGCTCACCCGCTAGAGGAACACAAGTCCATTTAGAAACACATGGTAATAATGGCTGTAATACCCCTGCTGCATCTTTATCCTTTAAAATTCCACATACCACATAGAGATGTTGATATTCTGTTTGTTGTAATTGTGTTGCTAAATAGCGCGCAGCATGAGGATTGTGTCCAACATCTAGTACAATTTGCGGCATAGTTTGTTCATTAAGCTTGAATCGCGTTGCTAATTGTTGTCGTTGTGCCGTCGTTAAACGTTGAAAACGCCCCGTCAATGTTACTGTTGCCAGACTATCCACCACTACCTGTTTTTCAATCTTAAACGGAAGAAATTGTAAGGCAGCTAATGCCGTCGCCGCATTTTGTAACGGGATATGACATAAAGGTAGTTGCTGCCATGGTTGTTGTGAAGATTGCCAATTCCAGCTATTTTCGTTTTGTTGATAATCAAAATCTTGTCCTCGATACAATGTAGGGCAAGCTAATTTCTCGGCATAGGATTTAATTGAGTTTGGACAATCAGGTTCACCAACAACCAGCGGAGTATGAGGACGACAAATTCCCGCCTTTTCAAAGCCAATTTTTTCTCGGGTATCTCCTAAAAAAGCAATATGATCAAGATCAATAGAAGTAATAATCGCTAAGTTAGTATCAATAATATTGGTCGCATCTAAACGTCCACCTAATCCAACTTCTAAGATAATTACATCTAAATTCGCTTGTTCAAATAACCATAATGCCACTAATGTACTAAACTCAAAATAGGTTAAAGACTCGGTGCGTTGAGATTCAATCGCAGAAAAAGCAGCGGTATGTTCCTGATCTGCAAGATCTTGCCCTTGAATTCTTACTCTCTCGTTATAACGTAAAATATGTGGCGATGAATAAACACCTACACGATAACCTGCTTTTAATAATATGGTTTCTAGTAAACGACACGTTGTACCTTTTCCATTAGTTCCAGCAACAGTAATCACAAATGCTTTAGGTTGTAATAAGTTTAATTGTGCAGCGACTTTTTTAATTCGCTCCAATCCCATATCAATGTTTTTATTGTGTAGATGTTCTAAATACTCTAACCACTCTGCTAGTGGTGTTGTTACTGTTAAATCACGTTTTATCATACATTATCCTTAGTTTCTGCTTGCGTATCATAGTGAATATTGCCTAAAATCGCCAGCTGTCAATTTATTCTCTAATTTGAATTTAATAGGAAAAAATATGTCATCTTTATTTATTGCCATTTTTTGTAGTGTGGCGGTGAGTGTTTTTTTGAAAATTGCACGCAGCCAACAAATTGTGATCTCGCAGGCTATTGCTTGTAATTATCTTATGGCAGGCAGTTTAACTTACTTTATTCTTCAACCTGATTTTATGGGCTTATCATTTAGCGATGCATTACGCCAAAATGAACATAGTGCTATTTTTCTATTACTCGGTTTCTTATTGCCAACAATTTTTTTAGTTATGGCAAAAGCTGTTGAATTTAATGGTATTGCTCGCGCTGATGCAGCACAACGCTTATCGCTATTTTTACCAATTCTAGCCGCTTTCTTATTTTTTAATGAGTCACTCACCACACAAAAAGGCATTGCGATTATTTCTGCTTTTCTTGCATTATTCGCGTTAGTATTTAAAAGTGGCTCACAAAACTCGGCAGGTGGTATTAAGGGGTTCTTACTGCTATTTTTGGTTTGGATTGGTTATGGCGTAATTGATATTTTATTTAAACAAATTGCAAAATTCAGGGTCGCGTTTCCATTTGCCTTATTTACTTCATTTGTTATTGCTGGCTGCTTTATCTTTGCCTATTTAATTTTTACGAAAACTCGCTGGCAAGGCAAAAGTATGCTCGCTGGGTTATTATTGGGCGCATTAAACTTCCTTAATATTCTGTTCTATATCAAGGCCCATCAACAATTAAGCGAAAATCCATCATTAGTCTTTGCAGGAATGAATATTGGGGTAATGATTTTAGGGGCTATTATTGGTTTAGTTGGCTTTAAAGAAAAACTGAATAAAATTAATCTTATTGGTATTGGATTAGGGATTGTAGCAATTATTTTATTATTGGTGTAGTAGACAAAA
>NZ_JTJR01000006.1 GCF_001678475.1 Gallibacterium genomosp. 3 | reverse complement strand
CCTTACGTCTATATTTAGGAATAAAGACTATATGATATTTATAGTTCCAACGGGTGTGTGATAGACTTAAATCCTCATTAGCCTTAGTGGGCATTGATATTTCCTCCTATATTTTGAATTTCGGTTGTCAGCCTTATTCATTATATAGTGAGGATTTTTCTTTTTATCGCTTAAGCTTTTTGACTCCATACGCATAGTGTATGGTTTTTATAGATAGACTTTGTCTAGCTATAATAAAAATGGCGGAGTAATCCGCCATTTACATCAATTCATTCATTTAAGGTTTATAGATGATCTCTACCCCTTCCTCATCTTCTTCTGACCAATCATCGTCATCCTCAATATCTGCATCTGCCAATTGTTGTTGATGATAGTCTTCCCATTTAAACTTAACTTCTTCATTCTCAGGAACAACAGCTTTTTCACGAGGATTTGCTTCAATAAAGTCCATTACATCGCGTACTAAATCAGGTACATTACGTCCTGTCGCCGCAGAAATTAAATAATAATCCTCTTCCCAACCAATACGTTCAACAATATCCGCTGCTCGTTGTTGTGCTTCTGCATCATCCATCGTATCAATCTTATTAAATACTAACCAACGAGGTTTATCTGCTAATTTTTCACTGTATTGGAATAATTCTGTTTCAATAATTGCAATATTATCTGCAGGATCACTTTCATCAATTGGCAATAAATCAACCAAATGAATTAATATGCGACAACGCTCTAAGTGCTTTAAGAAACGTGTTCCTAAGCCTGCCCCTTCAGAAGCACCTTCAATTAATCCAGGAATATCAGCAATCACAAAACTACGATTGTCATCAATTTTCACCACACCAAGGCTTGGTACCAATGTTGTAAATGGATAATCTGCTACTTTTGGCTTCGCTGCGGATACAGCACGAATAAACGTTGATTTACCTGCATTTGGCAACCCTAACATGCCTACATCCGCTAATAGCATCAGTTCTAATTGTAAATCGCGCTTTTCACCAGGTGTTCCATTAGTTTTTTGGCGTGGTGCTCGATTCACAGAAGATTTAAAACGTGTATTTCCCAAACCATGATAACCACCTTTTGCCACGAGTAGTTTCATATTATGTTCAGTTAAATCGCCCAACACTTCACGAGTATCGTTATCTACTGCTCGTGTTCCGACTGGTACACGTAATGTAATATCATTACCACGATGTCCTGTACAATTTGAACTACGGCCATTTTCACCACGTCCAGCCGCAAAACGCTTTTCAAAACGGTAATCAACAAGTGTATTTAAGTTTTCATCAGCAATTAAATAGACATCACCGCCATCACCGCCATCACCGCCATCAGGGCCACCTTTTGGAATATACTTTTCACGGCGGAAACTGACACAACCATTACCACCATCACCAGCTTCCACTCTAATTAATGCTTCATCAATAAACTTCATACTTTATTTATCTCCTATGACGTCAAACCGACGTGTTTTAATTAATTTATGCCCCGCTGCTGAACACAATGCGCCTAATACTACAATAAATGCCCCAACATATGCCAAAAAATTCAAGTTAGATGCAGCAACAACATCGGGGAACATACGATGAAATATCTCAACAAAGACAATTGTAAATAACGGCGTTAACGTGATAATTGAGCTGACTTTTGCAACTTCCCAGCGATTTAATGCTTCTGCATATGCACCATATGCCACTAAAGTATTTAAACAACAATAGACCAAACATAATCCCGTAACCCAATTTAATCCTGATAAGCTTGTCGGGCGACTAAATGGCGTAAAAATTAGTGCTGCACCAATATAAAAGATGAATAAAATTTGTTGTGAATTAAAACGGCGTAATAGTAGTTTTTGTGCAATCGCATATGATACCCAAATAATTGCCGCTGAAACACAAATTAGCACACCCTTGGTATAGGTCGTTAAACTGGTAAATAATTCTATTAAACGCTCATTAAAAAAAGTTAATAAACCAATAAATAGTAACACTGCCCCTAATTTTTGGTTCCACTTTAACTTCTCTTTAAAAATAATTACCCCTGCCAACATCATAAAGAAAGGCGACACCTGCCCCAGAACTTGAGAAATAGAAGGGTTAATATACTCCAGCGATGTATTAAACAAGATAAAATTAACAGCGAGCCCAATACATCCTACTAGGGTAATCCAACGAAAACGGCGATTAAATGCAATCTTAAATTTTGGTAATTTTCTTGTTGCCGTTAAAATAACCGCTAAACCTAACATCGCAATCAGAAACCGTAGCCATACAATGGTATAACTATCTAAAACGGTTAATACTCGTTGTAAAGCAAGCGGCAGTGATCCCCAACAAATCGCTGTCGTTAATGCCAATAAAAAACCAGATAATGGTCGTTCGACTTGCCTCATTAGTTTTCCTTAATAACTTACGTTATAGTTCAGAATACTACCGATTACACTCTGACTCAATGAAGGAAATAGTATTAAGCTATTCCATAATAGATAAAAAACTGCACCCATCAGTAAATACCGTTGGGTGCAGTTAAATTTAAAAAATGTATCTTATAAAAAAGCGATTATTTAATTTTTGCTTCTTTATAAATAACATGCTTACGAACAACTGGATCATATTTTTTGATTTCCATTTTTTCTGGCATGTTACGTTTATTTTTAGTTGTAGTGTAGAAATGACCTGTTTCTGCAGTAGAAACAAGTTTGATTTTCTCACGAGCACCTTTTGCTGCCATTTTTCAGCTCCTTAGATTTTTTCGCCGTTAGCACGAAGATCAGCTAAAACTGCATCGATGCCTTTTTTATCAATAATACGCATACCTTTCGCTGTTAAGCGTAAAGTTACGAAACGGTTTTCACTTTCAACCCAGAAACGGTGAGTGTGAAGGTTTGGTAAAAAACGACGACGAGTTGCATTCATCGCATGTGAACGATTGTTACCAACTGCCGGGCGTTTGCCTGTTACTTGACAGACTCTGGACATTTGTAATTCTCCAATAATTAACTAAAGCTTAAGCTCTACGGTTCGGATTACCAACATTCTAATTGGTTTAGATTTGTTAGCTACCTCGTCAGGTATGAAACCCGACCCGCTACTAACTATATTAAAGGTCGTGGATTATACTCACTTTATCTTGATTTCTCAAGCCTGATCATAAAAATAGATCGCTAAAAAGATGAATATTTTACCTAAATTTCTTCTATTCAGAGATAACTCGCTGTTTTTCTTTATTTTGTAACACTAAACGTAAAATAGTGATTGAATTCATCACTATCACAGTAGATTCGAGCAGAATTCCACCCAAGGATCCCACGATAATGTTATTTGTCAACCAACACCCCGATCCAACCAGCATTAATAATCGCATCGGAATTCCTTTCAATAGAAATAGTGAAATTGTTCCTATTGTAGTACCTAAAATTGGAAAAAATTGCCAAATTGAATCTGAAACAACATAACCAAATGTAATCCCAATAATCACAAAAAACAGGGCTACATATTTAGAAGAAACATAGATCGCTGTCGCCGTACGGCACGCTGATAACAGAGAACTCAGTGCCGACACCTGCGAGCCAAGTAAGAGAAAGTGCGTCATATAGGTTAAATTCTGAATTAACATCACAATTTTTAACTTTTTGTCATTGCGTTGATAAAACGACAATACACCTAAGATAAACGCCACAATCCCTAAAAATTGCGGTAGATTAAACAGCTGCTCCAACATATAGCATTAATCTCCCTGAATCCCTCTTATTTAACTAATCCCATTAACTCTGGAATAGACATTGAAATAGCAGGAATATAAGTCACTAACATTAAAGTCACGGAAATCGCGAAAAAGAAAGGTAATAATGTTTTGATTACCTGCTCAATTTCAATATTTCCTACCTTACAACCAGTAAATAGGATCGGCCCAACTGGCGGGGTAATTGTACCTAATGAAAGATTAAATACGAGTAAAATTCCGAATTGTACCGGACTCATTCCTAAAGAGGTACAAATTGGTAAGAAAATCGGTGTAAAGATCAACACGGCCGGTGTTGGATCCATAAACGTTCCCACCAACAACAGAATCACATTAATAATTAATAAAATTAAGATTGGATTATCGGTAACAGACAATAATCCAGATGCGATCATATTAGGAATTTGTGTAAATGCCATTACCCACGACATTACTGATGAAGTCGCCAACATAAAAATCACTATGGCAGACATTTTTGCAGTTTGTAAGAAAATTTGCGGTAACATTTTAAGAGAGAATGTACGATAACATAAACTCAAAAATAAAGAGTAAACCACCGCTATTGCAGAAGCTTCTGTTGCAGTGAAAACTCCTGCCAAGATTCCTCCAATAACAATGATAACTAATGAAAGACTTGGAATGGCTGCTAACGCTACTTTGACACTTTCAGCACAAGTGATTTTTTCTTTTGCTACATACCCACGTTTCTTTGCCATGAATCCAGCTATCACCATCACCGCAACACCCCATAGAATCCCCGGTAAATAACCTGCCATAAATAGTGCAGACACAGATACACTTCCAGCAACCGTTGCATATACAATCACCGTATTACTTGGCGGAATCAACATACCCGTTGGTGCAGATGCAATATTTACTGCTGCACTATAACGTGGATCATATCCCTCTTTTTTCTCAATTGGTGTCATAATTCCACCTACTGCAGCAGCAGAAGCAACACCAGATCCACTAATAGAACCGAATAACATATTAGAAATTATTGTGGTTTGTGCTAATGAACCTGGTAAGAAATGACTAAAAATCTTAGCAAAATTAATTAAACGGATAGCAATTCCACCACTATTCATTATATTTCCAGCTAAAATAAAAAATGGTATTGCCAATAAAGCAAAAGAATCTAAGCCAACAAAAATACGTTGTGCAGAAGTGACCATTCCTCCTTGAAACGGCAATATTGCTAACATTGCAGCAACAGAGGAAATTCCAACACTAATACTAATAGGCGCACCTATTACTAAGAAAAAGACTGTGCCGACAAGCATGATTAAGGCGGCAGTTGTTGCTAAATCCATAATATATTCCTTCTAGACCTATCTACGCTTTCAGACGTTGATAAAATTTCACTAAATTACAGATTGAATAAAACACGATGATTCCACCACTAATTGGAATCGCTGAATAAATAAAACCGATTGGAATTTGTAACGCCGAATCAAGTTGAAACATTTGTCTAACCGTGGCGCTATAACCACCAATAATCATGACTCCAATTGCAAATGCAGTAATCGCAAGTTCTGAAATAGAATCAGCAACAATTTGTAATTTTGGTGGGAGCTTATTTTTTAAGAAACCAATTTCCATATGTTCTCTTAAACCAAAAACATAAGCACCCGCAAATAGGATTAACCACACAAATAAATAACGAGATAAAATTTCACTAACTGCACTCGGACTATTAAATACATAACGGACAACCACTTGATAAGTGGTCAGAATTGTCATTAAACCAACAATGAAAATACAGATTCCTTCAATGGCCTTATCCAGTATCTTTTTAATTGCAAATAATGCTTTAAACACCACACACCTCCACGCATCGCCTCAAATAAAAATAAGGATAGGCGTCTCTCACCTATCCTCTTTTACTTATTTCAATGCGATAATTTTTTCATATAACGCTTTTTGGGTTGGCGTCTTAATTAATTCTTCTTGTAATGGTTTGCAGCTTTCTTGGAATGGCGTAGTATCTACTTCCACAAAGGTTGCACCTTTTTCTTTAGCAAAAGCTTCCGCAGTTTTAATTTGAGCATTCCATAATTCAAATTCTTTTTTAGTACTTTCTTTCGCTAATTTTTTCAAAGTAGCTTGATCTTCTGGTGTCATTGAAGATAAGAATGATTCACTTACAACTAACAAGTCAGCAACGCGTAAATGCCCTGTACGAGAGAAATAAGGTGCGACTTCATATTGTTTTAAATCTGCATAAGTAATTTCGTTATTTTCTGCCCCATCTAATACACCTTGTTGAATTGCAGTGTAAACTTCACCTTGGTTCATCGGAACACCCGTACCACCCATACAAGAAAGCATCTTAATCATCGTATCTGATTGTAATACACGGATTTTCTTACCTTTTAAATCTTCTTTTGTTTTAATTGGTGCACCTTTGGTATAAAGACTTCTTGCACCTGCGGTATATGCGGTTAATACCTCAAAGCCGAATTTTTTGGTTGAAGCAAATAACTCATCTAAGATACCAGAAGTAAAGACTTTTTCTTGGTGTGCTGTATTTGCATAAACATAAGGAATCCCCAATACCGCAAATGTTTTATCAAAGTTTTCAACTAATGGATTTGCAACAACTGCCATTTGAATAGCACCATTTTGTACTAATTCTAATGAAGCACGTTGGTCACCTAATAATTCATTCGGAAATACACTCACTTTGTAACGACCATCGGTCGCTTTTGCAAGATCTTCACCAAACTGTTTTAATGCTTGATATTGCGGATGCTTATCTGACTGATTAAATGCCACTTTTAATTCTGTTGCTGCGGCAACATAAGAAGAATAAAGTGCTGTAATGGCTGCTGCTAAAAGTGTGGCTTTTTTTGATAATTTGAAGATTTTCATATTGCTCTCCTGTATTGGATAGTGTGTATATAAAAATAAAGAAATATTGCTAACGTAACTCTTGCATTGGAATAAAATCCATATCATCAAAAGTTTGGTTTTCGCCAGCCATACCCCAAACAAAGCTGTAATTCTTCGTACCGCAACCAGAATGAATTGACCAGCTTGGTGAAATAATTAATTGTTTATCTCGTACTACAATATGACGAGTTTCTGTTGGCTCACCCAAGAAATGGAACACCACTTGATCAGGTTCAATATTAAAATAGAGATATGCCTCCATACGACGTTCATGTGTATGTGCAGGCATCGTATTCCAAACACTACCTTTTTCTAACTCGGTCATTCCCATACAAAGTTGGCAAGTTTGTAATACATCAGGATGTAGATATTGATTAATAGTCCGTACATTTGAATTTTCTAATGAACCAAGTTTTACCTTACGAGCATCAGAATATTTAATTAATTTACTAGGAAAAGCATGATGTGCTGGGGCACTTAAGCCATATAACACCGCAGGATTTGCAGTATCTATAGAAGAAAAGGCAATGTCTTCTGTACCTTGACCAAGATAAACCGCATCTAAATGTTCTAATGTAAAAGAACCTTGTTTTGTTTCAACAACTGCTGTGCCACCAAGATTAATTAAGCCTAATTCTCTACGTTGTAAAAAGAAATCTGTACCAAAAGATTTTTTATCAATAACCTCATCTAATGATAATCTTGTTGCGTCTGCAGGCATTGCACCTAACGCAACCAAACGATCAATATGGCTATAAACAACATTAATCTTGCCTGATTGAAATAAATCTTGGCAAAGAAATGCTTCACGCAAGCGCTCTGTATCATAATGTTTTGCATCCAATGGATGCATATTGTGTAACACTTTCATCCTATACCTCCTAAAATAATGGGATAAATCTAAAACATAATTTCATTTTTGTCTATTAGCAAAAATCAAATTTGTGATTTAGATCTAAAAAATTTAAAACAATGTTTTATTTTTATAAAAAAGGATAATATAGTCTTATGTAATCTAATCAGCGTTAATGGATACTCTCCACAGCTGAAAGAGATAATCTGATTCATCGCAAACTAGATATTTCTAATAGGAAGATGATTGTTTATAATTTGTCAGTTTTGTTGGTACGAGGAATGAATTAATTATTATGAAAAAAGAGAATACCTCATTAGAATCAGTTGCTTCGGTTCTCAAGGTTTTTAGTATTTTAGAGATTTTATCTGAACAAAAAGATATTGGTATTACTGAATTGTCACAAAAATTAATGATGTCAAAAAGTACTACTTATCGTTTTCTACAAACAATGAAAAACTTAGGTTATGTCTATCAAGAAAATGACAGTGATAAATATGGGCTAAGTCTAAAATTGTTTGAGCTAAGTGCAAGATCATTGGAATACGTTGATCTTATCTCTTTTGCTGATAAAGAAATGCAATATATTTCTGAACAAACTGGGGAAGCATTACATCTTGGTATTCTTGATGGTCATGAAATTGTTTATCTACATAAAATAGATTCAAAATATAATTTGCGTATGCAATCTCGGATTGGTCGCCGTAATCCATTATATAGCACTGGTATTGGTAAAGTGTTGTTATCTGATATGAGCGATGATGAAGTGAGAAATATTCTTTCTGAAGTGAAATTCGTGCAATACACTAAAAATACAGTAGATAATATTGAGAAACTTATTCCTGAATTACATTTAGTTCGTGAACATCATTATGCAGAGGATAATGAAGAACAAGAAGATGGTTTAATTTGTATTGCAGCACCTGTCTATAACCGTTTAGGTAAAATTATTGCAGGGCTTTCTATTTCGTTACCATCAATTCGTTTTAAAGAAAAAGATCGCCCTTATTTAGTAAATCTATTACAACAAGCAGGAAAACACGTTTCTGAACGATTAGGGTTCTACGGTTATCCTACCAATAAATAATGATTAGATCTTAGGCATTGCGGTTGTT
Source organism: Gallibacterium genomosp. 3 (assembly GCF_001678475.1). Lineage (GTDB taxonomy): Bacteria > Pseudomonadota > Gammaproteobacteria > Enterobacterales > Pasteurellaceae > Gallibacterium > Gallibacterium faecale. The sequence goes on along the minus strand of NZ_JTJR01000006.1, from coordinate 6,787 downwards.
GGAATAATAGCACCTTTATACTGAATAACAGTACTTGCAAGTTGATGTCCGGCTTGAGCTGATTCCACAATCGTACCGCCTGATAATCTTTTCGCTAAATATCCTGCACTAAATGAATCTCCCGCAGCCGTAGTATCCACTACTTTTTCTACTTTTACTGCTGCCACTTCACAGCTTTCATTTTGGGTTACTACAATACAAGGCTCTTTGCCACGTTTAACAACCACTTCTTCTACACCTAATGCTACCGCTTGTGCAATAGATTGCTGATAATCATTAAAGCCAAATAAGGCTTGATCATCTTCAAAAGTGAGAAAAGCAATGTTAGCCAACGATAATATTTTTTGATAAACCATTCTTGTTACTTCCTCACTTTCCCACAACGCTGGACGATAATTATTGTCAAAAATCACCTTCACTGTTGATTGCTCGATTGCCGTTAACAATTTTTCACGATCTTGATGCGGTAAAATGGCTAAACTGATACCGCTCAAGTAAAGGTAACGATAAGCAGATAAAATAGTAACGATCTCTTTAATCGATAAATTTGCTAACCAATAACGTGCAGCCGCATCGTTTCGCCAATATAAAAAACGACGCTCTCCATGCTCATCTGTTTTAATCATATATAAGCCAGGCTGCTTATTTGGCACCGTAAATACAGAAGACGTATCAATATTTTCTTGATGCCAATAAGTCAACATTGCTTGACTGAGATCGTCTTTCCCTATCCCAGTCAAATAAGACACTTGAGCAGAAGTACCTAACAATCTGGAAAGATAAATTGCCGTATTTAGCGTATCTCCAGCAAATCCCTGCCGATAACAATCCTTATCATTCCATAATTCAATCATACATTCGCCAAGAATGGCTATTTTATTTTCCATTGTTAAATACTCCTTACTTGTACTATTTTCGTTATCTTGCTAACCAGCCACCATCAACAGCAACGGTATAACCGTTGATATAATCTGCTGCTGCAGAAGCCAAGAATACACAAGGGCCAGCGACATCTGCTGGGACTCCCCAACGACCAGCTGGAATACGATCCAAGATTTCTTTACTTCTCACTTCATCACTACGTAATGCAGCTGTATTATCAGTTGCCATATATCCTGGGGCAATAGCATTTACATTAATATTATATTTTGCCCATTCATTTGCCATTGCGCGAGTAATCCCCATAACAGCACTTTTTGATGCTGTATAAGAAGGCACACGGATTCCCCCTTGGAAAGACAACATTGATGCAATATTAATAATTTTGCCACCTGTTTGTTGTTTAATAAATTGTTTCGCTACTGCTTGGGAAAAGAAGAAAACGGATTTTAAATTAATACTAATCACATCATCCCAATTTTGTTCAGTAAAATCGATCGCATCTTCACGGCGAATAATTCCCGCGTTATTGACTAAAATATCAATTTTTCCAAATGCGGCAACAGCTTGCTCTACAAGTGATGGAATACATTCCGGTTGCATTAAATTTGCAGGTAAATTCACAAACCGACGCCCTAACGCAGTTACCTTTTCCGCTGTATCCGATGCATCGCTTAAATTTACACCGACAATATCACAACCTGCTGCAGCCAAACCCAATGCCATTCCTTGTCCTAAACCTGTATTACAACCAGTAACAATGGCAACTTTCCCTGACAAATCAAATTTTTCTAACATATTTTTCTCCTCAATCAACAGAAACTAGATAAATAATAATTTGTTTTGTATTTTTTGAAAAGCTGTTTTATTATTTTTTAATAAAAAATAATTTTTCAAATATGTAAGATATCCTATCGATTTTACACACAAATAAAAAATCTCTCTGGCTAATGCTCAGAGAGATTTTAAAACTTAAAACTAAGAGATATTGTTATTGATGATAATGACTTAAGAATCTAGCTAATTTAGCCATAGCCTCTTCAATTTGATGAACGTATGGCAAGGTTACAATCCGGAAATGATCTGGTTTATGCCAATTAAATCCACGACCATGCACTAATAACACTTTCTCTTGAGTTAAAAGATCAAATACAAATTTTTCATCATCATAAATGTTATACATTTCTGTATCTATTTTTGGAAACATATACATTGCACCTTGCGGTTTAACACAGCTGATCCCTGGAATTTGGGTAATTAACTCATACGCTTTGTTTCGTTGTTCTAATAAACGACCACCTGGAAGGATAAATTCATTAATACTTTGATAACCACCTAAGGCAGTTTGAATAGCGTGCTGCATCGGTACTGTTGCACATAAACGCATAGACGCTAACATATCTAAGCCTTCAATATAGCCAGCCGCAGCTTTCTTAGGACCATTTAATACCATCCAACCTTGTCGGAAACCTGCAACGCGATACGCTTTTGATAAACCATTTAATGTTACTGTTAATAAGTCTGGTGCTAATGCAGCGATATGATGGTGTACTGCACCGTCATATAAAATTTTGTCATAGATCTCATCTGCAAAAACAATCAGTTTATTCTGGCGAGCAACTTCTGCAACTTCGAGTAATAATTCTTTACTATACACAGCACCAGTAGGATTGTTTGGATTAATAATCACAATTGCTTTAGTTCGACTTGATACTTTTTGTTTGATATCTTCAATATCAGGGAACCAATTTTGTTCTTCATCACAAAGATAATGTACCGCTTTTCCCCCAGAGAGCGTTACGGCTGCTGTCCATAAAGGGTAATCTGGCATCGGTACTAATACTTCATCACCATCATTTAATAATGCTTGCATTGCCATCGTAATCAATTCAGATACACCATTGCCAATATAAACATCATTCACCCCAACATTTAACAACCCTTTTGATTGATAATATTGAACGATTGCTTTACGTGCTGAATATAATCCTTTGGAATCACAATACCCTTGAGCAGTTGGCAAATTACGAATCACATCAACTAAAATTTCATCTGGCGCTTCAAAACCAAATGGCGCAGGATTACCAATATTTAGTTTTAAAATTTTGTGTCCTTCTTCTTCTAAACGGCAAGCTTCTTTATGTACTGGCCCACGAATATCATAACAAACGTGTTCTAATTTATTTGATTTCGGAAAATAATCCATCTTGATCACCCTAATGAATCACCTATTAACAATAAGGAGTTACTTTACGCTAATTTTGTAGGCTTAGAAAGATTTTCAAGAAGTTTATTTGAAATTACGGTAGAATTACTCCCTTTCTACTTATTTGGATAAATAGAACTTCTTATTTACAATGAATGTATTACAACAAATCAAAACACTATTCACTGAGCAGATCGCTATTTATCGACCGTCTTCACAACCATTTGGCACTATACAATGTATAATTAATATGCCAAAGATTGATTTTATTGCTTGGTTGAAAGCACAAACATTATTTCCACAATTCTATTTTCAGCAACGTCATCAACACTATGAAGTTGCTGCGATTGGTGAAGTAACAAAAATTAATGATGTTCAACAGCTAATTTATTTAAAACAACATGACGCCACACTGAATTTTATTGGTGGAGTAAAATTCGCTGGTGAAGTCCATTTTGTATTACCACGCTTCTATTTTGAATATCGGGAATCACAGCTCACAATAAAGTTATTTATTAATCATCAAAATTGGCAAGTGGAACAACAACAGATTAGCCAATATTGGGATACTTTCATACAGTATAAACAACCACAATCTGTGGCACACATTGTGCCAACACTCATCAATCAAAGTAGTGATTTTTCAAGTTGGCAAGGATTAATACAAAACGCCCTCACGGCTTTAGCAGAAAAACAGTTTGAGAAAGTAGTACTAGCAAAGAAAATGACCTTTGTTCTAAATAGCCAATTAAATGCCTTAGATTTTTTAGCAGCAAGCCGTGCAATCAACCAACATTGCTATCATTTTCTTTTTGCAGAGAATGAACATTCTGTATTTTTAGGTGCAAGCCCCGAGTGTTTATATCAACGCACTCAAAATCAGTTACACAGTGAAGCATTAGCGGGTACTGCCCCTATTGGTGATATGCCTCAACAACAGCAGCACTATCAAGATTGGTTATTACAAGATCATAAGAATCTTGAAGAAAATCAGTTTGTTGTGGATGATATTTGCCAACAAATTGCACCTTATTGTGAAGAAATCCAAGTTGAAACTATTCAAATACTCAAACTCAGAAAAGTACAACACCTATGCAGACCGATTAGTGCAGCCCTAACAGAACAATATCGCCATTGGGAACCACTATTAGTTATTCATCCCACAGCAGCTGTAGCAGGATATCCTAAACAAGCTGCTATGGCATTCATCAATCACTATGAACCATTTGAACGTAATTGGTATGCTGGTGCTATTGGCATCATTTCACAAAACTATACAGAATTATGTGTTGGTCTGCGATCTGCACAACTTGAGCAAGGATATTTACACCTCTTTGCAGGCGCAGGCATTGTCAAAGAGTCGCAAGCCGATCAAGAATGGCAAGAAATAGAAAGAAAAATGTCAGGGTTATTATCTTTATTTAATCTTCATTGAGATCTAGGAGAATAAAATGTCAACTAGTACATTTAACCGTTGTTGGTCTAAAGTTATTCTGAAAACCTTAATAAATTATGGTGTTCAACACATTTGTATTGCTCCAGGCTCACGTTCAACACCATTAACCTTAGAAGCAGCTCGCTTACAAGATTCGAATCTTGCAACCTGTCATACTCACTTTGATGAAAGAGGATTGGGCTTTTTTGCACTAGGTTTAGCAAAAGCACAAAAAAAAACTGTTGCGATTATTGTTACTTCTGGTACGGCAGTTGCTAACCTTTATCCAGCGATTGTAGAAGCGTATCAAACCCAAACAAATTTAATCGTACTCAGCGCAGATCGTCCGTTAGAATTAATCGAATGTGGAGCAAATCAGGCTATTCCACAAGAAGGGATGTTTGCGCATTATCCTATTGCAAAAGTCAACTTACCAAAACCGAGCCAAGACTACCCAGCAAATTGGTTAGTTTCTACCGTAGAACAAGCATGTTACCAACAAAAACTTACTCCAGGTGTCATTCATATCAATGTGCCTTTTGCTGAACCTTTATATCAAGCCAATATTGAACAAATTGATACTCATATTTGGCTAAATCCAATTAAACATTGGTTAAGTACCAATAAATCTTGGACTAATCATCCAGAAAATCAAACAGAAGTCTTAATTCATGAAAAATGGGATCTTTGGCGAACTAAACGTGGTGTCATTGTTGTTGGAAGATTGCCTTTAGAGCAAACAATGGGAATTGCTTCTTGGGCAAACACCATGGGGTGGATTTTATTAACTGATATTCAATCTGGTGTAGAACCAACACTACCTTATGCTGATATTTGGCTGGCTAATCAAACCGTATTTAATCAATTACTACAAGCAGATATTGTGATTCAATTAGGTAGTGGCGTTATCAGTAAACGTATTAATCAATTCCTTACTGCTTTCCAAGGGGAATATTGGCTCGTTGATTCATCACAACGTCGTTTAGATCCATATCATCATCAGCAAACCCGCTTTCATGCAAAAGTACATCATTGGTTACGTGCTCATCCCCCACTTCGTCAAAAACCGTGGTTACTCGAGCCTCTAGCCTTATCACAATTTTGTACTGGTTTTATTGAACAACAAGTTGGTAGCAATCTGAATGAAGCCTCACTCGCTCACCATATTGAACGCTTATTACCAAATAATGGTGTATTATTCTTAGGTAATAGCTTATTTGTCAGATTAGTAGATGCACTTTGTAAAGTGCCAAATAACTATCCTATCTACACTAATCGTGGGGCAAGTGGTATTGATGGATTATTTGCTACCGCAGCAGGTATTGCTATCGCAAGTGAATCCCCTCTTGTTGCCATAGTTGGTGATACCTCTGCACTATATGATTTAAACTCTCTGGCGTTATTTAGAAAAGTAAAATTACCTACTATTATTTTTGTTATTAACAATAATGGTGGAGCAATCTTTGATATGTTGCCAGTAGAGAATGAACTTAAAGATCAATATTATCGTTTACCGCATAATCTCGACTTTTCTCAAATTGCAGCAATGTTCGAACTGAATTATGCTCGTCCTTATACTTGGGCTGATTTAACCTCAACCTTAAAGAATGCGTACTTAAGAAAAAGTGCAACAATTATAGAAATCAAAGTTAATTCAACCGAAGGAAGTACAATTTATAAAAATTTGATTAATCAAATTTCGCAAGCGGTAATTGGTGCATAACTATAATTTCATTTAACAACTATAACTACAGGTTCTGCATAGCTTCTGGTAAGCTAACTAAGATCATTTTAGTAACTTTTAAGGAGAAAAAAATGATGAAAACAATAATAAAGCTAACGGCTATTTCAGCCTTAGTATTTTCTGTTGCTTCATGTGCGCACCTAAACAAGCGTGATAAAAGCACTATCACTGGTGCTGGACTTGGTGCCGTTGCTGGAGCAGTATTAACTAATGGTAGTGGTTTAGGTACTGTTGGCGGTGCCGCAGTAGGTGGAATTATCGGAAATCAAGTTGGAAAATAATAGTTATATTAGCAAATAAGAAACTTAAAACGCATTTATCTTTTGACCAGATAAATGCGTTTTTTATTTAGAGGCATAGTAGACAAAAGGGGTGGTTTTATTATTTTTTAATAGTAATTACCTACTCTTTTTATTTAAAAAATCCTATATAAACAATATCTTATATTTTCTTGTTAAACTACTATGTGAGCGTAATTTATCCTTATGGATTTTAAGATTAATACCCTTGTTAGCTCGCAAAA
>NZ_JTJR01000005.1 GCF_001678475.1 Gallibacterium genomosp. 3 | reverse complement strand
ACTTGGTTTTCTCTTCTTCACCCGTCTGAAACCATCTATCAACGCTTTTTATATATACACCGCCTAGACCACGATTGTATCTATATTCTTTGATACGATCCCACGCTTCAGCTTGTTGTGAAGCTAATAGTTCAGCTTGTTTTTCTTCGCTAATAACCCATTCTGTTCCGTTCCATGTGTGATACTCTGTTGGTCTATATTTAGCTATCACGCCTGCAAAATAATAATCTCCTATTTCAACATCCGTTTCTATCACCTCTGCAACAGATAAACCATCTGGAAATAAACTTGATATATCTTTTGACATAGCTACAATCGCATGCTGTTCATCATACATTATTTTCAACGTGTGTTCTTGAAAAGATTTTTGTACCTCATACCAATCATTTCCCTGTTCATCTTTTAAATATAATATATCTGCCGAAGCTAGTATTTTATGATCTGGTGTATAACTATGAAAATGTTTAAAGTCTCTCATATAGTGAACCCTTCTTAAATTGATGCTACAGTATACCAAGCCCCATTTATATTTTTTTGCACTGGACGGAGACAACTACTTGCTGTGATCTCACGTTCTCCATAATCAAACCCTGTTTTTCTTTTAGAAGTAGAAAATATACCCGTCATAACATAACCACTTTTTTCTTCAGGCCATAATTTACTTACAATAATATCATAATGAAACTCTTTGGTTCTTATCACTGCTGTTTTTCCATACACTACAGCTCCTAATCGAATATCTGTTACCACGCCATTCACTCTTGATTGTGCAGTATTAGCTACACTCATAGCACTATCTGCTGTTGATTGTGCCGTGTTAGCGACACTTATAGCGTTATCAGCTACCGTTTTTGCTGCATTAGCAGCACTTATAGCATTATCTGCTCTTACTTGCGCTGCATTAGCAGCACTTATAGCATTATCTGCTCTTACTTGCGCTGCATTAGCAGCATTTATAGCGTTATCTGCTCTTACTTGCGCTGCATTAGCAGCATCACTACTTTCCACAGCTTTGCCATACGCTATTTTAACCGCTTTCGGCGTTGCAAAATCCCGCTCCGAATCACTTGTTACACTACTATTAAAAGATGGTTTATTAGCAATACTTCCCCAATCATTTTCTCTAAAAGCAGCTTGTCTTGCTTGTTCTGCATAGGCGTTAGCTTCATTTGCTTTCTGTTCTGCAAAGTTAGCACTTGTATTTGATGCAGATTCAGATCTAGCTGCATTTATTTCAGATTGACTTGCAGCAACTGCACTATTTTTAGCTTTTAGAGCATAATGGTACGCAGAGTATTTATTGTCTTTCACAAGGACATCTTCTGGATTAGATGCCCATTTTCTTGCCATATTTTCTGATTCTTCTACAGCTATCTCTTTATTAATAACATTTTGTTCTGCAGTTAATACAGTTTGTGTATTGTTGTGAACAGCTTGTGTATTAGTGGCAACTTCTTGTGTGTGTTGTCTTACTTCTATCGTGAGGCGTTCTACTTCATCTCGATTTTCTTTAACATTATTTACGCCAGTTAAATACATTCCATAATTTACAGGGTGATCATCTTCTGTTGGTTCTGGAATGACAGGAGATACGGCAAATCCAGTGCCGTCATCACGCATTTTTGGAAAGTGATCTAGTGCCGATTCTATAGCATCAAATTCAGCTTGTACCGCTTTTCCATCTGCTGTCGTATATGGCGTAAACTCATGTGTTCTTTGATATAGTTTATCACTAGACACGATATAATCTCCTTGTGATGTAATTAAGGATTAGTCCTGTTAATTCAAAATTCGGTGCATACATTTCATTTCCAGAAAATGACAACGAGATATTTCTGCTATAACCGTTTAATTGAAAGGTAGGTGTTGAGTAATCTTCTGCTGACCATAAGAAGTTATTCCAGAATGCATCATTCCAACGTCCACCACCACCAAAAATAGAAATATCTTTATTTAATTGAGTTGCGTGATAAGTTGCGTTGTAGTCTAAATCATACCGATACTTCAATTTCGCCTCACCTTGCGTTGTCGCTTGCAGTTCGGCTGAATGCCAGCTTTTTATCGTGGTTGGACTGCCACAATGATTAAATGCCATTTTAATTAACCATTCTATTGGCTTGCCCGCAAAGGAGTAACAATTCTCATTTTGTCGATAGACTTTTCCATCATTAAAGGCAAGGTAAGTATGTTGGTTTGATTGCCATACTCCTATTAATTTGTCTGGGTAATTAAAATACGTGCTTCTTGTGGAGCCATCGGGTAGTAACATAATACAAATATGTGATCCAATACTCGAATAAAATCGGATTTGATTTCTGTTTGATTGTGTTGATGAAAATGAAATTTTATTATCTAAAGGATTAAAGCCTAACTTTCGACTTGCATCTAATTCACTAAGTTTAAAATCGCCAAACTGCTCCGTTTGATCTATTCTTGTAATGCCACTAGTACTAATGCCTATCGGCATAAAAACAGTACGCAATGTTCCAGATTGAATTCCAACTTTTGATAAATCTTTTAACGCCCAATCATCACTAGTTGAGCCATATAACGCTGCAATTTTATTCTCGCAGCAGATAAGCAATACACCCCCAGCGGTGGAAGAAAGGGCGGTGATTTCATCACCTAAACCAAATTGTTCTGCCCCTAATAATACAGACCATTTTGTCGGATAGCCTACTAAAGAGTGACCAACTTGCCCACCTTTAAATGACACAAATAAATGGTTTTTATGTGAAGTAATGTGTTGTGGATATTTGGCGTTAATTGAAATTGGAATGATAGAACCATCTTGCCTTATTTCAATCACTTCATGCCCATTGCAAGCATAAGCATATTGCGTATCTACACCACCATAAAAATTATGGTAGATAACTTCAAAGACACCACCCTTTGTTAAATTTACTTCATCACAATTTGTTACCTTGCCAATAATAACGCCATTAATCGTAATTTGCTGCTCGTTAGTGAATGGAGTATGACTGATTATTACCGCCGTTTGATTATCTGTTGCTACATTTACAGATAACGCAATATATTCTTGTCCGTTCACCGTAAACTTAACATTGTCTATCAGATATTCTGGATGGTTAGATATAGATACGGTTATGATGTAAGTCTTTGGTACAGGTGCCCATCCCGTCACTTCATCACAAATAAAGGCATTGCAATAATCTTCGCTATCACGAAATGCAATTAACTTATCATTAAGCTCCACCACCCCACGCAAAGCATTTACACCGCTTACAGGTTGAGTTAACTCAACACCGAACTGAAATGCTTTCGCTAAGTATGTTCTATGCTTCGTAACATCGCCGATTGATGATGTAATAAATGTAATTACAGACGAAAAATCACCGATAGTAATGCTTTGTTTTGTGAACACTGTCACGTTTGGTTGAGATATAACAGTAACAGTATGCTCAATAACTTCAATGACTTTAGCTGGCTTACCGCCCAAATCAAATTCTATACCGACTAAATTTTCAGGAGGTAAATCTTGGAAAACGATATGATAATATTTCATTTCAGACGGTACTATTTTACCATCTAGACATTCATAACCTTCGATACGAGCAAATCCACCTGCAAATAATGGTTGCACATTTAACGCCATAATTGCATCACTACTTGCTTTTGCAATTGGTGGTGTTGCTAAATCCACTCCTCCTGACATTGCGATGAATTGTGAAGAAAAGTTGGGTAATTTAGCCATTTTGCTGCCCCAATGTAGCTGTTGGCAAATAATCACGGCATAGCAAATTAAGATATTTATCCCATTCCGTTTGAGCTTTTAATACTAACTCTTGTGCATTTTGTGATAACGCTTTATTCGCTAGTGCATAATAAACAATACCTAAATGCAGATATTCTGGAATAAATGGTGTGTCTATTGAGGATTGAAGCAACTGCAAATTATCCTTACTGTAAGGTGATACATAAAAATTATCAGACCACTGCCGGATAATTTGAATATCAGACCATGCTTCTCTTATCGCATCGACATACTCTAAATTACGCCCACGCTGATTAGTAACGCCTGCAGGACCTTCGCCTGTATCGCTTATTTCACGGCGTAAACGCTGTGCAAGTTGTAAAAAGTTCATCTAAACATACCCTAAGAATTGGATTGAATAGTTTGCAACAATCTTTTCTGTCACCGAACCGTCTTTCTCTTGTTGATAAATGGTAGTCTTTGAGCTACTCAATAGCTGATAAACTGGCTCCGGCACAACCACTTCTGTGTCACGTTTAATTTGATATGAATGCCCATTGATCCAAACCATTACATCATCTTGTCCATCAAACTTTTCAGAGGATTGGATTATCATTTTTACTTTGCGATACGTATTTAAATCACTGCTTGCGTTATCTTGTGTATCACTATTACTTTCCACGTTGTTTTTGTAACTAGCCGGCATTAATTCATAAGGGCGAGTATGTCCGTTTAAATCTTCAAACTCTAAAATAGCTTCAATCAAACTATCTTTCGTTTCACTTTCTTTTGGATCGATGCCGCAGTGCGTTTTTAAATGTGCAATTAATTCATCTTTTTTTGCTTTATCAAGGTTAATAAAAGGATATGACATAGATTTTCTCCAATAAAAAAGCCCTCGATTGAGGGCTTGAAGGTTAAATTAAGACTTAAAGTGCTGATGCGGCGCATTCAATTCGAGTCATCCAAGCTTGGTTAAGAATTAATGCAGCGTGCCACGTTTTCCAACCAACTGAACCAGTTTGACCTAATTCATCGCCTTTTTCAGGCTTACCTGGATTTCGTACCAAGATATTCGCAGACTCTTTACCTTTGAGAGGGCAAACCCCGAAAGCATCTTGTCCAAAGATGACAATCTTATAAATGTCTGAATTACTTCCACCTGTTGATAATGTTGTACCTTTGGCGCCTCCTGCGTCTGGTGTCGGAGCAAATAATGCACTGGTTACAAAGCGAATATTTTCCACAGTACCAAATTCATTAGGTGATACGGTTGAGCGCGTACCATATTTTGCAACAGGGACAAAACCAGGTAAATTACGAATATCTGGCTCTAAATCGGTATGACATACTGCAATAAAAGCAGCTTCAATCGGCTTAGTTTCCATCTTAATAGATGAATCTAATATCGTTGTCACTTTCTTAGCACGGTTATTCATCAATGTGCGCACCGCTTTACGCAATGCAGCAAGGGATAGAGGTGTATTAACCTGATTGGTTGCTGCACCATTTGCAAATACAACGGAGGTTCCTCCATTAATCACTCCCCAAGTTAATAGCTCTGTGGTTTCTGCTGCTTGCTCACCTGATAACTGAGTGATGTCTTTTAGTACTTGGTCTTCGTGTGTATCTTGAATCACATCTGTGATTTCGGTCCACGCACCATATTGTTTCAATACAGCTTCGACATCTTCATACACCATTTTTTGCGCAGCAGGACGCACACCTTCTGCCAACGGTGTTAATGCTGGTTCAAATGGCTTCGCACGGCGGAATTTAATTTTCTGCCCTTTGTTTTGAGGAATACCTTTTGACTGCCCAAATTTGTTTAACACAATAATTGGTTCAGCGTGTTTCAATAATTGAGCCACTGCATAAACCTGTGTACGTGGCGAAATATCGCCGTAAGTAGTGGTTCCTGTAGCCATACTCTTTTTCTCCTTAAAATCTATCTATTACGTTTCATTCCCTCTGCAATGCTGTCAAAGAGTGCATTCTCATCTAAATCACCTTGATTACCTTTCGGGCTGTTGCGTCCATTTGGTAACGTCATTGCAGACATTTGTTGCGTTCTTTTTAATCTGTTATCTTGTTTAGCAGAGATAACTTTTTTATATTCGCTTAACAGATAAATTGCATCACTTGGATCGTCAGAATAGAACAAGGCTTGCACCCCTTTTGGCTGTGCTTGTACCCATTGATGAAATCCTTGATCGCTAATAATCTGCTCTGCGTCAGGAACAGCTTCAGAAACGAGGGCAATACTGCCGTCTAATTCCTGTTGAGCTAAATCCTGTACATTAGCTTCTGCCATTTTTGATAACGGTTCAGAAATTGCATTCAAGCGTTGATTTTGTCCGGCAATCAAGCGGGATAAAATACTAGCCATCTCTGGATAATCTTCTTGTAGCTTCGCAATATCTTCATCAAGATTAGTTTGGCTCGCATTTAATTGATCCAGTGCGGCTTTCGCTTGTTGATATTTCTTTGATAACGCTCCAACACGGCCTCGTTGGCTTTTCGCCATATGTTCAAAGCGTTTTTTATCTTCCTCAAGTTTGCGTACATTTTCCCTTACTTCATCAGAGGCATCTTTCAACCAATCAGGCACATCATCTTTAATCTCTTCCGATGGTTTCACTTGCTGATCAGGCAAGCTAGATTCAGTTGTATCTGCGTCTGTGTTAGTAACTTGAGGTTCGCCACCTAATTTCACTTCGCTTGCGGCTTCTTCAAAAGCGGCTGCTTCATCAAATTGTTGTGACTCTTGATTTTCCATGTATTACTCCATTAGCGGCATTATGCGGCTTGTGTAAATCCAATAAAAAAAGCCACTTAAAACTAAGTGGCTTCATCAAATAAGTTTAATTAATCGTGTTCATCAAGCTCAAAATAAGCAATCAGATCGGTTATTTCGGCAATTCTACCTCTCAACACATCATATTGCTGATTCGTCATACCAAGTTGAGATAAACTAGAATAATAATCATCAAGACGTTTTCTTAGTTCACGTCTTAATAACAGTCTATCTGCATTAGATTGTATTTTCATTTAATTTCTCCAATCACTTTTCAATCCTAAAAGACTAGGTTTTGCAGTGGTATTAGATAATTTATCCATTTCTCAATGTTAAAATAAATTCTGCTAATGAATTTAAAATTTCAGGTGATAACCACAAAAACACGCCTAAACAAACAGATATTCCACAACACTTAAAGAAAAAACGTAATCCTGTTGCAATATCTTTTCCTGCATTGTCAGCACCTTGTTCACTCATATTCCCTCCCACAAAGAAGCCTAAAATAAATTTGATTACGTTACTAATGCTGTTATAATCCTGCATAGATTTTGTTCCTTAATACTCATTCTATTTTGGAATAAAAAACCCCGAGCATTGCGAGTGTTCGGGGTTTATTTTTTTCATGGTTAAATTTGGATACAAAAAAGCCGAAACGTATTAATTACATTTCGGCTAGTATGGGAAATTGTACTGCATTTTTTGCAGTTGTCAATTAATTTAACAAATTATCTACCGCTTTAATAATCGTCAGCTTTTCACTGTTATTTCTGATAAAACGTTTAGCTTTTGTCATTGCGTTTTCTAGTGGGTGTCTAAGATTATGGAGGTATTGCCCACCAATTTTGCTATCTATTCTATCTGCTAAATCAGGATGTTGAGATAGCTTTTCTTGCATTTCATAAGCGTGTAAACAATAGCCGTATAGCTCGACCATTATTTCTAATGTTGCTTCCGTATTTTGACTGTTCTTTGATAATTGCAAAGATGATGGCTTGATCAGCTCACCTTCTAGTACAATCTTATGAACATATTCTACTGCTTGTGATAATTGTTCTTTACTTAATTCTTCAATGCTTTTAACGTTAAAGCGATGATGTACTAATTGATAAGCATCAGAGTAGATTAAGCCTTTTTTGCTTACCAACATATTAACCGCATCTCGTAAACCTGTGCGATCATCTACTGTTGTACTTATTTTTTCGTATTTACCCGTTTTTCTAATCTGTGGTAATACTTCTGCTGTTACCCACTTTCTAAAACGGTGTGGAACAGATCCTTTTTTAACTGCATCACGACAACGTAAAATTAAAGTGTACATTCCGCTTTCTGATACGATATTTATTTCGCTTACTCTGTTATCAAAATTAACTCGTTGATCAAGCCCTATGTTAAACATAGCCCTTTCATCTTCGTCTAGATTCTCTAGGGCTTGAGTAGGATTTTTAATACCTAATATTTCACAAATATCTTTAGCAATAAACCAAGGTTCATTATTTATAGAAACTACACGGATTGATGATTCGCCAAAGTTGAAATTAGAAACGTTTTGAATTTCTGTTGATAAAGTAGTATTATTCATAAGTGAATTTCCTAATTGGGTATTGGGTTTTTCGTTTTTAGCCTTGATGGTTGCCGCCATTAAGGCTTTCTCATTTCTATATTCTTGTACTATCATTTTTCATACACTCTTCTATACAGCGTCTTAGCTCTTTTGATAAGGAACGATAGTTTTTCTTTGCGTTATCTTGTAACCATTCAATTAAATAAATTGGGAGATTGGCGGTTACATTTCTTTTTGTTACTTTACTTTCCATTTGTTATCCTTTTGTGTATTTGAATATTATGTTAATATCTCGCCTATATAAGCAAGATAAAATAATATTATTTTATAGAATAGATAATTTCAAGTAATTTTTTATAAAAAATAGGTGTAATTATGCAACCATTACCGTTTAAGCAATTAATGAAGGAAAAACGTGTTATAGCTAAACTATCTCAGAAAGAACTTGCTAACTTAACAAGTATAACTCCTGCCCTCATATCTAAATATGAGAATGGTTTATCTAAACCTCGCTTAGAAACAGCTAAACGAATTGCAGAAATACTAAAGATTGATTTAGATACTCTTGTAAAATCCTTAGATCAAGATGAAATCTATTTGATAAAAATCCCTTTCTATTTAAGTGAAGATAATGATAATAGCTCTTTTCATATAGCTAGCGATATGTTGCCTACCTATATAAATGCAGAAAATTTATTAGCATACCGACAAAAGGGCGATTCAATGAGTCCTCTATACAAAGACGGTGATATTTTATTAATAGATAAATTAGATAAAAAAACAAATACAAATTCTACTTTTTTAATAGAAATTGATGGCTACAGTGGAATTAAACTAGTAAGCAATAATGATTTTGCTAAAGAATACATTATCCATTCCGTAAATACTCATTACCAACCAATATATATAAAACAAGATAAAGTAAGCATTATTGGTCGTGTAATTTGGCATAGTCATTTCATTTGATAGTTATGAAAAACCCCAACCAATTTTCATTGATCGGGGTTGATTGCTCTAAGACATAAAAAACTCATCTTTCGATGATAATCGCTCTTTGGCGTTATTCTGAAATTTCTTTTAAGCCACCATTCTTTTTCGCTTATTGATTAACCTACCAGTTAGCAACTTTTATTGCATTATTAATATCTACAATACTGGTATTCACACTAGCTATGTCATAAAACTAATTAAAATTAACCTTACTACATTTAGAAACAAAAATTGTGCCAATTCCTCCACTATAAGGATATCTTAAAGTGCAAGTTTTTTTATTTGGATTATATTGAATTTCAACTACATCAAATTTTCCACCATATCCTCGATTTTTACCAAGATAAGCAAAATTAATAATTTCGCCTATATCTATATGGCTCGGAATTTTTACTTGTTCTTTTTCACACGAGCTTATAAATCCAAGCATTTTATCTTCGCAAATTGAAAGGAAGCCTTTGCCATCAGTCAAAACCGAATTAATAGATTCAGCTTTAGCTGCACCTGCAAAAAACATTACTATTAAAACAAAAATTATCTTTTTCATAAAATACTAACAAATAAAGCTGGTAGCTTGAAAACTTGGGGCGACAGCCCCTAATGCTGACGTACTTCACATACGCTTACGATACGGAAACCGCTTCGCAGTTTAACTAGGATTTACCTGCCGCTCGGCGCTATTATACTCAAAAAACCAATATTACAACATTATTTTCCTTGTCAACACCTTGTATTTTTACAACTAATGCGTATTAAGCCCTTGCATTTTTCGCCATTTATGTAAAATCGCTGCTTGCGCTTGGCTATTAGCTTGATTGTATTTCGCTAACCGATTGTAATAGACATTCGCACTGATTTTTCCCTCTCGTAATGCTTTTGTTAGTTGTGATTTCTGACTTCTTAAGCTTGCCATTGCTTTTTGGTTTTCTAAATGGAATTGAATAATTCTCTTCCGTTCATTTGTCAACCAACCATTAAGCTGATTATTATTTTTACGATATTCATATTCTTTTGCCACAGTTTGAGCTTCTTCGCTCGCTTCATAATAACGGCTTTGAATAGCAAACTCATTACCTGCACCAAATAATTGATTCAAGAACGGTGTTCGAGTATTTCTCCCTAATAACTCCCTATTTGGATTTTCAATGAATATTGTACTCACTTCTTTTAATGAGCCTAACATACCACTATACCCATCAATCAGATTCTTAATTTGTTCTGGGTGCATATCTATACCTAGTGTTTGTTGTAAATCTATCGCTACATCTTTCCAAAATTGTGCCGTAGTAGATTTAGATTGTTCTGCTTTTAGTTTATTTTCTTGTACAAAATTTGTAGTAATTTTGCTACCAAAAGCAGATCGATTAACTACATTTTGCATTAATGGTTGAAGTACGGTAGGGGTAACTGTTAAAGCAATTTTTTCAAGTGGATATTTTAAGGCTGAAATTTCAGACGGTGAAATTGGTGCAAAGGTTTTCATTGAATGGCTTAACATATTCACCGCTGCTTCACTATATGAAATATCGCTTACTGTCCCTTTCACTAAATTTGTTGCCATATTCCAAGCTAATTGCGGCATACCGAATCCAACAGGAATTTTAATATAGTCATCGCCCAATGGAATTGGGATATAGCGAGTAATATCGCCTAGCTGATCCATTTTATTGCCACCTTCATCATCGTCAGCAAAACTCCTTAATACGGTATAAAGTGCAGTCATTGTCGCAAGATACGCAACAAAACGTATTTGCCCTTTTCTAGTAGATAAATAGCGGATTAAATTTGCTGCCCCCATAACAGTTGGTTGTGAGAACATATATAACGCCTTAATACCTCTCATTTTTGAACCAGTTTTGCGGAAATTAGTCAATTCTAATGTAGTTGCAGCTGCTTGTTTTTCATCGACGCCATTATCAACTAGTGCTTTGAATGCACTTAATGCTGAAACCATATCAAAGGTTTTGTTATAGCCCTCAAGCACTGCCCCGACTTTTTCTAATTTTGTGGCAATCGGATTATTTTCTCGTTTTAATTTGGCGATAAGATCGACTTCACTTCTGGCTAAATAAGTGCCGTAGTTAGACACACCGCCTAATTTAATCAACTGTTTTAATGCTTTCTCTGTTGGTACACTATCTCTTAGCTCTTGCCCAAAAGCTAGACGTTTTGTTGCTTTCCAAACATCGGCATTACTAAAAGCATTTATCAATGTTTGTCTGCCAATCCGATTCATTGTTTCATTATCTAGACGTTTACCATTTTTATCATAGAGTTTTTGTACACGAATAAACTCTGATTTTTCCCAAGAATCTCTTGCCATATTCATTGGCGCAAAAGTTAATGTCCATTGTGTTACCCCTCTTGCATACCAGCTTGTTGGCGTGGAAAGAAGTTTTAGGAAACTATTTGCTTGTTCCACATTATCATTTTTCAAAGCTTGCATTGCTTGTGGTGGTAATTGATATTCATAGTAAACCCCACCTTCTTTTCTAATCAGCACATTATCACTCGATCTTGTTAAGCCTTGCATTTTTCTTTTGCTTATACCTAATCTCGCTTCTGCTATGGCTTTTGCTGATTGAGCTGAATACCCTTGTTCTTGCAACAAATTAATTTCATTCTCGTATAAATCATCAAGTTTTTGTTTAAAGTCAGCCCAACCTGCATAAGTGGTGGTTTTACCTACCGCTTGCCACGTTGCAGTAATCGCATCATCTGCTTCTGAACTTATTCTCCCTTTCAATGCTTTATCTTTACCAATATTCACTGCATTACCGCCTGCACCAGCAATAAAATCAAATGCTTCATCGGCTTGCGGATCGCCTGTTAATGGCACATAGTAACGATTATTTTTATAGTTAAGGTACTCATTTTCTGTATAGCGCCCACTCTCTTTATCAATCTTCAAGCGAGCTTGATTTAAGTCAGCAATAAGCTCGCCTACTGCGACCAGATCATTCTTATTGATTTTTTTCTCAATCTCTTTCATTGCAAATTGCGCTTCTGGAATAGACCAACCACCAGCCGTTCCTACCGTAAATTGCTTATTGGCAAAATCCGTATTTTCCACATCAGCTTTGCGTTGTTCGTATTGTTTTTTTGCAGCGTTATACTCCAACTCAGCTTGATGAATCAGGTCTTTGTCATTCCCTTGTTGTGCTTGTTCCAGTTGTTCAAAAGAATCTAACATTGCTTGATGTTCAGTTCTTAACAGTTCCTTATTTTTTTCAATCGAATAGCGAGCAGATACCCAATACCCGACTAAACGTTTCACATCTTGCTCTTTTTGCTTAGTCTGCTTAGCAATTTGTGCCACTTTCTTTAAAATTGGGTTGAGATAGGCTTGTTCCAATTCTGAATTAAGTGCATCTCTAATCCCCTTAGCAGTGTACATTGCATTTTTCAGTTGCTGCTTTTCAAAATCACGGCTGCTAGTTTTGCCTGTATGGTTGGTAAACTCCATCTTATCAATCCAATCATTCACAGGGCGTAAAGCATCGGCAAAATATTCATCGGCTTTTGCGGCTAATTGATTTAAATGTGATTTAATTTCTTCGTAATCCAACGCTTTTACCGACTGCCAGAAAGTATTCTCACTTTTACTTTTCCCTGTTTTAGCTAAATCTAATAAGGATTGTTTTGGTGCTGTACTTGCTTGCGAATAACGAACATTGTCGTTATTTTGTTCAGATAGATATTGCTTTAAGTCATCTTCTGTTTTAATATTTCTCTCAAGAAGGTCAGCTTCTGATGTAAAATCCCAATGCAATTGGAGCGGATGGGTATTCAGAAAATGCTGACCTTTAGTTTTATTCCAATAAACCACATCATGATTTATCATATTTCTTAAGCCACCTAGATTTTTTCCATAAACACTCGCTATATTGATTATTTCTGTACCTTTTTTCCCTTCTTTTAAGTGCAAAGCAGCAATTATAGGCTCTTTCCCTTCTAATAACTCGGTGAGAATAACAAATCCGTCTTGTGTTGCTTGTGGTGCAGATTTCATTACGGCGATAGGATTATTAATTTGCTTAGGAAGCTGCTTTAATACATCAGGTGTAATATGATGTTTATCATACATAACCTTATTTAATACATCACCGCTAATAGAAATTTTTGTATCTGGAATATCAAGCATTTTTAATACTGCTGGTGTAGTACCTACTTTAATATATCCATAAACCTTTTCTCCTTTCGAAACTCTATCCACTGCCTTAGCAAAATCACTGTCTAGACTTTCATTCAAACTAAAACGCTTACCGCCATTAGGTGGTGTAGGTTTTCCGTTAATTCCTTCTTTAATACCACCAAGTAATCTCACTAAATCGTGATCGGTCATTTCATCAAATGGTCGATTGAATAAACGATTCATTAATTGGCGCACTTTATCAGCAATAATCTTGAACCACGCTTTGAAATTCTTTTCGTGTAATGAGTTGATTTTTACACCATAACGCTGGCGTAATTCATCAAAATTCCCTGTTTCATGTGCGGCTAATAGCTCGACTAAGGCTTCTTCTGTGGCAATGTTTTTATTGGTCGCGGCTGGATCTGTATAGTTACCGTTTTTATCAGTAAACCATTGTCTATCCTCCATTATTGCTTGGGTCATTGCATTAACAACGCTATGCTTACGTGCTTTTTCCATAATACCTTGATACTCTGCACGGTATCTGACATTAACACCCAAATGTCCTAATTCATGCCACGTTACCCAAGAAAGACGTTCTTCTTTACTCATGCTTTTTGTTGCACGAATATTATCAGCCACAATAGTAACTTTATTTGTTCTTGGATTGAACCAACCTTCAACGCCATCACGGATAAATCTGCGAACGTTTTCTGGTGCAGTTTGCCCTGTAACAATATCAACATTGGATAATTGGTCTGGTTTTAAGATGTTAGAGAGGAGGGTTTGTAGATGTTTTGTATTATAACTAGTACTTAAAGTAACTTTTTGGTTTTTTGAGAATAAAATTTGTCCGTTTGTTTTTACATCTAAATCGTTGGTAGCTAATTTTATTGCATTTACTCTTGAGTTGGTCTCATTAGGGTCATATTCATAAATAGCTAAACCAGCATCTTGTAATACTTTACGTGCGTTAACTGGTAAATCACTTGGAATAACTGCACCTTTAAAATCGCTAAATTGAGTAACCTCTTTCGCTTTCCCCTCAAAATATTCAGTTGGCATTGCTTTTAGCTTTTCCAAAAACTCTGCAATATACTGACGATTATCCGCATTATTTTCTACATTAGCAGAATTAAATGCTGTAGAAACACCTGCATCAACAATATCAAATAATAAATTATCAATATCCCAGTTATTAACTCCCAAATCTTTTGCAAGTTTTATCTTTTCCTGCTCTATTTCCGCTTTAATTTTTGAAAAATCATCTTGCGAAACAAGACGATGTTTATTATTTTGGATATCTTGAATTGATTTAAATTTCGGTGTTACCTTAGCTCGTATTACTGGTAAGCCATAATTAAATTGTTCGCCCCCTACCAGGTCTTTTTTTAGTTTTTTAACTACATTTTCTAAGGTGTGATCCATATAGATTTTTCCCCCATAACGGTTCTCACCTTTAAAAATTTTTTCTTTTCCTTTGATACCCTCCACTATCTCATCAATATAATGATAAAACTCTTCTTTGTGTTGTTTTATTGCATTTCCAATATTTTCTTTAGTCTTTATATAATCAATTTCTTGGCGAGGTTGTTGATTATTTATC
Source organism: Gallibacterium genomosp. 3 (assembly GCF_001678475.1). Taxonomy (GTDB): domain Bacteria; phylum Pseudomonadota; class Gammaproteobacteria; order Enterobacterales; family Pasteurellaceae; genus Gallibacterium; species Gallibacterium faecale. The sequence goes on along the minus strand of NZ_JTJR01000005.1, from coordinate 17,289 downwards.
GCCTCCATCATATCTGATCTTACATAATTAAGGACATCATACTTATCACCATTTAACGCTATTTCGGCTCTTAACTTAATACGATTTACAAATGGATCATTTTTACCTGAAAAAGTGTGAATTTTCTCTTTAATAAACTCTCTCAATAAACTTTCATATTGAGTTGCTGCATCAGGAAGGCGTAAATAATTTGCGGTAATACCTAATTTTATTGCTTTCTGAACGCTATCAAAATCAGCATATCTACTTTTTTCAATGGTACGATAAGCAAAATCATGAGCAATTTCTTTTTCTTTTAAGAACTGATATTTTACAGCGTCGCTATCTAACATTGCTTTTTTTATGCCTGTTTGATTTAGACCTTGTGAAAAATTATAAGAAAAGCCACTGTCTTGAATTTCATCAGCAGATTGTTGAAACCGTTTTTGTAATTTTTTTATATCTTCACTTTTATATTCATACGTTACACTTGGATAACGAGGACTGTAAATGTCTGCTCCAAAGACTTTTGCTTTATTCTCTCCTTTTGGATCAATATAATTACTATCACCAATTAGTGTAACTTCACCAAATCCAGTTAATGGATTTTGTTGGCGAGTGATTGCTACAGAAGCATAAGGTAGTCCACCTATTTTTTGTGCATGTATAATTGATTCTGCACTTATATTATGTGTAACTATTAAATCCTTATTATATGGCTCATTTCTTTGTTTTGACTTGCGAGAATAACGAATATCATCATTATTGATTTCATCATTATTATTGATTATAGTTTCATCAAATCCAGCTCCCATAGCTTGACGCTGACGTGTAGGCAAGTTATGCGTAGGCAAATCAGGATCGTTACTTCCTCTTTGTTCATCTGGATTTAACTCAAAAGCATTCATCAACCAACTATTTGATCCTGCTCGTTTAATTAATGTCGCTCTATTTCCATTGTGTTCTACAAAAACACTTTTTACATTTCCACTTTCATAGATCTTGCTTGTTTGGCCTTTAGCTAAAGTATCAATTACCCTATCTGTAAGCATATAAGCTGCATCTTGATAACTCATATTATCTTTTCTCATTCTTGATTCGATAATATGAGCAATGCCCATAGCTCCTTTTGTTTTTCCAGAAGGTAATAATCGACCGACATCTCCCCATTCAAAATCAATCCAACCGTCTAATTGATGATTATACATTGCACGATGAACGCTATTTTTCTCGACTATTGCTTTGTTCATTGCCTCTCGACCACGTTTAATGTTCGCTTCGACTGATTTCATTGGTGAGCGACTAAATTTCACCTCTGTATAAGGCTCTATAAGCTGTTCAGGTGTTAGTTGATTTTCGGCAATATTCTGTGGTTGTGTTGCAGTTGGTTCTTCATTACTTAATGATGGTGATGCATTTGCAGTTTGTGCCTGTTGTGGTTCTGATAATTGGCGCTGTTCTAACTGTTTTTTCTGCAAATCATTAAACTCAACAAAATTCCCTTGTTGTACCTGGTCTAATAGCGTTGAGAATTGCTGTTCAGCTGCTTTCTTGATTCTACTATGTGCGGTTTTATTAGTGATGATAGACTGGGTTGCTGTTAAGTCTTGAGCGAGTTGAGGATTAACATTAGCAATTTGCTCTAATTGTGTTGGTTCAAATGTGAATGGTGGATTAAAAAAGTCTTTGGTTTGATCTAGGTAAGATTTTAATTCTGACTGTAATTGCGTTTTCTCTACTTCTGGTAAACCTTGTACTTCTAACCTGTCTTGTATATCTGCAATTTTATTTGCTAATTTTTGATCGTGTACAAATAATGAGGATAGCTCACTATCAGTTAACGGATTGATATTATTTTCATTACCTACCGTATTACTTTCTGGCGTAATATTTGATTGTTGAGTAGCTTCATCTACAATATTGGCTTCTCTAGCCTCTTGTTTCGCCATTTCGTAACGTGTGTTAAAACGATTAACTAAGTCGTCTAAATCAGTCGCTTGTTGGTTGATCATATCAACATAACTACGCAATGATTCATCTACCGTTTCATTTCCAGTTGACTTAAATTCTAATAACTGTTTTTTCGCATTATTTAATGCACGTCTATTACTATAAACATCTAATGCGCCTGTTGGTGTCCCAAAAGCAGCTCCCAAAATCGCACCTTGAATCGCATTGCTTGCCATTCCCTCTGTAATTTCCCGATTCGGGTCGTAATATTCTTTTGCCGCAGTATTAACCGCCATTTGGTCAGTAATACCTTGAATCGCTTCTGTTCCGCCTTCAATCATTGCCCCTTTAAGCAATCCACCTTTTAGAGTCTTAGCTGCTTTACCAAATCCCATAAAGCCCCCACCAAGCCCGCTAATTGCGTTCGTGGCTAAATCACTTAATACCGAAGCTGGATTAAAAGCAGCGTCACGAGAAGCTTTTGCAATAAAATTATTTTTCGCCACTTCAAAGCGTTCATCATCATTCATTGACTGACCTTCTTGTGAATGATAAAGGTCAGTGTAATCCTGCATGAATTGATCATTATTTACCAAATCATCATCTGATAATTGCAGCATTTCATCTCTAACTTGATTCGCTCGTGAACCCGCCATCATTGCTGATTGCACCGCTGTCAAACCTGCTGCTCTTGCTAATTGCTTACTTGCTCCTCGCTTCACTGCTTCATTAAATGCAACTTGCCCCACCTTTTCTGCAAGTTCTTTTTTCAGCACATATTTAACACCTTGTTTAGCAGCTGTTTTCGCCCCAGCATATGCAGCAGACCCCATTCCCAATGTTGCCGCCGTTACAAGCACCGTATCTAATTCACTACCCAATACAGCACCTAAATTACCAGCCCACCAGCGGATATTGGTTAATGCAGACGGATCTTCGGTGACATCTTGATTTAACGCCATTTTCATTTCGTCCGACATTTCATTCATTTGGCTGTCGGCATATTTAGCAGAGGCATCCGCAGCTTTATTAAACCAACTTTCTACACTATCAAATCCAAGTTTGTTTGCTCCAATCGCTACTAAACGGCTTAAATCACTTGCCCCTCGTCCAACCCCCATTTGGAAAGCATCAACCGTATCAGCAAGCACACCTTGCTGTTCTTTTTGTTGTGGAGTGGTATAAGTACTAATTTCATCTGAGTTCATATAAGATAATGGCGATACTTCATCATCTTTCTTCCCATAAGCTCGTTGGGTCATTTCTTTGTAGCGTTCATTAGTTAAATAAAACATAGTATTTCCTCGAAAATTGGTATAAAAAAAACCGCCCATTTAGGCGGTTATCTTTGTGTTTATTTGTTTACTGCTCTAATCCGTAATTACCAGTCGGGTTGACGGTTGGTGCGTTTTTCAGTGCAACTTCTGTTTTAAATTTCTGCATTTCCATTGCCTGTTTACCCGTATTAAGTTGTAAATCAGTGGTGAGTTTCGCTTGTCCTAGTTCTCGATCAACTTGTAATTTTTGTTGTGAGTGTTGTTGGTTGGCTTGGATTTCCATTAGTTTGATCTCAAGTTCTTTCTCCTTGATCGCCACTTTCATTTGTTCGATTTTTAATTCAGATTCAAGTTTTAATTGTGCAATCTGCAATTCGTGCTGTTGTTTTTGTTGAGCAAGCTGCATCTCCATTTGGGCTTTCATAATTGTCGGGTCTTGCGGTTGTTGTGCTTGAGCTTGTTGCATTTGCTGCAATTTTTGTTCATATTCCTCTCGAGGAATCAGCATATTTTTAGCCCCCATCGACATTGACTGCATCAATGTTCTCAAGCCATCGTACCAATCAAATGCTTGACTTAATTCAGGGTGTTGACCAAAACGATCGAGCAAATCAATAATCTGTGCTGATTGAGTTTCTTTGACTAGTAATGCTGATGTTCCTCTCGCAATAATTTGCATATCGCCCTTTACCTTTGGATCGTCACTAAACTGCATATTGTATTCGTAAAAACGTCTAATCAGCGGCTTAGTAACGGCATCGTCCCACTCTTTGACTTGTCTGCGTCTTACTGCATTGGCTGCATTCATCAGCATAGACATTCCGCCTAAAGTTGGTGTAACTTGCCCCTGCTCACCTTGAGCTATCATCGGCAATCCGCTTTCCTCGTCCATAAACGCTTTAGACATCTGGATAATATTTGCAAATTCAGCCTGGCGAGATTGAAAAGCAAATACACCAAAAGCTCGTTGTGCTTCTACACTTGATGCAACTCCAGCACCACCTGTAGTTGTCCATACTTTATTCGGCTTAATATTCCAGTCTTTATCTGCTGGCTCTAATACTGATTTATTTACAACAATTTGATCGCCAATCGTTAATACACCATTGTCAATCATTCCTCGCCAAGCAGTATTGAGGATTTCCTGTGCATCACGGCAAAGGTAAGGGATACCAAAACCAAACAAGCAAGCTGCATCAGGCTCACACACATAAACAGAGTAAGGAAACTCATTTAAATCTAATGGATTGACATTCACACTGATAATTTTGCCGTTGCCAGACATCACTATCACACCGTTAATTTCGTCTTGTTGTTGCTGTTCTTCACTTAATTCGATCTGATAGCCATCAGCTAATTGTTGATTCGCTTGTTCGATAAGGGAAACGGGGATATTACCGTGATAAGTCCATAGCTCGTAGCGTTTATCATTTATCACCTTTTCTAAGCCAGATAATTCACGCAAAGTATCGTTATATGATGATAAATCGTTGCTTGTGTTATGTGTTTCAGAGGCATCAACCTCTAGTAATGCCAATACATTATCTTGCAGGTAGTAGGGGTGTTTAGCTAAATTTTGTAACTCTGTCTTTGTTACTGCGTTACGCTCAAATGTAAATAGACAATCCTTTAAAGTTGGAGCTGACATATCTGGCACAAAATCCCACGGCAAGATCGCTTTTGCGGTTGGGGCTATGTAACTTTCTGTTTGCGCTTGCCAATCTCCACTTGGTATTTGCTGGTAATAGCGTTTTTCTTTTAGTTCTACAATCGGTGCACGCAAAATTCCTGTTCCTAGTACAGCAGCATAATGCAAGCACAAACGGGCTTCTGCAGCATAATCACATTCAAGTAACTGGTCATCAATTAACTTTTCCATTGCTTCTGCTGCATCTTTCGCTTGCTGCATTAATTGTCTGGCCATCATGACATCTGGTGTTTCTGTTTGCTGTTTGGCAAGTGTTGCAATTTCTGGAATTGGGGTTGGCTGAATGCCATAATTTTTATCATCAGACGGAAATAGCATGTCGGTCATTTGTGCTGTCCACGCATCAGTTTTACTGCGAGTATAACCCACAAATACTTTTGACCCACCAGCCTTTACTCCTCCCTCATACTGATTGCGATATTGATACATATCGCTTACCCAACGCTCTGTTATTGGTTGACGTTGCTTTAATTGTTCATAAAGCAACGCCTGCAATTCGCTGCCAAATCCATCTAATGTTTTTGTTTCTGCCATAATTAATACCCTGTCTTACTGCTTAACGGTGAATGTGGTTTGATATTGATAATTTGTTCTCTGATTTTGTCTGGCATAGTGTTCAGACATAAATACTGATTAGCATCATGTGGATGTGAGTAACGATTCTTTTCTGGATTTTCTGTGTATTTTTCATCACCCGCCACATTGAGCTTTTTATACGCATAGCCTGTTTCATAACCCTTAATTAAGGTTTTGCAATGTGGGCTAATTAACATTGCTGACTGCCCTTTATTGACTAATCTCGATAACCACCAACGCACCGCTTCCAACCTTGCTACGGTCGAATTGCTACTTGCTGGCATTGCATTTAAACCGTTTTCATACAAAATTTGAAAGCACGTTTTTTCATCTGTTTGCGCACGCTGTACACCCGCTGGATCGCCAATAACTTGAATATCACAATCTTGGTATTTCGCTTTAATGAGCGGTATTAACTGCTCTTGGATAAAGCGTTCAATCCCCATTCCAGTTGCCACCACTTCATCAGTGATTCTTAGCTGCCCAAATGGTGTAATCTGTCCAATAATTGCTGCAGGTGTTAAGCCAAAATCTAAACCGATATAAGTCGCCCAGCCTTTTACTGGCAATAGCTTATCTTTAGCAACATGGAGAGATTTGTTGAAGTGATCGATAAACACAGGTTTACCCTGTTGAACCGTTGCAAATTCGTTACACACTCTTGATTTAATCCAGTTTAATGTTTGTCCTTGAATATTATCGAACCAATACCCATACTCTTTCTTGTGATTTTCCACATTTTCAGCCAATGGATTAGCAATAAAGCGATGACCAAGATAGTCGGAGTACAACCCTTTCTCTAACATCCCTTTTAAATCATCTGTAAGGGTATTTTCAGGCATATTAGTCACATCAACTAATGCACCAGGTTGCACAAAAAACTCCCACCCTTTCGGCTTTAATGATTCCCCTGTTTCTTCATCAATACCTTGTTCAAACTGATACCACCAATGGTCATCATCAGGCGAGTTTGTGTCCATAATCATGCCGTTCCACGTTGCCCCATTAAATCCCTCTTCTTTTTTCTTTTCAGGGTAGCGTCCAGTACGAGTAACCGCTTCTGTTACTAAATAAACAGGCAAAAATTGAGCTTCATTAATCCAAATGCCAGTTAGCTCAAGCGACATCAGTTTCTTGACATCTTTTGGCTTATCCATTGATAAAAATAAAAATTCCGCCTCCACTCTGGTTTTGCCGTCTGGGTGCGGAATGTTTAATTTGCCTGTAATCGGGCTGTCATACTTTATTGGACAAACTTCAGGAGGTATCCACGCTTGAAAAGTTTTAATTACCGTTCCTTTTAATTCTGGATAAGTGTTTCTCACACACGCCCAACGTGTTTTTCTAATACCTTGAGCATTCGGCTCTTGGTTTAAACAGATTCGCCACATCTCTTTCACACAACCTACTGATTTACCACTGCCAATAGGTCCACGAATGGCTTTTACTAATGCGTTAGATCGATGGACTTTTTTAAATGTCGGTGATGCTCGATAAATAATTCGCATAATTAAAAGTCATCCAAAAACTGCACAGTATTTCTACCGTTATTCTTGATGTTTAGCTCTTGAGCTAACTTATCTGCTTTCAGCAAGGTTTCTTTTGTCTGTGCTTTTCGTAATTCGATTGTTTCTAAAGTAAGCTGAATTGAAGAGTTAGTGTCACTTAAACTTCCAATTCTTGCCACTGCTCTATCTAAAGCTTGTTCTGCTGACTTAATTAATTTAAGTATCTTTTCTTGCTCTTCGCCTGATGCACATTGTGTTAGCTCGAGTTGAAATCTTTCTACACTTTCAATCGCCGCTACCGCACGTTGTCGCATTAAATCAATCTCATCTTTTAAGCTAAAATCAACAACCTGATCAAAAATGGATTTATCTTTAAAATAACGGGCATAACCACTATGTTTGACTGCAAAAGTATTGCCTTTAGGTGGATGAGTATTTTGTTTCGCAGTTTCGCAATTCACTTCGCAGTTTGTTTCGTAGTTTTCTTTGTAACCTACTGATTTATCTTGAATTTCATTTTCGCAGTTTTGATTTTCTGTTTCGCAGTTTGAATCATTATTAAATACAGTTTCTGGCTTTTTGATGTAACGTTTTGCAGTGGCATAATTAATCCCTTTTTTCTCACACCACGCCTGAATTGATATACCTGTTTTCGCATAGGCTTTGATATATTCAACTTGTAGTGCTTTCCAATTTAATCTTGCCATAATTACTTCTGCATTTTCTCCGCTTGCCATTCGCGAATGCGATCGATACGGTTTAGGCAAATATCACGCTCACGCTTTAAAATAACAGCATACTTAGTAACGTCACCGTAGGTTTGCCCCTTAAAAGTGGATTTATCGAGATAAGTTAAATAAGCAGGAGGAATCGGTGAGCAAGCACATTGAACAGGTTTATTTGCGCAAGAACTCAATAACAGTGTGAGGAGCATTATTGCGATAACAATCACTATTTTTTTCTTCTTCTGAGATAGATTCAATCGTTTCATTAGCTGTTTCCCTTATTAATGATTCTTGTTTTGTTAATTCATTAAGAATTTGCGTGTTTTTAATGATGTCTGCATTAAGCTGTTTGATTGAGTTGCTCTGTTGAGTGATAATTTGAGCTTGAGTGTTGTTCTCGGCTTTTAAGCTACTTAACCTCTGATGTTGAACCCATAACAATGCACTCAAGCCCAAAATAGTGATAACGAGTATTTTTGTTAGCGTGCTAAACATAACTGCTTCTCTTTTTCCCGTCTGATAACCAACCCATTAAGTTTTTGTCCGCCAGCATAGACCCAGCGTCTGAATTGATCGCACATTTGCGGCGTATAGCCCTGTCTGGCTATCTTAAATAACGTTGAATTTTTTAACGTTGTACAGCCAACGTTAAAGGTGATGGAAACCAGTGCATCAAAAGCACCTTGTGGCATTGTGCTTCCATTCGCATAACGATTAACGCATTGTTCTGCGATTTTAATGTCATGTACCCAGCGTTTAGCAATTTCGTCTAGTGAGTACACTTTATTTTCGATTTTTTGTCCGCTAGCTTCCGTTGAGCCAATTCCTACCGTCAATACATCAGATGGACATTGATACGGATTTCTAACACACCCCTCTGCATTCCCAATTACAGCTAATCCAGCTTCTGAGGTGCGAATCTCATCTTTATGCTGCGTAACAATGATTCCGATTACTGCGGCAACAGAACAAACAATAACTTTATTGGTGATTTTCATTGTTGATTAATTTCCCTGATAAATCTCTTACGCCCGCTTTAATCTCTTCAAGCTCCAGCATTCGCTTCTTATATCTGCTTTCTCTCCAATACCCTGCTACCGTTACAATAATCCCAATTAATACCGCCCATTCACTAATCGTTAGCGCACCAAAAAAGGCTGTTAACCAGCCGTAAACTTGCGATTCAATGGGCATATCTTTTAACATTTTCATTCCTCAGCCTCCTTTTGAGGCAATAAAAAACCACCTGTTATAGTGGCCTCAATTCTTAGTTAATAAATTTTTTCGTTAACAACTTCTATCTATTCCATTTAGCACTTACTTTAATCAACTATTAGTTAGGATTGGCAGTTCAATTTGCATTTTGTCTTCAAATAGTCGAAGTGTTGCCTCAAGTAATGGTTTTTTCTCCTTCCATTGACTTAATCCTTGCCCACAAAGACTAGCAAATTGTTTTTCGGCATTGTGTTCGCCTAACACTTGGTAATATTGTTCAAGTAATCCCTTAGTGCCTTTGGCTAACTCCGCTTGCATATAATCAAAGGCTTGAATATATGAAATTTTTATTTTCATTGCTTTTTTGGATTTATATCCCATTACAAGTAATATGAATCCGTTTTTAGTTAAATTGTAATAAGGTGTGGGTTTCCCATTCTGTAACTCATTGATTTTAAAACAAACCTCAAAATTGAGTTTTGCAAAATCTTCATCACACTCTTGCAAAATAGCCCGAATATCACGAATAACATTATCGTGTCGTTTACCAAACACCTTTGCCACAATCTCAGAAGTGGTTACCGTGCTGTTATCTTTAATTTGTACAAACTGTTTAAAGTTTTCTGGGTTTGCTAATTGCATATTATTGTCCTTTTATGATTTTCAGGTAATAAAAAACCCGACCATTTCTGATCGGGTTGTGTTATCTACAACATTCCTACCTTTTTATAGGCTTGGCATCTACCAATTTAAAGCTGTCTGAGGATTTTGGATAATAAAAAACCCCGACAGTTAAAAACCATCAGGGTTAAAAAATTCCAATAAAAAAGCCAAAATGTAATTAAATTACACTTTGGCTAGTATGGGAAATTGTACTGCATTTTTTGTAAGAGTCAATATACATCTGGATTATTAGGTGCTTATTATTTATAAACTTTCAAAGGATCAGCTTTCCATTTTTTACCTAAATGCTCGAAATCTTGAAATAGAGTATCTTTTTTTGTTTGCTCTCTAATATATTTGATAACACATTCTAATCGCTCCCAATCTCTTACAAAGTTCGTGCATTGTGAACGTTTATAAACTTTTTCATCAAAGATATTTTCTCGAATTCCTGTAGCTGTAAATTCACGAGAATTAAGTACTTTCAGAATAGAACCCTTAAAACCTTCATCAACTTTGTAATGATCAATGAGCGGTATTTGTTGGCGAGCCAATCTATTAACCAATGTAATAGCTTCTTGTAACTCTTTATTTTGGCTCTGATGCAGAATTAAATCTATCGTTGCCCTTTGCCTAGCATTTTTAGTATTTGAACGAATACTTAACGCTGTAAATATAGCAGCAGCACAAATGGCAATAGTTTGAACTAAACTAAACCAATCCATTTAATCGTTGCCGTCCCAACCTTCCATTAAGTTAAATTTTTTCATTATAAATCTCCTTATGAGTTAACATTAGACAAAAAAAGCCTGCTCAAGTTCACTTGGCAAGCTGCATTAATTCATTTAATAATTTATTATAAAGAACATAAAATTCAATCAAGATCAACAACTTACATTTTGTCAATCTCATAAATTGATTGTTATTTTAAGGATTGGAGTGCTAAAAATCAATCTTTTTAAATAAAAAATTTATTTTAAATATTTTATTTCAAACATATCACTAACAACAAAAAGCCCACTCAATAGCGGGCTTTCTGTGCTTAATTTAATAAATGATCTACTGCTTTAATAATCGTCAGCTTTTCACTGTTATTTCTGATAAAACGTTTAGCTTTTGTCATTGCGTTTTCTAGTGGGTGTCTAAGATTATGGAGGTATTGCCCACCAATTTCGCTATCTATTCTATCTGCTAAATCAGGATGTTGAGATAGCTTTTCTTGCATTTCATAAGCGTGTAAACAATAGCCGTATAGCTCGACCATTACCGCTAGCGTTTCTTCTAGATTTCGTCCATTTATTAATAGTGGCTTGTTTACTATTGGCATACTTGCAATATAAATCATTGCACTATGATGTTCTGATCGTTTTATTTGTTCATACTTAGCAACACCAAATTTATTTTTTACTCTAGACCAAATTTCACCATAACTCATTCCTGTTCGTTGGTGTGTAGCTGTAACAGCGTTTTGGATCATACGTTGTTCTTCTGGAGTAATAGTATCAATTTCTCGTTCTGCTTTACCTTTAAACCAATAATCGTGCAGTGCTTGATAGCACTCTTTTTTATATTTGATTAAAGTTTCTCTGATTTCTGGTTTTACTCTGTTTGTATCAATACCAAATAACCAGCCGTTGAGATATTGTATCGGTAAGCAGATCATCTGTTGGTTACCTCCGTTTGTAGGTGTGATCATCACGATCACCGCCTCAGAAAGAACCCCATCACGCTTAATTCTATTATATTGCGATTCCCATTGAAGACCTATATTCTCACAGATTGGTTTCATTGCTGTGTAATATATTCCATCTTGCTCAAAGGTAACTAGAGATTGGTTATAAAATTTGATGGTTTGAAGTTGATCGTTCATTAAAGAACTCCTTAGTAAAATTTTCGAAATTTATCCAACTTGCCGGGTATATTCATAACGAATATACCTTTTTTATTGGGAGCCAAGAGGTTCGAAACCGCTACTAAGTACGGTGGGATTATTCCCCTTTCGGGTCTTTTATTCTCCGCCCTCTCGGCATAGATAGATGTGTACGCTCAATTCGTGAGAAAAGAAAAAGGAGAAACACAAATTTTACGCATAAAAAAACCGCTATGCTGTCGGGTGCGGATTTCCGCTTAGTATTAAGGTTTCGACACCTTGTTTATGATAATAATAAAAAAACCTGTCTTTGTAAACAGGCTTTAAAACTATTCTTTTTTTTGTTATTTTTGCGATCTAGCTCGATAAAATCATATCTACCGGATTACACATCTAACTACTGCCTTTATAGTACAAGCTCCACAACAACAAAGGAGCAACACTATGAAAACACAATTCGAACATTGGTTAATCGCTAATCATCAGTTATTTGATATTGATACCCTGCTATCGAAAGTTACTAACAATCTAGATATTATTAATTGTAATGAGGTCAAAGAATAATTTATACAAGAGATATTAAGTGATTTCTTAGACACCTTATCTAGTGATAACTTAGCTAGATTGTAGTGAAAATTAAGCCCATTTAATTACATGTTTTCTGTTTCTACTACACGTTCAAAATCATTAAAATACTTGATGTCAAAAAGTGATATTGATTCAATTTCTGACACTCTAATCACATTTCGGAAATATTTTAGACTTAATCCATCCTTATTCTCTGAATTCTCTGAATTCTCTGAATTCTCTGAATTCTCTGAATTCTCTGAATTCTCTGAATTCTCTGAATTCTCTGAATTAGAAATATTATATTTTTCGTACACTGAGAAATAGTTACAATCAAAAATAATATTTAATTTATCTTTATCTCTATACCCACTTAAATAAGGAATAATAACAATATTCTCTAAATCAGCAGATAAAAACTGAGTACCATCAACAATACCGACATAAACTTTCTTTGATTTCAGTGAAACTTTTACGGGAGTTTGAGAATTCATAGCTGAAAAAAGCAAATTAACAATATTATTTGCTCCACTCATCTCTTGATGAATTTGAGGAATATCAAATTTTTTCTTATCAAGTTCTACTCGACAAAACACGATAGAACTTATTGCAATCAGAATACTGTACGCTTTGACCTCTAAAATATCCATTATTAAATATTTTTGCAATTCAAAGGGCTGATAATTGAAACCTAAAAAAATTGGTATATTCAAAAAAAATGAAAAAACATAAAAAAATAACCATATAACTAGAGTGAGAATGATTCCCATAACAACAAATTTAACGCCATGAGAACCCAGTAATACATAAGACTCCCAACCAGTACTCCGTTTTAATTTAAAGCGCTCAGGTAGATAATTACTCGAATAATAATACCCGAGAATTAAAATAAGCATAATTACTAATATTGCCATTCAATTTTTTCCCACCGGGATTTGCTCAAGCATTTTCATATGCTTATCAATATTATTTATAACCTGTTTATCTTTATAATTTAATGAAATATTACCGTTTTTATGAAATATCAATGCCCCGCTCTTTACCTGTTCAGGGAGAATTTCTGACGGAAACAATCTTACATAGATTTTATTAGCCAAAGCACTGGTTTTTCTTATCATAAAATTATTTGTAAGTTTTTTCATCATAAGCTCCTATAATATCAAGAGCCCATCACTAAGATGAGCTTCCTTGCTATGTAGAGCATATTAAACTATTTTTAATCTCCATACAATAAAAGTTGTGTGATCTGATTCATAAATCTAATATTATTCAGATGATAATCTAGATATTAACTACAATGGCATTAAGATAATTTTTTCTAAATATCTTGATACTCTATCCAATCAAGAGCTGGAAAAAAATATGCTAATCAATAAGCAGCCTATCCTTAAATAGGCTGTATACAACGATAATTCTTATATCAAAACTCTTCACTTATGTACATATGTACACAACTAAAATCAAGTTATGGTGATATAACCATAACTGAGCCGTTGTTATATCGCAATAACTGAACCGTGTACATATGTACACGGTTGAACCATGGGCATATCACCACAGTTTAAACCAGCTCAAAAAATAGCTCGTTGTGGTCATATGGTAACAACTGAACTGTTGCGATACCGCAACACTTAAATTGATTCGTGTACACTGTTAAAAACACATTAATTACCTACACAATATTTGCTAATAAATTCTGGAACTTTATCCTTAAATGCTTTGAATAATAGATAATCTGCTGGTGGTCTATGATAAGAAGATGTTGGATAATAGAAATCACCTGGAGCGCCACTCTTATATATTTGCTTCACTTTATATGGTGTATCTGTGAAATATTTTCCTGTATTAGGGTGCTGAAGAATTTCGTTTTCACCATAAATAAACCCTTCTACAAACTTCAATTTTCTTTCTGAGCAATTAAATACTGCTTTACCGTAATATAATGTATAAAATTGTCCTGCTAAAACATCTTGATTTGATACAATAAAATTCTGCATATCTTGAAATACTTGATATTTATATTTTTTAGCCCAATCAAGATCATAACTATCAAAACCATAAATCCTCATTTTAACAGCAAACTCATTATTTCCGTTTTTTTCTGTGAGCGTATAAAGGGTTAATCTGTCTTTTTCTGTATTTAAAGAAAATGTTTTTGTCATCGCAGATCTTACTCTTTGATTCAAATATTCCTTTTCTAGATACTGTTCAGCCTCTGTATAAGTATAAAACTTATATTGGCTTAATCCACTACACCCAGCCAAAACAACAGAACTTAAAATAGAAACCAAAAATACCTTTCCTAACATAAAAAAATCCTCCTAATTAAAATTAATCAGGAGGATAACAAATTATCGGTAATTGTGCCGTGATCTAATTCGCAATTTCTGCTTTTAATCTTTGTTTAATCATATTTTCTGCTTCACTCATCTGTATTTGTGCAAATTGTTCAAACTCTACAACTAATGCGTGCAGATAACACCTAAAATACTCACCGCTACACCCGATTGAATAAATAAGATGATCGTTTGTCGCAATTAATCGCCCTTTTCCCTCACACGCTGGGCAAATTCTTTTCTGCTCTCTCCCGATTTCACCTGTCCCATGACAACGAGGGCAAATATTGCTCTTTTTCATTTCTTTAATAACATTAATTCTTAATTCTCTAGCTTCTTTACTGTTTTTATCTATCTCTTTGTTCTTTGTTATTTCTTGAGCTTTCCCGATTTCTTTTGTGTAAGCGTATTGTGATCGCAAATATCGCCGTCGTAGCGAATTTAGCCGCTTATACTGTGTTGGTAGCGGTATGTCAGCTAATCTGTCAACCACATAATTTAATGCTTTTACTGCAAAATCATCTTTAACGCCTTTTTCTGCTAACCACAAATCAATGTATTTAGTGAGATAATCTTTTGATGACTGATCAAACCGATATTTGAGTAATAAGAGATGATATCCAACAAAAGCTGCTTTTTCCGCTTGTGCAAATGCTGCTAAGATTTGCTCTTTGTATAATGTGCTATGACCTCTTGCTATTGACTCTGCACTAACGCAACGAGGATCGAACATCTTAACTAACAACTCAATACTTCTGCTCATCTTAGCTTCCTTAATTTAACTATTACTCTGCCACCTTTTACTACACCAACGCTCTTTACTCGATAATCTTTTATGACTCTATTACTATCCCCATCAATAATCCCCGAAGCAGTAAGCGCGTCAAATAAAGCTTTTTGCAAATTATCTGGATCACGTTCTCTGTTATCTAGGTAATACACATCTATTTGCATCTGCACTGTGCCTGCAATGCGATCAAATTGACTGCAGATATTCAATACTTTTTCTCTAAATTCTTTCCCTGTTTTCGATATATAGTGCCGCCCTTGTCTTGTGTGTCGCCAATAGTGGTTTACGCTTGGTGGATATGGCAAGCAGAGTTCTACCCAGTCACTCATAGCTTACCCTCAGATTTCAAAATAGCCTGCGTCCTAATCACCCCCTCAGCGTGAGCTAAACGCACAAACTCATAATCCATTTTTCTTGTTCTGCGATCGATTTCATCGTGGCAACTACTGCAAGCCCACGCTCCAAACATATCATCAGGCTTCATTCCAACACCGTTAATACCCGCCATTCTAAAGTGGGCTAACACAACAGTTTCAGGATTATGATTACAAATCCCAGGCAATCTCACCTGACATTCACGTCCTTTTGCTTCCTTTCTTAAATTTGCCATTATTATTCCTCAAAATATAATCACACCAACACACACCCAAAACACTAAGCAACCCAACATTGATAAGATAAATCCCCAATTCATTATTTATTACCCCAAAAATCCGATAAGTTGATTAATCTTGTTATCTAGTTGGATCTCACTTTCATACACATTGCATAAGGTTTCATTCCAAATAACGCCATAAACCCCTTTGTACACTTCATTAAATTTCTCTTGTGGCATATTCTCAAATGCAATCGACCAACGTTCTTTTATAGTGCCACCATCTTGCGTTGGCTTAATGTCATAAAAGCCAGCTTCTTTCATAACATGATTTAAGTAGGCTTCTAACGTTTTCATACCCTCGTAATCTAGTCTTGATTCTCGATTTATCCTGATTCTTTCTAAAATGCCATCCGCAATAGGTTTAGTTACGTTTAAATATAAATTTTCATCATTAGCTGCTAGAGCTATCTCGTGAGCGACTTTCTTTGCTATCCACACTTCTGCTTGAGTAAGTACGTTAAACTTAGGTTGCCAATACTCAAATCCGGCTTCTAATAAAGCAAAAAACTTCTTGTGATGTTGGTAATTACGATTATTCGCTAACGGTGTAATTTTTACTGCACTACCTATCGGCAAGCTTTTTAGTAAATTTCGGTCATAATCTGTTTCCGCTATAACCGCACCATTAGCATATTTAACAGCGTAAATTACTGTCTTTTTTCTTTGCTTGCTTGCCATTCAAGCCCCTCAAACTCATTAATATGTATATGGCGAATAACTTGACCCATTGCTTTATGTTTAGGATCGAATATAGCCAAATGATTCCCTCGACAAACATCAGTCCACATCAATACTCATTACTAACCTCTCGCTACTAACGCTTTCAAATTGGCCCAACCTTGTTTCACTTTTTCAGGATCCAGATATTCAACTTTCTCAGGTAATGATCGAGTTGGCTTTGGTAGTACTTCCCCTTTTTCTAAGCGCTTTGCCATCTTTGCTAACGCCTCGTTCATTGCTTTAGTTTCTTCTGCTTCCGTATAAGATTTCTGGATTGACTTATTTGCAATCTCAGTAATCAACCAGTATTCTGCAACGGACATAAACTCAAAGCGATCAATCTCCGCAAAACCACCATTCGCACGAAATTTATTTAAACGGTGTTTCAATTCATCAGGTGTTGGTAATCCTAACTCGGCGTAATTTTCAGTGTTGCACCACGCAATAAATTGCCCAACACTAGGAAAAAATGGGACATCCTTACGTTCTGCTTGAGCTATCCCTCGCTTAAACTGTGCTACGGTCGTAACGCCGTTATTTACCAACGCTTCTAACCAAAGGCGTTTCGCTTCTTGATAACTTTCTTCACTGTCAAATGCTGATTTCCATGCTGGGAATATCGCTTTTAAGCGAATAAATAACCGATCAACAAATTTAGCTACGTGCGGTGGAATAACTTGTTCTCCAACTGAGGTTTGTTGATAATTTGGTTCGTTTCCAACTAATTCTGTAAGTTGTGTATTTGCA
>NZ_JTJR01000004.1 GCF_001678475.1 Gallibacterium genomosp. 3 | reverse complement strand
CTTTTTACATTCATATATTGATGAACAAGATTATAAGCATCAGAGTAGATTAATCCCTTTTTGCTTACCAACATATTAACCGCATCTCGTAAACCTGTACGATCATCTACTGTTGTACTTATTTTTTCGTATTTACCAGTTTTTCTAATCTGTGGGAGAACTTCTGCTGTTACCCACTTTCTAAAACGGTGTGGAACAGACCCTTTTTTAACTGCATCACGACAACGTAAAATTAAAGTGTACATTCCACTTTCTGATACGATATTTATTTCGCTTCAAAATTAACTCGTTGATCAAGCCCTATGTTAAACATAGCCCTTTCATCTTCGTCTAGATTCTCTAGGGCTTGAGTAGGATTTTTAATACCTAATATTTCACAAATATCTTTAGCAATAAACCAAGGTTCATTATTTATAGAAACTACACGGATTGAGGATTCTTCAAAATTGAATGTGGAAAGTTGAGTTTGAATTGACATAATTGCCTCTGTTAATTTTGCGAATAATAATTGCAGTTGTCTTCATCATAAAGATAACTGGCGATCGAGCGGTTCGCAAGCTTAACAGTAAGCTGGAGTTATTCCCCGAAGGTATTGTATTCCTCGCCCACTCGATCATAGATTGTAATTACCATTTTTTATGCCAAAAATTGTGTAGAAAAGAAAAAGGAGAAACACAAATTTTAGATACAAAAAAACCGCATTGGATTTTGGTTGCGGATTACCGCTGTTAAGGTTGCGACACCTTGATTTAAATATTAAATAATAATATGGATCTTGTCAAATAATAAACCAATGAAATATATTTATTACTTGTATTACACTTAATACATTCTTATAATACCTTGACTACAAACACGAGGACCAAAATATGACCATTACAGTAAGATTGCCTGATGAATTACAACAACGCTTAGATCATTTAGCTAGGGAAACAGGAAGAGCAAAATCTTTCTACATTAAACAAGCTCTAGAAGCCTATTTAGAAGATTTAGAAGATTTACTCTTAGCTAATGCAACGTTAGAACGTGTTCGTTCAGGCAAGGAAAAAACATACACCTTAAAGGATATAGAGAATGAACTCAACTTGGACGGTACTGTTCGCTGATACAGCCAGAAAACAACTTACCAAACTTGCTAAGAAAAATCCTCAACAAGCACAACGTATAATAAATTACCTTAAATCACTTCAAACTCTGGAAGATCCAAGAGATAGAGGCAAAGGTTTAGTTGGTGATTTATCTGGAATGTGGCGTTATCGTGTTGGGGATTATCGTATTATTTGCCATATTGATAATGGAGAATTACTTATAACGGCATTAGAAATTGGTCATCGAAGAGAAATCTATAATTAATAACGTTTAGGTAATTTGAATATGCACAATCCACCACATCCAGCAGAGGTTATCCGAGAAGATATTTTACCTGAACTCGGTTTAACTGTAACAGAAGCTGCTAAACAATTAGGCGTGAATAGAGTAACCTTTTCTCGCTTACTAAATGGTAAATCAGGAATAAGCGCTGATATGGCATTACGCCTACACGCTTGGTTAGGCGAAGATAGCCCAACGCCAGAAAGTTGGCTACACCAACAAGCTGATTATGATTTATGGAAAGCTTCTCAAAAAATGGACTTCTCTGTTACGCCTGCCTTACAAAAAATCTAATGATAAAAAAGCCTGTCTTTGTAAACAGACTTTAAAACTATTCTTTTTTGTTATTTTTGCGATCTAGACCGATAAAATGATATTAACCAGATTACATTTTTATACTCTGTTTACAACCACCCTCCTTTTCGATAAGACTTTCCTGTTAGCCAACTTGCATTCTCTTTCATTGCGTTGACTTTGAGAGGTAACTCTTGCTTTTTTTCTACCACACTTGCTTCAGTATGGTCTGTGGTGGAATTTTTTAAAATATTCGGGTTAATTTCGGGTAATTTCGCCCAATCAGGTACTTGCTTTTCATCACCCCATTTGATCCGTTCATACCCCCGTAAAATGGCGATAGCATGAGCATAACAAAATAAGTCAAAGGCTTCGTTATTGCCTTTACCTGGCTTACGCCATTTGCCATCAGAACCGCGCTCCTCATAAACCAATTCATCAAAAAACCATTCGCCTATCCAACTTGGGAAATGTATATAATTTGCCCCTTCTGTTTGACATGCTAAAGCATTATTAATACGATATAGAAGCCAAAGTAAAAGGATAATATGGCATTCCGCCTAAAACTATTGAAAATTTACCTGATAATGCAATGATGAATATTAAACTTTTATAGGAAAAAATATGAAAACCATTCAACAATTTATTGACCGAAATAAAGATACCTATATCAAACACGCACTTGCAGATAAAAACCTAATTGAAAAATACCGAAATATGTATCAAGGAAATTCTTATTTTCCTGAAGAATTATTATGGATTTGGGAAAATATGGGATTTGGGATTTATGAAAATGGTTTTCTACAAATGGTAAATCCTGATGAGTATGAGTTTATTTTTGAGTATGTAGATAAATTATTAGAGCCTACAATTGTTTGGGGTATTACTGCCTTAGGCGATTTATTAGTTTGGGAAGGAAATGAAAATTGGACTATTGCACCAGATGAGGGTAATCGATTTTTTCTCATAAATGTAAGAAATTGTAAGCGTGGAGTTATTGGAGATATAGATGGCACTCTTAATACATTTATTGGACGAGAATTTTGTATTAAGGATAAGGATATGTTCGATGCCAAAATCTATTTAGATAATAAAGACAAACTCCCAAAACTCAACTACGGCGAATGTTATGGCTATGTCCCTGCTTTAGCATTAGGCGGTAGCAAATCCATTAGAAATCTCAAAGTGGTTGATGCTAAAGCCTATATTCATTTAATCGGACAAGCCGTTGGGAAAATTATTGATTATGGTGAGTAATACAAGCGTTCAAATTCTTCATTCCTTTTGAATAATATGAGATTTCATCAAATCGCTCAAATCATCGCTCACACAGGAGCATATTTCACGTTACGAAATACGCCCCCTTTCTCTTGTGCATTTCCCCAAAATAATGGTGTCCATCGCTTTATCACAGCTAAAAACAAAATCACCAAAGGCGACCCTATCGATGTTCTTTCTGGGCAAGTCGTTGAGCAACGCACTGACTTTAAGATAATCTATTTGTAATAAATACAATGGCACATCACCTCGTGCCGAAGCGTGTCGATCTGAACGACTAGTATTATCGGGATAAGTTTTCGTAATCAATTTTTGTCGCTTAGTGCTATCTCCTTTCACCAAATAGACTTTCTTGGCAAGTCCTTCTCTGCGACATTTTCGCCAAAATTTATAGGCATTATCTGTTACACCTTCTTCACCCCCGCTATCTACTGCCATTGCTAAAATTGGCATTTGGTATTGTGGTTTACTCGCAAGCGGGTAGTGTTTAGATAAGACATCTGTAATTAAAATTGCCCAATCATCAGGATTGCGAGGATCGATTTTTTCAATTACACCATCGCTATCTGGTAATGTATGAGAAATATTGTAGCGATCGATTAAACAACGTTCGCCATTTTCACCATAACCTACAATTTGCACCACAAATCGACGATTCCGTCCACCTTGTACATCTACTGCAGCAATCAAGAAACGACATTGATCTGGAACACTTTTCTCATCACACTGTTCTCTGCGTTCCATTAATTCATCTGTTCGGCGTTGTTCTAACGCTGAACGTGGTAGATAAGGTAATCCCCAGTCAGTGTTGATAACTGCTTTGAGCGTTTCTTCACTGCCTGTTAACTCATATTCCTGTTCGGCATTGAGGAGCTTATAGGTCAGTTGCGCCCACGTTTGATATGCAGCAGCAGGACCTTCTAACCAAAAAGAAGCAATGCGAGACTTACGCCCTATCCCATGAATGTTACCTTGCTTATCAATGTACTGCCCTTCTTTTAACCACACCCCATTGATATTTAACTCACGCTTCATTTCTGGGCTAATAAGCTGTTGACAGTGTGGACATTGTAATCTGGCATTTTCACTGGCTTTGACAAAATCCATCTCATCACGAAAGCCAACCATATTTACCATACTTGGCTGAAAATATTCTGAACAATAAGGGCATTGCCAATAAAAGCGGCGACGATCACCTCGGTTATATAAACTCAATATACCTGTTGTTGGTGGCGCTTCGTGATTAGATTTTGGTTGATGTTTAATATCAACAATATCTTTACCTGGGGAACTCTCAACAAGTGTCATTCCTGCTGACATAAAAGTTGTAGTACGTTTTGATGCAAGAGAAAAACCATCCCCCTCCCCGTCAATATCTTCTGACCAACGATCATAATCCGTTAAAGCTACATATTTGTAATCCGATGAAGACAAAACATTGATTGATGGCCAACCAATTTTCAGTAAATTACCTGCTCGAAAATATTTGTCATGAACATTATTGTCATTTTTTCGTGGGCTAAGTCGTTTAGCAATTTCGAGAGAACAGCGGAATGTACGATCTAATCGTTTTCGGCTATGCTCACTGGCTTTTTCTTGTGTAAGTTGTACCAATAAAAAATCCGACGGATCACAAATAATTGAATAACTAATTCCAGCCATCGATCAAACCAATGGTTTTTCCCGTTCGGGCAGGACCAACAAAAATTACTGCATCATATTCACGAGAGCTTAGGCAATCCATTGGTTCAAGAATATAAGCTGCTGTATGTTTATCCCACTTAACCGAATTACCACCACCAATCGGTACTCTCATATATTCCGCTACCGCCTCAGAAACATTCATTCGTCTTGGTGCTTTTATTGCGTTAGCAATATCTCGGCGAATATCTTTTGCTGATGCAAACATTACTCTTCCTTATGTTCAGTCTCTTGAATATGCAATGCCATTTGATCTCGAATATCATCAATAATTTGTTGCACTCTTATCAAGGCACTAGGAGATAAACCAGCATCTCTTTCTAAAATATCAGGTAAAGTTTCAAGTTGTTGTACTACCGCTTTCGCTAAAATACTCATTTCTTGGGCGACCTCATAAGCAGGGATAAGCTCCCCAGTCTCCCTCTCATACTTTAAGCGTTCATTTTCAGCTTGCCAAAAAGATCGTCGATCATTAGGCGACATTGAATCAACATCTGCTGTCCTCTTTTCCTGCAGTCCTAAACGGATTAAATCCGCAAGGAGATAGAGCTTTAATTTGCTATTACTCCCTACACTTGGTGTCAATCCTGCCACACGTTGAGATACCGTCTGGCGGTGCATTCCGACTAATTCAGCAATCTGGTTAATGTTTAATTTCAGATCGTGTAAGTTTTCCATGGCTCGTATCTCAATCCCCTTATAAAAACTAATTCAAACTAAAGCAAAAACAACAAGATGATGACGCCTAGAAAGTCAAAAAACTGCCAAAAACCGCGAGTCCGTAACCCCGTGGAATAGCTATCCCCTCAGGAGTACCTTTTAATGTTGAGCATGTTGCACCTGCCACTCTCTGATTCTATCAATTCAATTCAATTCAATTCAAACAAATATCACGTTCACGCTTGAGTATCACTGCATACTGAGCTACATTACCGTAAGTACGACCGTACGGTCTAAATAACTAATTAGTATCGCAGGGATTTGTGGCCTAACAATTGTTACTGGCTTACTTGCGCAAGAACTCAATAATATTACGAGGAGCAGCACTGTTATACGCATCACTTGCTTTGTCATCTGCTGATATGTTTTTGATAACATCATCTGATTTGCTCCTTACCTCTGATTCTTGTTTGCTTAATTCGAGTGTCAGCTTTTGATTATTGACCGCCTCTGCGTGTAATCGGATAATCGTTGTACTTTGTGTCGCTATTGTGTCAGACTGTTTAGCAATTTCGTTTTTTAAATCTTTTATCAGTTGATGTTGATACACGACACTAACAAGTAACAATGTCATAATCGCTATCACATATAGCCATTTATTTGTTGTGAACATATCTCACCTCTCAGGATAGGATTTACGGCTTAATTGGAAATGTGGACCGTCGTAAAAAATACGCCAATCTCCACCCCATTCAACATCAATATTCAAACGTTCACTGATAGATTTGATTAACTCGGCTAATGCTTTAAATTTGGCTTTGTTGTTCCAGTCAATAACCGTTTTTCCGCTTGCAACTGTGATTGGAGCTAAATCAACGGCGTGTCCAGTTAAGTGACGACTGTTCATTGTTTTGCTTGCCCCGCTTTTCACCAGTTCTGCCTGTCGTGCTTTACTACGTTTCCCTTCAACGACCATAAAATCAAACTCTGATTCAGAGATTGCAGTACGCACAACTTTTACTAAGTCAGGATGTACACCTACAAGTCGCATTTCACTGGTTGTTGAAAATTTAAACTTACTCATCCTTGCTCACCTTTTTAGCAATAAATTTAAATAAAAACTCTCTTATCTTTTCCGCACCGATAAAACCAATCATCCCACCGATAAAGGTTGATAAATTTTCGTGCAATCCAAAATGATTTAGTAACGACATACACGAGAGTGTTAATGCTCCACATATCGCTCCGTCTAATATCCGTTGACGATACGAACTTTTTTGTTGCAAAAACCAAGCACGTAACATAGACATAAAAAAAGCCATCACGAAACCCGCAATGGCATTGTAGTTTTGTTGGAGGTACGCCCAGATAATGAGCCATACTCCAGGATCTTTGTCTGGCATTTTCATTTCTCCACCTCCATTTCAGAGGCAATAAAAAACCCCGACCGTTTCCGATCAGGGTTAGAAAAAACATCTGTGCGTTTCAAGCGTGCAAAACCGCACTATAGCTAATAATATATACTTTTAGTCTAGACAAATCAACTATATTTCTTATTTTTACGCAACAGCAAAATTAAATGGTTTGATATGATGTTCTCTTTTCTGTTTTAATTCCCATAAATCATAATCTGTCTGTAAAGACAACCATAATCTTGCTGTACTAATTCCCGCCTCCTCAAGTGCAATAGCTAAGTTCGCTGTCATTGCAGTTTTACCATGCAATACTCTTGATAAAGTTTCACGAGAAAAACCAAGATGGGTTGCTAATTCAGACACTTTTATTTTGTTCGGTTCAATAAAACCATCTAATAATACTTCACCTGGATGTGCTGGTTTACGCATAAATACCTCCTTTAATGATAATCTTCGTAATTTAAAATAGACGCATCACCATTAATAAATTCGAATGTAATGCGGTAATTTCCGCTCACAGTCATTGAATATATTCCTTTTCTGTCACCTTTTAATTCGTGACATTGATAAAATTGAATAAATTCTTCGACCGTATTAGCACGATCAACAAGAGATAAAATACCATTAATCTTTCGTACATGGTCTTGTCTCAATCCTTTTGTAATTCCTTTTTTGAAGAATTGTTCCAATCCTTTATGTTTAAAACTCTTAATCATATTTTACCCTCTTTTAATGTGATATAAATATATCACATAATTAATCTACTACGCAAGAAAAACACACTTATTTTGACTTAACATTAATTTCAATGATGTTTCTGCTATTTTGATTTGATTGAAATATTGTGCTTTGCAAATCCCAAATCGCTCTAACAACCCAATCTTTACAGGAACACGATCACGATCGAACTCAGTATAAAGTGGTAAACGATAAGCATAAGTCGCCATAAATAAATCATATAGTTCAGGTGTAACTTTTCTCATCACAAGCACACATTCGTCTATTTTCTCCGCTAATGCTTCACTTATAGGCAATATTCTCCGCCTACTCTCATCAATCGGAATAGGAATGCTAATAGAGATACTCGGATATTCCGTTCCTAGACGTGGTGTCGCCCAATATCCCCATTGAACACAAATTTTTTTAATATCATTAAAAACATACTCCATTAATCACCCCGTCTTTTTTGCATTAATTTAATCTTTTTATTAAAAATTCTCTTAATTCGTCTTAAATCATCTTCGGTATATTTTCTTTCTCGATTGTCTGCTTCTATTTCCTCTACTGTCTTAATACCCAATCGTTCAATCAGTCCAACCCTATATTCATGATAGTTGCCGCCTAAATAACGATTACAGCGTTTGCATTGCCCATGAATATTTGAGGTGTAAAAACGTAAATGCGGAGCAGCCCCACGACTGCGATAATGTCCAGCATCAAAGCCACCACCAAGCTTTTCACTAATTAATGGCGTTCCGCACGAAATACATTCTTTATTTTCATCGCGAACACGAATATATCTATTAACTGCTTCTTGAGCTTCTTTTATTAATTGCCCTTTAGTTTTATTTTTCTCTTTTAATGCTGATAATCGCTTTTTGCTTTCTACTCTTGCTTGTTTATCTAGTTTTTCACGCTTTTTACGTGCTTGTTCTTTACTAAGTTTTATCGCACATTCAACACTACACACTTTCTGCAAACTGCTAATAGTTTTTGTGTAGTAACTACCACAAACCTTACATTTATATTGTTTTGGTTGCTTCTTTCTGATCATCTACAATCCTTACTACTTAATAAAAAAGTAAATAATCCCAAATAAAAATAGAAAAACGGTATAAATTACCTTTGCGGTAATAAGTAACACTAAAGATTTACCGCAAAACTCTGCAATTTTTGACTGTTGAGAGGCATCAGCAGATATCCCCACCATTAAGCAAACTATGCTTGCCAAAATTAAAAAGAGATATATTCCAGCAAAAAGTTGAATCATCGTTTTTCCCCTAAATAAAGGTTAAAGTTATCTTTAAACTGAACTCCATTAGCCACACCCCAAGCTGTAATATATTCAATCAAGCTTGCTAAACGTTTTACGCTCATTTTTGCCGTACTTTCCCGAAGATTTATAACTTCCCCCTCAAGCCCGATTGCCATTTCAGCTTGTCCACCACTTGCAATCTTATGTGCCGATACCATAATCATTTTCCACGTTTCTATATCTCGCTTTTTACCTTGAAATTCGCATTGTTTAGCAATGTCACCTAACATTGCGTGTAACTTTGCATTCTGCTCTAACGTGCGTGTCATTGGTTTAATTTCTATCACTAATGTTTTTTCAGCATCGATTGGAAGAGTACGGATAAAATTCAATGAATTATTCCGTACTTGTTCGTTGCGTAGTAAACAACGCTGTTTATGCTCCATAGCCACCATACTTCTTAATAAGATCTAAACTGACATTACGTGTTACAAAATCATCTATCGTTGGATCGAATACGACAATCATCTGCCCTTTGCTGTTGCCTTTAATCTCTTGTTTAGTAACTGGATTGATAAACCCTACTCGCCCACCAGTAATATCTATAACCTCGTTTGCAACGTTGTAGATACACTCTTGATACCAGCGAGTGGATTTATCGTTGTTAAGTAACATAATCACCATATGACCTGCATCTCGTAACTCTTTCGCACGTTTTAAAAATGGGGTAACGTTTGAGTAAGGTGGATTAACGAAAATGCGTAGCTTGGTACAGCAAGTTCCTGCTATCACATAAAATAATCTTTCAAATAAATCATTTCCTAAAAAATCTGGAGCAACAGATTCTTTATCGTCATCGCTCCAAGGTGATTCATCAAGGCATTTATAATTTTCTGGTGCTGGTTCACCAATATAGTGATACGTCAATGAATTCATATGGTTTGCACAACCATCAATATGAATCCAGCCATAGCGTTGTTCTAGCCACTCAAATAAATAACGTGGCGTTTGCCAAGTATCTTTATCAAAACTCATTACTAACCTCTCGCTACTAACGCTTTCAAATTAGCCCAACCTTGTTTCACTTTTTCAGGATCCAGATATTCAACTTTCTCAGGTAATGATCGAGTTGGTTTTGGTAGTACTTCCCCTTTTTCTAAGCGCTTTACCATCTTTTCTAACGCCTCGTTCATTGCTTTAGATTCTTCTGCTTCCGTATAAGATTTCTGGATTGATTTATTTGCAATATCAGTAATCAACCAGTATTCCGCAACGGACATAAACTCAAAGCGATCAATCTCCGAAAAACCACCATTCGCACGAAATTTATTTAAGCGGTGTTTCAATTCATCAGGTGTTGGTAATCCTAACTCGGCGTAATTTTCAGCATTGCACCACGCAATAAATTGCCCAATGCTAGGAAAAAATGGGACATCCTTACGCTCTGCTTGAGCTATCCCTCGCTTAAACTGTGCTGCGGTCGTAACGCCGTTATTTACCAACGCTTCTAACCAAAGGCGTTTCGCTTCTTGATAACTTTCTTCACTGTCAAATGCCGATTTCCATGCTGGGAATATCGCTTTTAAGCGAATAAATAACCGATCAACAAATTTAGCTACGTGCGGTGGAATAACTTGTTCTCCAACTGAGGTTTGTTGATAATTTGGTTCGTTTCCAACTAATTCAGTAAGTTGTGTATTTGCAAA
>NZ_JTJR01000003.1 GCF_001678475.1 Gallibacterium genomosp. 3 | reverse complement strand
CAAATTTTTCTTTAGACACGATAATTTCCTTTTTAATTTAAAATCTGCAACTCAATATTGAGTTGCAGTTGTTACAATTATTTTGCTTTGCGAGCTTCAATTACAGCAGTTGCTACGCTAGCTGGTGCTTCAGCATATTTCAATGGTTCCATTGAGTATGAAGCACGACCTTGAGTTTGTGAACGAAGATCAGTTGCATAACCAAACATTTCTGATAATGGAACTTCTGCATTGATCTTAGTAACAAATTCGTTGCTTTCTTGGCCATTTACTAGTGCACGACGACGGCTTAAGTCACCAATTACGTCACCCACATAGTCAGCAGGAGTTTCAACTTCTACTTTCATAATTGGCTCAAGTAATACTGGGTTCGCTTTAGCAAATGCTGCTTTAAATGCGATTGATGCTGCTAATTTGAACGCCAATTCTGATGAGTCCACATCATGGTAAGAACCGTAGTGTAAACGTACACCGATATCTACTACTGGGTAACCCGCTAAAGGACCAGCTTTAAGTTGCTCTTGGATACCTTTATCAACAGCAGGGATGTATTCACCAGGGATAACACCACCTTTAATTTCGTTAACAAATTCGTATCCTGGACCTTCTGGATCTAATGGGTAAAGATCGATGACCACGTGACCATATTGACCACGACCACCAGATTGTTTTGCGTGTTTACCTTCAACATCATTAACACGTGTACGAATAGTTTCGCGGTAAGCAACTTGTGGTTTACCAATGTTAGCTTCCACTTTGAATTCACGACGCATACGGTCAACGATAATATCTAAGTGTAACTCACCCATACCAGAAATAATGGTTTGACCAGATTCTTCATCAGTTTGAACACGGAATGAAGGGTCTTCTTGTGCAAGACGACCTAATGCTAAGCCCATTTTTTCTTGGTCAGCTTTAGTTTTTGGTTCTACCGCAACAGAAATTACTGGCTCTGGGAATTCCATACGTTCTAGAATGATTGGATTTTCAGAATCACATAATGTGTCCCCAGTAGTAACGTCTTTCAAACCAATCGCCGCTGCAATATCCCCTGCACGAACTTCTTTGATTTCTTCACGTTTATTAGCGTGCATTTGAACAATACGACCAAAACGTTCACGTTTTTGTTTCACCGAGTTCATTACAGTATCGCCAGAGTTTACTACACCAGAGTAAACACGGAAGAAAGTTAAGTTACCTACGAATGGGTCAGTTGCAATTTTGAACGCTAATGCTGAGAATGGTTCATCATCATTTGCGTGACGTTCACCTTCTGTTTCATCAAGGTTAATACCTTTGATTGCAGGGACATCGGTTGGTGCAGGTAAGTAATCTACTACTGCATCAAGCATTGCTTGAACACCTTTGTTCTTAAACGCAGAACCACAAGTAATAAGAATAATTTCATTCGCTAATACACGTTGACGTAATGCTGCTCTAACTTCTTCTTCAGTTAGCTCTTCACCGCCAAGGTATTTTTCCATTAATTCTTCAGAAGCTTCTGCTGCTGATTCAATAAGATTTTGGTGCCATTCTTCTGCTAAGTCTTGTAATTCAGCAGGAATATCTTCATAAGTGAAAGTCATACCTTGATCAGCTTCATTCCAGTTGATCGCTTTCATTTTTAGAAGGTCAATAACACCTTTGAAATTGTCTTCTGCACCGATTGGTAATTGAATTGGTACAGCAGTTCCGCCTAAGCGGGTTTTAATTTGTTCAACAACACGTAAGAAGTTTGCACCTGTACGGTCCATTTTGTTCACGAATGCAATACGTGGAACACCATATTTGTTAGCTTGACGCCATACAGTTTCAGATTGAGGTTGAACACCACCTACCGCACAGTAAACCATTACCGCACCATCAAGAACACGCATTGAACGTTCTACTTCGATAGTGAAGTCCACGTGTCCCGGAGTATCGATAATGTTGATACGGTGTTGTGGGAATTGTTTTGACATACCTTGCCAGAAGCAAGTTGTTGCCGCAGAAGTAATTGTAATACCACGTTCTTGTTCTTGTTCCATCCAGTCCATGGTAGCTGCACCATCATGAACTTCACCGATTTTATGGCTTACACCGGTATAGAAAAGAATACGTTCTGTGGTAGTTGTTTTACCTGCGTCGATGTGAGCACTAATACCGATATTACGATAGCGCTCAATTGGAGTAGTACGTGCCACGATTATTTCCTCTCGCTAGGCTTGAAAAGATGAACCAGCAAGTCTTAATTTTAAGACTTGCTGCATAAAGTAAATTACCAACGGTAATGAGCAAATGCTTTGTTAGCCTCTGCCATACGATGAACGTCTTCACGTTTCTTAACTGCAGCGCCTTTATTTTCTGCCGCATCTGATAACTCGTTTGCTAAACGTAATGCCATAGATTTGTCACCACGTTTACGAGCTGCTTCAACAATCCAACGCATACCTAATGCGTTACGACGGACTGGACGAACTTCTACTGGTACTTGGTAAGTAGAACCACCAACACGGCGAGATTTAACCTCTACAGTTGGACGAACATTTTCTAATGCTGCTTCAAAAGCTTCCAAATGATCTTTACCAGTTCTTTGTGCTAATGTATCTAAAGCAGTATAAACAATTTTTTCAGCGATAGATTTTTTACCATCTACCATTAAAACATTAATAAATTTTGCAAGTAATTCTGATCCGAACTTTGGATCTGGAAGGATCTTGCGTTGACCAATCACACGACGACGTGGCATGGCTTTTTCTCCGTATATTAAATCTTCAGGTTATCCAAAACTCTATTTCTGGAGTCTTGTATGCTATCTATGTTCTAAATTAAACGTTTGGCCTTACTTAACGGAGATCCATTAAGCTTTAGGACGCTTCACGCCGTATTTAGAACGACCTTGTTTACGATCTTTTACGCCTGCGCAGTCTAATGCGCCACGTACGGTGTGGTAACGCACACCTGGTAAGTCTTTAACACGACCGCCACGAATTAATACAACGGAGTGTTCTTGTAAGTTATGACCTTCACCACCGATATAAGAGGTTACTTCATAACCATTAGTTAAACGAATACGACATACTTTACGTAATGCTGAATTCGGTTTTTTAGGTGTAGTAGTGTACACACGAGTACACACGCCACGTTTCTGCGGGCAAGCCTCTAGTGCAGGAACGTTGCTTTTTACAACCTTCTTCACACGCGGTTTGCGTACTAGCTGGTTGATAGTTGCCATTAAAAAGCTCCAGTTTAAATAAAAAATAATTCACTATTGAATGTTAAATTAACCCCATTCCATAGAAGAATGGACGACGCATTCTATTCTTTAACGATTGGTATGTCAAGGTTTTACCCACCTTGATTATCAAAGACCGATTTGAGGATGATATTCTTCGGTTAGCTTAACTAAATCAGCTAAAGTGATAAGCGAAAAATTCGTCTGTTGTGTCGAAAAATAGCTCAATAAATCTCGAGCAACAACATCATTTTCTAAAAGATAGTAGTGAGATATGGGTTGAAAAATAGTAGGATATTTAATCGGTAATAATACCCCATCTTGCCAACATAATAAGGCATCCTGCTCTATGATATTTGCAATAAGTGCTTGAAGTTGCTGTGGGTCATAATGATGATGCGATAGGGTATAAAACATAAATAACCTAATTAAAATGTTAAAACTTTTTCTGCTTGACGTAAAATCTGGAATAAATCAGATTTTTCTACGATATTTACCGACAAAAGTAATTTCTTATCGGTTAATTGGTAACGCAACAGATCTTCTTTACTCACAAAGCACTGCTCAATTTCATACAGTGTTAATAACTTTAACATAGACGATGTTTCTTTTTGTAACAGTATCTCTGCCTTCTGTTCTGCCAATAAATTTAAAACCCCATCATGTAAAAAGAACACACCAATTTCATCTTCATCACAATACGCCGATAATGCTAATAATGCATCTATTCCTTCTCTTACTTTGCTATTACCATAAGGTGCTTGCGTAAAAACAAAAGCGACTTTCATTTCAGCTCCTTAAAATGTAATCACACGATCAGCTGTCAAGACAGCTTGACTAAATTCACCTAATCCAGCTAAGACAAATCCCTCAGCAAGGTTATTTTGTGAGCCTGTGAGCGAAGTTTCTTCATTGATGATCCCACGCCGTTGTGATGCTGCAATGCAAAGATAAAGTGGAAATTGGTATTGTTGTGCTAATTGCTGCCACTGTTTAATTAAATGAAACTCATCATTTGCTGGATAAACAAAAGCATTTCCATGGCTAACGCCAGCTTGAGAGAAAAAAACTTGTTCAATAGTATGTCCTGCCTGTAATAAAGCTTGAGCAAATTGAAAAGCTAAAAAACTTGCTTCAGAACCATAGACAGGTTGAGTAACAGACAAAACATAACGCATTATTTTTGATCATCCTGCTTAATTTGTCGGATATACAAATAAACTGTATGACGAGAAATACCTAAACGTTCCGCAACTTGATTGATTGCATCTTTAATATCAAAAATTCCTTTCTCAAATAAAGAAACTACTATCTGTTTATTCTTATTATTATTGGATACATTACGGTCGTTGGTTACATCTTCAATTGTCTGCTCTACTGTTTGAGCGACTAATTCTTCTACAGAAGAGGCAAAGTTGACTTCTGATGAACTTTCTTCCTGTTCATGAGTTGGAACAAACCCTTGTACAAATTCGGAAACAGGTACATTTAAGTTAATATTGATACAAAGTAACCCAATAATCCGTTGCTGAGAATTACGAATTGCAATACTAATAGATTTCATTAAACCGTTACTTTTCGCACGAGTAAAATAAGGTTGAGAAACGCTATCTGTTTTCATCTGATGCAAAGAACGTAACGCAAGATCAGTAATTGGAGAACCCACTTTGCGATTAGTATTATGCCCATTAGCAATACAAATTGCTGAATGTTTTAAATTTTCTAACGAGTGCAACACAATCTCACAATGTCCACCAATTAACGCTGCAATACCTTCAACGACAGGAATATAAGATTGCAAAATATCATGATCTTCTTTACTAAATGGTTGTTCTTCTTGTAAGAAAATCTCATCATCTAAATTCATAGCCACTCCAAAGTAAAAAAGAGTAACGGACATTACTGTCCGTTCCCTTTCCATTTTTTATAATAATTACTTATTATTTGATTTCACATCCAATAATTCGATATCAAAAATTAATGTTGAATTTGGTGGAATTTGACCAGTTTGTTGATCACCATAAGCAAGATTTGGAGGTAATACTAATTGAATCTTACCGCCTTTCTTAATTAAGCTAATCCCTTCTACCCATCCAGGAATTAATTGATTTAATTGAAACTCAATTGGTTGGTTACGTTTATATGAACTATCAAATTCTGTACCATCAATTAATGTTCCACGATAATTTACTTTTACTGTATCTGTTGGATTTGGTGTTGGACCTTCACCGGCTTTTTCAATACGATAAAGAATACCTGATTCAGTTTTTTTCACGCCTTCTTGTTTAGCGTATTTGTCACGATACTCTTTACCTTTTTGTTCATTTTCTTTTGCAACTTTTTCTAATTGAACTTGCGTCGCTTTAGTAAGCTGTTCATCTAATGCTTGTAATTGTTTTTGTAATGCTTCATCAGATAATGTAGTTTTCCCCATTAAAGTGTCTTTCACACCTTCTAGGATTTTGCTGTTATCATACTTAATTAGCGATTTTTGAGAATCCAAAGATTGTTGGATATTTTTTCCCATAAACACCCCAATCGCATAAGAAGAATCTTCAATAAACTTCTTATCTTTTAATTGAGAATCCTCTGCTAAACTTTGACCGCTAACAGCTAAGAAAACTAATCCTGAAAGAAAGGCAATTTTATTAATGGAACGCATAATTGTTTGTTCTCCATAGAAAAATAATAGATTTATCACTGCTTTAATTTTAGTGAATAGGGTAAAATGATTTTTTAAAATATACAATATTTATTTAATGTTTAAACTAAATTATTAAACTTTCAACTCATCAACATAATATTAGTTTCAAACCAATAAGGATTTAATGATGAACAGCGAACTTCATCCATTATTGCAACGTATCGATGAATTAGAAATGAAAGTTGCATTTCAAGAAAATACGATTGAACAACTTAATCAATCACTCATAGAACAACAATTTATTCTTGAGAAAATGCAAATACAACTTCGCTATCTAGCGCAAAAATTAAAAGATATGCAACCTTCTAATATTGCAACTCAAGCAGAAGAAACACCTCCGCCTCATTACTAAATCAGGTTAATTTTAATGGACAAGAAAAAGCCTCCGCTGACGCAGAGGCTTTTTCAGGTTATAATTTATTCTTCGTCTTTTAATGGTACAACTAACATATCAACGTCAATATTATTCATGACTTGACGAGTTGAAGACATTAATTTACTCCAAAAGTCTTGGTGATGACCGACAACGAGAATATCGACATCATATTTATCTACGGCGTCTGCTAATACTGTACCAAGATCGCCATTGCCGCAAAGGGTTTCTGTTACTGGATAGCCAGCTTGTTTTGCGAGTTCAACGAGCGCATCATGAGTTTCATCTGAAATACGATCTTGCATAGAAGACATATTTACATCAATTAACCCAGTATAGAGGTCGGAGAAATTAACATCGACATGAATAATGGATAGTTTAGCGCTATTGTTTTTAGCAACTTGAACGGCTTTTGCTAATAAGACATTACTTTCTTCTGAAAGGTCTACTGCGACAAGAACATGCTTATACATAATGATTCCTCCATTTATAATCAGCTAATTGAATAAGCTTAGTATTATACTAACACTAAATAGCAGTAAAAAATTTGCGGTCGATCACGCTATGCAAAACAAATCCAAATTAATTCTAAAATGGAGTAAACAATGGGAATGAAATTAGAAAAATTTGCAGAGGTTATCGCTCAATTACGCGATCCTCAAACTGGTTGCCCTTGGGATTTAGAACAAAACTACCAAACTATGCCACCACATATCTTAGAAGAAGCATATGAAGTGGTTGAAGCAATTAACCAAGATGATCGTCAAGAACTAAAAGAAGAACTCGGTGATTTACTGATGCAAGTCGTCTTTCTAAGTCAATTAGCAACTGAAGAAGGTGCTTTTACATTAGATGATGTCATTCAAGGCATTACCGATAAAATTATTCGTCGCCATCCACACGTATTTGGCGAAGTTCATGCTAATACCAGTGAAGAAGTATTAAAGAATTGGGAAAATATTAAACAACAAGAACGCCATGATAAACAACAATTCTCAATTCTTGATAATGTACCTTCTGCATTACCTTCTTTATTACGCGCTGCAAAATTGCAAAAACGTTGTGCCAAAGTCGGCTTTGATTGGTCAGAAACAGAATTAACGCTACAAAAAGTCGAAGAAGAATTACAAGAAGTTCGCGAAGAACTACAAAAAACACAACAAAATCAGTCTGCGATTGAAGAAGAAATTGGCGATCTGCTTTTTGCAGCAGTGAATGTCGCTCGACATTTACACGTTAATCCAGAAGAAGCTTTACGCAAAGCTAATCTAAAATTTGAGCGCCGTTTTCGTCAAGTGGAGCAAACAATCGTTCTCTCGGGACGTGATTTAGAAGAGGTTTCGCTCACGGAAATGGATTTACTTTGGAATCAAGTTAAACAACAAGAAAAACAAAAACAAGGAGAATAACAATTAGCTATGTTTAGCCGTATTTATTCATGGTTTGAAAATCGTATTAATCCTTATCCAGATGAAATGCCGAATATACCGCGTCATGGTTTGATCAAATTTATTTGGTCTTGTATGGATGGTATGCGGTGTTGGATCTTATTGCTTACCATTATGGTAGTTGGAATTGGGGTAATGGAAGCCGTGTTATTCCAATTTATGGGAATATTGGTGGATTGGTTATCACAATATTCGCCACAACAATTATGGCAAGAAAAAAATCTACAACTTCTTGCCATGGCTGGCGTATTACTATTCAGTATTCTCTGGTCATTTATTGCTGCCAATGTTCATTTACAGACTTTGCAGGGTGTTTTCCCAATGCGTTTACGCTGGAACTTTCACCGTCTAATGCTAGGACAAAGCTTAAGTTTCTACCA
This sequence comes from Gallibacterium genomosp. 3, assembly GCF_001678475.1. Lineage (GTDB taxonomy): Bacteria > Pseudomonadota > Gammaproteobacteria > Enterobacterales > Pasteurellaceae > Gallibacterium > Gallibacterium faecale. The sequence continues at coordinate 20,525 of NZ_JTJR01000003.1, read as the reverse complement.
AGATGAATTTGCTGGACGTGTTTCTGCAAAAGTGATGCAAACTGCTCTCGCTGTGCGTGATACCGTACTCGCTATTGCTGATGTAATGACTTATGTTACCGTCTATTTTATTACATCTGGTGCAGTATTAATGACCTTAGATGGCTGGTTTGTCATTCCATTTCTCATTTGGTTAGCAGTATTCACGATCATTCTAAAAATCTTTATTCCAAAATTAGCTTATACCGCTGAACGTCAAGCCGATGCACGCTCTCTGATGACAGGACGAGTAACTGATGCCTATGCTAACATTACTACGGTAAAACTGTTCTCACATGGTTTGCGTGAAGCCAGTTATGCCAAACGTTCAATGCAAGAATTTATGGTAACAGTTCACGCACAAATGCGTTTAGCTACATCATTAGAAACCCTCACTTATTTTACTAATATTCTTTTAACATTAAGCACCGCATTATTGGGGTTATGGTTATGGAGTCATGGTAAAGCAGGTGTAGGCGCGATTGCTACCGCTATTGCGATGGCATTACGTGTCAATAATCTCTCTCGCTGGATTATGTGGGAAGCTGCTCGCTTATTTGAAAATATTGGTACAGTGAATGATGGTATGCATACCTTATCAAAACCACATACAATCGTTGATAAAACTAACGCCAGTAATCTCACCGTTACCCAAGGTGAAATCAAATTCGATCAAGTTAGTTTTGCCTATGAAGCAGATAAACCACTTCTTACTAATTTCAATTTAACGATTAAACCAGGTGAGAAAGTGGGTTTAATTGGGCGTTCAGGTGCAGGTAAATCTACCATCGTTAATTTACTACTCCGCTTTTATGAAGCTAATCAAGGTAATATTACGATTGATGGACAAAATATTTGTGATGTTCGCCAAGAAAGTTTACGCAGCCAAATTGGCTTAGTCACCCAAGATACTTCTTTATTACATCGTTCTGTTCGTGACAATATTATCTATGGCCGTCCAGACGCAACTGAAGCTGAAATGATCTCCGCTGCTGAGCGTGCTGAAGCGGCGGGATTTATTCTGACATTAAGTGATGCCCAAGGTCGTCATGGTTATGATGCACACGTTGGGGAACGAGGGGTAAAACTTTCTGGTGGTCAGCGTCAGCGTATTGCGATTGCTCGAGTTATGCTTAAGGATGCGCCAATCTTATTATTAGATGAAGCAACTAGTGCATTAGATTCTGAAGTGGAAGCAGCAATCCAAGAAAGCCTCGATAAGATGATGGAAAACAAAACTGTGATTGCGATTGCTCATCGCTTATCGACCATTGCCGCAATGGATCGCTTGATTGTGTTGGATCAAGGGCAAATTGTTGAACAAGGCACACATACAGAATTGCTCGAGAAAAATGGACTGTATGCTAAATTATGGAAACACCAAAGTGGTGGTTTCTTAAGTGAAAACTAGTTAAAAAAACAGCACCTTAATCAAATTTTAAGGTGCTGTTATCCTTTCTAATCCTTAATCTACTTCTTACACTGAGCAATAATATCAAGATTTTTCTGATAGACTGACGTACTTGGACTCATATCCATTAAACCAAATAACGTACTGTATAAATTATCTTGAGAATAAGATTTTTCTGCTGCATTTTTTCTTAAACAGTCAAAATCAATATGTTCATTCTCTCTAAAACGTTCTGAGAACCACATAATCATGGGCACATGCGTTTGCTGATCTGGTGCAATCGCATACGGTGTTCCATGCAAATACACGCCATTTTCACCTAAAGATTCCCCATGATCTGAAAGGTAATAAACCGCAGCTTCTAATTCAGGATGCGCATCAACCTTCTGAATTACCTTATCTAAGAATTGATCAATATAGAGAATACCATTGTTATAAGTATTCACTAATTGTTCATTTGTACATTTCTGAATTTCATTCGTATCACACGTTGGAGTAAAGCGACGATATTCTGGTGTATAACGTTCATAATAAGTTGGTCCATGGCTACCAATCGTATGCAATACAAGCACTGTATCTTTCTTCATATTACGAATAACCTCATCAACGTGTTGCAACAACACATTATCTAAGCATTCTCCATCTTTACAGTAATTAGGATCATTTAATGCCGTAATATCTTTACTTTGCACACGATCACAAACACCTTTGCAACCACTATCATTATCTAACCAGATCACATCCACGCCAGCACGTTGTAGCACATCAAGAATATTATCTTGGTGGGAAGCCTTAACAGAATCATAATGCTCTCTTCCCATTCCTGAAAACATACAAGGCACAGAAACTGCTGTGGCTGTTCCACAACTCGTCACATTTTTAAAATTAATAACTTGATCGCCCCGTGCTGCTAATAATGGCGTTGTTTGTGGTTGATAACCATTTAATCCCCAATTTTGAGCGCGTGTTGTTTCACCCACAACAAGAACGGTTAAATGACGATAATCATCTGGCTTCTCTTGTGCAGCATCTAAGCCTAACTGTGTGTATGGCATATTTGCCTGACGAATTCGCTTGATTTCATTCACACTCGCACTAATAAAATTAGATGGCACAATTAAAGCAGGCACACTCTTATTATTTCGGACGAATCCTGCATAATCTTGATAAAAGCCTTTTGCAATGCCTAAAATCACCACAGCAGATAGCACAATCATCCCTACCCGATAGGCAAGCTCTTTATACCAACGATGATAATTTATTTTAACCAATAGATAGAGAATCGCCGGCAATACACCAAAACCAAGAATCCAAAGTAAATAAGGCAAAGTAACGGTTCGTGATGTTTCTGCAAAATTGGTTTGTAATACATTTTCCAACATATCTGTCGTGAAATAGACATCAAGAAAAATTTCACTATAACCAATCGCTGCACTAATAATCAGTAAAGCAGGAATTATCAGTTTATGTAAAACCGGTAAGGCTAAAAGTTGGAAAGCCGCATTTAACACAAAAAAGACGAAAAACGGGACAGTCAATAAAAAATAATCTTCTGCTGCCCCTGTAAAAGGATGAATTGTCAACACTTTCGCATAGAATGCGTAATTTAGAATTAATGTGAAATAAAGGGACACTAACGCAATCAACGTCGTTGAGCGTAAAGAAAATGTTCTTATTCGCATAAGTTCAATAAACTCCGTAGTATTAGATAATGAAAGTAAAGCGCTGGTTTGACAGAATGGTGGGTAAAAAGTTCTTAATATTCAAGATAATTATCTCTAAATTATTAATAAAAAACCTGCATCAAGATTCTATCTCTCCGCAGGTTTTACTTAATAAACTGAAATGTTATAGTTCATTAATAATACGATATACCCAATTTTCTAATGGATCGTTAATTTTTTGCATCTCAATACGCATCTCTTCTAACATCTCTTTCTTCACTGCGGTATAACGCTCATCATAAAAGAGATTTTCCATTTCTTCTGGATCTTTGACAACATCATAAAGTTCACATACATCGCTCGCATTAAAAACTAACTTATAATCTTTTCGCCGCCACATTCGTTGTTCAAAATAAACAAAATGCCCAGCTAATTGTGCTAATAACCCTTTACGATTATTGTTTTTATGCTGACGTGTTATTGGTAATAAGCTTTCTCCTTCAAATTCAGCCGGTATTGGTTGTTTAATCACATCATAGACAGTTGAAGTTAAATCATGCAGATATACCAGATTATCATCTCGTTGATTTACTCGCGTGGACAACGGATCCTTAATTATTAGAGGGATATTGTAAGTACTATCAAACATAAACTCCCCTTTCTCAATCATACGATGATGTCCCATTGCATCACCATGGTCAGCCGTTATCACAATAAAGGTTTCATCATATAACCCTTTTTCTGTTAAGAATTTAAATAACTCCCCTATTGCGTCATCAATCAATGTAATATAGCCCCAGAATTTTGTAATGACCTCTTTCCAGTGTTCCTCACTCGCTTCCCACATTCCCCACATTTTAGAAATAGTTCTATAATGTCCTGGCTTTCCTTCAAGCGGTTTAAAGAAACTTTTATCCAATACCACATCTTTTGGATCATACATAGAATAATAAGGCTCAGGTACAATACAGGGGGTATGCGGTCCCCAGAAATTTATCCAGGTAAAAAACGGTTTCCCTTCATCCAGAGATTCTTGGATAAATCGCTTAGATTCATCAATAATAAAGTAAGGAATAGTTTGCTCTTTGTTGCCTGACAATAATCCACATAATTCTTGAACACGCAAATGAGGATTATCACCAAAATAAGCTCGGCTAACTTCTGGAATATCAAACCCTTTTTCTATCAACCATTCCTGATAACGGTTAGAGTGTGTCGGAGGCTGATCAAAAACAAGATTTTTATAGACTCGGCTACCTGGATATCCATACCCATCAAAATTATGACCTTTGATACCATAATCTGCTGGCACTGATTTTGTACCTACATGCCATTTTCCCGCAACATAACTATTATATCCCTCAAGATTAGTAATATTAGGTTGTTTAACATCAATCTCGCCCGTTCCTCCTTTTTCACCATTTCTAATAATGCCATGAGATGATGGCATTAATCCTGTGAATAAAGATGTTCTGGCTGGCCCACATACAGATGCCGGTGTAAAAGCATTATCAAAGCAAATACCCTCTTTAGCCAATTTATCTATATTAGGCGTTTTAACTATGCTATGCCCATAAGGGCCTAGCATATCCTTTCTTACTTGATCTAATAAAATATAAATTACATTACGCATATTTAGCCTTTTGTTTATTTTTTCCAATTACCATAAGCAAGATAACTTGAAGAATCAAATATCCTCCAATAATCCATAATGGTTTGCCCTCCATAGAAGCTAATCCAATTGGAGATAACAATGCATACAGAGTAATCAATCCTAAAATCAGTGATGCAACTGTGACATTAACATACTCCCAATTACTGAGGTCAACATTACTTTTATTCTCTGTATTATCTTGATAAGGTGTTTCTCTTCTTAAGAATGTGCCTAAAATTAACATTACTAAAACATCAAAGACAAACAGTGCAGCCATCACATAAACAAAGTTAATTTTCACATTAAATACCCATACGATTAAGAAATATAAAACGACATGAAGAAGTAATGCGATACGTGCAGCTAATCCAGAAACAGTCTTATTAAATAGTCCCACAGCAAATAAAGCCACAATAGGAATATTCACAAAGCCAGCAAAACGTTTAGTAATCAGGAAAATCCCATCTGTACCAAACATTAATAATGGTCCAATAATGATGGTGATAATTGCCATAAATGCGGAAACTTTTTTCGCATAGGTAATCAACTCTGAATCACTAAATGCTTTTTTACTAATTGAAGGCAATAAATCTTTACAATAAATTGTTGCTGCTGAATTTAAGAATGAATTAAATGTACTTAAAATAGCGCCGAATAATGCTGCAACAAAGAAACCTTGTAATACAGTTGGTAAGACTCGATTAACTAATTCTGGATAAGATAAATCAATTGGATTCAAACCTTCACCAATAATATGGAAACTAAGCAATCCAGGTAAATTTAAAATTATTGGTAAAAGTAACAAGAATAATGCAGCAATTAAGATTCCTTTTTGACCTGCTTTTAGATCTTTAGCTCCTAAAGCACGCTGTACAATCGCTTGATTTGTTGTCCAATAGAAGAAGTGAACTAACATAATACCAGTAAAAATTGTCGGCCAAGGTACAGCATCTGTCGCACTACCTATTGCATTAAACTTCTCTACATGGGTTGTACCAATAATATGTAACCCTTCCATAAAGCTGCCTTTCCCTAAATAAATCAAACCAAAAATAGGGACTAAAATAGCACCAATAACAAGAATAACTGCATTCACAGTATCTGATACTGCGACAGCTTTTAATCCACCAAAAATAGCATAAGCAGCCCCCACAATACCAATCGCAATAATGGTATAAACAATAGATTCACCATAACTAATACCAAAAGCAGCTTCTAAATTGAAAATTTTATTAAACGCTATTGCACCTGTATAAAGTGCCGTAGGGATCACAATAAAAAGATAAAACACTAAGAAAAGCCCAGACATAATCAAACGAGTTTGTCTGTCAAAACGGTTCTCAAAAAACTCTGGGATTGTGGTGTATCCATTTCTAATATACTTAGGCAACAAATATAATGCTAAGAAACACAATGGAATTACGGTAGGTACTGTCCATGCAATAATAGAAAAATTTCCAACATAAGAGTTAGCATTTACACCAATAATCTGTTCTGTTGACAATGAAGTTAATATCATTGAACAACCAATGACGAAACCACCTAAGCCTCGCCCTGCAAGAAAGTAACCTTTGGATGTTGATAAATCATCATTTCTTGTTTTTAGCCACGATAGCAACGCAACACCACCAGTGACGAGTAAAAAACTCAGAATTGTTAATAGCATATTGCCTCCTATACTGTTTCTAGATGATATTTAAGAGATGAATATCTATTAACTAGGATAAGGGGTCATGTCATTGATTAATTATGATAATAATCATAGTTGGTATGTGAGAAAGATCACAAATTCTAAAGATAAAGTACACATAAGTAACATATTTATTAATACTTTCTTCCACCACTCTTATTAACGAAATAACACATTCATTATCTCTCTTGCTGTTCCACCTTGCTGAATAATATCTCGCATACGCGACATTAATGGGGCACTCTGACGGAAAAACAGTTGATAGGAAGGACACAAATAATTTTGTTTAAATTGTTCTCCTTTCAAAGGAACTATGCGATGTTTCGGGCATCCACCATGACAAAAATGCCGCACTTCACACTTCTGACATTGTTTGGTTAATGTTTCCAACTTAGCTTTACCAAATTTTATCTGCTTAGGTGAATTAACAAGCTGAGTTAATGATTGGCGATTTACATTCCCTATTTTATACACTGGATAGACAAAATGATCGCAACTATAAACATCACCATTGGCCTCAACTATCATCGATCTACCACAGGTTTGCTGATGAACACAGCTACTTGATGGAAACCCTAACCATTGTCCTAGTAAATCATCAAACATATTAATAAAAATATGACTTATATCTTCTTTGATCCATTCATTGAAAACATCCAATAAAAATTGTCCATATCCTTCTGATGGGACAGAAAATGGTATCATTCGATAGTTTTTACTTGGATTAAAATCTTGTCGTTCTGATGAATAATTGGCAACTTCCACAATAGGAATAAATTGCATAAAAGTTGAACCTAATGATTTTAATGCTTGATAAGTCTCTTTTCCTTTATGCCAATTTCGATCATTCACAACAGTTAAAGTATTAAAATCAACTTGATATGTTTTTAATAACTCAATCGCGTGTTTTACTCGATCGAAAGTAGGTTGTCCATTGATCGAAATACGATATTTATTATGTACATCCTCTAGTCCATCTACCGAGATACCAATTAAAAATTGATTCTCCTTAAAGAGTTCACACCATTGCCGATTTAAAGCTATTCCATTAGTTTGAAAACTATTACTAATTTGTTTAGTCCCAGCAAATTTTCTTTGTAAAGCAACCACTTTCTTAAAAAAATCTAATCCTAATAAAGTTGGTTCACCACCTTGCCACATAAAATCAATACGCTCGCCTGGAAATGCATCAATATAATTTTTAATATAATTTTCCAATGTCTGTTCTGTCATTGAATTAATCTGATGAGTGAGAACCTGTTCTTTCTGCAAATAAAAGCAATATTCACATTTAATATTGCAATGAAAACTACTTGGTTTCGCCATCATATGAAAATAAGTTTTTTGCTGTTGTGACATAAAACGACAGACCTCGAACAACGCGATACATTTAAATGAATTGTAACAATAACATATATAATGCGATAAGAAGTAGGGTTAAGCCTAATAACTTTTGGGATAATTCAGGTTTTAGCTTACCTCGAATTTTCATAGAGAAGAAACTCATTACAAATGAGCTGAGTACTACAACTAAAACAATACTAAAATTCACATAACCTACTTGCCATGAATTAGGAATAGTAATATTTGAAGATTTAGATAAGTAGCCATACAAATTACCAATACCGCCAATTACCATCATATAATTTGTATAGACGGCTATTTGTTTCATACTGACACTTGGCAATTGCGCAATCAAAGGCGACATAATAGATCCCCCGCCAATGCCTGTGATTCCTGCTATTCCGCCACCAAAAAAACAAGCCAAAATACCTGGTAGCATATCATTACCCTGACCACGCTTTTTTCTTCCCTCTTTTACATCCAATAATGTTTTGAGTGCTAATAACACTAGTGTCACCACAAAAATGGCAACAATCACAAAATCTGACACATCAAAACTAAGATAGAAGCCAAGCTGTACACCAATGATCATTCCTAGTGACCAAAAAATCATCTTTTTTATATCAATCTGGATTTTTTGTTTAATAAAATAGGTTAGATTAATTATTGACGTTCCCATTACAATCGTTAAAGAAGTTGCAGCGACCATCTGCAAAGATATTTCAGGAAACAGCGTATGCAACACGGGTACCATCAGCACTCCGCCACCAATCCCAAATAAGGCAGACATCAAATTAGCCAAAAAGCCACATACCACTAATGTAATAATAATCGGTAAAGTCATATTCGATCCCAATGATTTTTTTTTATTATGAATGAGCTTCACACGATTAGTTTATGATCATCATCATATTGATAAGTTATAAATATATAACTATCTACAATATAACACTCTATATAGATTTGTGAGGTATCTCACAATAACCTTATGATAATTATCATAATTATTTATCAGCACCTTTTTTATACTTAACTCACAAGCAATATCCTCTCACAGAGTAAAAACAATATATGAAACCAAATCATCTCATCGAATATTATGTCGGTATTGATATTGGAGGCACTAATACCAAAATCGGTATCGTGGATAATCACTGTAATATTTTGATTGAACATTCTATTAAGACACTATCTTCACAAGGTGCAAAACAAACTTTTTTACGCATTTGGCAAACTGTACAAGATATGGCAAAAACACAAAATATTGCCACTGATCAACTTATTGGCATAGGCTTAGGTATTCCCGGTTTAGTAGTCAATCAAGCCATTATTTCTCGAGCATCAAACTTCTCCTGGGGAGATAACTTTAATGCAAAACAACTAATGGAAGAGATTTCTCACAAATTTGTGAAAGTTGAAAAAGATGTCAATAATATTGCTTTAGGGGAATTATTATTTGGTAGTGGACAAGGTTTTAAAAATATTATTGTAATATCCATCGGTACTGGACTTTCCGCTGGTATCATTATTGATCAAAAAATCTTATCCGGCGTAAACGGGTGTGCAGGTGAATTTGGTCATATTGTTGTTAATGAAAATGGATTAAAATGTGGTTGTGGCTTAACTGGATGCCTTGAAACTTATGCTTCTGCAACAGGAATTCTTCGGGAAACGAAACGACTTATCCTTGAGAAGCAAACAGGAATATTAAGCAAACACTTCTATCATCATTTATCTGATTTAGAAGTTCACCATATATTTGATTTCTATAATAAAAATGATGAAATTGCAATTGAAGTCATAGAGAAGTTCTGCAAATACTTAGCCTATGGGTTAGGTATTTTATTAAATACAATCGATCCAGAACTTGTTATCTTTGCTGGAGGTGTTTCTAAATCCGCAGATTTAATTATACAAAAAGTAAAAACATACCTTTCTCGTTATGCGTTATCTGCGTCTTTAGCAAACATTCAAATGAAACCTGGTCAATTACTTGATTCTGCCGGTATCAAAGGTGCTGCATCGCTCGTTATTAATGACTATAGGATATAGAACCATAATGAATCACATATTATCGCCTTATAACTTAAAATGTTGTCAATGTACCTCCTTACATACAGTACCAAAAGGTACACCGCTTTACCTTCAAGGAGATTCATCACATGAATTTTATTTTGTTGAAAAAGGGTTAGTTGGCTTATATCACATGTTAGAGAACGGCAAAGAAAGCTTAGTTAGAATTTACAAACAAGGTGATTATTTTGGTTTTAGAACGCTATTTGGTGATGGAAAATACCACTGTACCGCAAGGATCTTAAAAAAATCTGAGATTATTAGGATTACTCCTCAAGATTTAGATAAATTTTTCTTAGAAAACCCTAATGCTGTACGTATGTTATTTCAAATGCTCTCAAATGAATTAAGAGATGCAGAAAGTAGGCTGGCAAAAAGTGCTTATTTAAAAAATTTAGATAGAATTATTGATAGCATTTGCTTTCTTAATGAAAACTTCCCTGAATATAATTGGACAAATCGTGAAATCGCAGAATACACTGGCTGCGAAACCGAAACAGCAATCCGAATTACTAAAGAATTACGCCGTAAGAACCTACTTTAAATAGACAAAAACCTGTTTCTTTACTGAAACAGGTTTCGCTTTTATTTTTCGTTACAAACTCTGGCAAAGAAAATCTCGTTTTCAAAATAAATATGTTGGCTTAGATCTGCTACAAAGGTTGCAATACCTTGATAAAGCGCCTGCCATGAACCACATGCATCCTCTGGTAAAGCTAAATTACGTGTAACAGTCAATAATGTTTTTAAATCTTCTTCTGCTTCATCATGTTCAGATAACATAACTTGAATAGGCATTCTTGCCATAGCATATTGCCCTGCTTTAATCATTTGGAACAGAATTTGTTCCTCTTTACGCATATGCATTTCAAGATCTTGATAAATTTTTTCTAAAATTGCTGCTGTGCCAGTAGGACAAACACTACTGTCGCTATGTACACTTTCTACTTTCTTAGCTAACTCAATTAATTGTGGTAACTGTTCACGATGACGAGTGTGGTAACCTGATTCAATAAAGTTAATAATGTCTTGATAGTTCGCTGCTTGCCAATGGGTAATTTCTTCTGCTGAAAAAGGGATCTCTTGGGTAGATACTTCGCTCATAACGTTCTCCTTAGGGTAATAAAATATCCGACAAAAATGCTAAGGTATTCATTATTTAAAAACAATTACCCAGAATGGTGGATTTAGTTCACATCTTACTAACAATACAACTATCACTAATCACGACAAGTAATTTTCCCAGATCTGCCTTTTTGGAGTAGAATATCTCTGTTTTTGGTGAGTAAATTATTAACGTTAATAGGTGTTTTGTGACTATATTTCAAAATCTTATTGTCATTGTTGCTTTAATTGCTGCCTCAAGTTTCTTATCCATCTCGGAAATCTCAATCGCAGGCGCACGGAAAATAAAGCTGAAATTGTTAGCAGAAAGTGGCGATGAACGTGCCAATAAAGTTCTCTTGTTGCAGGAAAATTCTGCTGATTTTTTTGCTGCATCACAAATTGGTTTAAATGCAGTAGCCATTTTAGGGGGTATTTTAGGTGAATCTGCTTTCCGCCCTTATTTTGTTGAATTAGTTGAACAATTTTATCAAGGTGAGTGGGCTGAAACGATTGGATTTAGCCTCTCTTTTACTCTGGTAACGTCATTATTTATTCTTTTTGCTGATTTAATGCCAAAAAGAATGGCAATGATTGCGCCTGAAAAAATTGCTATTACATTAATCCGCCCAATTAATATTTTTATTATGCTCTGTAAGCCATTCACTTGGGTCATTAATGCCGTTGCCAATACGATCTTCCGCCTATTCAAAATGAATATTAACCGCGAAGATAACATTACATTCGATGATATTTCTGCGGTGATGGATGCAGGCGCTCAAGCTGGAGTATTACAACAACAAGAACATCATTTTATTGAAAATGTATTTGAGTTAGAGGAACGTACTGTCCCTTCTAGTATGACAACTCGTGAAAATGTCGTCTATTTTACCTTAAAAGATTCGGAACAAAGCATTCGACAAAAAATTGCAGATTATCCTTACTCTAAGTTCTTGGTTTGTAATGAAAATATTGATCAAGTGATCGGTTATGTCGATACCAAAGATATTTTGGTTAAAATCTTAAATAATCAATCACTTATTCAACTGAATGAATCCACGATCCGCAATGTATTAATTATTCCCGATACACTTACGCTCTCTGAACTTCTCGATCGGTTTCGTGCCACTAAGGAAAAATTTGCAGTGGTGATGAATGAATATGCCTTAGTTGTCGGGGTCATTACCTTATCCGATATTATGATGACGGTTATGGGAGATTGGGTTGCTCCAATAGAGGAAGATCAGCAAATTATTAAACGTGATGAAAATTCGTGGTTAATTGAGGGTTCAACGCCGATTGAAAATGTAAAACACGCATTAGCCATTGATAATGATTTCCCAGAATGGGAAAACTACGAAACCATTGCTGGCTTTATGATGTATCGCTTACGTAAAATTCCTCGCCCAGCTGATGCTGTGGAATTTGAAGGATTTAAATTTGAGGTAGTCGATATTGACCACTATAAAATCGACCAATTATTAGTTACTCGGGTTACTCCACCACCAGTGGCGATTTCGGAGAGCATTCAACAATAAAAACAAACGCCTTGTTATTCAAAATAACAAGGCGTTTTAGTCCATTATCTAAACAAGAATTACTCCTCTTCTGGCAATTCTAACTGTTCTGGTGAAAGGATAATTCCCGTTAAATCTGCATATACAAAATCTTCTGGAAGGAAGGAAACGCCACCAAAATTGACTGGCACATCAACTTCACCCGTCATTTGTTCATCTGCTGATACTGGAATTGGTGCTAGTGCTTGAATACCAATATCAATATTTTCTAATTGGTCAATTTGACGTACCGCACCATACACAATAATGCCTTCCCAGCCGTTATCTGCAGCTAATTGCGCCAATTCGGCATCAATCAACGCACGACGTACCGCACCACCACCATCAATCAATAATACTCGTCCATGTCCATCTTCTTCTAATACTTCTGCAATTAAACCATTGCTTTCAAAACATTTGATTGTGGTAATTTTTCCTGAAAATGCTGAAATACCGCCGAAACTAGAAAAAATTGGGTCAACAACATCAACTTGATCCAAGTAAATATCGCAAAGTTCTGATGTGTCAATTCTCATTGTGTTTTCCTTTGTTAATAAACTTTAGAACCCTACTCTAAGTACAGTCCTAAACTAAAAATAATGTTAAATAATAGTGCTAGTTTAGCCATTTGTGCAAGCATTGGGCGTAATTCTATCGCATCTTTATGGCGTAATACAAAAACTGCGTGTTTTATCAACAATGGCAAAATAACAATAAATAAGAAACTGTACCAATGTTGAAAATAATAGATAGCAAATGATAATGCACAAAATACAGCTAACGTCAGTAACGCAATATGATAATAGCAGCCATACTTCGCCCCAATGCGTACAATTAACGTATTTTTACCCGACTTTTTATCTTGTTCTACATCGCGTAAATTATTAATATTTAAAACGGCAACTGCTAAAAAACCAGACATCATTGCAGGTAAAAAGATACTATGGCTCAACTGATGCGCTTGCAAATAAAATGTGCCGCCTACGCCAAGCAAACCAAAGAAAATAAAAACAGAAATATCACCTAACCCCATATATCCATAAGGTTTTTTGCCAACAGTGTAAGTAATTGAAGCAATAATCGCTAATACGCCCAACACAACAAATGCCAACACATCATTCCATGTTTGACAAGAAACGGCGATTAAAGCAACGCCTGACACCATACTCGCTAACGTGACTAAAATTAATCCTACCCGTAATTGAGCAAAACTGATTACCCCTTGTTGAATCCCTCTTAATGGACCGATACGCTCAGCGGTATCAGAACCTTTAACATGATCGCCATAATCATTAGCAAAGTTAGATACAATCTGTAATAACGTTGCGGTTACTAACGCTAAAAAAGCAACAATCCCGTTAAATTGCTGATAATAATGTGCTAAAGCAGAACCAGTGACGATAGAAGCTATCGCTAATGGCAAAGTTTTTGGTCTTGCGGTTTCTAACCACATTTTACATTTGCTTGGTTTCATTAATTTCTCTAGATTTATCAATTCTTATCGCAACACTATGCGTAAAAGAGTTGTTCTTATAAAATAAGTTGGTCATTTTACCCGAATTGATTTGATTGTATAGTGAATTCAATCCAAATCTGTGCTTGGTACAAGCTCTTAACTCACTGATTTCAAGCTTATTTACTCTAACTACTTATTTATTGGCATAAGAGGCAAAACTATTATGCAATTACAGCCTATTGCAACTATCTATACCCCTTATACAGAAAAATTTTCCGTACCTCGCCAACCTGACTTGGTGAAACATGGCACAGGAATCTTAAAATTATTACCCCCTTATAATGTCCCCGAATGTGTCAGGGGCTTAGAACAATTTTCACACTTATGGCTTATTTTCCAATTTGACCGCATTCCTGTTGGCAAGTGGTCACCCACAGTGCGTCCACCTCGTTTAGGCGGCAACCAACGTATTGGTGTATTTGCCTCTCGCTCTACTCATCGTCCTAATCCACTCGGTTTATCTAAAGTTCGTCTAGATCATATTGAGATTAAACCAGGGAAAGTACGATTACATTTAGGAAGCGTTGATCTCGTCAATGGTACACCTATTTTTGATATTAAACCCTATCTCGCTTATGCAGATAGTGAGCCTCTTGCTCAATCTAGTTTTGCTCAGACTAAACCTGAAGCAATATTACAGGTGATTTTTACTCCAGCAGCTAAACAACAAGCGACTATCTTGGCATCGCAATACCCTGATTTATTAGTATTAATTACCGAAGTATTACAGCAAGATCCTCGCCCTGCCTATCAGCAAAGACAGATTTCTGATCGGATTTATGGCATGACCTTGTGGGATATTAATATTCAATGGCGAATGTGTTCAGTACAAACTATTGAAGTTCTCGCTTTGACAAAATCTATTTAATATTTTTTAGCTATTTTGCTGTAATTAGTATTTAGGTTTCGCCCTAAAGGGCGACTTCATTTTATTCGCAAGTAAGCTTGCTCACTCTAACGAGCCGTTGCTAGCAACGTTCAAAAAGCTATCGCTTTTTGTCATTACTTGTGTAAAGAAAACGAAGCAAAAGACAACGCAAAGCGTTGAATGTTGCTGAAAGCAACAGCCCGAAGGGTGAGCGCAGCGAATAAACACACCCTCGCACACTTGCTACTCCTCATTCCAATAAGATTTTTAGGCAAGTGTGAGATGGAGCCCAATAAACATTTATTAAATTTTGTGATTAAATTTAGATTTATCAATAGTCTGCAATCTTGAATAATCAAGACCGCTTTCATTGTCTTAGTCTTATTTTTGACTGCATACTGCAATAAAATGCAGTTTATTTTGTGGATCATTAAAGAATTTAAACATCTTTTTAAACGTTGCACGATTTTCTGATTTAAGTGCATTTCTCACAATTTTTAATGTTCCCAATACACCTTCATCATGGATCATTCCTTTAGGTGACAATAATGTCATCTCTCCAGAGTAAGTATCCACATTACTAAAACCTGCTGATTTAAATAAGGCTTTCCAATCTTCTTTTGTTAATGGTGTTACACTCACATTAATCACATCACGCAACACAGATAAGATTGCCTCTGAATTAGGTTCTAATAACATCACATCATGAGTTAATAAAAAACCACCTGGCTTTAATACGCGAAAATATTCTGCTACCGCTTTTTGCTTTGCTTCAACTGGCAACATAGTCAACATTGCTTCATTAATCACAACATCAAACGAATTATCTGCGAAAGGTAATTTCATCGCATTAGCACGTTGCACATGAATAAGATGACCCAATTTTGCTTCACTAATATTTTTTTGTGCTTTTGCTAATGCTTGCTCATCAAGATCTACACCTTCGATCTGACAACCAAATTGACTCGCTAAACCAATCGCAGTCGTTCCCATATTACACGCAACTTCAAGTACTTTTTTATCTTTGTTGAAATCTGCGTTAGCGATCAGCCAATCTGTTCCTTTTTTCCCACCTGGACGAAGACGAGTTTTACCTAAACGAGCTAAAAAATTATGCCCCATTTCTTCTTTTTTCATCATATTTCCTTAATCGTTAGATAAATACGTGGTTTATTACCTCGTACCATAAACTACAATGGTTTTTCCATGTGCAGAAATCAATCCTTGATCTTCTAACATCTTTAAAATACGTCCCACTGTTTCTCGGGAACAACCAACAATTTGCCCAATTTCTTGGCGAGTAATTTTGATTTGCATCCCTTCCGGATGTGTCATTGCTTCTGGCATTTTTGCTAAATGCAATAACGTTTGAGCAATACGTCCGGTAACATCTAAGAACGCCAAGTTACTCACTTGTTTAGAGGTATTTTGTAAACGGCGTGCTAATTGTGCTGTGAGATACATCAAGATCTCAGGATTAACTTGAATTAACTGACGGAATTTTTTATAAGAAATTTCAGCAACTTCACAAGTTGTTTTTGCTTTCACCCATGCAGTCCGTACTTTAACTTCTTCAAACAAACCGATTTCACCAAAGAACTCACCTTGGCTCAAATAAGAAAGGATCATCTCTTTCCCTTCATCATCTTTCACTAAAACAGCAACAGAACCTTTAATTAAATAATATAAGGTTTCTGCTTTTTCACCGGCATTGATTAATGTACTTTTTGAGGGATATTTGTGAATGTGGCAATGAGATAAAAACCATTCTAAAGTCGGGTCACCTGCATGTGCTATTCCCGTATCATCCTGTTGCATTTCAATTTCTTCTTTCATATCCATACCACCAACACTTATGAGATTGAATCGAGATTTAAGACACTGTTTTTATAGCATATTTTGCTTAGGTTGTCTTAAAAATTCCCGTTTTTCCTTAAGATCTAATGATTGATGTAGTTCTGACCACACAATCACGACCTCACCTGATTTAATCTGTTTTAATAATCGTGCTTCTTTTTCCGCTAACGTTAATTCACGCACGCCATAATCTGTACCTTCTCGTAAAATAAAACTCTGTACAATATTATGTAATGCGGTATCACTTAGCTGTTCCCACGGAATAATCATCATTTAACCTAATCCAATAATGGTTCAATTAATTGCCATTGAGTCGCAAAATCTTGACTTGGTAAATGACGGAAATTTGAACGGACATACCGCATAAATTGTCCCTCACATAATAAAACTAAATGGCCTGCAATAGTACGTTCATCAACTTTAAAACCGCGACCTTCTCGTAACTTTCGCATTTGCAATACATTGACTAGCTGTAATTCCAAACGATCAAAAAAGGTCGCCACCCGGATCTGTAATGCTTTATCTTCAAACATTAATGCATGACCAGTTAAAATCCGAGTTAAACCAGGGTTCTTTTGCGCAAAGGTTAACACCATCTGCAAAATATCATGCACTCGCATTTTTGTATCCGTTTGCATTTTCATTGACTGAGTAATCCGTTGTAATAACACCGTTTCAATTTGCTCAATCAAGGCTTCAAAAATTTTTGTTTTACTTGGAAAGTAACGATACAACGCAGCTTCAGATACGCCCACTGCTTCTGCTAGTTTTGCAGTTGTAATACGTTCCATTCCCTGTTCAGAATGTAATAAATGGGCAACAATCGTTAATACTTGTTGCCGTCTTGCCGCTAAAGATCGCTTTTCAATCTTCTTTTTAGGCTTATTTTCCTGTATGACCAAATCCACCGCTTCCTCGTTCTGTTTGCTCAAAATCAGTGACGATATTAAATTCAGCTTGTACAACAGGTACAAACACAAGCTGTGCAATTCGATCTCCAACTTCAATCGTAAACGGCAGTTCGCTACGATTCCAAGCTGAGATCATTAATGGTCCTTGATAATCAGAATCAATTAATCCCACTAAATTTCCTAACACAATACCATGTTTATGACCTAATCCAGAACGAGGCAAAATCACAGCTGCTAAATTTGGATCGGCAATATAAATGGAAAGTCCTGTGGGAATTAAACGGGTTTCGCCCGGTTGTAAGATAATTTTTTCATCAATCAAAGCACGTAAGTCTAAACCAGCGGATCCTTCTGTCGCATAACTCGAGAGTGGAAATTCATTCCCGATACGAGAATCAAGAATTTTTACATCAATTTTTTTCATCATAATTTTTATTTTTTTGATAAAGCTTAATAATATGACTAACCAGTTGTTCTGCTAATTGTTGCTTATCTGTCAGAGGCAAACTGATATTTCCATCATGCCAAAAAAGTTGTAGCGCATTATTATCACTACTAAATCCTTGTCCAGCAATCGACACATCATTAGCACAAATTAAATCTAATCGCTTACGAACTAATTTATCTTTTGCATAATTTTCAACATCTTGCGTTTCAGCCGCAAATCCTACCGTAAAAGGTCGATTTTCTTTGAGATGACCAACGTCGGCAATAATATCAGGATTTTTTATTAATTTTAATGTTAATTCATCCCCGGTTTTCTTTATTTTTTGCGTAGCAATTTCAACTACTCGATAATCTGCTACGGCCGCACAACCAATAAAAATTTGATGATTTGTTGCTACTTGTAACGATTGCTGCCACATTTGTTGTGCCGTCGTTACCAAAATTAAATTTACTCCTTGCGGCACAGCTAAACTCACTGGTCCACTAATCAAAGTCACATCTGCACCTTGCTTAGCAAAGGCTTTTGCTATCGCATATCCCATTTTACCCGAACTATAATTCGAAATATAACGAACAGGATCAATCGGTTCTTGTGTTGGCCCCGCAGTAATCGCCACTTTTAAACCACTTAATGTTTTTTCTGCACAAAATGTCTGGGTAACTGCAGTAAAAATTTCTGCTGGCTCTGACATTCTACCTGCTCCGATATCACCACACGCCTGGGCACCACTATTCGGTCCAATAATCGTTATACCTCTTTGTTGTAAACTTTTAATATGCTGTTGCACCACCGCTTGAGCATACATTTGTTGATTCATCGCTGGTGCAACAAAAATAGGTGCCTGTGTTGCTAAACATAATGTGGTGAGTAGATCATTCGCCATGCCTAAATTAAAACGTGCAAGAAAATCTGCCGTTGCTGGGGCAATCACAATCGCATCCGCCCATTTAGCCAACTCAATATGCCCCATTGCTAATTCAGCTTGAGGATCAAATAAAGATTGAGAAACAGCATTCCCTGAGATCGCTTGTAGAGTAAGAGAAGAAACAAAGTGAGAGGCTGCTTCAGTTAACACAACTCTAACTTCTGCATTTTGTTTACGTAATAAACGGATAAATTCAATTGTTTTATAAGCAGCAATACCGCCAGTAATACCGACAACAATACGTTTCTGTTGGAGAAAATTATCCACTGATTGATAACCTCTAGAAAAAACAACAAAAGATGAATCATTCTACTGGATATTTACTACCCTGCCAATTTACCCAGCGACTTATTCACTTAAAAAATGATTTTTTCCTGTTTTACGATCCCTCTTCCATAACAGATCAAAAAAACTCTTTACGGAATGAATCTACTTTATGCTGGATGCCATTGTTATTTCATTCACTTTTAATCTTATGTCTAATTTAATGCCTCGAGAAAAATTGTTGCAACAAGGTGTCGAATCGCTTAGTGATCAAGAATTACTCGCTATCTTTTTACGTACTGGGTTTAAGCAATGCCCAGTGATGACTTTAGCAGCCAATACCCTTGCTCATTTTGGCTCATTACGTGCATTATTAACTGCATCACTCGATCAATTCTGTACGGTAAAAGGTCTTGGAACAACACAATATGTACAACTCCAAGCTTGTGTCGAAATGACAAAACGTTACCTTTCTCAAGAATTACAACAACAACCACTATTTAATAACATTGAATTTGCCAAACTGTATGTACAAAGTGAATTAGCAACGCAACAAAGAGAAATGTTTATGGTGTTATTTTTAGATAATCAACACTATCTAATACGACAAGATATCCTGTTCCAAGGGACAATCAATAGTACTCAAGTCCACCCACGAGAAATCATTAAATCAGCACTGCAATATAATGCAGCTGCAATTATTCTTGCTCATAATCATCCTTCAGGAATCACCACACCAAGCCAACAGGACATCCATATTACGCATAATATTCAGCAAGCCTGTCAATTAGTAGATATTCGGGTATTAGATCATTTAATTGTAGGGAAAAATCGGGTGTTGTCGTTGCACGAGGAAAATTTAATGATCGATATATAAAAAACACGCCACAAATGTGGCGTGAATTTTTCGGGTATCTCTTGTTATTATTATCGTGTTGTGGAACTAAAATGCCATCTTGAACGATACCGTTGGGTTATGTTCAATATAGCCTTTACGTACAGACGCATCATATCCCACAGAAATGGTCGCCATTGGACTAATGTGATAATTCACATTTAATCTCACCTCGCCATTCACTTGACCATGTTGCGCACCTTCAGTAGTAAACTTCAAGTCAGATGCCCCTGCAAAAGCTGCTCGTACAGATGCTGGCTCACCAATTACGTCATAACCAACACCAACTCGCGTATTGACAGATACTCTATCCGCAATCTTCGCTTT
>NZ_JTJR01000002.1 GCF_001678475.1 Gallibacterium genomosp. 3 | reverse complement strand
CATTTTGTCTACTACACCTAAAATTATTATTAAAAGAATTAAGTAAACTAAGACAACCAGCAAATAGCCAACTCTTTAATTTTAATTTATTTTCAAAAGTAACTCGTCGAAAAGGAAAGCCTATGAGCGTCAACCAAGCTACTCACATATTTAGGTGTATATCTGAAGTTGTTGGATTTACATCATCGCCTCATCGTTTTAGACATACAGTTGCTACTTCCTTAATGAAAAATCCTGAAAATGTTTATGTTGTACAAAAATTACTAGGACATAAGGATATTAGTGTTACATTAGGATATATAGAGCATGATGTAGAAATGCTACGAGATTCAGTAAATTTATTATAATTTACCAAGAACAACATAATTAGAAAAAAATGATGGGGAACATAAGTCCCCCACTATATAATATCTTGTTAGCCGCGCCTAACAACCCAATTAACTTGGTTCGTACAAGTACTCGGATCCCTGCATTTTAAATGACCGAGGGGACATTTTCCCAGTCATTCACCTTTAAACCATAAAGATGATGCCTTAAATTCTATAGAAAAAATATTCTATGTCAAGACTTATTTTTTATTTTAGGTAGAGGGCTGAATAATGTCAAAGCAGAAATTCTTGTATTAGGGTAAAGCTCTTTCAATATACCTCTTACACTAGATAGTGTTATCCCCGACGCAAAAATATCATCAATCAATAATATATGAGTAGGCGAATAGCTCTCAAATATACTTGTGTCGCCTGATATTTTAAAAATAGGGAAAAGATAATGTCTATATTGAACTTTCACACTTTTAATATTCAGCTTTTCTTTGTTTCTATTCAAAGCTGTAACAATAATTTGTTTGATTTTATCTGGAACATCTTTATTGGAAGAAATTAGACTAATTATCTCTTCTGGTTCCTTTTTAACAATATAGTCAGCAATATTGAGAATATCAATGTTATAGATATTCTGCAGTATTTGAGATATATCTAAAGGAATACTACAACTAGATGGCATTGGTATAATGAGATCAAAATTACATTTATTGCCAAAATAGTTAATTATTGAACTAAATACATAACTATATAATTTATCAATCGTATCTTCTGTAGTCGTAAGATCATCGCTATTTTTCATTGCATATAATATGGGGCAATTATCACCGGGTGGTCGTTCAGCTGAACGACGAATAATTTCTCTTTGAATAATTGAATATAAATAATCGCCTTCCCATTCATAATACTGAATTTTTGGAACACTGCTTTTGTTAGAAATAGTTACAACATTATTTTCTATTATAAACTTCATTGAATCGAATGTATTTCAGTAAATTAAAAAATTAACTAAGAGTATATCACATACACCGGACATCTTGAATTATGAGACTCATAAAAAATATGAGAATTCACCTTTACACCATTGATCATATTTTTTACTTTCAGGCTTTACAAACATAAAGAAACTGTGTAGGATCTCAAGTGCTAAGTTAGCGATCTTAGCGTTCAATGCTTATTGAGATGTACATTTGGAATGTATAGGCTAGGTACACCCAGATTGAAAGGGTACACCCAGATTGAAAGTATAGTGAATATCTACGCAATGGATTCAAAATCCGCCGCCCTTAAAAGCGTGTTGGTTCGAGTCCGATCCTAGGCACCACTAAAAAGTTTTCAAAAAAAGACCGCCTATAAAAAGGCGGTTTTTGCTTTTTAAATTTCATAATAGATAGGTGTAGTAGACAAAATGGTTGCTGATTTTTAAAAAACTACACCAAGTGGACAAAGTGGTTGCTAATAATTATTTTCTAAGATTAGGTATAGTAGACAAAATTTTTCAGACGGCATTTTTCTGGTATT
The DNA here is from genome assembly GCF_001678475.1 of Gallibacterium genomosp. 3. Lineage (GTDB taxonomy): Bacteria > Pseudomonadota > Gammaproteobacteria > Enterobacterales > Pasteurellaceae > Gallibacterium > Gallibacterium faecale. The sequence goes on along the minus strand of NZ_JTJR01000002.1, from coordinate 53,169 downwards.
ATATAGCAGAATTATATCAATATATTTCATTAAGCTAAATATTTATTAAAAGCACTAAAAAATCTTCCGATGGATGATCTTTTATGCTTTTTAAATTTTTCATGCTCGTATTTTATCTTTTTATATAGTGTTAGGTATTTTTTATTTAGTTTAGATAAATTTTTATCAATCTATTTAGTTCTTCATGCTGTTCATTTAGTGCCCGTAAAGATGTTTCACGATTTGAAGGCAATGTATTCTATTCGGTAATTCTATCTTGATATATTGCAAGTACATTTCCCTATTTTTTATTATTATATTCCTTTATAACTTTACATTTTATGTAATTTCTCCACCTTTTCTTTATTTGGTAAAAGCGTGTTCTTATAAATAAGTAGACCTGATGTCTCTCTATAAGACTTCTTACTTTTGTAGTTGTATGTATAATTTCCAGTTCCTCCCGCACGGTAATTGTATATATAGCGTGAGTCGTAGTGTTTTTATGGCGCTATATTAACTATTAGTATTTTGGGGTAGCTTATCTGTTGTAAAAAATAAAAATATATGTCCTAATGAGTCCAATAACTGGTATTCTTTATCACCTAAATAACTTGGGTAATAATTTATCCAGTTTGTTCCTATATTTTTTTCCTAAATCTTTATCAATATGTTCCGCATAAACAATAATTCCATCTAAATGATGAAAAAAACCTAGTGAATCTCTGAAACCATAATGCTCAGTAGTTGACTCCCATCCAAACTTTTCAATAGCATATAGAAAAGTGTCAATTTTCTTCTTTCTATCTTTAGATAGCTTAGGGGTGTCATTATTTACTATTAATCCTAAGACTTGTTTTCTATAGCCTTGTCTAGATATAGAAATTTTATTCTTATTAATAATAAACTTTTCAGATTTTATTATTTTTAGTATTTTAGAGTTAATTGTTCTTATTTCTATTTTTGATAATTTCTCATTAGAACTAAAAGTAAGATCATCAGCATATCTTGTATAAATAAGGTTATTAGTGTCAGCTAGCTGACTAAGTTTTACATCCAATTGATTAGCCAAAAGATTACTAAGCATTGGGCTAGTAGGAGCTCCTTGAGGTAAAACACCTAATTCTATTTCTTTATCTTTTACTTTGTATTTTTTTATATACTTTCCATGGTCTTTTATTAAAATAATTGTACACAATCTAGCCATTTGAAAGGATAACTTTTTCGTGTACCCTAAACTCTTAAAAAGATGATATACCGACATTTCATTGATACAAAAGAAAAAGTCCTTTAAGTCATATTTAAATAGAATTTTCGCATTTGTATGTTGTTCAGCACATCTTAAAACTCCACCATCTTTGTGATAGGAAAAACATGATTTATGTATATCTAATTTAGATAAAATGTATTTATTAATGAAATATTGAACTTTTTTTAATTCATTACTTGGAGAATGAATAAATCTATATCCCCCTGTTTTTTTCTTTATTCTAAAGATTTTATAGTAATCTTTTTCTTTAAATCTGCATATAACAGAATAAAGGAGGTGCTGATTTATATTAGTGATTTTTGAAAGGTGTTTTAGATTGAAGATTATTGGTAAATTTTGCTTACGCAAGTTTCGTGCATATTGAATCCATGTATTTAATTGCTCATCAGAGAAATCTTCTTCTAATTTCTGATTAAGAGTATGGAGAGACCAATTTTCCATTTACCATCCAATTTTGTATGACATGGCGACAAAGGGAGCCATGTCTGTAGTTCAATTTTAAGCGAGACTTCGAGCGTTGTTCATAGAACATAAAATTGAACTACAAACAAGGAAAGCTCAGCGTCAGCTTGGTCAAAGAATATTTCTCGAAATATTCCCACACAGGTAACTGTGTCATCACAGAAAAAAATCTTCCTGTAATTCGCTAAAAAGAAATTGATTATGGCCCTCCATATTTCTAGGAGTATAAATTCCAAAATCAAAACTGTCAATCGTATCTATAACTGTTTTATTAATAAGATAAGCTTTACCTGATGGCGTTAACTTATAAAGTTTTTTAACATCAGTTAAAGTAATAAACTTTATCTTAATTAGCCATTCACATAAAACTCTAGTATATTTCTCTGAAAATCCAATTTTAATAGAAATTTTTTTTAAAGTATTGCATTTTTTGTGAATAAAATACAATACCTTTAAATGTGACTTTGATATCTCTGAAAAATTTGGAGGATCTTCATTTTTTAACATTTTTATTAAATTATTTGATACTCTTTTATCTTTAAATAGAGGATTCCATTTGTTTTTTGACTTGCAATAAAAAATACCAAAAACATTATTAGGCACGCTATGTTCAAAAATAACATTACTTGCAGATCCATTATAACCAAATCTATATTTCTTGGGGATTTGAGTGTATCTACTAACTAGATCAATTATATTATCAAAATCATTCCATTCTTCTTCACCGAACAAATACTCAAAAAAAACACAAGGCTGTTCTTTTTTTACTTTTTCAGCTATAAATTTATTGCACTTAATTGTACTTTTTGCTAGTTCTGAAAGGTATAGGCTTAATATAGTTATTCTAAAATAATTTAATGACCAATAACTCTTTATAGTTTTATTATTAAAAAATTCATCAAGGTATTTATTTACTTGCTCTCCAGAAATACTATTATCCACAACAAAAATTATATCTTTAACTCTATATTTCTTTAACGTTTCTATATCTGGAGTTTCTAGTAGAAAACTGTTATCTGATTTACATAAGTCATAAATTATATTAATGACTAAATCTTCACTTCCTCGACCTTTAGGTTTTCTATCTCTAATAATAAAATTATCTTTATTATCAGAATCAATCACCCAAAGATTACTATGTGTAGTATCAAGTTTCATAATAGGATAGATAGCTAATTTAGCTCTCTCTTCTGACATGCTATTAATTAAATTTGTAAGTGATTCTTTAATAAAAATTCTAAAATCACTAATGGTGACAAAACGTAATTGTTTAAGGATGTTAATAGCAATTTCTCGATCTCTTATTTCTTTATTAAATTGTTCTAACCAACTTTGTATTTCGGCTGAATTAATAATAATATTATCTGTAAAATTTAGTTCTTTCATTATTTATATAATGTTTTATATGTGAGTTTACTAATAGAATTAAACACCCAATTACTACTTTCTGCTGTTGGGTGTTTGAATGTTGCAATCTTCATTTCTTTCTTATTCTGTTGTGAAATATACTCAGTAGGTAGTTGCTCTGAAAGTATCACTTCACAAATTATTTCCATTAATTTACTACTTTGAGTGTCATCTAATGAAATAAAGTCTTCATCGTAGCTTTCTTTATAAGTAATACCGCTCATTGAAATGTCATGTGATTTTTGAGAAAAATCTATAATATAGAATTTTTCATCGTCTAGGATGAGACGAATTACCAATGCGATTTCAGGGTAGGCAATAGCATTATCTTGATCTAATGATATGAACACCAAATCATTGTCATCTCTGAATCCTAATTGGGGAGTGAACCAGTGGACCCGCCCGCCATTCTTTAAAGCAAAGTCTTTTGCCATATCCCAAAGTCGAAATAGCTTTATATCTTTATTTTCACTTGTATCATCTAGGAAACAAGCCGCTAAACCTATATTACCTTCTGCGCCATAATGGTCGCCGAATCCAAGCTCATCAGCCTCTTTGGGTTGTATTCCTTTAGTTTGATGTGAATTGTTATTTTGGTGTTGAACATGAACCGTGTTCATGATTCTTTTTTGTCCTAGTTCTTCAAATTTTTTTCTGATACTTTGAGATGTTCTATTATTAGGTTCGCTATCTGTAATTTTTGTGCTGAGATATTCTGTATTTACTTCTCTTTTATACTTTTTGATGGCAGTTTTTTCATTTCCGTTTGATTGGATATTTTTTTCTTCTTCCTTTTTATTGCGATGTAATACAAGAGTAATATCATCGCCGACAGGTTGATTTATACCTACAATTTCTGCACATAAAATAACTCCATTTAACTCAATACCACGAATTTTTAGTTGCACTTTTTGGTCATGCCAAAATTGAACTTTTATCGGCTTTGGATTCTCATCTGAAATCTTAATTTCATTATTAAGCATTTTTGTTCGTTCTAGTGTTACTGCTTTATCATATTTGAGATGGTAAAGGAAAATTGCATCTTTCTTCACAAAATACTTTGATACAACAACGTGTTTTTCATGATATAAAGATGGCTCATTTATATCTAAATAAAACCGTTTTTTGACTTCATTCCAATCGTAGGTTGTTAAAATTCTCTTAATATCTGCTGATATTCCATAATGAGCACAGAAAAGATGTAATGGATGAATAATGAAATCTATACCATCTTGCTGAATTTTGATGAGTTGATTTTTATCATACTTATAGTTGTTACAGTCTAATTCAATAGTGTATAAATTTGGTGAGAATGGCTCGTTGTATTTATGGTTTTCTTTATCATAGAAAGGTTGATAATTTACGTTATCTCTGTTTCCTTCAAATGCTTGATTAGCTGTAACAAGATATTCTTTGAGTTTTATCTGTTTTATTGCCTTGCCGTCTTTCCAAACACTACCAATAAAGAAGTAATGAAGAATATTAATAGGCACAGAAATATACAAAATGCTTAAATGAGTGACACCTCCCTTTTCATAGGTAGGATTCTTTAGGTTTACCAACTTAACTTTAACGTGTGCTTGAGTGTTTTTTCTTTGAAAAAGAAAGCTACTATCGTACCAAACGATGATATATTCATAAGAAGGAAAATACCAACTACTACCTTTAATTGGTGGGTGAGGGCGTGGATTTAATTCAGCATGGTTTTCTAGATATTTCATCTTATTAAAGAATACTGAAAAATCAGGACAGAAACCATCATAGGGTTCATAAGTGAATTCTTTTCCAATAAGTTCATCTACGAAAGACATAATCCACATCCTTTCTATTATTTCAAGAGATATGTAGATTATAAATGATGTGGTAGCTATGTGACAATTATTTGTATCGTTTGCCAATTATTTGTAACTTTAACAATTGAAAGTGATGCAAGTTTTTGAGAGCTTGTATATATGGTTTTGTAGCGATTTTTAATAGCTCTTACTATAAAAAATGAGGTAGAATTTTATTCTACCTCATTTATAATGGTTATATTTTATAAACCTGAAGATATTGCCTTTCCTCCTTTGGATAATATATTACCAGCTTGACCACCAGCCTGTTGGGAAGATTGTGTTCCTTTTACTAGATGTTGAGCTATATTTCCGAGATGTACTCCAGACCAACTTATTGCGGCAAACCAGATTGAAGGTAATATTAAAAAAAGTGAACTCATAACAAAATTTACAATGATGTCATCTTCTGTATTTTCTAAAAAGTATGGATTAAGACTGTTGTGTGTAGATGAACTATATAGTACATCTAATAACCAAGAATCAAGCCATCTCGCTAATTCCCACCAGAAGGTTAGAGATATCAACACAAAGTGCACGAAAGTTAATGTAATAATGATTTTCAATGAATATCCACTCATTATAATAATAAGCGGTATTAAAATGACAATGGATATTAGGGTAAATGCATGTACCATTGGTAGAGCTTGTCGCATTGAATCTAGAGCGGGAAAAATACTGAGACTTCCTACAGCTGAACCTACAGTAGCAGCTAATTGCCGAACCGCCTTTAATAGAAGCAACAGTAGCAACAAAAGAGACTTGAAGTGTTTTGCAATAAATTCATGATTCACTCGCTTAACAAAAAAATTTAAAGTTAAGGAGTATTGGCTTTTATAAAGGTACATTGAAAGGAAAATGGTGCCTAGGGTCTGTACAAAATAATCTTATAAATCAATAATAAAATATATGTTGGGTGCAATATTGAGCAATCTGATATTAAGATTAAAAATATTATATATTTGTGATCTAAATCAAATAAAACGGATCTGATTAGACATAAAAATTGCATTGTTTTGCGTAAAAATGCGTTAAAAAAGATCTGTTAAAAGATCTTAGATCTTTTGTCCTGAATACGGACTCGTATTGATTGCGTTTTTGCGTAATTTTCTACACTTTTATTGTGCGGGCGTGGCGAGGTACGCATCGCGATTTTTTGGTAACGAACATCAAAAAAAGAAAAAAGCTATTGAGAAAACACTCAATAGCTTTTTATCTTTATCTAATTATAAAAATATAAATTAATTTTCTGTATCTAGTAGTCTGTATTTACTAAACTTAATCAAATCTTGCTGAAGATTATAATTATCTCTAAACCAAACATTGATTTCATTGAGCTTTCGTTGCAACGGTTCGATTTCATTGATGAAAAAGACTTTGCCTGCTTTTTCTACATCACCGAAACCACCAGTATTATTCGGGATAATGCCAAGTAATTGAGGCGGCACTCGGTGCGCTGCTAAGATGTCATCACGACTAGTGTTCTTAATATTCAAAAATTCATCTTTCGCTGTAATATCTGACAAAGGTATTACTTGCAATCCTTTCTCTTTGCCGTTTGGTGAATATATAAAAAGGTTTTTAAAATTCCCCTTCCCTTTTGCAGATTTGATCTGTTGTTCTAAATTGTCAATACTCGCTTCCGATTGTAGCGGATCAGTCAAATAGATAATACTTCCTGCATGAGCACCATTAATATAATATTTGCGGCGAAATAAAGTAGCTGCTTCATTTAAAAATGATGATTGCAATGCCGATAAATACTCTGGTAAGCCGTAAATTTCTTGATTAAAATCAGGTTGGATAAAGTGATAAATGCTATCTTTAGGAAACTCAAAGTCATCTATAAAATTAGTGACTTGATAATAGATTCCATCTTTAACCCCTTTCCTAATATATTTTGCCAACATCGCCTGAAGTCTAACTGGCTTACCTAATTTGTTTTTATGGATATAAAAGTAAGCATTACCAAAGATCAAATAATCCAAAATAAACCGTTCTAAATCTAAGCGAGAAATTAAAGACGAAGTTTGCAATGTGCTTAGTAAAATATTTTTCTTTACTGTGATCGCGGTTGAATGATACGACGTTGAATGAAATGCTTTGGCTAAACCAGTAAAGTTAATTGGCGTTGTATAATACTTATTAAGATAAATCGCACTTTCAAAGTAAGATAAAATCTCTGCTTTATCAATAACGGGGATTGGATCATCAAAAGCAAATAGTTTAGGTTGTGTAGTCATTGTTAGTTCCTTTAGTGAAATTCAATAATTCTGGCCGAGGTGTTGTTTTTAGCATCGTAAGGCTCATTAATAAAACAACTCATAATTGCCCACGCAATATCGCCATGGCTTGCTTCTTCCGAGCGATCCGATATATAAGTAATCTGACGCCCAGATTTAGTTACTTGCTTTTTGATGGTCATAAAGCTAGTAATAATATCTTTATCTCCTTGGTCAAACTCAAAACGGCGTTTCTGAATAATATTTAACGTTTTTAAGACCATTTCATTTTTTATATCTAAGTTATAAGATAGCCCCTGCGCAGTAGGAAAAAACTTGCTCACTAACTGAAAAACGCCCTCACCCATACCCGTCTTGTCAATCGTGATACGTGCCACATTATAGCAATCACAATAATGCTTAATCCGTGCAGCTTGCTGCTCAAAATCCATGCCGTGAAAAGTTTGATAATGCAGTAATCTAAATTTACCGCCCTCAACCGCAGGCGGAGCAACAATTACTAACGCGGCCCTATCTCCTGTATAAGCGGGATCATAGCCAATCCAAACAGGACGATTACCAAACGGCCGTTGATAAAATGGATTAAAATCGCGCCAAACTTCGAGCGAATCAATGCCGCATTTCTGCAAATCAATGAACTTAAATACACTGCTGTTATCATCAATGAATTGACATAAAAAAAGCTGCTCAAATTCTTCAACGGAATATTCTAGCTTCAAGGCTTCAATATCAAATAGATTACAACCGCCCTCTTCAGCATCATAAATTGTCACAATCTGACGCCATTGCCCATCAGGCATTAATCGACCAGCTTTTAAATATTCATGGGATAAATTAAACTCTTTGCGTTGATCTGCAGGACGTCCTTTATTAAAACGTTGACCTGACCAAAAAGGATAAGCAGAATGAGATATAGCAGATGGGGTAGAAAAATAGGTTTGCCTAAATTGCTTTTGCGACGCCATACCAGACGCCACCTTTCGGATTTCCTCAAAACGCGGCACCCAAAAGATTTCATCAAAATACAAATTACCATGATACGATTGCGCAGTATTAGAATTTGTACCCAAAAAAATCAATTCGGCTTGATTAGGTAATTTGATTGTTTCACCTTTTAAATCAACATCTGCCGTTTTTTTTGCATAATCACAAATGTAACTACGAAATTGTAAAGCTTGTTTTTTGCTGGCTGATAAAAAGATCTGATTCCGCCCTGTTTTTAGCGAATCAATAAAAGCTTCGTGCGCAAAATAATAAGTCGCACCAATTTGACGACTTTTTAAAATATTGCGAATCCGATATTGCAGTCCAGCGTCGTACCACCTGCGCTGATACGCAAACATTTCAGACAAAAAGCCATTAATTAATGCTTCTTCCTGTTCCTCATTAATCGCATTCTTTTCAGCTTGTTTCCGCTCCGATTTATAACGACTTTTGATTTTAGGATTAAGATCAGTTTCATTACCCCCGCCGTTACTATATTTCTTGATTCGAGCAATCCGCTCCATTTGCCGACTTAGTAAATCTATTTCCTTGAAGTCATGACCCGTTTTGTCGTCTTTGTTAATCAATAAACAAAGTCTAGCCTCTAAAGAGACTTCTACTCGCCCGACTGGTGCCGTGTCTTCCCATTTTTCACGTTCTTTCCAGCTTGATATTGTTGAGGCGGGAATTGCTAAGGTTTTCGCAATTTCGGCAATGCGATAACCAGCCCAATACATGATTTGAGCTTGGCGTTTTTGTTCTGCAGATAGTGTTGTTTTAATGTTTTCTTTTTCCATGCGTTAATCATAGATAGCGCATAGAAATTGGCTTGTTTTGTTATTTGTGATTGCTAATTTCACACAAGACAAAAATAGAAAAATATTTTTAAGCGTTCAATATTGTTGGCAATGTTAAAAACGGAGCAAAAAACTATGTCAACAAAATCTAAGTGGTTTGTCGTTGCGACCGAAGGTGCAACCGCAGACGGGCGTAATATCGAACGCAAATGGTTGGAAGAAATGGCGTCTAACTATGATCCAAAGCTTTACGGAGCAAGGGTCAACTTAGAACATTTCAAAGGTATTTTCCCTGACGGCGACTTTAAACGTCTTGGCGATGTATTAGCGTTAAAAACCGAAGAACGCGACGGAAAGCTACGTTTATTAGCACAAATTGAACCGACAAAAGACTTAATCGAAATGGTAAAAAATAAACAAAAAGTTTATACCTCGATTGAAGTCAACCCAAATTTTGCTGATTTAAACAGTGCTTATCTTGTTGGGCTTGCTGTTACTGATGACCCAGCAAGCTTAGGCACAGAAATGCTCGCTTTTTCCGCACAAGCTAAACAAAACCCACTAGCTCACCGCAAACAAGACAAAGATAACCTCTTTAGTGAAGCGATTGAATTTGCACTAGAACTTGAAGAACAAGAAAAAGAAAGTTTGTTAGATAAACTCAAAGCAATGTTTACAGCGAAAGAAAACTCACAGCAAACAGAACAGCAACTCTACAAAACGTTGGAAGATGTTAGCACGTTATTAACTGAACAAATTAAGCAAGTCCAGGAAAAAAACGAAAATCTTACACAACAACTCAACGAATTAAGCACTGCGAACATCGAGTTAACGCAACAATTACAAGCGTTAGAACAAAAAATTACTACTCTAGAAAAAGAACCCGTTGAATTTAATCGCCCAGTAATTACGGGTGCAGAAAAATCAATGATTGAAACAGATTGCTAATAAGGAATGCACAATGAAAAATACTACAAAACAACAATATAATGCTTACGTTGCTCGTATTGCTCAACTTAACGGCATTACTGAAAAAGATGTCGCAGAGGGATTTTCTGTTGAGCCAACACCGGAGCAAAAATTGTTTGAAAAAGTGCTGTTAAGTTCCGAATTTTTGCAAAAAGTCAATTCCGTCAATGTTGACGAAATGACAGGAGAATTAATCGGCTTGTCAGTTGCGAATATTATCGCTAGCACTACCGACACCAATGCTAAAGATCGTGAAACAAAAGATATTGCAAAATTAGACTCTCGCAAATATCTCTGCGAACAAGTCAATTTTGACACTCACATCACTTACCAACGCTTAGATCAATGGGCTAAATTCCCTGATTTTCAACAAAAATTAGCCAATCAGACCCAACGCACCATTGCACTTAATATCATTATGATGGCATTAAACGGCACGAGCCGTTCGGAAACCTCAAACCCGAACAGCAATACTCTGCTACAAGATGTTAAAAAAGGTTGGTTGCAACAACTCCGTGAGGATATGCCAACGCACGTGATGAATGGATCAACCACTGAAAATAAAATCAAAGTCGGTAAAGGACAAGGAACAGGGGCAAACGCAGGTAAAGGTTATGAAAATCTTGATGCACTTGTATTAGACGCAACGAACAATTTAATTAGTGAAGTGTATGCCGATGATACCGAATTAGTTGCAATTTGTGGCCGAGAAATCCTGAATGATAAATATTTCCAAATGGTCAACAAAACTACTGAGCCAACCGAAGAGCTTGCAGGACAAATCATTATGTCACAAAAACAAATTGGCGGCTTGAAAGCAATTCGAGTTCCATACTTCCCCGCTAATGCGATTTTGATTACTCGCTTAGATAATCTATCTGTTTATTATCAAACTCAATCACTCCGCCGTGCGATTATCAACAACCCAAAACGCAATCGCATTGAAGATTACATCTCCAAAAATATCGATTTCAAAATTGAAGACTACGATTGTGCCGCATTGATCGAAAATATTACTTTTGAGGACGCAGCATAATGAAAAGATTATCACCCGCTCAACGCCATGTGCAGCATATTGCTGCACAGTTGCAGGGCGAGCAACAAGATCTGGCACACCTTAGCGAGTACGACAAGATGTTGTACTTGCTCGCACGGCATAAAAAAGATTTAAGCAATATCCAATCAAAAGAAGCCAAGGCGGAATACAAACGCAAAATCTTGCCCGACTATCTCGATTGGATTAACGGCGTCATGCAAGCAGGAACTGGTCGCCAAGATGATGTGTTAATGATGTGGCTTATTTGGGCAACGGATTGTGGCGAATATGAATTAGCGTTAAAGATTGGTGAATATGCACTTTTCCACGACCTCACATTGCCAGAAGGATTTAACCGCACCACAGCGACCGCAATCGCCGAAGAATTTGCCGACGCTGCCAATAAAGCAATGACCTTAAACAAAGCGTTTGATCTGGGGTTGTTACAAAAAGCTAATGACATCACTCAAAATAGCGATATGCCAGACGAAAGCCGTGCGCGATTACTGAAAGAATTAGGATTGCAACAAAAAGAAAGTAACCCAGAACAAGCGTTAATCAATTTAACTCGTGCTTTATCACTTAACCAAAATGTCGGGGTTAAAGGTGAAATTAAAGCCTTGCGCAAAAAATTAAATTTAACCGAAGAAACCGAATAGCAAGAATGCGACCACGCAACGCACGGGGCGGATGAAAAAGCCTCTTCGAGGTGATTAAGTAATCCTCACCCCGTTTTTTAAGGAGTAACAAAATGGCAGATCTTACGATTACTATGTACCAAGATGATGATCTTGCTATGCCAACGGTACAAAAAAGCGTGGAGCAATCGCAACCCGCAAACGACATCATCAATAACGATCCATTTTATCCAAACATTGAACTAACACTATTACGCAACGCAATGCGAATTGATAGCAATGTACCAAACGATCGCCTGAAAGAAGCCGCATTGCACGCCGTGCTAGACGTGAATACGGAGCTAGAAGCATTTAAAGCTAAACAACTCGAAGCTAACGTTACTACACTTGCAAACATTAAAAGCGTAATGATTGATAACCAAAATCAACAAACCTATTACTACTTACGTGCCGTTTATTGCTTAGCGGTAGCAACACTGTATGAACGTTATGCAAGTTACGATCTCACTAACGACGGCGAAAAACGCATGATGATGTTAGAAGAAAGTATCGGCGATTTACGGCGAGATGCACGCTTTGCAATTCGCGCAATACTCGGTAAACCAAAAATCACGGCCACGTTACTATGAAAGTGTTTGCAATACAAAATGACAACTTAGATGCCATTATTTACCGATATTTTGGGCGTGTTGATGGGTTGCTCGAACCAACACTGACACTAAATCCACATCTAACAGACAACGCAATAATTGAAATGGGAACAGAAGTTAATTTGCCAGATGAGGAAACAATTAAACAAGGAAAAACGATTCAATCCGTGAATCTATGGGACTAAATATGAAAGATTCAACAACTTACGCGTATTGGGGTGCAGTCCTCTCATTTTTGAGCGGATTGTCAATCAATGAATGGGCGTCACTCATCGGGATTGGGCTTGGTATCGCCACATTTTTAGTTAATTGGTATTTCAAAAACGAAGAATTAAAACTAAAGAAACAACATCATGATGAAGAAAGTCATTAAATATTGCAGCGTAACAGCAGTTATAGCCATTGTATTAAGCCAATTTGGCAATGAAATAAAAACATCACAAAAAGGTTTAGAGTTAATTGGTAATGCGGAGGGCTGTGTGCAACAGCCTTACCAATGTCCTAATGATGTGCTAACCGTTGGTATAGGCTCAACGGAAGCTGGCGGGCAAAAAATCGAAAATCGAACTTATACGCTTGATGAAATTGCTAAACGCTGGGTACATGACATTAAAATCGCAGAACAATGCGTTAATCGTTACGCTAATGGACAAGCAATGCCGCAAGGTGCATTTGACGCTTTAACGTCTATTACGTTTAACGTTGGCTGCACAAAACTACAAAATTCAACGTTATTTAAAATGGCTCGCCAAGGCTACACGCCAGCAATGTGCGATCAGTTTGCCCGTTGGGTCTATATTGCTGGGAAAAAGTCCAGCGGATTAATTCAGCGCCGAAACAAGGAGCGTGCATTATGCTTAAACTAACAATCGTGATCAAGGTCATTATTTTATTTGCTTGTGTAGTGTTAGCAACATTAAGCAGTACGCTCTACGATAAAACAAAGCAGCAACGTCAAACAATCACAGAGCTTACTCAACAATTACAACAAACAACACAACAAATTGATCAATTTAAACAATCACAACAACGCCTATTGGGATTGCTAGAGCAACAACAGCAACAAGCAACGAAACAAAAGCAGCAAATTAACGAGGTGTTACAACATGAAAACAATAAAAACTGGCGTGATCAGCCTGTGCCTAATGACATTAGCCGCCTGCTCAACACCGAAAAAGCCAACAACTAATCATCCGATTTGCCCACAAAGCAATCAATGTCAGACACCTATTGTCAATATTAAAACTAATGGCGATTTAGTAACAACATTAACAGACACATTAAATACGATTGAAATCTGCAAAATTGAAAAACAAGCATTAATTGACTGTATAGAGAATAAAGATGGATCAAATTGACAGAGCGAACGAATTAGCACAATTAGAACGTGACTACAACTTGCAACAACGACAACAAAAAACAGTAAGGCAAAGTTTAACGCATTGTATAGATTGTGATGAGCTAATACCGGAAAATCGAAGAAAGTTACAGGGCGTGACACGTTGCATTGACTGTCAAACTATTTACGAACAGCAACAGAAGCAATATCGCAAATGAAAAAGCCAGCACAACTAAGAGAAGTGATTGAAAAAGCCTATCCGTATTTACGCAATAATCCAGATAGGCTACAAGTATTTATCGATGATGGGCATATTATCGCCACAAATGCAGCGTCATTAAGCTATGAGTATCAATACACCCTAAATATTATCATTACCGATTTTGATAAGGATATGGCGATCATTATCGTGCCACTGCTCGCCTACTTACGCAAAAATCAAAATGAGCTATTTGACAATCCAGCAAAACGCCCAGATGCAATCGCCTTTGAAACGGATTTAATTAACCAGACGACACAAGATTTATCACTCAAAATCAAATTAACCGAACGTGTAAAAGTCGAACAAACCGACAAAGGAACAGAAATCACTTATCTACCAGAGCCAATCGCAGCGAACGAAACGCTTGAGCGATTAGAGTTCTATATCAAAGATGAATTTATTACCTCGGCCGACGGTGAGCGTCATGGATAACGTTGATGAATTAACCAATAAATTAAGCGCTTTAATCGCTAATTTATCACCGCAAGCTAGACGTCATCTCGCAAAAAATATCGGGCAGAAAATCGCACAATCACAACGCCAACGCATTACTAATCAACAAAATCCAGATGGCACAAGTTTTATTCCGCGCAAAAACTTAAGAAAAAAGAAAGGGCGGATTAAACGGCAAAAGATGTTTGTAAAATTAAAAATGGCACGTTACTTAAAAGCAAAAAATACGGCCAATCAAGTTGCTGTCGGCTTTAGTGGATCTGCAGCAAATATTGCTGCCGTGCATCAACTGGGTAAACGTGGTGTCGTGAATGAGAAACGTAATATCTCAACACAATACGCCAAGCGTGAATTATTAGGATTTACGGAACAAGATAAAGCATTAGTAGAAGAGTTAATTATTCATGAATTAGGCTGGAACAATTAAAGCTTTTTACGGCTGAAAAAATAGATTAAGCCGCAAATACATAACAAAATAAAAGTGGCTGTTTCACCAATCCAGCCAACCAAAAATCCAATGCCAATCAGAATACAGACAAGAATAAATAAAGGAATCGCAATCGCAACAACGAGAGGCAATAAATAAACTGCTGCTGCAATCATCGCAAAAGTCGCAGTAAAAGCAAAGGCTAGCGAAAAACCAACACCGATAAGCAAAAGGACAAAATAAATTAGCTCCATAATGATTACCTTTTAGCATTGGTAAAAATAGCTTCCGTGACGATAGGGATAAACAAAAGAGATAACGCTGCTTGCCATAAAGAGTCATTAATAAAATTGTAATAGATAAAAGGCGAGGCAAGCATTAAAGGGGTTAATAACGCTTGTACTTTCTCTTTACGTGTTATAGCAAATTCATATTGATCTTTTGTACCTAAAACAATACCGAATAAAAGGCCAAGTGGCACAAAAACGACACAAAAAATGACTATAAGAATCCAGAAGAAAATTAATAAGATGCTAAACATAATTCAATTTCTCCTTAATCGTTTTATTACATTATTGATAGTGATATTAATGATGTCAACCAAAACAGGGTAAAACTATGAGCAATCTCAATTTAAATATTTTGTTGAGTGCAGTAGATAAAATTACTGCACCGTTTAAAAGCGCAGAAAAAGCCAGTCAGAAATTAGCAACTGCACTTAAAGAAAGCAAAGATAGCCTAAAATCATTAGAAAAAGTTCAAGGACAAATTAATGGCTTCCAGCGGCTTAAAGCAAATATTGATAACAGTACAAAAAGTATTCAGAAATACAATGACAAAATTACCGCTTTACAGGGAAAACATGAAAAACTCAAAAGCGGTCGCGATAACTTAATTGTCAGTATTAAAAATAAAAAGCGAGAATTACAACAAATCTTTGATGCACAAAATGCACTAAGTAAAGGTGGGTTAGGCAATAGTAGTGAGTACGTTAAACTTAGCACACAAGCAATGTTTGCCAACCAAGCCATTAATCGACTAGAACAAGAGTTACAAAAACAGAAAAACGCCCTTAGTGCTAGCAAACAAGCCATTAATGCCGAAAAATCCGCATTAAAAGCCAGTCGTCATGAAAAAGCATTGCAATTAGTAGAATTACGTCGTTTACAACAAAAGCTGAAAGAAAGCGGAGTCAATGTTAAGAGATTAGGAACAGAAGAACTCATCACAAAAAACAAAATCAGCCAAGCAACCAAAGAAATCGACAAACAGAAAAAAGCATTAGAACGATTAAATAAAACAAAAGCCGCACAGCAGAAATATCAACAACGAGCAGCAATGTTAAAAAATGGCAGTGAACGTCTTGCTAATTTTGGACAACGCTCAATGGTTATGGGCGGTGCTGTATTAGGTGCTGGAGCTGCCATGCTGAAACCTGCAGTAGAGTTTGAGCAAGCGTTTTCAAAGGTCCAGGCATTAACCAGATTAGACAAAAACAATGCTGAAGATGCAGCAAAAATAAAAGCATTAAGAGATCAAGCAATCAATCTAGGAGCAACCACTGCCTTTACTTCATCACAAGTTGCAGAAGCTCAAGGTTATCTTGCTATGGCGGGTTTTGATACAGAAAAAATCCTCTCATCTATCTCTTCTGTATTAAATGTTTCTATGGCATCAGGGACAGATCTAGCCAGAGTTTCTGATATTATGTCTGATATATCCTCTGGCTTTAAAATACCTGCGAATGAAATGCAACGTGTTGCCGATGTATTAACATATACCTTTACCACTTCTAATACCTCAATAGAAACTCTATATGAAACTATGAAAGAAGGCGGTCCTATTATGTCTGCACTAGGACAATCATTTGAATCTACTGCAGCAATGGTGGGATTAATGGGAAATGTCGGTATAAAAGGATCTTCAGCTGGAACCGCATTAAAAAATATTGGCTTGAATTTAATCGGTAATAAACATCTCAAAAAATTAGGAATTAGGGAAAAGGATAAAAAAGGTAATATGCGGCAATTACCAGAAATTTTAGCAGAAATTAATAAAAAAACCGCCAAAATGGGTAATGCTGCAAGAGCTGAAATTGTAGAAAATATTTTTGGGAAGATTGGGATTGCTGCTGCATTAGAGTTATTAAGCCAATCTGATATAGCACTAAAAGAATATAAAGATAACATAAAGGAAAAAAGCAAAAATACGGGTGAAAAAGTCGCTAAAATTATGTCCGACAATTTAATGGGCGATTTAAAAGGGCTTGATTCCGCTCGTGAAGCATTAGGTATTACTATTTTTGACGGGCAATCGAAAGCACTGCGAGAACTTACACAAACCGCAACGGGTTGGCTAAGAACAGTGAATGAGTGGATCAAAGCAAATCCAGAACTCACCTCGAAAATTATTAGATGGGTTGCTATTTTAGCGAGTGCCACAACAGTAATTGGTGCTGTAAGTATCGCATCGAGTTTTATACTCTACCCAATAGCAAGAATGGGGTTAGGATTTCTGAAAGTTGGCGGAATAGTGCTTTCACTAGGTGGTAAATTCTTAGGATTAATTAGAGCGATTTCTTTATTTGCAATGACGAATCCTATTATTCTTGCTGTTATAGCCATAGTTGCAGCACTTGTGGGTATCGCTTATCTAATCTACAAAAACTGGGAGCCATTATCGAAATGGTTCAAAGAGATCTGGGATCAGGTAAAAGTTAAATTTGATGAAGTGAAAAAATGGTTTTCCGATTTGCCAAGTGATTTTTTAAAGTTTGGCGAGGATATGATTACTTCTTTAAAGAAAGGAATCGAAGATAAATTTACGGCTGTCACTAATTACATTAAAGAAAAAGTCGATTGGATTAAACAAAAACTCGGCTTCTCTACCGAGGCAGAAACAAAGATTAATGAAATTAAAGAAAAAGCAGAGCAAGAATCGCTACAAAAAGCAGTACACCAATTCCATGGTGGTACAAATCTATTAGTAGATGAAGCTATGCGAGGGGTATTAACACAACAAAAAGCCACAGGCGGTTATACTGGTAGCGGCGGCAAATACGATCCAGCGGGTATTGTACATCGTGGCGAGTTTGTATTTAATAAAGAAGCGACTTCCCGCCTCGGCACTGGCTTTTTATCAACACTACACAGAGCAAAAACCGCCAAAGCAGGAATGGTTGCTGCAGGATTAGCTAGTAGTGTGGCTTTTGCTCAACCTGTTAGCGTTGACAATAGACCGCCTATTGCCGTGCAACAACAGCGACAAACACAAGTACAATCTACGCCAATGAATATCTCAATAAATATCAATGTGCAAAACGGCAATCCAGAAGCAATCGCGGCAGCGGTAAGAAAAGAAATTGAGTCTATACAACGACAACAACAAGTAAGAAGTCGCGGTTATTTAGGGGATCGAGATTAAAAAGGGGGATGTCCCTTTTTGTTGTTGTGAAATAAAAAAAATGATAGTATGACAAAAAAATGAACGAGGAGAAGATAGTGATGAACAAAAATGCTATTTTTATTCGAGAAATTATTGATCGAACTCAAACTGTTAAAGGCACTAGAGTCAAAGGCAATAATAAACAAGAAATCAAATCCAATGTTCAATTCATTTTAAAGCAACAACTAAAAAAATGTTAGAACGCAAACATATTAAATTCGTTGAAATCCATGATTTATTTACCGAAATTAGCCTTGCTTTAGGCTTTACCCAACAAGAGATTGACTTACACTCAACAAATTTAGTGGAGTTGATTGCTTTATGGCAGCAACAAAAATTCGTTGAAATTTATGTCGAAAATAAAGATCGTTTATTTGGTCGTGCCAAAGATAGTAGCCTATCTTATGGTGCGTCGCCTTACTATATTGGGCTTTATCACGCAAGGTTGACCTATACCGAAAACGATCCTCTTGTTATACTCACCTTCAATGATGAAGATAATCCAGAGCAAACCACTGTATCAGTACGATTTATGATTAATCACGATACACTATTTGGAACGAAAGAAGAAAAATTCATTCAACAGCGAATGAAAGATATTCGTAAGCGGATTGATAGTTTTATTCAATTGGGCAATCAATCGAAAAAATAATCTCACTTTATAAAACTACATCATAAAGTAAACTGCTTACCTACTATCTTTATCCTTTCAATAATTACTATTGCACTTGCTGAAATTAAACCGTTTAATTAATCAAACCAAAAAGGAAAGTGAACAAACTTTCCTTTTTTTATATCTATTTGTGATAGCCAATCTCACAATCTTATCAACTCGCCTACCCTCTTTATCCTCTCAATAATAGCGGTATGAATATCGCAGACATCATTCGCCGACTTGAAAGTTTGATCAAGATTGGCGTTATCCACGCCGTGGATTATCAACAAGCAAGAGCAAGAGTGCAATCAGGACAAATAATTAGTGACTGGTTGCCATTTTTGACCTTGCGTGCAGGAACAACCGTCACTTGGTCGCCGCCAACCGTCGGCGAACAATGCTTATTGCTTGCGCCGAGTGGCGAACTTAATACAGGCGTGGTTATTACTGGTATCTATTTAAAAAATCAATCACCGAGCAATAGCTCTGATGAACATGTTATCCAATTTGCAGACGGTGCAACCATTATCTACAACCAACAAACGCACGCCTTGATCGCACGAGGGATCAGCACGGCTTTAATCCAAGCGAGCCAATCTATTACCGCCGACACGCCAAACGTGACCTGCACTGGCAATGTACACGTCAAAGGCAATATCACTGTTGACGGTGATGTCGTTGCGTCTGGAATTAGCCTAGTTAAACACATTCACCCAGGTGACAGCGGTGGAGAAACAGGGAAACCGCAATAATGAACAAAAGTAACGGCACACAAATCACCGATGAAATAGCACATATTAAACAGTCTGTTACCGATATTTTAATTACGGCCGTTGGCTCAAGAATTCAACGACGCGAATACGGGAGTTATCTCTATCAACTTATTGATCGTCCGTTAAGTCAAGCGCTAATGCTGCAAATATCTGCGGCTTGCATTATTGCAATAAAGCAATGGGAACCGCGTATCGACATAAAAGCATTTAAAGTCTATCTGCAAGATCAAAAATTTGTAGCAGATCTAAGTGGCGTGCTTAAACGTAATCAACAAAACATCAACTATCAAAAAATAGGCTTAACGCTATGAGTGCATTAATTGATTTATCCAAGATACCCCAGCCTGATTTTGTCGAAGCATTAAATTTTGAAGCGATTTTTGAAGCAAGGAAACAAGCATTTATTGCATTATACGACAAGCAAGAAGACAAAGATTTTTGGTTACAACGATTGCAGTTAGAAAGCGAGCCAATCGTTAAGCTACTACAAGAAAATGCTTATCGAGAATTATTGCTTAGACAACGTATTAATAACGGTGCATTAGCTGTTTCTCTTGCTCACGCAGTTGGAGCAGATCTTGATGCTATCGCCGCTAATTACAATGTAGCACGTTTAGTTATTCAACAAGCAGACAATACTGCAAATCCACCGATCCCTGAAATATTAGAAAGTGATGAAGCATTACGCTATCGCACTCAATTAGCATTTGATTCGATTAGTACTGCTGGCGCAAAGTCAAGCTATGAATATCACGCTTTATCGAGTGATGGACGTGTTGCGGATGTTGATGTTTATTCGCCACAGCCATGTTATGTGACTGTTTCCGTTTTATCGTATAACGGCAACGGAACCGCAGAAGCAGATCTCTTAAATAAAGTACGCGCTGCATTAAATGATGAAAATGTACGTCCTGTTGCCGACCGCGTAACAGTACAATCCGCACAAATTAGAACCTATCAAATCCAAGCAACGTTATACACATATAAAGGTCCAGAAGCCGAACCGATTAAAGCAGAAGCATTAAAAAGAATTAATGAATTTGTTCGTCGCCAATTAAGACTGGGTAAAGATATTAATATCTCTGCAATCCATGCGGCACTACACGTTGAAGGCGTACAACGCGTAGAAGTAACACAACCGACACAAAACATTGTGCTAGCACATAACCAAGCTGGTTACTGTGAATCAATTAATCTAGAGGTCGCAGAATCAGATGACTAAAACACTATTACCCGTTGGCTCAAGTCAGCTAGAACAAAAGGCAGCTCAAATTTGTGCATTGGCTGAACATCTGAATGTTGACTATTCAATTTTGTGGAACGCAGACAAATGCCCAGAACCGTTACTCCCTTTCTTAGCGTGGGCATTGTCTGTCGATTATTGGGAAGAAAATTGGAATCAAGAAAAGAAACGCGAAGTAATTCGTAACGCATTCAGAACGCATAAATACAAAGGAACAATTTCAGCAATCAAGCGTGCGATTGAGCCATTCGGTTATGTCACCGATTTGACCGAATGGTTTGAAGAAACCCCCTCGGCACAAGCGGGAACATTTAGATTATCGATTGAAGTGCCTGCATCAGGATTAACAGAAAAGCTAAATAAAGAATTACTACGCTTAATTGATAACACAAAACCCGTATCACGCACGCTACGCCAGCTCATTATTACATTAACAAACATCTGCGATACAAACACAGCAAGCACTATCACGACTGGCACAATTACCACTATTTATCCTAAGGACTAATTATGGCAAAACAATATTACTCTATTTTAACTGCACAAGGTGAATTAGATGTTGCACGAGCAGTTGCTGATTTAGATACAGTTAAAATTAAAAAAATCGCACTCGGCGATGGTAATGGCGCAATCGTTGTACCAGTTCGCACGCAAACAACACTAATACACGAAGTTTATCGCAACACTGTTACTGCAGTGTATGCCGATAGAAATAATAATCAAAATGTTGTCGTTGAACTCAATATTCCCCCTGAAATCGGCGGTTTTTATATTCGTGAAATTGGTGTTTATAACGAACAGGATCAGCTAATTGCGGTCGGTAATTATCCAGAAACTTTTAAACCAATGCTTTCAAGCGGTAGTGGTCAATCCTTATTAATCCGTATTATCTTAAGAGTTCAAGCTACAGATAACATTGAATTAACAATCGACAACTCAACCATTTATTCTACTCGACTAGAACTAACACCAAAAACAATTACCGGTAATACTGGAAATGTCATTGAAGGTGATGGGCATACCCACGAGATTGATAAAGCCTCAACCACAACCTACGGAATTACCAAATTAACCAATGATGTTGACAATTCATCGCCCGAACTTGCTGCTTCAGCAATCGCAGTTAAAACTGCGTATGACAAAGCTATTGAAGTCGAATCACAAGTCACAGCAGCGAAAACAACCGCTAATCAAGCAGCATCACAAGCAACAGCAGCGCAAAAAACCGCTAATCAAGCAGTATCACAAGCAACAGCAGCACAAACAACAGCTAATCAAGCGGCATTACAAGCCACAGCAGCACAAACAACCGCTAATCAAGCGGTATCACAAGCCACAGCAGCGCAAACAACCGCTAATCAAGCAGCATCAAAAGCAACAGCAGCAGGAAAAAAAGGGTTGCCAGTGGGAGCGATTGTTGGTTTTCCTAAAGAAATTACTCAATCAGTGGGATTCTTAAAGTGTGACGGCAGTACATTTAATCAAGCGACATATCCCGACCTATATCGGACGTTAGGCAATAAAAATAAATTACCTGATTTACGCCATAATGATATTGGACAATTAGCCTATTTTGCGACAGATACTATTCCTGAAGGTTGGATTGCGTTTGATAGTATTCGCACAACCGTAACACAACAACATTATCCAGAGTTATATGCTCTATTAGTTGCAAAATATGGTGCTATTAATAATGTGCCGCTAGTTGAAGATAGATTTATTCGAAATGCGGGAAATGGCTTAACAGTCGGGCAAACGCAAGAGGATGCATTTAAAAAGCATAAGCACAGATTCCCAAATGGCAGCCGAATAGGTGATGATAACTTCAGATTTGATTTTACGTACGAAGGTGCAATGAGTTCTCCTGATTACCGTACCGATGGGCGGGGACCAATTAATGT
The DNA here is from genome assembly GCF_001678475.1 of Gallibacterium genomosp. 3. Classification (GTDB taxonomy): domain Bacteria; phylum Pseudomonadota; class Gammaproteobacteria; order Enterobacterales; family Pasteurellaceae; genus Gallibacterium; species Gallibacterium faecale. Next base: position 30,408 of record NZ_JTJR01000002.1, on the reverse strand, counting down.
ATTAAGAAATTACGGGTCAAATGAAATAAATAATAATTTTGCCTATTTTTATGGGGAGCATACTTCGGAGGGTGGAGATGAAACACGCCCGAAATCTATCGTATTTAAACTTTGTATTAAAGCAACGGGGAGCAGTAATACTGTCAATTACTGGATTAAGGCTTATGGCGAAGTTATCAATGCCGGACAATTAGATGCAGCAACATTAGCACAGGCTTTACATAATAAAGCAGACTTCATTCACGAACATACTGCAGAACAAATTACTGATTTTGAGCAGAGAGTCTTACATTATATCAGTCAAAGCTTTACTCAAACATTTACTGAATCAGGTTGGTGCAAATTGCCGAACGGACTCATTATACAGTGGGGGAAATTTAAGGCAGGGTGGGATTATACAACACAACGACGTGTGAGCTTTCCGATTACATTTCCACACAGCGTTTTCTTTATAGGTCTAACCGAATTTACAAATGTTTGGAGTTATGCAAGCACAGTACAAAGTCGTGAAAAAATGGATAGAAGCGGATTTGATGTAGTAAGTCAGCGTAATGATACGATGTTTTTTGCAGTAGGTTACTAAAAAAGGAGCAATACGATGTACTATTTTGACAGTAAAACATTCAATTTTTATCCGATTTCACTTGCAACAAATTATCGCGAGCTTGATATTTCACAAATGAAAGTCGTTGATGAAGATACTTTTCAACGAATTGTTAACGGCAACGGACAACGTGCAGCTGATGCAGACGGTAACCCGATTTTAATTCCATACTCTCCAAGCAAATATCACACATGGAACGGAACAGAATGGGTTATTAGTGAAGAAAAACAAGCACAATTACTCACAGAAAAGCGTCAAGAACTTATTAATAATATTGATGATATTGCATCAACTATAAGTGATAAATGGACTCGCTTTATTAATGAATATGAAGAAAGAGAAAAAGCGGCTAAAGCATTTTCTGCAGCTAATTATGAAGGTGAAGCGAGTATCTGGATTACTGCTTTTTCTCAAGCAGCAGAGCTAGATAGTAAGACAGCTACGCAACTGATTCTAAAACAAGCTGAACAGTTAAGAACTCTACAAGCGCAACTGGGGGCGTTAAGAATGCGTAAATATGAGCTTAAACAAGCTGATTTAACATTAGAACAAATGCAGGCAATTTATACTGATATTACATCGAAAATGACTTCTTTAGCAGAAACACAACAATAACGACTACCGTTATAACTTTTTCAGCGAGATACTCACTATCTCGCTTTTTTATCGGTTCATTGTGATATTTGATTTAACAATTTGATTAATTGGCATATAGCATCATCAACGATCAAAATAATCATATCATTGTTAAACAAACCAGAGGCAACTATGACCGAAGAATATCTACACGGTGTCCGCGTCAATGAAATTACAGAGGGTATCCGCTCAATTCAAATGGTATCAACAGCCATTATTGGGCTAGTCGCTACTGCATCAGATGCTGACGAAGATACTTTTCCGCTAAATAAAGCTGTATTACTCACCAACCCACAAGCCTATATTGCCAAAGCTGGCACAAAAGGCACGCTAGCAAGATCATTAGATGGCATTGCTGATATTGTTAACTGTAAAGTGATTGTTGTGCGTGTGCCAGAATCGACACACGATGAATCAACAGAAGCAGAAGAGTACAAATCAGAAATGAACGCGAATATTATCGGCACAACTGACGCAACGGGAAATTATACGGGTATGAAAGCCTTACTCACTGCATCAGTTAAATACGGAATTAAGCCGCGTATTTTATGCGTACCGAAGCACGATACAAAAGAAGTTGCTGTCGAGTTAGCTGCATTGGCAGCGAAAATGAACGCATTTGCTTATCTCTCTTGTTATGGCTGTAACACAAAAGAAGAGGTTATCACGTATCGCAAAAACTTCGCACAGCGTGAAGTGATGTTAATTTTTGGTGATTTTATTTCTTTTAATCCAATTACGTTGAAAAACGAAGTCGATTATGCGGTCGTGCGAGCAGCGGCAGTGCGTGCTTATTTAGACAAAGAACAAGGTTGGCATACATCAATTTCCAATAAAGCGATTAACGGCGTGTCTGGCGTTACAAAAGAAATTTACTTTGATATTAACGACAGCTCAACAGACGTTAATTTTCTAAACGAAAAAGGCATTACCTGTTGCATTAACTACAATGGTTTCCGCTTTTGGGGCTTACGCACTTGTTCAGACGAGCCGAAATTCAAGTTTGAGGTTTATACCAGAACTGCACAAGTACTGAAAGATACGATTGCACAATCATTTGACTGGGCAATGGATAAGGATATGTCAGTAACACTCGTTAAAGATATTATCGAGGGAATCAATGCTAAATGGCGTGACCTAACAAATAAAGGAATGTTAATGGGCGGTCAAGCGTGGATTACAGCAGATCTAAATTCGAAAGAAAATCTTGCGGACGGTAAGTTAATTATTGATTATGACTATACACCTGTACCGCCACTAGAACAGTTGCAATTTAATCAACGCTTTACCGATTCTTATCTTGTTGATTTTGTTAGTCGAGTAAATTCATAAGGAGAGTAACAAATGGCAATGCCGAGAAAACTAAAATATATGAATATGTTTATTGATGGTAATAACTATCGAGGACAAGTTACCGAAGTTACGCAACCTAAACTGGCAATTAAATCTGAAGAATATCGTTCTGGCGGAATGATTGGTGCAGTTGACGTTGACCTTGGCTTAGAAAAGCTAGAAGCAGAAATCAAGATGGGCGGTTATATGATCGAGTTATTCCGCCAATTTGGTAAAAATATTTCAGACGTGCAATTACGTTTTACTGGCGCATATCAGCAGGATGATAGCGGCGAGGTAACGCCGATTGAAATTGTAATGCGCGGTCGTTTTACTGAAATCGACCCCGGAAATAGCAAGGTTGGCGATGATACGGAACAAACCTTTAAAGCATCATTAACTTATTACAAGCTCATTGAAAATAGTCGTGATGTCGTTGAAATCGATATGCTGAATATGATCTATATCGTCGATGGCGACGATAAGTTAGCAGATCACCGCGCAGCAATCGGAATCTAATTTTTACACCACCCTACGCCCCGCAAAGGGGCCTTTCTCAATTACAACTTAAGGATTAAAAAATGACTAAAGTAAAAACAGATAATCAAAAAACAGTAACTTTAACAACAAAAATTAAACGTGGCGAAAACACAATTACAGACATTGTGATTAATAAGCCGAACGTATTTGCACTAAAAGGATTGAAATTAGTTGATGTGTTAAATGTTGATGTTGACGCAATTACGAAGTTATTACCTCGCGTTACCTCACCAGCGTTAACAGAAATGGAAATTAAATCGCTTGATATTGTTGATTTTACAGAATTAGCGACAAGCGTTATCACTTTTTTTATCAAGCCGGATCAACTCGAAACGGCGTGATTTTAGTGCCAAAAACCGTTGATGACGCGATTGCCGATATTGCAACGGTCTTTCATTGGCAGCCATCAACATTTAACGATATGTACCTAGATGAATTAATGTCATGGCGTGAAAAAGCAATCGAACGTAGTCAATCAGAATAGAAAAATAATTATTTTATTTATCTAGCAAATAATTCATTAAATGGGAATCATTATGCAGCAGAATAATATCTATATCGCTTTTTACAAAGGGCAAAAAACGGGAAAATCCTTATCCGCTATCTGGGCGAGGTTTTGCGATTGGTTAACGCGTAAAACAACGAAGGGTAAGTATTCGCACTGCGAAATTGTTTGTCGCACAAAAGAGGGCGATTATCATTGCTTCTCTGCTTCGGTGCGTGACGGCGGTGTGCGTTATAAGCGAATGTCGCTAGATTTGGATAAATGGGATTTTGTGCCGATTGATTTAGATAAACGTTATTTAGATTATTTTTACAATGGAGTGAAAGGGCAAGATTATGATTGGCTTGGTGCGATTGGCGTTGTCTTGAAATGGCGACAATCTGCTAATAAATGGTTTTGTTCAGAATTTTGTGCTGCAGCACTAGGATTTAATCAAAGCTGGCGATTCTCCCCTAATGATCTCTATATTGTTTGCAAAAGAATGGCGGAAGATTTATAGCAATGTTTCAGAATTTCGCACTTGCTTCACTTGGATTGTTCGTGTTTATGCAGCGAACAATCCCCTTCCAAAGTTTAAGCCGTGAATCATCTTGGCGACACTCAACAAATAGCGTTATTGGCTTAATGCCGAAAACTCAATTTATTGGCAAAGAAAGCGAAACTATCACAATTAGCGGGCGTTTAGCGCCCGAAGTTACGGGCGGTCGAGTAAGTATTAAATTATTAGAATTAATGGCTGATTTAGGTGATGCCTATCCGCTAATTGATGGCGCGACATTTGAATTAATTGGTTATTTTGTGATTGAAAAAATTAGTGAAGAACGGACAGAGTTATTCGGGGATGGCGCACCGCGTTTAATTGATTTTAGTATGACATTAAAGCGTACAGATGATCCACTGTCTGTTAAGCTCGTGCAAAAAGTAATGGATTACTTATGATTGATATTATCAGTGATCTTTTTAATAGCAATCATCGCAAACCCATTTTCAAAGTTGTTGTTGCGTCAAAAGATGATAAAACACAAAAAGATATTACGCATATTGTTAGCGAGCGATTAATCTCGCTCACGCTTACCGATAACCGTGGCTTTGAGGCTGATCAACTTGATATTACATTAAGCGATCACGATAGTGAGCTAGTATTACCCAGCCGTGGTGCGACCATTAATTTAGCGATTGGCTTCAAAGATACTGGCTTAGTCGATAAAGGTAGTTATAAAGTTGACGAGATTGAGTTTAGCGGTCCACCTGACACGCTCGTTTTGCGAGCTAGATCTGCAGACTTATTCGGATCACTCACCACTAAACAAGAACGCTCATTTCACAAAGTGAAAATTAAAGATTTAGTGGCACAACTTGCCACGGAGAACAAGCTAAAACCGCTTTGCGATAAGGAACTTGGCGAGCAAACTATCGAACACTTAGATCAGCAAAATGAAAGTACGATTAATTTACTCACGCGACTTGCGAAAGAATATGACGCTATCGCCACGGTGAAAAACGGTTATCTAATGTTCTTTTACGCTGGCGAAATGAAAACCGCTAACGGTAAGCCGTTGCCCTCAATCTTGATTACAAAACAATCAGGCGATAGTTATCGTTTTAATATTGCCGAGGGGGATAATTATAGTGCAGTGCGTGCTTATTACTATGATCCAGATAACGGCAAAAAAGGCGATGTTGTTATTGATGCAAATTCAGAAATACAGCGAAAAAATGCTATAACAAAAACAGGTAAAGTCAGTAAAAATAAAAAAAATGTATTAGTTCAACATCAGCCAGTAGAAACGGACGCCAATCAAATGAAAACAGTACGTCATGTTTATAAAACAGAAGCAGCGGCAATTACTGGAGCAAAAGCCGCATATGATAAAATGAAGCGAGGCGTTGCTAGTTTTTCGCTAACGCTTGCTTACGGCAGACCTGAATTAATCCCAGAAATGCCAGCCGTTTTGGCTGGCTTTAAGGGACAAATTGATAGTAGTAAATGGATTGTTACTCAAGTTACACATAATTTAAACGATAGCGGTTATACAAGTAATGTGGAGTTTGAGTTAAATCCAAAAAATGATTAATGTATCAATGCTGAATAAGCATAAACAAAAAGAGAGCTAAATGCTCTCTTTTTTGTTATCTATTATCTACAAATACTCTCACACGGTACGCCGTCTTTATCACGATCTAAACGCCCTACTCCGCACTGGTTAAGGTAAAATTTCGCTTCTTCACACGACTAATTTCTTTGTAATAATGTTTAAATTTTGCTGTTTGCCATTTGATTTTATCACCACAATAATATTTTTGGCGTAGCTCTGTTATTTTTATGTTCAAAACGAAGTAAATTATCTTCCTTAATCCAATAATATTTCAAATGTATAAAAAGGGTTCCCACTTATGCCTGATTCATCAAAAAATAAATACCAAGTATTTTTGCAGAAATATTTATTTGATATTCCCAAACGTTATAACTAGCCCCAATATATCCAATATAAGAAACAGTTCAAAGAATGCTACTGTCAATGTTAAATATATATATATATAGTGTAAACTTAAATATTTTTTGAAGTAATACCCTTTTTCTATCCTTTTCCAGAATGAATCTTTTTCACATTCGGTCACTAGAAAATCAATTTCTTGATGAGGTTCAGCATCTTTTAATATATTCCCATATAACTCTAAGAACTCTCTAATTTTTTTGTATTTATCTTTATCATCTTTATTATCTAATAATTCTTCTTCTAATATTCTTAGCTTTTTACTTAGGCTTCTTAGATTAGAGCCGCATGCTCTTAAATTATTAATCTTTACATCATAAGATGAATTAGATATTTGTATAGAAAAGACTAATATAACAATCGCTAAAAATATTTGAGATATATCAATTATAGTTTTATATAAATGATTTTGTGTTGGAAAAGCTAAAAACCAAATAGGAATAAAAATTAGCCCTAAAGATGTCATTATGATTATCGCAAATGATATATTCTTAAATTTTTCTAACCTGCTTGCAGCATTATTTTTACAATTCGCAGTAACTCTTACTGAATATTTAAACTGTTCTAATGCCGATCTATCTTTTTTTTCCATAATTAACACTCTATTTTCTAATAATTTACTTATTCTGACTGGCAAGTAATTCTAATTATGTTAGTAACTAATCTAATTTAGTCTAAAAGATTCTTACTCAAGATCCTATCCTTTTTCGTCTAATTTCATTAACGACAAATACTCTCACACGGTACGCCGTCTTTATCGCGATCTAAACGCCCAACGCCGCACTGATTAAGGTAAAACTTCGCTTCTTCACATGATCGCATTTCTTTGCAATAACGTTTAACATCACAACTATATTTTATATAATAAGAAAAATAGTTCTATTATAATAATAGCTAATATTAAAATTCCAATAAAATAAGGATTTAATCGTATTTTATCAATAAGCTTACCAATACATAAGCGTAATTTTTCAGAAACATTAAGCTCTTCCCAATAACAGGAAAAAATTAGATTAAATACTATATAAAACACTAAATTTATTTCAAACCTAAATATAAATCCAGTAGAAATGCGATAAATAATTGCTACACTAATCAATAATATAACAATTTGCAAAATTAAATGCACCTTCTCTCTTTTTAAAGATTTAATCAATTCAACAATCACAGCTACCAAAATACCTAGAATACTAGCTACTATGTGAGTTATTACACCCTCATCGTAAGGTATTAAACCTATATATATAACAAATTTCAATATAGAAAATATAGTAAAACTAAAGAAAACAATAACTATAAAATCTGTCCTATCCAAAATGGAATCCCATATCTTTTTTCTCATAAATCACCATTACTCAAATAAATCATATATCTACCTACAAATACTCTCACACGGTACGCCGTCTTTATCGCGATCTAAACGCCCTACTCCGCATTGGTTAAGGTAAAACTTCGCTTCTTCACATGATCGCATTTCTTTGCAATAACGTTTGCCGTCGTCGCAGCTATATTCTTGTTTTGCGGCTAATGCAGATTGCGTTAATAATAATACACTGATAATAAGAAGTAATTTTTTCATATTTTCACCTGCCTTTTATTCTTTACCTACCCAGTTCATTAAAAGCATTGACATTCCTACTAAATCATTCACTTTAGTTGTTGACATTGCCTTAGTTGCTTTTTTACCCTCGCAAGCTGCTGTATCTAAAGCTGTCACAATTTCACCAGCCATAAACTTAATACCGTCCATTTTATTCTCTTGGATAGCTTGTATTATTTCAGGCTTAAAAAGCTTATCAATATAACCTTTAGAAACAAAATCCCCAGCAGTAGCTAACTTATTTTTATCACTAGCTTTACACCATTCTTTCATAGTAGATTGATGTAATGTTCCTTTTTCCTCGTACCACTCTTTAGCTTGTAAATTGGTAATATTGGCAGACAAAACTAATAGACTACTGATAATTAAAACTAACTTTTTCATTTTAAAGCTCCTTTGCATTAATGGGTAAAACTCGAATAAATTTTCCGACAATTTTCGCGGTATTAAACAACTCATCAGATATATCAAATTCTGGATAAAGTTTATTGTCGGAAATCGCTTTATAAACATTGGTAGGTAATCGCATTAAACGCTTAATATATAAATCACCATTAAGCGAAAAAATATAAATTCCTTCAGTGTCATAATAATCAATTTTGGTATCTACAAAGACTAAATCACCTTTATTAATGGTTGGTGCCATGCTGTCAGTTGGCACCGTAATTAGATAAACATTGTCAGTAGATTTTTTGCCAACAATTTCAATCAAACCTTGTTTCGAAAAATAAATTGACTGAATAATATCTGGATAATCTTGATTAGTAATGCCATTGATTGCTGCTGCAGCTTGTACGTCTAGGCGGTCAATTTGGTAGGTATGCTCTTCATCTTCGTTATTACTAACCAATGATGTAATAGGCGAGATCGCTGTTGTTATTTCTCGACTTCCTTCGCCTGTTTTTAACCAGTGAGGGTTAACATTTAGTGCATTGGCTATTTCTACTATGTTCTTAGGATCTCTGGTCTCCCCTTTTACAATTTTCGCAATCGCAGGTTGACTAACATTAATCATTTTGGCAAGCGCATACATAGATATACCTTGTCTATTTAGCTCTTTTTCTAAACGTTCTGCCAAACTTTGCATAAATAATCTCCTCTATTTTTTGAATTATATAACTAAAGTTTCATTCTACAAGTCAAAAAAAAGTTGACTATATAAAACCTTAGTTTTATATTATATGAAACTTTAGTTAATCTTTAGGTGTGAGATATGAAACTTAATATCGAAAAGGCAGTGTTTATTTGTGGAAGTAAAACAAAACTAGCTGAAATTTGTGGTGTTACATCACAAGCTGTTAGCAAATGGACTGCAGGAAAAGCAAAAATCTCTATTGAATATATTCCAGGAATTATCCAAGCAACTAACGGCGAAGTAACCGCAAGAGATCTCCGTCCTGATGTTGATTGGGACACAATTAAATCAAGTTTATAAAGGAAAGGTGGCGTAAATGGCAAAAATTAGAAAACGCCCTACAAGTAAGGCGTTAAACACGAAAGTCAATTTTTCTCGGTCAGTTGACAATGTATTTGTTGTAAATCGGTTATCAGTGTATTTAGGTAATCCCTGCCAGTGTCGTCATCAGGTGAGAGCTGCTGTTTTAACTGTTGATAATCTTCAATCTGCTTTAGATAAAATTGTGAAAGAGGCTCTAGATCGACCGACGGCGGCAAGAGCGAGATTAAAAGATGAGTATTAAGTGATAGTTGTTCTAGTTGGTGAGAAATAATGGTGGCAAATAAATTTTGGCGATCAATGCGTTTTTGTATTTGCTGTTCTAACTTTTCTAACCGAGCTTCTAAATTTTTAGTATCCATAAATTTTTCCTAGTTAGATAGATTGGGGAATACAGTTTAACAAAATTTAAGGTGGTGTATATGTGTAATCAATGCAAAAAACAGAAACAAAAGCAAAGCCCAACAGATAATCACGTTGGGCTGGTAAGCGGAAAATTTACTGTGCGTTGTAATCAAGATGGACAGTATCGTTTAGATTTTAGCTTATTTGATTATGGCTTTACTTGTCGAGAAAAGATTCAAGCTCGTCAAATAATGCTTCAAACTCTTCTGCTTGATCTTCTTCAAGCTCAAAGTTCTCTAAGTGCTGGTAGCGTACGTGTTCATAAAGCTGCTCGAGTAGGGAGCGTTGATTTGAAGTTAAAAGCGGTTTTAAGAGATCAAGAATAGTGCTTTGGGCTTTGAGTTGGTTCGCTTGTTCTTCATTTTTGACGGTCAGCTCAATAATTTCATTTTCATCATTGCTCATAGATGTTTCCCTTATGAAGTTAAATGGCAATTTAGCATAGCATAAAGTTTTATAAGGGAAAATAAACCAGTTAAGGATAAAAATGAGAAATCGTAACAACCGTGTAAGCATAGCGTACCTGGCAACATTCGTTTCTTTTATAGCATTTGTGTTAATACAAATGATTTTAGCATAACGGTAAAAAGGTGGTGTAAATGTGTAATCAACAAAACAAACTTTCTGACTGGTTAGCTCATTCTATGAGTGAGAATGATTTAAACGTAGCAGAAAGTATTTTTAAGGCGATTGATAAGTTTGGTCTTGAGGGAGCTAAAGCAGAAGTTGCCTTTGAACGTGCAAGACGCAATTTGTGGTTAGCTTATCAGCGTAAAGCGGAGTTATGCACGAATAAAGAAGAATAACTTTTGATATGTCCTCTATCGCCAACTAAATCGGTATAACCGTAATCACCAATAAAATTATGAAAAGAGGTAAGTTCATTTAAACCCTCTTCACATAAGATTTCTCGGTAGATTACACCATTATGCATAATGCCGATTTTATAAAAATTATTACCCCAATAAACTTCTTGTTTATCAATAAAGGCAGTAATTTCGGTATCAACAGGCGGTAGTTCAAAAGTAGCTAAATTAACTAAATATTTAGATTTCATAAACAATTCTCGTTAAGGTCAACAAGGATTAAGTTTAACAAAATTTAAGGTGGTGTAAATGTGTAATCAAACTCAAATAAGAGGGCGTGCTGTTTCAGGCATATTTCAATTAGTAAAAGGTGAGAACGGGAAATATCGCTTAAGCATCACCTTATCTGATTTTTCAGAATTAGCATTAGATAAATCTACAAAAGCGTTTCAAGCAAATCTTGCAGTGCTAGAAGATTTTGCGACGCTTGTTCATCAAGAGCCGTATCTAATCGATAACGTTCATTTGCATATTCGGAAAGTTCCATCAGGTGCTGTTTCTGCTGGTCGGTCATTGTATCTTTCAACATCTCAACAACAGAACGGATAGTTTAATAATAATAGGTGGTATAAATGAAATCTTTAAATTCTACCCCTTATTCTTCTGACGATAATAAGGATTCATTAAATCAACAGGACGGTAATTATCTAAAGGTATATCCGCTTCTAACATTGGATCGATTGAAATTGCAAGCTGAACGAGTTGCTCGGCTTGTTTATGTTTCCCTTGATCATGTAGCTTACGAAGCTGCTCACGCAGAAACCAAGCCATATCCGCAGGCTGAAACCAATTATTTAAACCTAATTCGTAAAATTGGCGAAGCATTTTATCAGTTAGATGATGGTGTTCAGATTGTTGAAGTGATAAAAGCAATGCCTGATAAAAATAGAGCAAGACCGATTTATCAAAATGTTTCTTTTTTGGAAGTGTTGTGTTTACTACGGTCGTTTGGGTTACCGCTTGATGGCGAGATAAGTTTTTATCGTCATTTTGCATTTTTTGCTCCTACGTTAGATGCGTTAGCTGAAAAAAGCGAAAGATTATTAGGCGAGCTGTTGACATTATTAGTACTAGTTAAGCTTGCACAACATTATCAAGATTTTAATCCAGATGACAATGAGAAATTTTCTGCATTCATCAAAGCGTCATTTTCTCAATGGGTTAATGGGATTGTTGATGAACTTATTAAACAAGGTGGTAAATAATGGCAAATATCGATCATCGTTGCACAAACTGCGGGAGTGCAAATTTAAGAGTAAGAACATCAGAGAAAGTCGGGTTGTTGGTTATTGGCACCACGCTATATTGCAATAGTTGTGGCACTAGGTTGGAAGTAAAAAGTCAGATTACTAAAGTATCAACGCCAACTTATCACGAACGACCAGAAGCATTGCGAGCAAATAAGCCGTTGTTGCAGATGGACAATAAAACGTTAGATATGTTCGAAGCAGAACAACAGTCGTAATTCTTTTTTAATTAAAACACTGTGCAAATTATAGCCTTTTTCGCAAAGGGCGAGTTTTTTGCACCCTAAATTCGAGGATTTGAACAATGATTAAACAACCTTATCGCTACAAAGTCGTTAGACAGCAGAAAAAACGAACAAACTTTTTTGCATTAGAACAGCGTGTTACAGCGTTGGAGCGAATTGTCGCACAACAGCAAAGAATGAACGATTACTTAACAAGCCGTAATGAGATTATCAATTTGGCAAACGAAAGCTTGTTAGATCGGGTTGAAGCGTTAGAAGCATTGCACTACAAGCCAACGTTTTTGAGTTGGTTATTTGGGAAATTAGGTAAGTAAGGGGTTGGCTATGACTGCTGCGAATTTAGCAAAAGATGAATTTTTTAAATCATTTCATCGACTTTATAGCGAGTCAGAATTTGCAGCGGAGCGACTTTTTGAACAGTTAACGTTAATGCAAAAAACGGCGGTAGCGAGAGCGGCTAGCGTTGAGTTTAAGCCGCATTTGCGTGATTACGACATAGAAGATAGGCGAAAAATTGGTAACGCTATTCGGCAAATTAAGGCGATTGCAAGCGCATTTAATTTACCTGTTAGCGTAAATGATTTTTTAAAAGTGGATTCAGAGGTGGTGTATGAAGATTAAACAAAAATTAAATATTAACCGCGAAATAGTGGACGGTTCAATTTATTACTTTACGGAGAATTGCTTAGGTTATTTGGGATTATGTAAGTATAAACCTCGTGCTGAACGAGTGAGGTTATTAGCTAAGGCAGGACGTCAACGGAAAGCCGCAGCGGAGTTTATGCAGTTGCGAGCAAGAATCAATAAAACCTTAGCGGCAACTTATATCACTTTACACTAGGAGTAACACATGAATGAACGTATCTTTTTCGATTTGGGCGAGCGTTTTTGCGTACAACGTGCGGAAAACGGTCAAGGTTTTTGTAAGACATCATATGCGTTTGATGTGGAACATGGGGTTTGGAAACCAGATGAAATCACAGAATACCCTAATTTTGAAGACTTATTGCTAGCGATTTTTAAGGAGCAATTTGCTAAGACTGATCGCTCCCCTGTTGCGATATTTGATGCCGCAAATACGGTTATTGGGCAGATGAAAGAAGAAGTAATTCGAGTAAGGGATTTGTAATGCAATACGCCACAGTTAGACAGGCATCTGATTATATTAAGACAGATCGTGTTGCACCAATGGGTTTAACCCCAGTGCAATACGAGCTGTTTAATTGTGGCGATGATGACATTTTTAAATTCGGGTATGCCAAATTAAAAGGATTACCTGATTTTTTAAGTAAGTATTTTGTTAAGCGTTATTTAAAAACATTTCGGAAGTCGGGGCGTTTTACGGCTAATACTTGGTTACGCACAACATTAGACAATGGCGTGCTTGAGCGTGTTGAGAATGTCTTACAACGTCACCCGATCATCGAAACGGTTAAAGTTTCGGAAAGCAATATACAGACGATTGATGAAGACGGAAAGCGAATCAATACGACAAAAACTATCGCATTACACGAGTTTTCTCGCCATCAGGTTGTTGAATTTGCAAAAAAAATCGCTGATGAAATGTTTATTATTCAGCAGGATTTTTTAGACGAAAACTTACACTCCTGCAAAACAAAAGAAGCTATCGATAAAAAAGTCAAAAGCCTGTACTACAAACTTGGTCGCTTAACCGAGTTAAAAGGGATTACACCGCAATTTTGGGATAAATATCACAAAGGGTTAATCACATCTGAACAAATCGGCATCAGTATCATGAAGATGTGTGATGAAGATTGGTGGACGCGGAAACTTTGGCAAAAACGTTCTTATTTGCGTGAGCATTTAGCGATTGCGGTCGGTCAGGTGCAAGCAGCGGCGAGTCCTTATGCTAGCCGTGAAGCGATTGCTGAATGGCGGACACAAAAGAAGAAGAATAGCCAATTCTTGAAAACTATGCAGCTTATCAATGAAGAGGACGAAGAAGAGCAACTCGGACTTGATGAGATGTTTTATAAAACCGTTTCTAATCCTGCGATTCGCCGTTGTGAGTTGATGAACAGAATGCGTGGCTTTGAAGAGTTAGCAAAGCTCTATGGCTATGTTGGTGAGTTTTATACCTTGACTGCTCCCTCCTCTTATCACGCTATCAGCTCTAAAGGCGGCTTCGTTAAAAAATGGAACTTTAGTAATCCACGCGATACGCAAGATTATTTATGCCGCGTTTTTGCCCGTGTGCGTGCTGCATTAAAAAGACGCAACATAAATATTTTTGGTTTTCGTGTTGTTGAGCCACACCACGACGGCACACCGCATTGGCATATGTTGTTCTTTATGGAGCAAAAGCATGTGGAAACCGTACGTGCCATTTTTGCGAAATATGCGCTTGAGGAAGATGGTAATGAGGCTGGGGCAAATGAACATCGTTTTACCGCAAAAGCGATTGATTGGGAAAAAGGATCGGCGACTGGCTACATTGCGAAATACATCGCTAAAAATATTGATGGTTATGCTTGCGATGATGATGTGGACGATGAAACAGGCGAGAAATTAAAAGACGGGGTAAAGAATGTTTGTGCATGGGCGTCAAAGTGGCGGATTCGTCAATTCCAGCAAATTGGCGGTGCGCCTGTAACGGTGTTTCGTGAGTTACGTCGTAAGCATGGGCGGTTAGTGGGCGATCAACAAATCGATGCGTTAATTCAGGCAGCAGATGACGGCGACTGGACAAAATACACTGAATTACAAGGTGGTGCGTTTGTCAGTCGTAAAGATTTAGTTGCTCGCACGGTTTATGAAGATAGAAAACCGAATAAGTACGGCGAAATTAGTAAAAAAATTATCGGCATTTTTAATCAACTTAAACCGATTTTTGAGTTGATTGGTACGCGGTTGAAAAAGTGGAAACTGGTTAAGAAGTCGGTTTTAGCTTCACAGCAGGGATTAGTAAATCATTCGGCGCATAGCGCCGCTTGGAGTTCTGTCAATAACTGTACGGATCAAAAAATAGACAATGTTGGAGAGGAGATTAACACAGACGAAAAAATAGACAAAGAACAGCAGGTACAGGCGTTAATAAGCAGGAAAATTGATTGGTTATTACGCAAGAAAATTCGGTTAACTGATGAAATGTATAACGAATTGGTGCGAACTGGTTCGGTGAGAGTGAAAGATGGTCGTTATTTGTCAGTAGATTATGGCGAATTGCGGTTGAGTTATCAACGAAGAAGTGAGGTGAAATTAAATGGATAGACAAATTATTCAAATTTGTTCAGGTGTACATAGTGATTGTACTAATGAATATATGGATTCGAGTGTATTTGCACTATGTAACGATGGATCGGTATGGAACCTATGGCGGGGTAGAAAATGGAGGTTGTTACCTGAAATACCACAAGGTAAATCGAGTTATAAAGCATATCTAGATGAATGTATAAATGATTTAAGGGTAAAAGATAGGGTTGGAATTTTATTAGAAGATGAAAAAGAAGAATTATTAGAACTATTAGAACAACGTAAAAAGTATGAATTCTTTATAAGATAATGAGGTAATAAACAGTGGCAGGTATAAATAAAGTAATTATTGTCGGCAATATCGGTAACATTGACGTGAAGATTTTTCAAAACGGGTCGATTGCAAATTTAAGCGTAGCAACATCAGAAAACTGGGTAGATAAAGAAACGCAACAAAAGAAAGAACGCACGGAATGGCATCGAGTAATTTTTTATGGGCGACTAGCGGAGATTGTGCAGCAATATTTGCAGCGTGGTGCGAAAATTTATGTTGAGGGGAAATTACGCACTCGCAGCTATGAAAGCCAAGGCGTTACCCACTATATCACAGAGATTATTGGCGAACAGTTGCAGATGTTAAGTAGTAAGGGGCAAACAGCAGCAACAACCGATAAACAAGCAGCAACTAACATACCAACCGATGATTGTCCGCCGTTTCCAGTTTAACGTGAGGTGATTATGGAACAAATTACAAACCAAGCACTATTAGAAAAACTGCAGGCAGTAGAAGCGTTATTACTGCAGCAAAAAGAACCTCTAACAGAAGATAGTAAAGAGCTTTGGACAGTGGCAGATATTGCGGCTTATTTTAAGTTAAGCGAGCGTCATATTCGTGGCGCTGTAATTGCTGATCCGTATTTTCCGCAACCCGTTCAAGTTCCTTCACAGCGTGACATTAGAAAGAAAAGCTCAAGTTTACGTTGGATTGCAGGCGATGTTGTGCGATATGCAGAGAGGAAAAAGGCGAGGAGAGTTTAAATGGATAAATTAATAGAATATCAACATTTATTAACTGTTAATAAGCCATTTATTATTGATAATTTAAAAGAGAAAGATTACTGGGCCACACCAAAAGAGGTAGTAGAAAATATTCAACGATTAACTGGGCTTAACTTTAATCTTGATGCTTGTGCAAATAAGCAAAATACAAAATGTGAGGAATTCATAACTGAAGAACAGAACACATTAATTACAGATTGGGGTAAATACAAGCAAGTGTTTATGAACCCATCTTATTGCAATCCATTGCCTTTTATTATTAAGGCTGTTAATGAATGTTATCGGAATCACAATCAAGTGGCCATATTATTAAACATTGATACATCTACAAGGTGGTTTAAAGTTTGTGAAGTATTTGCAAGCCAGATTTATTTTATTACTAGTGGTCGAATTTCTTTTCTTGATTATCGAACAAAAGAAAAAGTAAAAGGAAACAATAAACCACAAATGATAGCCGTTTTTTATCCGCCTTGTTCCAAAAAATATAGCAATAAAGTTCAAACATATTTTATTGATATTAATAATTTACAGTAAAAGAAAAGGAACAATAAAAAATGACAAAACCAATCCTTGATGCGTGTTGCGGTGGTAAAATGTTTCACTTTGACAAAAGTAATCCACTCGTGTTGTTTATGGATAAGCGACATGAAGATATTGTATTTATGGATAGAGGTAAAACAAGAACATTAGAAATTGCTCCTGATATTGTAGCAGATTTTACAAATATGCCGTTTGC
Source organism: Gallibacterium genomosp. 3 (assembly GCF_001678475.1). GTDB lineage: Bacteria > Pseudomonadota > Gammaproteobacteria > Enterobacterales > Pasteurellaceae > Gallibacterium > Gallibacterium faecale. Next base: position 13,469 of record NZ_JTJR01000002.1, on the reverse strand, counting down.
CGATAAATCTTTCAATCTCGTGATTTTTGATCCCCCACATTTAACAAAAGGTGGTGATAATAGTTGGTTGGTAAAAAAGTATGGCCGTCTATCAGAAAATTGGGAAGACCAATTACGTAAAGGTTTTGATGAGTGCATGAGAGTATTAGCCGAAAACGGTGTGCTAGTATTTAAATGGAATGAAACACAAATAACAGTAAATAAAATACTATCATTAATATCATATAAGCCTATTGTAGGGCATAAATCAGGAAAGTTGTCTAATACACATTGGCTAATTTTTTTTAAATCAAGATAAAGTAAAAACCTAATCCAGCAATTTAACCACATCAACCATATTCGGGGCGTAGTAAGTATTAAGCAATATTTTAATATCTCTATGCCCTGATATTTTAGCCAAAGTCATTACATCGACTTTTTTGGCGAGCCGTGTTAGCGCTTCACGGCGGGTATCGTGGAAATGTAAGTTTGCATTATCTAATGCTGCTTTTTCTTTTAGCTTTCGGAAATTGGCATCTAGTTGTGCTGGCTTTAGTTGGAAAATGAGATCAGTATCATCAGTTTTTATTTTTTCCATTTGTTGAATAATTTCCATTGCCACTGATGACAATGGAATATCTCTAGGGTGTCCGTTTTTAGTTTGTGGTAAATGTAATAGCCGTTTATCCATTTTGAGATCTTGCCATTTTGCGTTGCAGATTTCTCCAGCTCGCATTGCGGTTTCGAGCGCAAATAACATTGCGGCTGCAACTCTATTTTGTATCATTGTTGGGATCTGTTGCTTGTTATAATCTGCAACAAATAAAATTCTGTTTATTTCCTCTTCACTTAATCGGCGTGTTCGTTCTGGCGGTTGACTTGGTCTTTTTAGGTTTTTGAGTGGGTTTTCTTTTAGATATTTCCATTCTGTTACTGCAGTATTTAATAGGTGAGATAAAGTATTCCATTCACGCAATACAGTCGCAACACTAACTTCTTTTTGGCGTTCTTCTTTCCATTGGTGAAAATGGTATTCATCTAAATCACGTAAGTTAATTTGTCCGATTTTTCTGTTACTAAGCCTTGTTAGGCGAATAACTTCATTTTTATAGCTTCGTTTTGTGATGGATATTTCTTTGATGTATTTATCAATAAGATCTGAAAATGTAATGTTTGGTATGTGGTTTAGGTCGCCATTGAAAATTTTACTTTCCATTTCTAAAGCCCACGCCTGTGCTTCTGCTTTTGTGCGAAATTGAGCTGAACGTGAGATGCCTTTTCGTCTTATTTGTACTCGCCAGCCGTTGTTCCGTTTTGTTAATGTAGCCATTATTTCTTTCTCTATTTTTGGGTGCAATTTCGGGTGCAATTTGGGTGCAAATAGATAATAAATTAGATCATTTCAGATCATCAAGACGACAAAATAATAGCAATTTACTGTATATTTGTACAGTATTTTTAGAAATATTTTCTTGTTAATTTTTGGCGTAAGTTGTTGATACTATGAGTATTTTAGGCAATAAAAAACCGCCTTTTTATCGGCGGTCTTTTTTTTGAAATCTTTTTAGTGGTGCCTAGGGTCGGACTCGAACCGACACGCTTTAAGGGCGGCGGATTTTGAATCCGCTGCGTCTACCAATTTCGCCACCCAGGCAACAAAGAACGGAGCAAATTATACGGATGTTTCGAACTGTTGCAAGTAGAAAATAAGATAAAGCGTCTATTCGTTGTTATTTTCAGCAACTTTCTCTGATTTACTGATCTGCTCCGCTATTCTCTTATCTATTTTGTTAAAACTAATGACAATATCCCAGCAGCAATTAATGGACCAACTGGCACGCCACCTAAGAAAGCAACACCAATGATTGTACCAATTAATAATCCTGTTACTAAAGTTGGCGCACCAAGCATTAATGTTGCACCTCGTCCACCAAGCCAAGCCACCAAAATTCCCACTACTACCGCTAATAACATTTTCCAATGCAATAACTCTTTAATTTCAGGCAGACTAATTTTGCCAGAAACTAAGGGGCTTAAAACCCCAATCGTCAAAATGATAATACCAACACTTAAGCCATATTTGTCTAGCCACACCACATATTTAGATAATGCTGTTTCATGCATTAACAATAAAACTGTCGCGGCTACCGTAATAGAATTGTTATGCCCAACTACGCCTAATGCAATTAAAACCACTAGAAACAATGCAATTCCGTTGAATTGTAAAGACATCCGCTCTCTTCTCCTAATCTAAAACCACTAATCCTGGTAAGGTGGCAAAACTTTTATTTTTTACCGTTTCATAAAAATCATCAATATAAGCAATCCTCTGATCTTCTGCACGGATTGCTGCATATAAATTACTATATAGCCCTTTATCTGTAATCTTTCGAGCCACAACATATCCACGCTCTAAATAAGGCAAAACAGCCCAATAAGGTACTGCCGCTACCCCGCGCTTACTCGCGACTAATTGTATCATTGCAATGGTTAATTCAGTAGTTCTTCTTATTGGATTAATACCCGCTGGTTTTAACACTTGACGCAATAAATCCAGCATCTCGTCTGGTACTGGATAAGTAATTATTGTTTGATCGATAAAATCTTCTGCTTGCCAAACCTCTTTTGAGGCTAACTCATGATCTCGAGAACAAATACCAACCATTTCATAGGCAAATAATGGACGATAGATCACCTCACTGTTCTCCTCTACTTCAGATACAATTGCCCAATCTGCACGATCGGTTAATAATAAGCCAACTGGATCAGTATGAAACCCAGACACAATATCTAACTCAACTAATCCCCAATGCTGACGAAATTCATCCATCGCTGGCATTAACCAATCAAAACACGTATGGCATTCCACCGCAATCCGCAATTCCCCGGCTTCACCTTGTTGTACCCGAGCTAAATCGCGCTCTGCCATCGCTACTTTAGGTAATACCTCATTAGCTAATTGGATTAAACGTTCGCCTGCTGCCGTAAAGCGTAACGGATTCGTTTTGCGTTCAAATAGAGGCAAGCCAAATTGTTCTTCAATCAATTTTAATTGATGAGAAAGTGCCGATTGCGTTAGATAAACACGTTTTGCAGCCGAAGAAACACTACCAGTTTCTTTTAAGGCTAATAATGTTTTTAAATGGCGGAGTTCTAAAAAAGTAGGTTTCATCTGTATTAAATTAATTCATCTTATTTATGAAAATTATGAGCTTTCATCATACAGGATTTTTCGCTATTCTGCATTACAGATAGACGTTTAGCCGTCTATTTGAAAGAATTTTTAATAAAAATATTATGGAGAAGCGATTATGACAGTATTTCATTTAGCCGGTTTCCCTCGTGTTGGAGCAAAACGTGAACTTAAATTCGCCCAAGAACGTTATTGGCGCAAAGAACTTTCAGAACAAGATTTATTAACTGTAGCAAAACTATTACGTGAAAAAAATTGGAAACACCAAGCGGAAGCAAATGCAGATTTTGTTAGTGTCGCTGATTTTACTTTCTATGATCATATTTTAGATTTACAAGTTGCCACAGGTTCTATTCCTGCTCGTTTCGGTTTTGATAGTCAAACATTAACATTAGATCAATATTTCCAACTTGCTCGTGGTAATGAGAGTCAATTTGCGATTGAAATGACAAAATGGTTTGATACCAATTATCACTACCTTGTCCCTGAGTTTCATAAAAATACAGAGTTTAAAGCTAACCCAGCTCACTATGTGCAACAACTTGAAGAAGCTCAAGCATTAGGTTATCAAGCAAAACCAACCTTAGTTGGCCCACTTACCTTCTTATATCTTGGTAAAGAAAAAGGTGAAACCTTTGATCGTTTATCATTATTAGAAAAACTCCTACCTGTCTATGAGCAAATTCTTGATGCATTAGTCGCAAAAGGCGCAACTTGGATTCAAATTGACGAACCAGCATTAGCACTTGATCTCCCTCAAGCTTGGCTAGATCAGTTTGCCCCTGTATATGCACGTCTTGCTAACAAAGCAAAAATTTTATTAGCGACTTATTTTGGTTCTGTTGTGGAACACGCAACTTTATTAAAATCGTTACCTGTTGCAGGTTTACATATTGATGTTGTTCGTGCTCCTGAACAATTAGCCACTTTTGCTGATTACGATAAAGTGCTTTCTGTTGGTGTTATTGATGGTCGTAATATCTGGCGTGCTAATTTGAATAAAGAGTTAGATTTACTTGAGCCTTTAAAACAAGTCTTTGGAGATAGATTATGGATCGCACCAAGCTGTTCACTGCTACACGTTCCTTATGATCTTTCCGTTGAAACACAATTAGATGCAGATATTCGTTCTTGGTTAGCATTCTGCTTACAAAAAGTTGAAGAGTTAAGTATCTTGAAGAAAGCATTAGATCAAGGTCGTGCTTCAGTACAAGCTGAATTAGATGCAAGCCAAGCCGCAGCTGATGCTCGTGCTAATAGTAAGGTAATTCACCGTCCAGAAGTTGCAGCTCGTTTAGCGGCATTACCAGCAAATGCAGATCAACGTAAATCACCATTTGCTGAACGTATTAAACTACAAAAAGCATGGCTAAACTTACCATTATTACCAACTACCAATATTGGTTCGTTCCCACAGACTACGGAAATTCGTCACGCTCGTGCAAAATTTAAGAAAGGTGAACTTTCTGCTGCTGATTATGAAGCGGCAATGAAGAAAGAGATTGAATACGTTGTTCGCCAACAAGAAAAATTAGATTTAGATGTTCTTGTACATGGTGAGGCAGAACGTAACGATATGGTGGAATATTTTGGTGAGTTACTTGATGGTTTTGCGTTCACTAAATTTGGTTGGGTACAAAGTTACGGTAGCCGCTGTGTAAAACCACCTGTTATTTTCGGTGATGTTGTGCGTCCACAACCTATGACTGTCGCTTGGTCAACTTACGCACAAAGTCTAACCAATCGTGTTATGAAAGGTATGTTAACTGGCCCTGTCACAATTTTACAATGGTCATTCGTACGTAATGATATTAGTCGTGAAACTGTGTGTAAACAAATTGCTTTAGCTTTAAATGATGAAGTTTTAGATTTAGAAAAAGCAGGTATTAAAGTTATCCAAATTGATGAGCCGGCTATTCGTGAAGGACTACCATTAAAACGTGCTGATTGGCAGGCTTACCTAGATTGGGCAGGACAAGCATTCCGTCTTTCTTCTAGCGGTTGTGAAGATAGCACACAAATTCATACCCATATGTGTTATTCGGAATTTAACGATATTTTGCCAGCGATTGCAGCATTGGATGCCGATGTTATCACAATTGAAACTTCTCGTTCTGATATGGAATTACTCACTGCATTTGCTGATTTCAAATATCCAAATGAAATTGGTCCGGGAGTATATGATATTCATAGTCCTCGTGTACCAACAGAGGCAGAAATTGAGCATTTATTACGTAAAGCGTTAAATGTGATTCCTAAAGAACGTTTGTGGGTTAATCCAGACTGTGGTTTAAAAACGCGTGGATGGCCAGAAACCCTTGCAGCGTTAGAAAATATGGTGAAAGTCACTAAGAAATTACGTGCAGAACTTGCCTAATTTTTGTTAAGTAATCCCCACCTATGTGGGGATTTTTAGTTTGATGACAAAATACTTTATTTCCCATTTTTTGACTCGAGTGTAAATAATTCCATAATAGATCTCCCTCTTTAATAAAATGATGAAGATTGGGAGATTTATCAACATCCCCCTAACCCATTTCAATCTTGAAGGGGAAAGTTAAGCGTGTAATGAGGCAATATTCACTCTCCCTCTTCAATGAAATGAAGGAGAGAAACCAATCATGAAATAGGTTCTTGGCTATTTTAATCTTTATTGGATTGGCTCATTAGTTCTTGCCTTAAAGCTAGGCTTTTCATTATTCATCTCCAATCTAAACCCAAATCACTTCCCACCAACTGGTGGGATAATCACCACAAGAAATGATATTAAGCAAAGATTGTGTAGAACACCTCAAAATATTCTAGGATTTAATTTTCGATTTCGTTAGACTAACGCACAGTGTCATATTATTAGGATAATAAACATGGAAAACGGTAACAAAGTCGAGTTGTTGGTCAATGTTACCCCGAATGAAACAAGGATTGCGCTCGTTGCTGCGGGCATTTTACGTGAAGTTCACGTTGAACGGGAAACAAAACGGGGAATTGTTGGCAATATTTATAAAGGTCGTGTCACAAGAGTATTGCCGGGGATGCAATCCGCATTCGTGGATATTGGCTTAGAAAAAGCAGCTTTTTTACACGCTTCAGATATTGTTTCACATACTGAATGCGTTGATGAAAATGAACAAAAGCAATTTGTCGTTAAAGATATTGCAGAATTAGTCCGTGAAGGACAAGACATTGTTGTGCAAGTGGTGAAAGATCCTCTTGGTACAAAAGGGGCACGTTTAACTACCGATATTACCCTGCCTTCTCGCTACTTAGTATTTATGCCTGAAAATAGCCATGTTGGTGTATCACAACGAATTGAAAGCGAAGAAGAAAGAGCAAGGTTAAAAGAACTTGTTACGCCGTTCTGTGATGAACTTGGTGGTTTTATTATTCGTACTGCGTCAGAAAATGTTTCTCTCGAAGAGTTACAGCAAGATGCAGACTTCTTAAAACGTTTATGGCGTAAAGTATTAGAACGTAAAGTACGTTCCACCGCACCAGCTATGCTCTATGCTGAACCTGCACTTGCCCAACGGATTATTCGTGATTTCGTGGGTATGACGTTAGATAGTATTCGTATCGACTCCAAATTAGTTTATTTAGAAGTTAAGGAATTTATTGAAGAATTTCTGCCTCAATTAACACAAAGTTTATCGGTCTATACTGGACCACAACCACTCTTTGATATATATGGCGTTGAAGAGAGTATCAAAAAAGCCTTAAATAAACGGGTAAATTTAAAATCTGGTGGTTATTTAATTATTGAACAAACCGAAGCCATGACAACGATTGATATTAATACTGGTGGTTTTGTTGGACATCGCAACCTAGAAGAGACCATTTTTAATACCAATATTGAAGCAACTCAAGCCATTGCCCATCAATTACAGTTACGTAATCTTGGCGGTATTATCATTATTGATTTTATTGATATGCAGCTTGAAGAACATCAAGAGCGAGTCCTGCAATCTCTCAAAGAAGCTTTAGCGAAAGATCGTGTAAAAACTACCGTCAATGGTTTTACGCAACTAGGATTAGTAGAAATGACTCGTAAACGTACTCGAGAAAGTTTAGAACACGTTCTCTGTGAAGAGTGTCCTAACTGCCAAGGTCGTGGACGGGTGAAAAGTGTGGAAACTGTTTGTTACGAAATCGCACGCGAAATTATTCGTGTCCACCACCTCTATTCCAGCGAACAATTCTTAGTTTATGCTTCTCGTGCTGTCGCTGAGCATTTAATTAATGAAGAAACTCACGCATTAATTGCAGAAGTAGAAGTCTTTATTGGGAAGAAAGTACAAATTAAGATGGAACCTTATTACACTCAAGAACAATTTGATGTTGTGGTAATGTAACTTCTCTAGTGAAAAATAACGAGTGAGATCGCTATTATTTGGCGATCTCAACCTGTACCAAACCTAAAATCTCAATACACATTTGATCAATAGTTAATAGATTTAATCACTATTACTGTTTCTTATTCCAATCTAACAGATGTAAGAGATAGGAAGGACAAGTTAAACCATTTAATCAATAAAATTAGCCCTAAGTTAAATGACATTAACGACAAACTGAATATAATATTTCCCTATTCTCAATTTATTTAATCCATTTTGTAACAATAGCCGTATTTATTTAAAACAATATGAAAAAAATCATTAACCAAGTTGCAGACAACTTACTCGAAGCAAACCAATTATCTCTTCAACAATTACCCAATCTCTTCGATCTCTTTTCTGATCGCCAAATTGATTTTGCTGATCTCTTTTTCCAAACCTCGATGGATGAAGTCTGGACATTAGAAGATGGCATTATTAAAGAAGGGGGATTTCATATTGATCGGGGTGTTGGTGTTCGTGCGATTAGTGGTGAAAAAACTGGATTTGCCTATTCAGATGTGATTAATTTTGCTGCTTTACAAGATTGCGCATTAGCCGCAAAAGGTATTGCTCAAACGAAACAGCTAGCAGCATCTATTTTCACACCGCAAGGATTTACCCCTGTTGAACCAACTCTGCGTTATGCTGCAATTAATCCTCTCGATACCCTTTCTCGAGAAAAGAAAATTGAATTATTACGATTAGTTGATCAGGTTGCACGAGCTGAAGATCCTCGTGTTACCCGTGTTTCTGTAAGCTTATCCACACTCTATGAAGAAATGTTAGTTGCTGCCACTGACGGCACATTAGCAGCTGATATTCGTCCATTAATCCGTTTATCTATCTCTGTTTTAGCTGAACAAGATGGTAAGCGTGAACGTGGTAGTGCGGGAGTGGGTGGACGCAGAAGTTTAACCTGGTTCTTTGAACAGTATCAGGGTGAACAACGTGCGGTCTATTTTGCGAAAGAAGCAGTACGCCAGGCATTAGTTAATCTAAGTGCAGTGGCAGCACCAGCGGGTATGATGCCTGTTATTCTAGGGGCTGGCTGGCCAGGTGTATTACTGCACGAAGCTGTCGGTCATGGTTTAGAAGGTGATTTTAATCGCAAACAATCTTCTATTTTTAGTGGCAAAATCGGTGAAATCGTCACTTCTCCACTCTGTACGATTGTTGATGATGGCACACTCCCAGATCGCCGAGGTTCATTAACCGTAGATGATGAAGGTGTTCCTGGACAATATAATGTGTTAATTAAAGATGGCGTATTACAAGGCTATATGCAAGATAAGTTAAATGCTCGATTAATGGGAATGCAGCCAACGGGTAATGCACGCCGTGAATCTTACGCTCATCTGCCCATGCCTCGTATGACAAATACCTATATGCTGCCGGGAGAAAGCCAATTTGAAGACTTAATTGCGTCTGTAGATTATGGCGTCTATGCCCCTCATTTTGGTGGTGGGCAAGTTGATATTACATCAGGTAAATTTGTATTTTCTACTTCTGAAGCCTATCTAATTGAAAAAGGAAAAATCATCAAACCGATAAAAGGCGCGACATTAATCGGCAGTGGTATTGAAGTTATGCAAAATATTTCTATGGTGGCGAATCAATTAGAAATCGATCATGGCATCGGCGTTTGCGGTAAACAAGGGCAAAGTGTCCCTGTTGGTGTTGGTCAACCTACATTAAAAATTGAAAAAATTACTGTAGGTGGCACTAACTAAAATGAATTTTTATGCATTTTATTGACTATATATGCAATTAGTCGTATGCTTATTTCAGTTTTTACAACAAAGTAAATGCATTTATGTTCTTTACCCCTTCTGTTGCAGAATGGGGTATTTTTCTGTAGCAAATACAACACTCCCAGTAATAGACAATAAATGCATCATTCAATCGATAATTTATCAGGAATTTAAGGCAATACTATGACACAACAAATTACACGTAGCGACTTTGATCAATATTTAGTACAAAACTATTCTCCAGCAGATTTTATTCCTGTAAAAGGTAAAGGCAGTCGAATTTGGGATCAGCAAGGCAAAGAATATATTGATTTAACTGGCGGTATCGCAGTTAATGCTTTAGGACATTGCCCAGACGAACTGCTCGAAGTATTGCAACAACAAGGCGCTACACTCTGGCATTCTAGTAACTGGTTTACCAGTGAACCGACGATTGCATTAGCTAAAACATTAGTTGAAAAAACATTTGCTGAACGAGTAATGTTTGTGAACTCTGGTGCAGAAGCTAACGAAGCCGCTTTAAAATTAGCTCGTCGTTATGCGGTTGATCACTTTGGATATCAAAAAAGTAAAATCATCTCATTTAAACAAAGTTTTCATGGCCGTACGTTATTTACTGTCAGTGTTGGTGGACAAGCCAAATATTCCGATGGTTTTGGCCCAAAACCAGCCGATATTATCCACGTCCCATTCAATGATTTAGACGCAGTAAAAGCAGTAATTGATGATCATACTTGTGCAATTATTGTTGAACCAATCCAAGGCGAAAGTGGCGTATTGCCTGCAACACCAGAATTTTTACAAGGATTACGTCAACTCTGCGATCAACATCAAGCATTATTAATTTTTGATGAAGTACAAACTGGTGTAGGCCGTACAGGCTATTTCTATACCTATATGAAATATAATGTGATCCCAGATATTTTGACCAGTGCTAAAGCTTTAGCAAATGGTTTCCCTATTGGGGCAATGATGACAACCCACAAAATTGCAGCAAGTTTTAAACCTGGCGTGCATGGTACAACATTCGGTGGGAATCCTTTAGCTTGTGCAGTGGCTAAGAAAGCCGTTGATATTATTTCTGATGAAACTTTCTTACAACAAGTTCGTGCTAAAAGTGAATTGATTAAACAAACCATCGCACAATTTAATCAGCAAACACCGATTTTCAGTCAAATTCGTGGTGAAGGATTGTTAATTGGTGCAGAATTGATTGAAAAATATCATGGCAAAGCAATGGATTTTTGTCATCTTGCTAATCAATTTGGCTTGATGTTATTAGTAGCTGGCCCAAATGTAGTCCGTTTAGCGCCAGCATTAAATATTTCGGCACCAGAATTAGAAGAAGGTTTAGCTAAATTTGCAAAAACCTTGACTGAGTTTGCGAAATAATAAATCGTTATCTAGCAAAAAATAGGTAAATGTGATAGCTTTGCAACGTTTAATTATTTTGGAGTAATCAATAAATCGTCATGAGTGAAGAACATTCAACAAATTCAACAGAATCCAATTCGAAAAAGAATTTTTTTCAATCGTTGTTAAATAATTTTTTCCCAGCAGAACCGAAAAATCGTGAGGAATTAGTTGAAACCATTCGTGATTCAGAGCAAAACGAAATTATCAATCAAGAAACACGACAAATGATTGAAGGCGTGATCGAAATTTCTGAATTACGTGTACGAGATATTATGATTCCCCGCTCACAAATTGTATTTATCAATGCGGAGCAAAGCTTATCTGAGTGTTTAGATGTGATCATTGATTCTGCTCACTCGCGATTCCCTGTTATTGCTGATGAACGTGATAATGTCATCGGGCTGTTACTGGCAAAAGATTTACTCAAATATTTACGCCCAGATTCTGAAGAGTTTTCTATTCACGAAGTATTGCGTCCAGCTGTCATTATTCCTGAAAGTAAACGTGTTGATAGAATGCTAAAAGAGTTCCGTTCAGAACGTTTTCATATGGCGATTGTTGTCGATGAATTTGGTTCGATTTCTGGTCTAGTGACGATTGAAGATATTTTGGAACAAATTGTGGGTGATATTGAAGATGAGTTTGATGAGGAAGATGTTGAAGATATTCGCCAACTTTCTAAACATACTTATGCTGTACAAGCCTTAACTGATATTGATGATTTTAATCACTACTTTGCCACTGGATTTACTGGTGAAGAGGTAGATACCATTGGTGGTGTCATTATGCAGGCCTTTGGTTATTTACCAACTCGTGGTGAAACCATTCAATTAGACAATATTGAATTTAAAATCACTTCTGCTGACAGCCGTCGTATTATTCAACTGCGAGTAGTCATTCCTGATGAACAAATTGAAAAAATGGAACAGCAGAATATCACTGAAGAAGTTTAGTTTTTACCAAAATTTAATCATGAAAAACGGACATTATGTCCGTTTTATTATAAGAGAATGTCTATGCCACAATATTTATTCCCTTTATTTTCAATTTTAGGTGGAATTCTCGGGGTATTTGCCTACGCCCCTTTCAATTACAGCTTTTTAGCCTTTATCTCATTGTTTATCCTGCTTGCCTGTATCAAATACAGCAAAACAACTAAACAAGCCTTACTTTCCGCTTTTTTATGGGGATTAAGCTACTTTACCTTTGGGCTAAATTGGATTCATATTAGTATTAGCCAATTCGGTGGATTATCATTACCTGTGGCCTATATTTTGGTTGTCCTGCTTGCAGCATATCTTGCTCTTTTCCCTACCGTATTTACTTACTTAATCCGCAAGTTACACATTAGCCAATCTATCCTTTTTGCAATTTTATGGACTTTCACTGAATTTTTGCGTGGCTGGCTATTCTCTGGTTTTCCTTGGCTACAATTTGGTTATACCCAAATTGATACCTTCTTTGCAGGCATTGCCCCTTTCTTCGGGGTACAAGGCATTACATTTGTGATGATATGGCTATCTGCATTGGTTTTGAATGTGATTGATAGCCTATTTAGTAAACAACCTCGTCATCTATTACTAATCAGTTCACAAAGTTTACTCGCAATTGTCCTTATCGCACTAAGTTATTACAGCCAGCAGATTAGTTTTATCAAACAGAATACAGCAGAAAAACCACTTACCATCACTTTGGTACAAGGCAATATCGAACAGCAATATAAGTGGGATCCTGACTATATTTATCAGTCACTCGATATTCACAAAAACCTGCTCGAACCCCATTTAGGTAAAAGCGATATTATTATTCTGCCTGAATCTGTATTGCCGCTATTAGAGAATCAGCTTGAGCCTTATATTGCAATGCTCTCTCGTTTTGCTCAACAATCAAATACCGCTATTTTATTAGGCACAATTTACCAAAAACCTAATACTGATCAATTATTTAACTCTCTAATTGCATTAAACCCAGAACAACCTTATACCATTGATTCTGCACCACGTTATTTAAAACATCATTTGGTGCCATTTGGGGAATATATCCCCTTACCCTTTGTAAAAGATTTATTCAATATTCCATTCTCAGATATGAGCGAAGGTAGCTACACCCAATCACCACTTACGGTTCAAGGTGCTAATTTTGCCAATGCAATTTGTTATGAAATTATCTTTGATCGTCAAGTTCAACATAGCGTCCAAAATAATAGTGATTTTATTTTGACCGTTTCTAATGACGCATGGTTTGGTACCTCTATTGGACCTTGGCAACATTTCCAAATGGCAAGAATGCGTGCTTTAGAATTGGGTAAACCACTGATTCGTGATACCAACACAGGCGTGACCGCATTTATTGATACTCACGGGAAAATTATTAGCCAAGCCCCTCAATTTAAACCAACTACTTTAACCGCAGAAATTTATAAAACGATTGGTAAAACGCCATTCTCTGTTTTTGGTAACACACCACTTTATCTACTTTCGGTTATATTGTTAGTCCTACATCTACTAGCCAGCTTTGCAGGAAAGATGTTGTTGAGGAAGGTTCAACCTTCAAACAATAAGGAATAGAACAGTAATATAAAAACAAAAGCCAACTATTTTGATCTGCATCCCAAAAGTTGGCTTTATTTTCAGTAATTCATTTAAAAAAGTACGATATTCTTTGGTGTAGTAATCTCCCAATAGCTTACCTTCCTGTTTAATTGCTCGACCGAAGGCTTTAGTTAATTGGGTATGAGTTCGATAAGTGAGCATACCT
>NZ_JTJR01000001.1 GCF_001678475.1 Gallibacterium genomosp. 3 | reverse complement strand
TTTTGTCTACTATACCTAAAGCCGACTAGCTAATAGTTAATAGAAAGGCTTGAGCTGTATGCGGAGAAATTCGCTTGTACAGTTCTTAGGGGGCGAAAATATAGTAATATATCTTTGCTACCCGACTACGATTTGTACAATCAAAATCAAAAAGGGTCGCTTTTGCGGACCCTTTTATTTTTTACTATTTATCTGTTTATTTCTCTTTTTTGAGCATTTCAGCATGTAATTTAGACTGCTCTTTCATAGCTTTGCTAATTTCTTTACGCTGTTTAGATGCTTCTGCGTTACGAATCATATAATCATCAACACGCGCTTCATAATCCTCACGCATATTCGCAATAATCGCGCGGATATCTGCCACAGTCATATCATCAGTAATATATTGATTTAAGTTATCTAACAATAACACACGTTTTTGGTTATCGCGGATTTTACGATCATTATCGGCAATATCACGCAAAAGTTTATTCTTTTGACGATACATACGCACATACTCCAAAACATCTTCAAAACATTTTTTATTTACATTTTCCATAATAAACGCTCTCTAGTAATAAATGAAATTCTGGCGCTTACTGTAACGGTTTTTTTTAGTATCGTCAAAAAGATATCGCCCTTTTTCATTAAGATCTCTGATGTCCTCATAATAATTAAGAAACAACTCAGAAAGCCGTTGATAATTCATTTCGCTAGTGTTAAAACTAGATAAATTTTGACGAATAAAATAAAGAAGGTAAATATGACAGAAGTCTTTAATTTCAGTGCTGGCCCAGCAATGATGCCAAAGGAAGTGTTACAACGTGCACAAGCAGAATTACTTGATTGGGAATCTTTAGGTACCTCTGTAATGGAAGTAAGCCATCGTGGTGCTAACTTTATGGCGTTAGCAAAACGTTCTATTGAAGATCTGCGTAAATTATTTAACGTACCAGATAATTATCAAATTCTTTTCGCTCAAGGCGGCGCTCGCGGACAATTTGCTGCCATTCCAATGAATTTATTATCTGAAAATGGTAAAGCACTTTATTTAACCAGTGGACATTGGTCTGGCGCAGCGGCAAAAGAAGCTCGATTATTTGGTAATATTGATGAAATTAATATTTTAACAGAGCAAGATGGAAAAACTGGCGTCAGAGATCTTGATTTCAGTGATATTGCTGCTCAATATGATTATGTACATTATTGTCCGAATGAAACTATTAGTGGGATTGAAATTTTTGAAGTACCCGATGTAGGCGATACTGTACTCATTGCCGATATGTCATCAAATATCCTATCTCGTCCAATTGATATCAGTAAATTTGGGATGATTTATGCTGGTGCGCAAAAAAATATGGGGCCATCAGGAATTACTTTGATCATTATCCGTGATGATTTAATCGGTAAGGCTCGCCGGAGTACACCATCAGTTTGGAATTATCAAATTTTACGTGATTATGATTCTATGTTTAATACACCACCAACCTTTGCTTGGTACCTCTGTTCTTTAGTATTTGAACATTTACTCGCGAATGGTGGTATTGAAACAGTTGAACTCAAAAATCGCGCAAAAGCTGAATTATTGTATCAATATATCGATCAAAGCACGTTTTATCGTAATAACGTTGCGGAAGCAAACCGCTCATTAATGAATGTCACTTTTACCACTGGCAACGATGAATTAAATACAAAATTTATCAGCGAAGCCAATGCAGTGGGATTACGTGCCTTAAAAGGACATAAAGTACTAGGTGGAATGCGAGCTTCCATTTATAACGCAATGCCAATTGCTGGTGTTGAAGCATTAATTGAGTTTATGGATAAATTTGCTCAAGAAAATAAAGAAGATTAATTTTTACAGGAATTATTATGAAATTTTTAGAAGTTGTTAATCAAGGCGTAAAAAAATTGTCGCCTTATCAAGCAGGTAAACCAACAGAAGAATTAGAGCGAGAATTAGGTATTCATAATATTGTTAAATTGGCTTCCAATGAAAATCCTTTTGGTCTATCTGATAGTGCAAAACAAGCTATCTTAAATGAATTAAATCAATTAACACGTTATCCCGACTCCAATGGTTTCTATTTCAAGCAAGCCGTTGCCAAAAAGTTTCAGCTTGATCCTGCACAAATTACCCTTGGGAATGGCTCAAATGATTTACTAGAGTTAATTGCGCACACGTTCGCAAGTGAAGATGATGAAATCATTTTTTCACAATATGCCTTTATTGTTTATCCGCTCGTTACTCAAGCAATTAACGCAAAAGCAGTTGTGATTCCTGCAAAAAACTGGGGGCATGATTTAGATGCATTTCTTGCCAATATTACAGGCAAAACAAAATTAATTTATATTGCTAATCCAAATAACCCAACTGGTACTTTCCTTACCACGGCAGAAATTGAAGCCTTTTTAGCAAAAGTACCATCACACATTATTGTGGTATTAGATGAAGCTTATACTGAATTTACTGATGAAAATGAACGTGTTCCTTCATTTGAGCTACAAAAGAAATTTGCTAATTTAGTGGTTTGTCGCACATTATCAAAAGCTTATGGTTTAGCTGGTTTACGTATTGGTTATGCTGTTTCTGATCCTGAAATTGCAGATCTCTTTAATCGTGTACGCCAACCATTTAACTGTAATAGTTTGGCATTAGCTGCTGCTACTGCTGTGATTAATGATGACGATTTTCTATATAAAGTGGCGGAAAATAATCGTCAGGGAATGCAACAACTTGTTCAATTCTTTGAGCAACAAGGACTTGAATATATTCCATCAAAAGGTAACTTTATTACTGTTGATTTAAAACAACCCGCACAACCTATCTACAATGCATTACTGCATAAAGGAGTGATTGTACGCCCAATCGCTGGATATGGTATGCCAAATCATTTACGTATTAGTATTGGTTTACCTGAAGAAAACCAAGCCTTTATCAACGCTTTGACTGAAGTTTTAGCCAATTAATCGCTGACCAGAGGATGTTTGCAGTTTATGAATTCTATTACACTTAATCCTATTACTCGTATCGAAGGAGAAATCACTTTACCTGGTTCAAAAAGTTTATCGAATCGGGCTTTATTACTTGCAGCACTTGCACAAGGCACCACCACTATTACTAACCTATTAGATAGTGATGATGTACGTCATATGTTAAATGCTTTACGTTCCTTAGGTATTCATTACCAATTATCAGAAGATAAAACTGTTTGTGTTATCGAGGGGAATGGTGGGGCATTCCAATGGCAAAATGGATTAAGTTTATTTCTCGGTAATGCAGGTACTGCAATGCGTCCTCTTACCGCAGCACTTTGTTTATCTTCACCTGCTCAAGAAACAAGTGAGATTGTTTTAACTGGTGAACCACGGATGAAAGAACGTCCAATCAAACATTTGGTTGATGCGCTATATCAAATGGGTGCAGAAATTGATTACTTAGAACAAGAAGGATATCCACCATTGGCCATTCGTAATACAGGATTACGCGGTGGCAAAGTTGAAATTAGTGGTTCGATTTCTTCACAATTTTTAACTGCACTACTCATGGCAGCGCCATTAGCTGAACAAGATAGTGAAATTCATATTGTTGGTGATTTAGTTTCAAAACCTTATATTGATATTACCTTAAAAATGATGGAAATCTTTGGGGTAAAAGTGTCACACCACAATTACCAAATATTTTATGTACCTAGCAGTCAACAATATCGTTCTCCAGGTCAGTTTATGGTTGAAGGGGATGCTTCTTCTGCTTCTTATTTCCTTGCTGCTGCTGCAATTAAAGGGAAAGTAAAAGTTAATGGTATTGGTAAACAGAGTATCCAAGGTGATAAACATTTCGTTGATGTATTAGAAAAAATGGGAGCTAAAGTGCACTGGAGTGAAGAGTTTGTTGAGGTAGAAAGGGGGGAATTGCATGGCATTGATATGGATATGAACCATATTCCTGATGCTGCAATGACGATTGCTACTACTGCCCTATTTGCTCAAGGTGAAACTGTTATTCGTAATATTTATAACTGGCGTGTTAAAGAAACCGATCGCTTAACTGCAATGGCAACAGAATTACGCAAAGTAGGTGCTGAAGTTGAAGAGGGAGAAGATTTTTTACGAGTACAACCATTAGCACTAGATCAGTTCAAACATGCTGAAATTGCAACTTATAATGATCACCGTATGGCAATGTGTTTCGCATTAATCGCACTTTCTGATACACCAGTAACTATTCTCGATCCTGAATGTACTGCGAAAACATTTCCAACATTTTTTGATGAATTTACACATATTGCAGTAAATTAAATCTTAACTAACAAGGCATTTTATTGATCGACTAAAATGCCTTGTTTACCTTAACGAGAGTTACATCTAATCACTGCTTCTGCTATTTCTGGCGTAATAAAATCATAAATTTGTACGCCAGCGATTGGGTATTGTTGTAACTCTTGCCATAAGCCCATCGTTCGTATATTTAATATTTTCGCATACGCATCTGGATAACCTAGCTCACCATTAGTCGCACTAATGTGATTAAGATATAACTTTTCTTTGATCTCCCTAGACTGAATGACATTCTGTTTAATTTGCCCAAATTTATCATTCAACATAGGACCATCCCAATTATCTTGTAATGTAATCCATTTATTTTCGTGCCATGGTAATGCCCATTGTCGCTGTTGATACCAATGTGATTTGAATTGTGGAGGTGAACACTCAAAAGCGACTAACTTCCCTGCTACTTGCGTAATACTCGGAAATACAAACTCTTGTTCTTCCGTTTGCCAATGATAAAACGAAGATTGATAACGACTTAATTTATCGTGTAGCGCCATTTGGTATTGCATAAAATCATCTTTAGCTTCATTTGCATTTTGAATACGTACAAAAATAAACTCTGATGGATGTTGATATAAAAACGCTAACAATGTATCAAAAATCATCTCTGCACTAATCTCACTCACCCATTCTCGATGCGCTGCCACCATCTCTTTACGTAACCGCAAATCTAGAAATCTTACTCCACATTGCAGTTGTTCTAATAATGTTAATGTCTGCGTTTTATAGTAACGTTGCTGACATGAAGCGGTCATAGTATCATGTGTACCAGGAATAAATAATCTATTTATCTGTGTTTCTGGTTGGCATTCAGCCAACCAATCTGATAATGAAAATGTTTGCATATTTTATCCATTCTTTTGTTTTAGTTTTATCATTGTATGCGACATTAAAGCAGCAATAAGAGCTAAAACCGCCAAACCTATAAATGCAAAAGCAAGGATATGTGTATCTGTTAAAAACTGCATCGTAATATTTCCTGCACTATCTTTCTCTGGCGAAGTCACTAAACTACCTAATACAGCAGGTGCAATTAATGCTGGAAAATAACCTACAGTAATCGCAAATGACATTGCTGATGAAGAGTGTTTTTTAGGCACATTAAACTCTCCAATCGGTGCATAATAAACACCTCGAATCATAAAAATAATGGCTGAACATAACAACATTAAAACTACTAACACCCAAAACATAGAAGAAGAAATTAGATCTGACGGTGGGGAATCAGGTGCATAAGATTGGACTTCTGGGTGATTACTGAAGAAGATAAGAGCAATAATACTTAAAACTATCGCTAATAAAACTTCAAATGTCCTCATAAAATGCATAGTAGATTTAAAGACTTTTTCAACTAAAATTGTAGAAACTAATGGCAACATCCTTAATGCTATTACTGTAGTAGCAAATACAGCTGCGACAACTGCTGTTGTGCCATATCCAGCCTGTAAATAACGTGCAAAATATGTACCTGCCGCAATAAAAGAGCCATAAATACAAAATACATTAATTCCAACTAACCAAACAATAGGCAATTTAGCTACATGTCCAACACCTTTAATTGCTTCAAGTGTTGAAGATACGCTCGTATCATTATCACCTACTTTTTGATCCTTAGGAACGGCAAAGTAAACTACTAGCCCCGTTACAATAATCAAGATACAACTCGTTGCCATCATCGTATGTGCAGAAAGTTTCATTGCTAACATAACAGTCCATAATAAAGATACTAAAAATGCTAACAATCCTCGTCCAAATTCAAAGAAACCAAATACTGCACCTTGATGTT
The DNA here is from genome assembly GCF_001678475.1 of Gallibacterium genomosp. 3. Lineage (GTDB taxonomy): Bacteria > Pseudomonadota > Gammaproteobacteria > Enterobacterales > Pasteurellaceae > Gallibacterium > Gallibacterium faecale. The sequence goes on along the minus strand of NZ_JTJR01000001.1, from coordinate 76,098 downwards.
CAGCAGTAGTTGAAACCCTCAGTGCTTTAAAATTTGCAGGCTTAAATAATACTTCACTAAAAAACAGCATCGAAAAGAAACAAGCCAACAGGACAGGCATACTTAATCCTGGAGAATTTAAAGTGAGAAACAATGAAATTGAGCCAACACCAATTGTAGAAATCAGCATAATATTACGAATAGAAAAACGATCACCTACCCATCCTAACGCAATTGTTCCTACTATAATAACTAAACCTTGCATTGAATATAATTGACCAGCTTGAGCATCTGTTACTCCTAAAGCAGCGGGGAAGCCGCCTGGAACACTATTACGAATATCCCAAAATGCATAAATTAATTGTGCATTAACTGTAATAAGAATAATTTGAAAAAAGATGAGTGGGGTTAAACCATATTTATTAAGAAATGTTTTCATTTTGTTGCCTCTACTATTTGAAGTCACCAAAACGATTACTAACAACAATCAAGGTAAGCGTTTTGTAGGGGGGGGGGTTAGAGTATGCCTTAGGCATACTCTTTAATAAAAATTGAATAAATTAGTGCTGTTTACGTTTTTCTTGGACTACCACTAAAATAGAAAATAAGACTGCTGCCACAACAGACATAAAGTCAGCACCAATCCAGAAATAAGATAAACTCTCAAAATCGTAAACTTTAACACCATTTACAATAGTTGTTGTTTTATCAATCATAAATCCAGTGAGAAATTCACCTAATGATGCACCAGCATAACCAAATAGCCCCATCATACCTAATGCAATGCCTGATGCTGATTTATGAGATACATCTGTCGCTAATAAACCACCTAAGAAGCATAATTGGATACCTAAAGTGATACCAAATACAGATAAAGCAATAATTGAGAACCAGACATTGCCACTCGGTGCAAATAAGAATGCAGCTAGTGAAATAGTATTAAGTAAAGCCACAACAACAGTCATCATATTACGTTTTCCTTGTAAAAAACGATCTGATAACCAACCAGAAACAATAGTTCCTAGAATACCAACAATACTATTGACACTAATAATACTTGCCGCTTCTACTGTGGTATAACCTTTTCCATTTTCAAGAAAGAATACACCCCAACTATTCACCCCATAACGCCCTATATACATACAACATGAGGCAATAGCTAATAGCCAGATAGCAGGATTCTTAATCACATCCCATTGATGCTTTAAAACTTCCTTGTTATCTAATTTTTCGCTGTCATTTTGCATATGAATAATTGGTTTAAAACCAAGGCTTGCTGGTGAATCTTTCATCCATAAAATAGCAATGAGCATACCTAACAAACCAACTACCCCAGAGAAAGCAAAACCTAGCTGCCAACCAAAATACGAAATGACTGCTGCTGTTACTACAAAAGTAATCCCTTCACCAACATTGTGTGCAACAGACCAATAACCATAGTAAGAACCTCTTTCTTTATCATCATACCAACGAGATAGTGCGACAACACAAGGTCCAACTCCCATAGATTGGAACCAACCATTAATTCCCCAGATGACCGCTAATACAATAGCACTGGTATTCAACCCCATTGCAAAGTTACAAATAGCAGAGATAAATAATCCAAATGAAAGAAAGCGAGTAATATTTGAGTGATCAGCCAGAGCACTATTGACAAATTTTCCCACAGCATAAGTGACGAAAATTGCAGCCCCGATAATACCTAGTTCAGTCGGTGTTACTACACCTTCTTTAACTAAAACTGGTTTTGCAACATTAAAAGAAAGGCGACAGACATAAAAGGTTGCATAAGCGATAGAAAAAGCCCAGAAACTTTTCCATCTTACAGATCTAAATGATTGTTCTGATAAGTTTTTTAATGGAAGGGGAGGAGTAGCAGCAAAGAAGCGAAGAATAGACATAATGTCCTCCTATTTATATAGTTCTCATTAAATCAAGTTGTTGATAAGTTGATTGATTAGCTGCAGCTAATACAAAATTGCCTTTCAACAAGCCATTGTTAGCTAAAATATTATTTGCCGTACCACCTGCTTCACGAACTAATAACATTCCTGCCGCACAATCCCAACAATTCATATGTGGTTCGTAATAAGCTAATAATCTTCCAGCGGCGACTTGAGCCAGACTTAATGCTCCTGAGCCGTTACGCACATACATGCCACCCTCACTTAATAACTGTTCTAAAAACGGTAAAATCGTTTTTGGCGGAACGCGATGTGACATTCCTAAACCAACTAAACCATCTTGTACATTTTCTGCAGGATCTAACGTATGAATAGGTAAATCATTAAGATACGCTCCTGCACCTAATTTGGCATGAAATAGCTCATTATGCAGTGGATCAAATACCATACCTATTACAATTTCATTACGATGCAACACGGCAATAGAGATGCACCAAGCATGCAATCCGTTTAAGAATGGACTCGTCCCATCAATTGGATCAACAATCCAACAAAACTCACTATCTAAACCAGCATAACCCGATTCTTCACCAAGGAATCCATCTGTAGGGAATTTTTCTTTAATAGCTTGGCGTAACTTAGCCTCAACTGTTTTATCAGCAATACTGACTTGGTCTTGTTTATCCCCTTTTTTACATTCGATAGTTAATTGATTTCTATTGAGATAATAAGATAAAGCTATACCACCTGCTTTTTTGATCAAATCAATAGAGAATGCATAACGATTTTGAATTTTTTCGTTCATAACATCTCTCCTAGAAATAAATAATCCAAAATAGTTACTAAAAAATCAGTAACAAAATAGATACTATGCCTATCATAAGTATAATTAAAGAATATAATTTCAAAATTGAGATAGTGATCAAATAAATTTTTCAAAAATATTAAAAATATCTTCTTTCCTGTTATCAAATCGAAATATATATTTTCTTTAAGCACTAAAAAGTAAAGCTGTATAATCAGACACTTACTATAAATAGGTATCTTTCTTATCTAGATCAAAAAAACAGACCTTTTATTTGCGACTTATTACAAGATTATTTAAAATTCAAAGGTTTTAGATTTTTTAATTTTATATTTGTGGGAATGGCGACTATTCGCCAAAAATAAAAGAGTGATTTATGGCAATTTTGGTGTTAGGTATTAACCATAAAACAGCAACTGTCGCCTTGCGTGAAAAAGTTGCATTTAATGATGAAAAACGTCAGATTGCATTACAGCAACTACAATCTGAATTAGCAGAAAGTGCAGTAATTGTATCAACCTGTAACAGAACCGAAGTTTATCTACATAATCGTCAAATTTCTCCCGTTGAACAGAGTGAGCAGAATCAGCAATGGATTACGGCAATAAAGTTATGGTTTGCTCAATTACATCAATTAACAATAGAAGAATTAGAACAGGCTCTTTATCTCCAACAAAATCAGCAGTGTGTAATTCATTTAATGCGAGTCGCCTGTGGTCTTGATTCCTTAATTTTAGGTGAGCCACAAATTTTAGGCCAAGTAAAACAAGCATACCAATTTAGTGAAAATTTCTATCAGAAAAACCATACTGCGATTTCTACAGAACTGTCACGTTTATTTCAAAAGACATTTTCTACTGCAAAACGAGTAAGAACTGAAACCGAAATCGGTGGTAATGCAGTTTCTGTTGCTTATGCTGCTTGCAGTTTAGCACGTCAAATTTTTGATTCATTTAAACGATTACGGATTTTATTAGTAGGCGCAGGAGAAACAATCGAGTTAGTTAGTCGTCATTTATTCCAACACGGTGCTAAGCATATCATAATAGCTAACCGTACTATTGCCAACGCCCAAGCATTAGCTGAACGTGTCGGTGGGCAAATGGATATTCTCTCTTTAGACCAATTACAAGAAGGACTAAATCTAGCAGATATTGTGATTTCATCCACAGGAAGCTCAAATATCTTAATTAGCAAAGAAATGGTACAAAATGCACAAAAACAACGTCGTTTTGATCCAATGTTGATTATTGATATAGCTGTGCCGCGTGATGTTGAAGAGAGTGTAAGTCAACTTGATGCTGTCTATCACTATAGTGTTGATGACTTACAAAATATTATTCAACATAATATGCAACAACGTGAAAATGCAGCTGAAGCAGCCGAGAGCATTATTCAGGAAGAGTGTGCTGATTTTTTCCTATGGTTAAAATTACATCAATCTTCAAGCTTAATTAAAAATTATCGTCAACAAGCTGAACAAATTCGTTTAGAGTTACTTGATAAAGCAATCATTTCATTACAGCAAGGCACTGATAGCGAAAAAGTATTACAAGAATTGAGTTATAAGTTGATGAATCGTCTATTACACGTACCAACTCAAGTAATGCAAGAACTAGTAAAATCTGGTGAAACAAAGGGTTTGCAACTTTTTTCTAAATCATTAGGATTAGAAGAAAAAGATAAATAGGAGTAATTATGTCATCATCCCCTTTTCTTGGTTTTCACCATATTGCATTGATTGTGTCTAATTATGAGATATCCAAGCATTTTTATGTCGATATCTTGGGAGCAAATATTATTGAAGAGACTTACCGTGAAGCACGTGATAGTTATAAGCTAGACTTGAGTTTTCCAGATGGTAGTCAAATTGAACTTTTTTCATTCCCAATTACTCCACCAAGACCAACGAATCCAGAAGCTTGTGGGCTACGTCATCTCGCTTTTAAAGTTGAAAATATTGAGCAAACTATTACTTATCTTCAACACCGCCAAGTGGAATGTGAACCTATCCGAATTGATGAATTAACCGGGAAGAAATTTACTTTTTTCAAAGATCCTGATGGCTTGCCATTAGAAATTTACCAGTGGGATGTTGTATAGATTGATAAAATAAAATGATTAAGGGTAGATGATGCTACCTTTTTTTATTTGATGTACAAGACGAATAAATATAATCAAACAATAGCTGTGGTTTATTCTCTAAAAGAACAAGCTTTTTGTTCTTTTCTATGCTCATAAAACAAGAAAAAAAGAAAGCCCCGTTATGGGGCTTTCCAGAGAGAATCTAAAAACTAAAAATAGTCAGATTAGTATGCTAATACTGCACGACGATCTTTCTCGTAGTCAGCTTCAGTGTGACCTAATACAGCTGGTTTTTCTTCACCGTAAGAGATTGTAGATAATTGACCAGCTTGAACGCCTTTACCAGTTAAGTAGTTTTTAACTGCATCTGCACGACGTTGACCTAACGCGATGTTGTATTCTGGGGTACCACGTGGGTCAGTGTGACCTTCAACTTGTACTTTAGCAGAAGAATCTGTTAAGTATTGTGCGTGAGCATTTAATAATTGAGCATATTCTGGTTGGATATCATATTTATCGAAACCGAAGTATACTGTGTTGTAGCGTTGTTGTAATTCTTGAGCAGTCATATTACCGTATAGTTTACCTTGTTGGTCAGCTGCTTTATCTGAGCTACTACAAGCTGCTAACACTAATACTGGTGCTGCAACCATTAACACTTTAGCTAATTTTTTCATTTTATTCTCCTTAATTTTGAGTTAAATATGGTGACCAAGCAGGGAATTTAATTTGTCCACCCCCTGAACCTGGCAACCTTGCTTTGAAACGTCCATCAGAGGACACTAATTGTAAGACCTTGCTTACGCCTTGTGTAGAACTATAAATTACCATAGTACCATTTGGCGCAAAACTTGGGCTTTCATCTAGGAAAGTTGAAGTTAATGCTGTAATACTTCCACTTTCTAAATCTTTTTTTACCAATTTATTACCATTCACCATTACAACTTCTTTACCATCAGGAGACATTTCTCCACTATAGCTATTTCCTGGAGGACTAAGCAATGTAACATCGCCACCATTTGCATTCATCATATAAACTGCTGGTGCACCACTACGGTCAGAAGTAAAGATAATAGATGAACTATCGGATGACCAACTTGGCTCTGTATTATTACCACTACCACTTGTCAATTTTATTGGTGAATTGCCATTAACACTCATTACATAGATATTTAAAACACCACCTGCATTAGAAGCAAATGCAATACGTGAACCATCTGGTGAAAATGATGGCGCACCGTTATGACCTGGTAATGATGCAATAATTTTACGTGATTTACTAGCAAGATCTTGCAATACCAGTAAAGATTTTTTCTTTTCAAACACGCTATATGCTAATTTCTTACCATCAGCAGACCATGCTGGCGACATAATTGGTTGTGAACTGTGGAACACATTGAATGCATTATAACCATCATAATCAGAAACTTGCAGGTCATAAGAACCTGAATTATTTTGAATTACATATGCAATTCTTGTTCTAAACGCCCCACGAATACCAGTTAATTTCTCAAATACTTGGTCGCTTACTGTATGAGCTCCCCAACGAATCCACTGTTTAGTTACAGTATATGAGCTTTGTGCTAATACTGCACCAGGAGTACCTGAAGCTCCTACTGTATCAACTAATTGATAAGAAATATTGAAACCACCGTTTGCAGGCGTAACTTGCCCAACCACAATCGCATCAATTCCTAATGCAGACCATGCTTGAACATTAACTTCACCTGCCGAAGTTGGCTGTTGTGGCATTCTATCTACTGGAATAGGATTAAATTTTCCACTAAAACGTAAATCAGAAGAGATAATGTCTGCCACATCTGCTGGTGGTGAACCTGGTGCATTCCATTCAAACGGCACTACCGCGATTGGTCTCGCACTATCAACCCCTTCATCAATCACAATACGAACTTCCGCAAGTGCCTGCGTTGCCTGCATTACTAGGCAAACAACACCTAGTATCCATGTGTAAATAATTTTCTTCATCATAAGGATTCTCTTCCTATGCTTAATTATCTTAATTTAAAGTCAATTACTGGATTTTGATACTTCCGATATACTGCATCAGATGGTGGTTCTGGCACTTTCTTCGTTAGCGCAATCGCCCTTAATGCAGAAGTACAAATATCATCTGGGCCAGACACTTTATGATAACTCAAAATCGTTCCATCTCTTGCTAGCTCAATTTGTACAGTACAAACTTTATTCGCAAAACTTGCATCTTTCCGCCAACGACGTTGAATTTCTCGCTTTATAATCGCTGTATATTGGTCGCCTACCACATCACCTTCACCAGCACCACCACTGCCACTGGATCCTTCGGAACCTTTACGATTTTGGTTACTTCCTTTGCTACTGCTACCGCCCCCAATATCACCATTATTAAGAAAATCGTCTAATGCACTCTGTTGAGCTAAGCGTTGTGCTTTAGCTTCGGCATCAGCTTTTGCTTTTGCTGCTGCTTTGGCTTCTGCATCGGCTTTTGCTTTCGCTTCAGCTACGGCTTTAGCTTTTGCGACCTTTTCAGCCTTTTCTTTTGCCTCTTTTTCTGCTTTAGCCTTCGCTTCGGCTGCAGCTTTTTCAGCTTTTTCTTTCGCTTCTTGTTCAGCTTTTGCTTTTGCCTCCGCCGCTGCTTTTTCTGCCTTCTCTTTAGCAGCTTGTTCTGCTTTAGCCTTCGCTTCGGCTGCAGCTTTTTCAGCTTTCTCCTTCGCTTCTTTTTCCGCTTTAGCTTTTGCTATCGCAGCTGCTTTTTCCGCCTGTTCTTTAGCAACCTGTTCTGCTTTAGCTTTGGCTTCTTCTGCTGCTTTTTCTGCTTGCGCTTTTGCTAATTTTTCAGCTTTTTCTTTCGCTTCTTCAGCAGCTTTTTGTGCTTCTTGGCGCTCTTTCTCGGCTAACTCTTTACTCTGTTGCTCTCTTTCTTTATCTGCAACTTCTTGTTTAGCAGGCGGATTACCTTTTTTCTCTTGCTGTAATCGTCCCCACTCTTGAGCAGCAGCACCAGTATCAACCATTATTGCACCTAAAACCTCACCATTTCCTTCGCCTCCACCCATTGGACGCACTTCTTCTAAACGTGATCCAATAAACAGTAATGCAAAAAGCAAGACGTGCAAGACAATTGAAATCAAAACTGCTTTTTTGAATTTCTGTTGCTGATTATATTGCACAATTTTATCCTAATTCTCTTATAGTGGATCTGTCATTAAGCCCACACTTTTGATACCTGCTGTATGCAGTAAATTTAACCCTTTAATGATCTCTTCATATGGCGCATCTTTTGCTCCACCTACCAAAAATAATGTGGTGTTGTCTTTCTCAAAAGCCTCTTTTGCCATTTGCACAACCATTTCTTCTGTTAAATTTTCATTGCGTACACCATCAATAGAAAGTGTATATTCACTTGTTCCATTAACTTCCAAAATAACAGGTGTCTTATCTTCATTTGAAACCGTTTGGCTATCTGTAGAATCTGGTAAATCTACTTGCACACTTTGACTAATAATCGGTGCTGTAGCCATAAAAATTAATAACAAAACTAACAATACATCGAGAAAAGGTACTATGTTTATCTCAGATTTAATTGAACGACTCTGACGACGACGGTATTGCATAATGTCCTCTTTGCTTACGACTTCATCAATTAATTATGGAAATTATTTTGCCCAAACACTTTACGGTGCAAAATTGTCGTAAATTCATCAATAAAGTTAGCGTAATTTTGTTCTAGTTTATTTACACGTAAACTTAAACGGTTATATGCCATTACAGCCGGGATTGCAACAAAAAGACCAATCGCAGTTGCAATCAATGCCTCAGCAATACCTGGTGCGACCATTTGTAATGTTGCTTGTTTTACATTACTTAATGCCATAAATGCATGCATAATTCCCCATACAGTTCCAAACAACCCAATATATGGACTTACAGAAGCAACTGTTGCTAAGAATGGGACTGTATTTTCTACATCTTCAATTTCGCGATTCATTGCTAAGTGCATTGCTCTTGAGCTACCTTGAATGATAGATTCAGATGCATTTGGATTAGCTTGTTTTAAGCGTGAAAACTCTTTAAAACCAACAAAGAAAATCTGTTCACTACCAGATAAACCATCACGACGATTAGATAATCCTTCATAAAGTTTAGTTAAATCTTCACCTGACCAGAAACGTTCTTCAAAACTCATCGATTGTTTTAATGCTGTCGATAAAATTTTGCTACGTTGAACAATGATCGCCCAAGAAATAATTGAAAATAGGATTAAAATTGAGATCACTATTTGTACAACGGTACTTGCCTTAATAAATAAATCGAAAAAATTCAATTCAGACATTTAATACTCCATAATTGTCTATTACGGTCTTTCACTTTTAAATAATGTTTTGATTTCTTGAGGAATAGCGGTGGGTTTCATGAGAGTTATTTTTACGCAAGCTACGCTGACTTTTGCTGAACAATAAAGGCGATCACCTTTTGTCAACTTTTGTGTAAAAACTAAACTGGCGTTTTTAACTTCAACTAGAGTCGTTTCGACGCTTAACAAATCGTCTAGGCGAGCTGGGTAGTGGAAATCAATTTCCATCTGTTTAACAACAAAAGCAATATCTTGCTGTTGAATAAGTTCATTTTGAGAGGCACCTTTTTCTCTCAAGAATTCTATTCTAGCTCGTTCAAAAAAATGAAGATAGCGAGCATGATAAACAACACCCCCGGCATCTGTATCTTCATAATAGATGCGAATGGGGAAAATAGAGATATTTTTCATTGCTATGCTATCTGTTTTCTCTATAATCAAAAAGTTTCGCTATTCTAATGAACGTCAAAATTAACTGCAATAGGTCATCAAAAAATTTTTTATTTTTTAAACTAAAAAGTAGATAACTCCTAACCCAATTATTGCAATTACATATGCAATAAGAGGCAAGAACAGTAATCTCCAAATCGCTCTATAGATCTCTAAACCAAAACCATGAATCCATAATGTTACCACACTCCAAAAGATAATTAAGGTATAAATTGGTGAAATTCCACCCAAATTTAATGCAAATCTTTCCGTATGAGTAAAAATAGATGCCGTCAGTACAACTGCTAATATGAAAGAAAGGGCTCTTAGCGAGCCCTTATTAGTTAATTGATAAAGTGATTGAATCATATGCTCAGATTACTCATCAAATTTTCCAGTTTTTTCAATACTGATATTAATAATTGCTGTTAGACAAATTGCAAACAATACGCCCAAAATCCAAGTTACATAAAACATATTTCTCTCCTTAGTATAATGAGTGTTTGTTATTTTCGATGAAGCTTTCATCAATACGTCCAAACATCTTGATATATGACCAAATAGTGTAGCTTAATAAGATGACTACAAACACAAGTGCAAAACCTAACATTAAGGTTAAGGTTAATTTACTTGAGCTTGAATCCCAAACTAAAAGACTCATTTCTGGATGTGTAATTGATGGCATTAAGAATGGGAACATTGAAATACCACAAGTTAAGATAATGCCTGCCATTGTCAATGAAGAGAAGAAGAAGGCAAATCCAGAACGATCCGCTTTAGAAAATACAATATTTAATAAAGCAGAAACTACTGCAAGCACTGGGAAAATCCAAAGTACTGGCATTTCTCTATAGTTATTGAACCAAGCACCAGTTTGTACTGCTACTTCTTTGCCAAGTGGTGAAGTCGGGCCATTATGATCAATAGCACTTGTTACAACATAACCATCTTTGAATAGTAACCATACACCAGCTAAGATGAATGTAACTAAAGTTATAATTGCACCCACTTGTGAAATTACTCTCGCACGATTACGTAAATCAGCGGTAGTTTTCATTTGTAACCACGCAGCACCTTGTGTAGTAAGCATTGCTAAGCTAATCACACCACAAAGAAGTGCGAATGGATTTAATAATTCAAAGAATGTGCCTGTATATTTCACTTGGACAATAGAAGTAAATTCAAATGGTACACCTTGTAATAAGTTACCAAAAGCAACTCCGAATACAAGTGAAGGAACAAATCCACCTACAAATAATCCCCAATCCCAAGCTGCACGCCAAGTTGGATTATTAATTTTCGCACGGTATTCTAATCCGACTGGACGGAAGAATAACGCTGCTAAAACTAAAATCATCGCAATGTAAAAGCCAGAGAATGATGTCGCATAAATAAGTGGGAATGCAGCAAACATTGCACCACCAGCGGTTAATAACCAAACTTGGTTACCATCCCAGTGTGGAGCAATTGAGTTAATCATAATGCGTTTTTCAACTTCTCTTTTACCTGCAAAAGGAAGAAGTGTTAATACGCCCATATCAAATCCATCAGTAACTGCAAATCCAATAAGCAACACACCTAAGAGGATCCACCATACAAATCGTAGAAATTCATAATCAATCATGATTTAGGCTCCTGCTTATTTAGTTGATTGTTCAAAATAGTAGCGACCTGTTTTTAATGCACTTGGACCAAGTCTGCTGTATTTAAACATGAGATACATTTCTGCAATCAAGAAGATTGTGTAAAGGAGACAGATTAAACCAATTGAGAACCAAAGATCTCCTGTGGTTAATGCTGAGTTTGCTATCCCTACTGGTAATACTTCATAAATTGCCCATGGTTGTCTTCCGTATTCAGCTAAGAACCAACCTGCTTCAATACCAACCCATGGAAGTGGAAGCCCATAAAGTAATGCTTTAAGCAACAATTTATTTGATCCCACTGATTTTCTAACATTGGCAGCAAATGCCCAAATGAGTAGAAGAAGTAATAAACCGCCCGCAAGCATCATAATACGGAATGACCAGAATGTAGGTCCTACATCAGGAATAGTATCTGCTGCTGCTTGTTTTACTTGTGCATCAGTTGCGTCAACTACGTTGTCAGTATAACGTTTAAGTAATAAACCATAGCCAAGATCTTTTTCTACTGCTTTAAATTGTGCAATAGTGTCTGCATCTTTTTGGCCTGAACGAAGTTTTTCCAATAAACCATATGCAGTCATACCATTACGAATACGCTCTTCATTTTGCACTCGTAACTCATTCAACCCAGTAATTTCTTTATCTAAAGAACGAGTTGCAATAATACCTGCTGCATAAGGAATTTGTAATGCAAATTCATTACGACCTTCTGCTGAGTTTGAAATCACCGCAACATTCCATGCTGCTGGAGCTGGTTCAGTATTCCATTCCCCTTCCATTGCAGCTAGTTTTGTTGGTTGTTCTTGTCCAATGATGTAACCAGATTCATCACCAAGTAATAATACGGTGAAGACAGCAATAAAGCCAAATGTTGCACCCACAGAGAATGAACGTTTTGCAAATCCTAAATCACGTCCTTTAAGGATATAGTATGAACTTACTGCTAATACAAACATTGCACCTGCCACATAACCAGCAGAGAGTGTGTGCACAAATTTAGTTTGAGCAATTGGATTTAACCAGAGATCTAAGAAACTGGTCATTTCCATGCGCATAGTTTCAAAATTGAACTCTGCACCGTGTGGTGCTTGCATCCAGCCGTTAGCAACAAGGATCCACATAGCGGAAAGATTAGAACCAAACGCCACACAATAAGTTGCTAATAAGTGTTTTGCTTTAGTTAATCTATCCCAACCAAAGAAGAATAAACCAACGAATGTAGATTCTAAGAAGAAAGCAAGTAATGCTTCGATAGCTAATGGTGCACCGAAGATATCACCTACATAGTGTGAATAATAAGACCAGTTAGTACCAAATTGGAATTCCATTGTAATCCCAGTTGTTACCCCTAGGGCAAAGTTAATACCAAATAACTTACCCCAGAACTTAGTCATATCTTTATATACCTCTTTACCAGTCGTTACATAAATGGTCTCCATTATTACTAAAATAAATGAAAGACCTAATGTAAGTGGTACGAATATAAAGTGGTATAGTGCAGTTAATGCAAACTGCAATCTCGAGAGTTCAACGACGTCTAGCATCTCATAACCTCTTGTACCTAAATACAACTTTCCAAATTTAGATTACAAATTTTGTAATCACCCCACATAGCTATCAATTAATTACCAAAATTAATGAATGAGCTTTTTCCATATCAAACTCAGGCAAAGATATGATTTATTTCTTTACAAGAAATAAAGGATAACTCTAACCGTTTAATACATCTTTTATTCTACTCCTAAATATGGGGTATAGGAAACCTTAAAAGTTTTAAATTGATCACAAAATAGCTATTAAAATCAAAAAAATAAATTTAAAGATATATATTATTTTTGATATAAATCAATTTTTATATTTTATTAACATTTTATTAAAAAATATTACTCAAATTATTTCTTTAATTAGCGTCATTTTTTCATACAAAAATCATTCAATCAGCTAGACAAAAAAACATTTTTTTGCTATTTTTCTAGCACATTTTTTCGACAATCATTTATTCATCTATTTTAGGATCTTTATGCTTAAACTTTCTTTTTTCGCTGCCACACTATCTTTAGTGCTTTCATCTAGCGTTTTAGCAGCAACTCCAAATAATTTACCAACCCAATGCCAGCAACTTTTCCAACAAACTGATGACCTAATTGCAGAAGCAGAAAAACAACCAGGTACCCATCCTCAACTTGCTAACATAAAAAATAAACTTTCAGAAAGTAAACAAAAGATTTTACAGATGAGTGTTGAACATCAAATTAAAAGTTGTGATAAAGGATTAGTTGCTTTAAATAATTTGAAAGGTAAAGATGACTAATTAATCTCAGTTAATATAAGGTACAGATATTTATCATGTGTATATTGTATAAAATCTGTACTTTTAATTTTGTATTGAATACATTTATCCCTAATTAAATACCCTTTTTCTTCTTAATTATACTTTTAAAATAAGTTAATAGTTTGAATCCTCTTACATATTTAGTGTATTAATTACTTTATGTAAGTAACAAAAGACTGCTGACATACAAGAGATACAGTTACTTAATCTTATATACCTAAGATATCACTAAATTTTTACCTATAATTTCAAATACGACAAATACTCAAATTAAAATGCACGCTCATTTTTCCTCTGTGCTAGTGCAGCTTCTAAAACTTGGCGATTAGTTACTGTACTATCAATTTTAATATAAGCACATTGCTCTTCTGCAATAATGATCGCTTCATGAACGCCAGCTTGTTGCAAGAAAAAGTCTTGCCAAGCGAGATTATAATTATATTCGGGAAGTTGAATACGAAGATTAGCCAAATACGGTGGTTCTTTCATAGTAAAAGCAAGTAAAAGCCATAAACAAGCTAATACAGTCGCCAATAAGAATAATGCTGTTGTACCCTCATTCCCTACAATCCAGCCGCCTAAACTGCCTCCAGCTGCCGCCCCAAAAAATTGGAAAGTTGAATAGACTCCCATTGCTGTCCCCTTACTCCCTGCTGGTGCTTCTTTACTAATAAGGGATGGCAGCAATGCTTCCATAAGATTAAAGGCAATAAAGAATAGTAATGTTCCTAGAATAAGGATCCATAGCTGATTATCTGCTTGCCACAAAGTCGTTTCAGCTGCAATCAGAATCACAATACAACATAAGAAAACAACCCGCATTTTTCGTTTGACTTCAGCAATAATAATGCCAGGCACTACACTTACAAAGGCAATCAACATAGTAACAAGATAGATCTGCCAATGACGATGTGCAGGGAAACCAGCACGTTCAAAACAGAGAGGCAACGCAATAAAAGTCGTCATCAATAAACAGTGCATACAGAAAATGCCAAAATTGAGCTTAATTATCTGTGGTTGACGTAATACTTCTTTTAAACAGCCTTTAACCACAGCAGATTCACTATTACGTATATGATATTGGCTTTTTGGAATAATCGTTATAGTTAAGAAAATTCCGCTAGCCGCCAATATAGCGATAAACCAGAATAAGCCTTGTAATCCAATCTGATGAGTAATAATAGGAGCTGTTACCATAGCAATAGCAAAAGTAATCCCAAAAGATACTCCAATAAAAGCCATCGCTTTAGTACGTGTTTGTTCACGCGTTAAATCGGATAATAGTGCCATAACTGCCGCAGAAATAGCACCACTCCCTTGCAGCACACGTCCAATAATCACACCCCAAATTGAAGTGGATAAAGCAGCTACTACACTCCCAACTACAAAAATCAATAACCCTAGAATAATCAAAGTTTTGCGTTCTATCTTATCTGACCACAAACCAAATGGGATTTGAAAAATAGCTTGCATAAACCCATAGATCCCAATAGCAATACCGATAAGTGTTTCATTCGCACCTTGCAAATGCATACCATAGGTAGTAAGCACTGGCAGTACCATAAACATACCAAACATACGTAAGGAAAAAATTGTACCAAGTCCCCACGTAGCTTTACGCTCTTCAGCTGTCATGCGGTTATCATTATTAATTACTGTTCTTTTCATGGACGCTCAATAAAATTAAACAAATATAAAAAATCTGCCCAGAGGACAGATTTTAGATGATTATTCTTAGTAAATTGACAAATAATTAATTAGTCAGACTAACCATTTCGTGTGCTGGAACCATAAAGTCAATAGACATCATAATATTAAGGGTGAAAATAGTAATAATAGAAAATACAAATAATTTTCTTGCCCAAACATAATCATTATTCTCTGCTTTATACCCAGATAGTGCCATACATAACCACCATATACTTACCGTAGTAGCCACTATAAGATATTTATAGCCAGCATAACCACCTATGGATAGCATAAGTGCGGCAAACATAAACGCAATAATGTAAAGCAGAATATGATGTTTAGCAACAGCAATACCTTTTACTACAGGTAACACCGGGATATTCGCTGCTTGGTAATCTTTAAAACGAAAGATTGCAATAGCATAAGAGTGAGGCATCTGCCAGAGACTAAAAATTGCTAATAGAATCAATGCTCCCGTATCAAATTCATTACTAACAGCACAATAACCAATGACCGGCGGAGCTGCGCCAGACAAACTACCTATGAGAGTACCATAAACAGAATGACGCTTCATATAGAGGCTATAGATAAATACATATACCATAAACCCCATCACCGCTAACCACATAGCTAAAGGATTAGCCCCAAAATAAAGAATAGCAAATCCTAAAAGCCCTAACACAATGGCTAACATAAAAGTAGCATTTACTGATACTAAACCTTTAACTAATACACGATTTTTTGTACGTTCCATTTTGCGGTCAATATCACGGTCTATCAAATTATTAAATGCACAACCTGATGCTACCACTAATGACACGCCAATAACCGTATAAATAAATAGCATATGATCCATATGCCCTTTAGCCGCCAGCAGAAAACCGCCGACAACCGAAATAAGATTGCCGACAATAATTCCTGGTTTGGTTACTTGTAGGTAAGATTTAATCATGGCAAATCCTATTTAGCCTGCCATCATATTTGCATTCAAACTCCACATAATCCAGATGGATAGTGCCACCAACAATAGAATCACAATGGCAGTGAAGATGAATGATATGAGATTCCAACGTTCATCGTGAGAAGTTCCCATATGCAAGAAACATACAAGCTGAACAATTAATTGAATTACAGCTGTAACAGCAATAATCGCTAATAATGCAGTTTTCGATACACTACCATTCATTACCATAAGGAATGGAATTAGTGTCAAAATAACAGATAAGACAAAGCCGATCAGATAGCTTTTAACACTACCATGTTCAGTAGTTGCATAATCGTGGTTACCATGACTCATAGTAAAACCCCCATCAAGTAAACAACGGAAAAGACACAAATCCAAACAATGTCAAGGAAGTGCCAGAATAAACTTAAACACATCAGACGGGTACGGTTAATTGAAGACAGACCACGCTTAGCCACTTGTACCATCATCACTACCATCCAAATCAAACCAGCAGTAACGTGTAAACCGTGTGTACCCACTAAAGTAAAGAACCCTGAAAGGAAACCACTACGATCAGGTCCTATACCTTGTGCGATAAGGTGGTGGAACTCATTTATTTCCATACCAACGAAAGCAGCACCAAATAGGAAAGTTACTACTAACCATAATAAAACTTGTTTAGCATTATTACGATTCATTGCTAACACAGCAAAACCATAAGTAATTGAGCTGAATAACAATAAGAAGGTTTCTACTAATACATATGGTAACTCGAAAATCTCTTTGCCAGTTGGCGCACCTGCCGTACCAGGTAACAATACGATATAGGTGGCAAACAGACAAGAAAATAGAATCAAGTCACTCATTAGGTAAATCCAAAACCCGAAAACTTTAATCGGCCCAGTATCGTGGTGCCCATGATGGACACTTTCATGTATTACAGTATTTGTTGACATTATTGCAGCCCTGCTTGAGATAATTCTTTAAAATGTTTGTTTTCAATTGTTTCAATTTGATCAACTGGAACATAGTAATCCACATCTTGATCGAAACTCTTAGCAATCCATGTGACAATCATACCTACAAAACTCACAACCGCTAACCACCAGATATGCCAGATCATTGCGAAACCAAATACCATAGTAAATACAGCTATGATAACGCCCGCTGCGGTATTTTTTGGCATATGGATAGGCTCATAAGTTGCTGGTTTAGCATAAGCCACACCTTTTTCTTTGTTATCCCAGAAAGCATCACGATCTTCGACACGAGGGGTAACCGCAAAATTATAGAAAGGTGGTGGTGAAGAAGTTGCCCATTCAAGTGTACGTCCACCCCAAGGATCACCTGTTGTATCTCTGTTTTTGTTACGATCGCGGATAGATACACCGAGTTGGATAAATTGACATGCAATACCACAAGCAATAATCACTGCACCAAGCGCTGCTACACCGAGTAATAAATGGTACTCTGGATCAATTTGTTGGCTCAAACGACGAGTCATCCCCATAAAGCCTAATGCATATAATGGTAAGAATGCTACAATAAAGCCAATTTGCCAGCACCAGAATGCACGTCTACCCCATTTTTCGTCTAAGGTAAATCCAAGTGCTTTAGGGAACCAATAGTTCATCGCAGCAAATAGACCAAATACTACCCCACCGATAATTGTGTTATGGAAGTGTGCAATTAAGAATACACTGCCGTGTAATACAAAGTCAGCAGCTGGTACCGCTAACAATACACCTGTCATCCCACCAATCGCAAAGGTGACGATAAAGCCGATCGTCCATAACATAGGTACGCTAAGTTTGATACGGCCTCGATACATAGTGAATAACCAGTTGAAAATTTTCACCCCAGTTGGAATGGAAATAATCATAGTGGCAATACCAAAGAAGGCATTAACGTTTGCGCCCGATCCCATAGTAAAGAAGTGGTGCAACCAAACGATGAAAGACAGAATAGTAATACATACGGTTGCCCACACCATAGAGGTGTAACCAAACATTTTCTTACGGGAGAAAGTTGCAGTAACTTCCGCATATACCCCAAACATAGGTAATACAAGGATATATACTTCAGGGTGTCCCCATGCCCAGATTAGGTTGATATACATCATCATGTTACCACCTAAATCATTGGTGAAGAAATGCATCCCTAAATAGCGATCTAATGTAAGTAACGCAATACTTGCAGTTAAAATCGGGAACGAAGTTAAGATCAATATGTTAGAACAGAAAGAAGCCCAAGTAAAAATTGGCATTTTCATTAAGCTCATTCCTGGGGCACGCATTTTTAAAATGGTCGCAATAAAGTTAATCGCACTCAGCGTCGTCCCTATCCCCGATATCTGCAGCGTCCAAATCCAATAATCGACCCCAACATCAGGACTGTATTGCAACTCCGATAATGGCGGATAAGCCAACCAACCAGTTTTAGCAAATTCACCAACCCCTAAAGATAGGTTAATCAATACCACACTGACTGCAGTAAACCAGAAACCTAAGTTATTTAAAAATGGATAAGCAACGTCACGAGCCCCAATTTGGAGTGGAATAACAATATTCATTAAACCAATCACAAACGGCATCGCAACAAAGAAAATCATAATAACGCCGTGAGCCGTAAAAATTTGATCATAGTGTTCTGGAGGTAAAAAACCTTCATGTCCACCTGATGCCAAAAATTGTTGGCTACGCATCATGATTGCATCCGCAAAGCCACGTATTAACATAACAATGGCTAAAAAGATGTACATAATACCGATACGTTTGTGGTCAACTGTGGTAATCCAGTCACGCCATAACGGCCCCCACAATTTGAAATAAGTTAAAGCGATAATGACAGCAATACCGCCCAAAATAATACCGCTAACCGTTACCATCACAATAGGTTCATGAAACGGTATAGCGTCTAATGACAATTTTCCTAACATAGTTATATCCTTCGATGCTTATCCAACTATTCAGTAATTGCTACTGATGACTCATTGTGCGAAATATGTGCGCCATGCATATTGTGCTCTTGCGGTTTATGCATATGAGGGCTACCAAATTTTGCCATAATTTCATAAAACAGATTCGGAACAACACTAGAGAAATACTTCGGTTTATCATATTTGCTTGGTGTAGCTACCTGATTATATGCTTCCATAGTGCCTAAAGAGTCTGATGACTGCTTCACTTTAGCAACCCAATCTTCAAAAGAAGCTTCATCTGGGGTAGCAATAGCATTGAATTTCATACCTGAAAATCCTGAACCACTATAACTTGCAGAGATACCTTTGTAAGTACCAGGTTCATTAGCAATTAGATGTAGTTTAGTCTGCATACCAGCCATCGCATAAACTTGACTACCTAATTGTGGAATGAAAAAGGAGTTCATCACTGTATCTGAAGTGATTTTGAATTCCACAGGGGTATTTTGTGGGAAGGCAATTTCGTTCACTGTCGCAATGCCTTGTTCAGGATAAATAAACAACCATTTCCAGTCTAGAGAAACCACTTGAATAGTGATTGGTTTATTCTCATGTTCTAATGGACGGTATGGATCAAGTGAATGGGTGGTTTTCCATGTGATCGTTCCTAAAATAAGGATAATGATAATGGGGATTCCCCAAACAACCATTTCGATCTTATTAGAGTGTGCCCAGTTTGGCGTATATTTAGCACCTATATTGCTTTCTCGATATTTTCGAGCAAATGCAATTGCCATCACAATGACTGGAATCACAACAAGCAACATTAGGCCAGTTGCAACAAGGATGAGATCACGCTCCGCCATGCCGATTTGACCTTTAGGATTGAGCAATACAGCATTCTCACAACCACTTAGTAAAAAAGTGGCACAGGCAAGCACAAAGCTCCATTTGGCATGTTTACTACTCAGTTTCATAAATAATAACCTCAATACAGAAACAAACTAAAGTTTTAGAGAATGAAGCACAAGATATTTAATATGCTGGCGGACAAAATAACAGCAGTTTTGTGCGTGCAATCATGACTCTGCTTCTTAGGATTATATAAAATTAAAACGGGATGTCATATTAACATTTTTTTCATATTTTCGTCACTTTTTTTGTATTATTTGAATAGTTTTTTTAATGCCTATAACCTAAGTTAAAGTCAACCTAATAAACCATAAAATGAGGATAAATTGATTGGTTACACCACCAGATAACTGAGCATTGACACTAAGTTAAGTCATATTCACTCAACCTAGAAACCCTATGCTTTATTTTTGGTGCGTTGCCTGATAATTTGTTGCAGATAAATTAAGAAGATGTATCAATGATGAAGATAAAAAATAGCCCGAAAACTGCTTGCTTTCGGGCTAGATAAAAAACGTAAAAATTAGCGACGTAAACCTAAACGGTTAATTAAGTTAGAATAGCTTTCTAAGTTAGAACGTTTTAAGTAGTCTAATAATTTACGACGACGTGAAACCATACCTAATAAACCACGGCGACCATGGTGGTCTTTTTTATGAACTGAAAAGTGTTCTTGTAAGTGGTTAATTTGTGCAGTTAATAATGCAATTTGAACTTCTGATGAACCAGTGTCTTTTGCATCACGACCAAATTTAGCAACGATTTTTGCTTTTTCTTCAGTACTTAGAGACATAATAAACTCCTAAAAAGTTAAGGTTATAAATACATCGATAGCCGATCTCTAATCCAGCTACGACAAGAGCTGTGCATTTTACCCGTTCTCTAAACGAATGGCAAAATATTTTATATCCATTATTCACCAGTTAAAACAAACTCTTCATCTGTTTCACTTTTTTCTGGTTCTACCGGCGCAATGATTTCAATTTCTGTACTAAATTGTACTCCACGAGGCAATGCGCCACCTCTACGTCCACGCTCACCATAATAATGCGTAACCTCTTCTGCAGTTAAAGTTACTTTACGCTTACCCGCACGGAAAATTAAGCTGCTACCCTGATTAATTAACAATAATCTTGCTAACAACTCTTCTCGTGATTTTGCTTTCGCCGCAGGAATATTAATAATTTTATTACCTTTTCCTTTCGCTAACTCAGGTAGCTCACTTAATGGAAATACTAACATTCTATTTGCAGTAGTAATTGCAACTAATAAAGCAGATTTATTTTCTACAATGACTGGCGGTAATACTTTTGCATTTTCTGGTAATGAAATTGTCGCTTTACCCGCTTTATTACGAGAAATGAGATCCTCTACCTGGCATACAAACCCATAGCCAGCATTAGAAGCCATCAATACCGCTTGTTCTGGTTTACTCATCAATAGCTGTTCAATCGCCGCGCCTGCAGGTAATGTTAATTTTCCAGTTATTGGTTCACCTTGTGAACGAGCAGATGGTAATGACAACGCATCTAGGCTATAACTACGACCTGTATTATCTAAGAAAATAACTGGTTGATTAGAACGCCCACAAACATGTGCAAGATATTTATCGCCTGCTTTATAACTTAATGTTGCTGGATCAATATCATGCCCTTTAGCACAACGAACCCAGCCCATTTCAGATAAAATCACAGTAACCGGTTCTACAGGAACTAACGCACTTTCCGCAATCACTTTTGCCTCTGCTCGTTCTACAATTTTAGAACGACGAGGGCTAGCAAACTGTTCTGCATCTTGCTGAATTTCCTGCTTGATCAGTTGATTAAGATTCGCCTCTGATGCTAATACTTTTTCTAACTGTTGACGTTCTTCCGCTAATTGCTGTTGTTCTGCTTTTAGCTCAGTTTCTTCCAATTTCGCTAAATGGCGTAACCGTAAATTTAAGATGGCTTCAGCTTGTTCCTCTGAAAGATTAAAGCGTGCCATCAACACTGGTTTCGGTTCATCTTCATGACGAATTATGTCAATCACTTCATCAATATTCAGAAAAGCTATCAACAAGCCCTCTAAAATATGCAAACGAGCCAAAACTTTATCTAAGCGATATTGCAAACGGCGTGTCACCGTTTGACGTCTAAACACCAACCATTCCGTTAAAATCGTAAAGAGATCTTTAACCGCAGGTTTGCGATCTAAGCCAATCATATTCATATTGACTCGATAGCTTTTTTCTAAATCCGTAGTGGCAAACAGATGCGCCATTAATTCATCTTCATTCACCCGATTTGAACGAGGAACAATCACAATTCTAGTCGGATTTTCATGATCAGATTCATCTTTAATATCATCAACCATCGGCAATTTTTTATTACGCATTTGCGTCGCAATTTGCTCAATAATTTTTGCCCCTGATGCCTGATAAGGAATCGCACTAATCACGATCTCTCCATCTTCTTTTTTCCATACAGCACGCATTTTTAATGAGCCTTTACCTTGCGTATAGATTTTTTGTAAATCCTCTTTTGGCGAGATAATTTCAGCTTCTGTTGGAAAATCTGGTGCTTTGACAATTTTTAACAGATCCGTAATGGTGGCATCTGGTTTATCCAGCAATAAAATTAATGCATTTGCAATTTCATTAATATTATGCGGTGGAATATCTGTCGCCATACCCACAGCAATACCGGTTGTTCCATTAAGCAAAATATGTGGCAATCGTGCTGGTAAATATTGGGGTTCTTCAATCGTACCATCAAAATTAGGCTGATAATCTACCGTTCCTTGCCCTAATTCAGATAACAACAATTCTGAGATTTTTGATAAACGAGATTCGGTATAACGCATTGCAGCAAAAGATTTTGGATCATCTGGCGCCCCCCAGTTTCCTTGCCCATCAACTAAGGGATAACGATATGAAAAAGGTTGCGCCATCAACACCATTGCTTCATAACAAGCAGTATCACCATGCGGGTGAAACTTACCTAATACATCCCCTACCGTACGCGCTGATTTTTTATATTTTGCCGTTGCATTTAATCCCAATTCTGACATCGCATAGATAATACGGCGTTGCACTGGCTTTAGACCATCACCAATAAATGGTAAGGCACGATCCATAATCACATACATTGAATAATTGAGGTAAGCATTTTCGGTAAAATGCCCTATTGGCATTTGCTCAACCCCTTCATAGTTAATTGTTGTCATTATTCTCTCTCTACTCATTCATCGATTTTAAACGCTAAGTTCAGCATGATCGCCTTTTTCTTGTAACCAATTTTTACGATCATCCGCTCGTTTCTTCGCTAATAACATATCCAAAATTTCAAAGGTATGATCAACTTCGCCTTCCGTCTGAGTTGTTGGTTCATACACTAACTGCACTAAACGGCGAGTATTCGGATCCATCGTGGTTTCGCGTAATTGTAATGGATTCATCTCCCCTAACCCTTTGAAACGTTGTACATTCGCTTTACCTCGTTTACTTTGTAAGCGCTCTAAAATCGCCTCTTTTTCTCCCTCATCAAGGGCATAATAAACTTCTTTACCTAAATCAATCCGATATAACGGTGGCATTGCAACATAGACATGCCCTTCTTCCACTAATTTCGGGAAATGACGTAAAAATAGTGCACATAATAAAGTTGCAATATGTAAACCATCTGAATCAGCATCCGCTAAAATACAGACTTTGCCGTAGCGTAGTTGTGATAAATCATCTGAATCTGGATCAATCCCTAAAGCCACTGCAATATCGTGAATTTCTTGCGAGCCTAAAACTTGGTCACCTGCGACCTCCCAAGTATTTAAAATTTTTCCTCGTAATGGCAGAATTGCCTGATATTCACGATCTCTCGCTTGTTTAGCCGAACCACCCGCAGAATCCCCCTCCACTAAAAATAATTCAGTACGAGCCAGATCTTGTTGCGTACAATCTGCTAATTTTCCTGGCAAAGCTGGTCCACTCACCAATTTTTTCCGTACTACTTTCTTTGCACTACGTAAACGGCGTTGTGCAGAAGCGATTGCCATTTCAGCAAGTTGTTCTGCTTGTTGCACATTTTGGTTCAGCCATAAACTAAAGCTATCTTTTACAACACCAGTCACAAAGACTGCACTTTGACGTGATGACAAACGCTCTTTAGTTTGTCCTGCAAATTGAGGATCTTGCATTTTTAAAGACAAGATATAGGCACAGTGATCCCAAAGGTCATCGGCGGTTAATTTTACCCCTCGTGGCAATAAATTGCGGAACTCACAAAACTCCCGCATTGCATCTAATAAACCTTGGCGTAATCCATTAACATGAGTCCCACCTAATGGAGTTGGAATTAAATTAACATAACTTTCACCAATGACATTTCCACCTTCTGGTAACCAGAATAACGCCCAACTCACCGTTTCGGTTGCTGCATTAAATTCACCAATAAACGGTTTTTCTGGCACAGTTTCTACACCATCAATCGCTTCTATTAGATAATCAGACAATCCATCTTGATAGCACCAAACATCTTCCGTTTGATTTACTTTATCAACAAACTTAATTTCCAATCCTGGACAAAGTACTGCTTTGGCACGTAATAAATGACGTAGGCGAGTGGATGAAAATTTCGCAGAATCAAAATATTTTGGATTAGGTAAAAATTTAACTGCTGTACCTGTGGTTCTACGCCCACAACTACCAATAACCGTAAGCTCCTCTACCTTTTTTCCATCCGCAAATGCAATATGATAAACCTCACCATTACGCTTGACAGTAACATCTACACGCGCAGATAACGCATTTACAACCGAAATACCTACGCCATGTAAACCACCTGAAAATTGGTAATTTTTGTTAGAGAATTTACCGCCTGCATGCAACTTACTTAAAATCAGTTCTACACCAGAAATTTTTTCAACTGGATGAATATCAACTGGCATTCCTCGACCGTTATCAATGACTTCAAGTGATTGATCAGGATAAAGCACAACCTCAATTTTTGTTGCATATCCTGCTAAGGCTTCATCTACACTGTTATCAATCACCTCTTGACCTAGATGATTTGGTCGTGTGGTATCTGTGTACATTCCCGGGCGTAACTGTACTGGCTCGAGATCCTTTAAAACTGTAATATCGTTGGCGTTATAAATCTCTTGACTCATTGTTCTAAGCTACTATTAATCACAAAGGGCTAGATTCTAGCATTTTTTTAGCAGTGAACAAATTGCTACTTTACGAAATTAATTTATCCCTGTTGCAAGGTAAATCATTACTAAAAAGTAGAACGAGATTGCAAATTCTACCAGCCCTGTCTGTTTCACCGACAATTTTCGTTTAGGCAATAAAATTGCACGCAATAGAGGAATAACAAAAGCTAAACTTAACAGCCAATTTACTAACAAGAGAGGTAATACCGCACAAACTACATGAAAACCACAAGACACATAATAGTAAATCGGATTTTTCCGCTCACGCATGACACTTTTCACATATAAAGTTGTGCCTAAGAAAAATAAGCTAGGATATAACGCAATTTCGACAAGATGAAAATCCCATTGCTGAGAGGGAAAATAATAAGCAGCCATGCCTGCAATCGCAAAAATAATAATCGCTGCTACATCATTCAATAAGGCGCGTTCATTTTTTGTCTTAGTATAGTAAATATTCACCAAAACCAATGGCAACATTGCTACTACAAAATAGAGAATCTGTGGGTTATACCAAATAGCAGGTAACGCAAAAACAAGACTAATACCGCCATAAATGAAAGTCCAACGCCAATACAACAACATATTTCTGCCTTTAAATAAAGCTAAAAAAGGATATGTCATTAAATACAACGCAAACCACGCAACTAATAAACAGATGTGTAATCCGATAGGTGTAGTAAGCAGAACGCCATAACAAAATGGTAAAAGTGCCATAACGATAGCACCATGTTGATTGGAAATTAATAGTTTCATTTTTTGACCTAACAGTTGATAATAGTTCTGAATTTTAACTTTAAACCCAACAATGATATATAACTTAAAGGAGTACTTATGACAATCAAGCGCATTGATGCAGGTGCACGTTTATCTGAAGCAACTATTTATGGTGGTATCGTTTATCTTGCAGGACAAGTGCCTGAAGATACCTCGCTTGATGCTTATGGACAAACTAAACAAGTGTTACAGCTGATTGATAACCTCTTGGCTCAAAGTAATTCTGATAAATCCCGCATTTTACGTGCTGAAATTTTCTTAGCAAATATGGCTGATTATGCAGAGATGAATCGCGCTTGGGACGAATGGGTTATTGCAGGTGCTGCCCCAGCTCGAGCCACAGTTGAAGCAAAACTCGCCGATCCGAATTGGAAAGTCGAAATCGTTATTACTGCAGCGTGTAAATAATACGTTACCTATGTCATAATAAGTCGATTTAATTTCTTCTCCTAATTTGAAAAAAGTATGTTGTTTATTGAGAATTTTTCTATCTATATGCAGTTTTTTATTGGTTTATTCGCAGTAACTAACCCCTTAGGTTCGTTGCCTATTTTTATGAGTATGACAAGCAACCAATATAAAGCTGAACGCCAAAAAACAATGCTGGTCACCTCAACTGCAATTGGTATCGTATTGCTTACCAGTTTATTTATCGGGCAAGCATTACTTAATTTTTTCAGTATTTCACTCAATTCATTCCGTATCGCTGGCGGTATTTTGGTGATTTCAATTGCTATGACTATGATTAGTGGGAAATTAGGGGAAGAAAAACAAAATAAAGAAGAACGTGCCACAGATTTTTCTGAAAATGAAAGTATTGCAGTTGTTCCGCTTGCGATGCCGTTAATTGCTGGCCCTGGGGCAATTAGTTCTACGATTGTTTGGGCCTCCCGTTATAACAGTTGGATTGATTGGCTCGGCTTTTCCATTTCAATTATTATTTTTTCATTTTTATGTTATGCCATTTTTCGTTCTGGCCCAATGATTATGAAATACTTAGGTAAAACC
This sequence comes from Gallibacterium genomosp. 3, assembly GCF_001678475.1. Taxonomy (GTDB): domain Bacteria; phylum Pseudomonadota; class Gammaproteobacteria; order Enterobacterales; family Pasteurellaceae; genus Gallibacterium; species Gallibacterium faecale. The sequence continues at coordinate 49,125 of NZ_JTJR01000001.1, read as the reverse complement.
GGAAGCAACGTAGTCACCCGTATTATGGGACTTATTTTGATGGCACTTGGCATTGAAATTTGTGTCACAGGTATTTCTAACCTTTTCCCAGGATTATTGCACTAATGAAGATGTTAAAATCAAGCAAGTTCATTTTTATTGCTTGCTGTTGTTTATTTTTAACTATTGCTTGTGATCAACAAAAACAAAACACCACACAAACTAAGCCTACACCTCCAGCTCAATCAGCGTCCACAACGACCTTGATTCGTGCCGGAGAGTTTAGCCAATTTCAATTAGATCCCCATCAAGTCAATGATCTTCAGAACACTGCTCTTTTATATGATCTCTATGAAGGGCTTATTAGTTATGATATTCACGGTAATATCGTACCTGCGGTAGCTGAATCTTGGGAAAGTAAAAATCAAAAACTATGGTTATTCCATTTACGCCAAAATGCGAAATGGTCTGATGGAAGCAATGTTACCGCAGAGGATTTCGTACAAAGTTGGCAACATTTACTCAGCAGTAAAGCGCCTTTAGCTCGCTATTTAGGATTTATTGCAATTCAAAATGCAGAAAAAATTCTGACCGATAAATTACCCGCCACTGCTTTAGGTATACAGGCGATTGATACACATACGCTACAAATTCAATTAGATAAAGCAAATGCAAATTTGCCTATGATGTTAGCACATATTTCGTTAGTCCCTACTAAGGCAGCACTCTCGAATGGTGCTTATACATTAAAGCAGATTGATGAACAAAAAATCTTATTGGCAGCTAATCCTTATTATTGGAATAAAGCCCATCTCTCTTTTCAACAAGTAGAATATTGGCGTAATAACCTCACCTCTCCGCAAGTTGATTGGCAACTCAATACACAACGTACAGGCACAGAAGTACAATATGTACCAAAATTATGTGGTTACTATTACGAATTAAATCCTCATCATCCAACATTACATGATGTTGCTGTACGCCAAGCATTAGTAAGTTTAATCTCTAGCCAATCCGCAGTGGCTAATGTTGCGATTAAAGGTAAAGCCACAGCAAACTTACTGCCTCAATCTATGTTATTCGGTTCGTATTTAAACTTACCTCCTGCTGAACAGCTATTAATGCAAGCTAAAATTACTAATCGACACCCATTACACATTACTTTAACCTTTGATGATTCAGTCATTAACCAACAAATTGCACAAAATTTAACACGCCAATTTGCGCAGTCAGATCTGATTAGAGTCACTTTACAGGCAAAAGATAGTCAAACCTGGGCGACTGAACATAGCCAGCAACAATTCCAATTAATTCGTAGCGGTTGGTGTGCAGATTACAATGATCCTTCAGCATTTTTGAATATTTTCCATTCAAAAAGTCCTGATAATCTACTTCATTATCACAATCCACAAGTTGATCAATGGCTTGAACAAGCTATGGTAGAAATTGAAATCGAAAAACGCCAGCAACTCTATCAACAAGTTGTGGATGCCTTAGTGCAAGATGCGATCATTTTACCAATTTTCCAATACTATCTTCCTGTTTATATCGCACCTAATGTAGCCGGTTATGATTTAAATAATCCAACTCAGATTTTTTATAGCAAAGATCTCTATCGTTTAGTTCATTAAATCCACAATAAAAAAGGTGTGAAATTGCTCTCACACCTTTGATAAACTTTTACCCATTGATTATTTCAATGGCGGTTTCACATCCGGTGCAGATTCCGGTTTTTCTAACTCTGGGAATGTTTTTTCAGTACGATCCGCTAAAACTTTCGCAATTTCATTGGCTTGTTTATCCAAATGTAGCTCGGCATAGGCTTCTTGCAACATTGGCAATGCTTTATACGCATAACTTGTTTCAGGATATTGACGTAATAAAATATCTTGAATACGGTTTACCACTGCAACATAAGCTTGGCGTTTTTGGTAAAACTCTGCTATTTCATATTGATGTTTTGCTAAACTTTCGCGGATATATTGCATCCGTTGCACCGCATCTTTGGTATATTCACTGTTTGGGAAATAACGTGCTAATGTTTCAAAATTCCCATAGGCATTTTCTCTTGGTTTAGTTTCACGTGAAGCACGATCTACTCCAAAGAAATCTTGGAATAAATTATCCCCCAACGCCATATTGGTTAAGCCTGCGATATATAACACATAATCGAGATGTGGGCCTTGCGGATATTTTTGTAAGTAACGATCAGCGGTTGATAAGGCATTAACATAATCTTCACTACGATAATATGCATAAATTAAATTTAAATCTGCTTGTTGTGCGTATTCGCCATATGGAAAACGGTTGTCTGTGGCTTCAAGGTAACGAATAGCTTGGCGATAATTTTCATCTTGGAGATAATCTTGGGCTTTTTGGTATAACTCTTGAACTGGTACCTGTTCTACTTGCTCTTTAGAGTTGGAACAAGCTGTTAATACCAACGCAGATAAGGCAGTGACAGCTATCGCTTTTATCTTATTCATACTCATTATAGATCCTCAATTTGATTGGACAAGTTGCTCGATGAATTCATCGCACAATGTATTTTCAATCTGTAAACTCGCTGATAGTTAAGGTACAATCACGACTTTGACATCATTCTTTGCTGTTATTGTATAGCGTATCAGCAAATAATTAAATGTTTATGTTACTGGAATTATTATCACTATGGAACACCTTAAATTAACGGCAGAGGTTCAACCTCGTCAATTAGGCCAACGATTAGACCAAACTTTAGCGGAATTGTTTCCGGAATATTCCCGTTCTCGAATAAAAATTTGGATTGAAGCTGGTTTAGTACAAGTTGATGGTAAAGTGGTCACAGTACCGAAAGAAAAAGTGTTTGGTACAGAACAGATCGTAATGCAAGTTGAAATTGAAGAGGATACCCGTTTTACGCCACAAGACGTCCCACTAGACATTATTTATGAAGATGACCACATTCTGGTAATCAATAAAACAAAAGATTTAGTGGTACATCCGGGCGCTGGTAATCCTGATAATACAGTTTTAAATGGTTTACTCTATCACTATCCACCAATAGCAGAAGTACCCCGTGCGGGAATTGTACATCGTTTAGATAAAGATACGACTGGATTAATGGTTGTGGCTAAAACAGTTGAAGCACAAACAAAATTGGTACGTGCTTTACAAAAACGCCAAATTACCCGTGAATACGAAGCCATTGCAAGCGGTATTATGACCAAAGGTGGTACAGTCGATCAGCCAATGGCTCGCCATCCAACCAAGCGTACTCATATGGCAGTTCATCCGATGGGTAAACCTGCGGTAACTCACTACCGAATTATGGAACGCTTCCGTAATTACACTCGCTTACGATTACGCCTCGAAACAGGAAGAACTCACCAAATTCGTGTTCATATGGCACATATTGCTCACCCATTATTAGGTGATCAAACTTATGGCGGAAGACCAAAACCACCAAAAGGCGCAAGTGAAGCTTTATTAACTGTATTACGTCAATTCCAACGTCAAGCATTACATGCCATTATGCTACGCTTAGAACACCCAATTACTGGTGAGTTAATGGAATGGTATGCTCCCTTACCAGAAGATTTTGTGGAATTAGTTGACGCATTAAAAACTGATTACGAATTACATAAAGACGAGCTAGATTATTAATGAAAGCAATTTATCCAAATTGGCAAGTGCCAGCCAATATCCATGCTTTAAGCACATTACGTCCCGGTGGTCATAGCTGTGGCGTATTTGCTGGGCTGAATTTAGGCGATCATGTTGGCGATGATCCTGACTTAGTACAACAGAATCGCCAACAATTAGTTGAGCAATTTCAATTACCTGAATTTCCAACTTTTTTGACACAAGTACATGGCACAACTGTAAAACAGTTACATCTTAACGATAATAATCTCACTGCTGATGCTTGTTATACTAATCAAGCTAACCAAGTCTGCTTGATTATGACCGCTGATTGCTTGCCAGTTCTTTTTGCAGCAAATAATGGCAAAGAAGTTGCCGCCGCTCATGCTGGCTGGCGTGGTTTAGCTCATGGTGTATTAGAGAATACATTAGCTCAATTTACATCCTCTCCTGATCAAATTAACATCTGGTTAGCACCTGCGATTGGCCCAACCGCTTTTCAAGTCGGAGAAGATGTCCTCACCGCATTTTGTCAAATAGATCCAACTGCAAAACAAGCGTTTCAACCTGATCCTCAAAATGTAGGTAAGTATTTTGCTAATCTCTACCTACTTGCACGCTTACACTTACAAAAAGCAGGCATCTTAGCTGAAAATATTAGTGGTGGTGAATATTGTACCTTTAGCGACAGAGAAAACTTTTTTTCGTATCGGCGTGATGGTAAAACTGGCCGTATGGCAACTTTGATCTGGTTTAGTGAAAAATAAGAGCTATAACATAGTAAAGGGGCTAATCAGCCCCTTTTTCTCTATTAATCACCAACTATAACGCTTCAATACTCGCATATTGTTGGCGTAATTTTTCTAGACCTTGTTGATAATCTTGCATTTTTTCACGCTCTTTGGCGATAACGGCTTCTGGTGCTTTAGCAACAAAACTTTCATTGCTTAACTTACCTTCAATTCGTTTTACTTCACCAATTAACTTCTCAATTTCTTTATTTAAGCGTGCTAATTCTGCTTGTTTATCAATAAAGCCAGCCATTGGAATTAACAACTCTGCATTACCAATCAACTTGGTCACTGCAAGTGGTGCGGCTTCATTTGCAGCTAATAAATTAATACTGCTTAATTTCGCCATAGTTTGGATTAATCCTTGGTTTGCGGCTAAGCATTGTTGTTCTTCAGCAGTTAAATTACGCAATAACACATCTAATGGCTTACTTGGTGCAATATTCATTTCTGCACGAATATTACGCACATTTACGATTAACTCTTTGATCCAATTAATTTCATTAATCGCTTGTTGATCAACCCATTTCTCTTCAAATTGCGGAAACGGTTGTAACATAATAGTTTCCCCTTCAATTTGCATTAAAGGTTTCACTTTTTGCCAAATTTCTTCGGTAATAAATGGAATCACTGGATGCGCTAAACGTAAGATTTGTTCCAATACAGTAATTAATGTATGGCGAGTACCTCGTTGTTGCGCTTCATTGCCTTGACTTAATACTGGTTTAGTTAATTCAAGATACCAGTCACAGAATTGATTCCAGATAAACTCATATAAAGTACCCGCTGCAATATCGAAACGATACTGATCTAATGCTTGACGGAACTCTTTTACTGCTAAATTAAATTCAGCCAGAATCCAACGATCCGCAAGCGATAAACTCATTTCTTGATTACCGCTGTATCCACAATCTTTACCGTCAATATTCATTAATGCAAAACGGCTCGCATTCCATAATTTGTTACAGAAATTACGATAACCTTCCAGGCGTTTCATATCCCAGTTAATATCACGCCCGTTACTTGCTAATGCCGCTAATGTGAAACGAAGTGCATCAGTTCCATGTGCAGCAATACCATTCGCAAACTCTTTACGGGTTGCTTTTTCAATTTTTGCTGCTAATTGCGGCTGCATCATATTACCAGTACGTTTTGCCACTAAACTTTCCAAATCAATCCCATCAATCATATCTAATGGATCAAGGACATTACCTTTTGATTTGGACATTTTCGCACCGTTTTCATCACGGACTAACCCAGTGACGTACACAGTTTTGAATGGTACTTGTGGTTTACCATTTTCATCTTTAATAAAGTGCATGGTAAACATAATCATTCTAGCAACCCAGAAGAAAATAATATCGAACCCAGTAATTAATACGTTAGTTGGGTGGAACATTTGTAAATCTTTGGTTTGATTTGGCCAACCTAGAGTTGAGAATGTCCATAAACCAGAAGAGAACCAAGTATCTAACACGTCTTCATCTTGACGTAATACTACATCTGCTGAAAGTTGGTATTTTTGACGTACTTCAGCTTCATCACGTGCAACATAGACATTACCTGCTTCGTCATACCACGCTGGAATACGGTGTCCCCACCAAAGTTGACGAGAAATACACCAATCTTGAATATCTCGCATCCAAGAGAAATAAAGATTCTCATACTGTTTTGGCACGAATTGAATTTCGCCTTCTTCAACAGCACGGATTGCTTCTTTGGCTAATGGCGCTACGCTGACATACCATTGATCGGTTAGCATTGGTTCGATTGGCACACCACCACGGTCACCATAAGGCACTTTTAAATCATGTGGTTTAATCTCTTCTAATAGACCAAGAGATTCAAACTCTGCCACAATCTGTTTACGTGCTGCAAAACGTTCAAGTCCACGATAAGATGCTGGGATCTCTGCGACATAGCTTTCGTGTTGTTTACCTTCAAAAGTAAACACCTCCGCTTGCTCACGGATATCCGCATTTAGAGTAAACACATTCACCATTGGTAATTGGTGACGTTTACCAACTTCATAGTCGTTAAAATCATGAGCTGGAGTAATTTTTACTACCCCTGTTCCAAATTCTTTATCTACATATTCATCGGCAATAATTGGAATTTCACGATTCACTAATGGCAACATCACAGTCTTACCAATTAGGTTTTGGTAACGTTCATCTTCTGGATGTACCGCAACCGCAGTATCCCCTAACATAGTTTCAGGGCGAGTGGTCGCTACGACTAAATAATCTAGGCCATCTGCTGTTTTAGCTCCATTCGCCAATGGATAACGAAAATGCCATAAGCTTCCTTTAGATTCTTTATTTTCAACTTCTAAATCAGAAATCGCAGTATGTAATTTCGGATCCCAGTTTACTAAACGTTTACCACGATAGATTAGACCTTCTTCATATAAACGGACAAATACCTCTTTCACAGCTTCAGAAAGACCCGCATCCATAGTAAAACGCTCACGATCCCAATCAACTGAATCGCCTAAACGACGCATTTGTTGATTAATCGTACCACCAGATTCCGCTTTCCATTGCCAGATTTTTTCGATAAATGCTTCACGTCCATAATCGTGACGTGTTTTATTCTCTTCCGCAGCAATTTTACGCTCAACCACCATTTGTGTTGCAATACCGGCATGGTCTGTTCCTGTTTGCCATAAGGTATTGTCACCTTGCATACGATGATAACGAATTAAGGTATCCATTAATGTTTGTTGGAAAGCGTGTCCCATATGCAAACTACCAGTAACATTTGGTGGCGGGATAGCAATAGAATAGCTTGGTACATTCTCATTTTCAGACGGTTTAAAGTAACCGCTTTGTTCCCAATGTTTATACAGGGCTTGTTCTACGGCATTCGCATCAAAGCGATCGGCCATTTCAAATGGTTTTGTCATTGTTGTTTCTTCTCTTATATATGTTTTAGTCTATCAGCAATATCGTCAATCTTGATATATTTAGTATCGTGAAGTTTATTTTCTAAAATTTTAATTAAATCGAAAATGCTAACCTCTTTCACCAAAATCGACATTTGTTCTCCTGAAATGTCTTCTTGACTATTCTCTACTACTCTTGTGGAACTCTTAGTTATTATCCAAATTTCTTTTTGAGAATTATTATTAAATAGAATAGATGTTTTTATGATTTTCTTATTAGAAGTACTCTCAATAAATTCATAATCAATTGACATACTGCTTCTACAAATTTGAGATTTATAATTTTTTATTTGTTCTTTCTTTTTTATTTCCCAATTTGGATCTAATGTACAATCATATATTACTTCTAATTTTGGGGTATTAGTTGATATATTGGAAACTTTAAAAATACCATCTGCCCGTCCACCAGCATTATTTTTGGGAACAGCATAAATCTCGGATATACCTAATAATTTAAAAATAAAAAATACAAAATCCTCAAAATCAGCCCCCTTATTGATCTCATTTAGAGAACTTCTAATACTTTCAATAAGATTTTCTGTGAGGAATTTAGTATTAACTTTTATAGTTTCCTCTTTTAATTCTTGAGTTGTCAGAACTTCCAAGAGCTCAGCATAAAACTTATTATCTTTTATGACAGATTTAAATTTAACTTTATCTCCAACAGATAAACTCTTAAACAGAGTATCTGTTAATACATGACTATAATATTGTTTAATACATAAAAAATCTTTATCTTGCTCTCTACTAATCCTATTAATAATTATTTGCTCTCTTTCTCTATCTATATATTTAATAGTTGATATATGTATAGAACTATTTGATAAAATCTTTAATTCCTTAGCATAAATTTTAGAACCAATCGTAGTTGGGTAAAATTCTACCTCATCACCTTCTTTTAAACTTTCCAGGTCATTTCTAGATAAAGATTTTTCATAATATGCTTTTTTACATACAATATCATCTTTCCGATTTTTATCTAATTTATGAATTATAATTTCTCCATCATCTAAATTTACATCTTTTATTATTGATCTCACTTTATCTAGCATATTTTCCCCCTTAAAATAAAAATTATATATTTTCAGTATCTAACTGCCAGCCTAATTGGCGATAATATTTATAACGTTCTCGCGCTAATATTTTGAGCTGTTCATCCGTTGGCACAAACTCAATAACCTGAGGGAAAAGCAATGCAAATTCAGGTACTTGTAATGATAATGAAATCAATAAATCACGGCGTTGTGCGTTACGTTTTTCTGGCCAACAAATTTCCACAGGTGTCATAAAGCCACCAGCTTCACCAGATAAATTATGGGGAACAAACTGTTCAGGATCACGTTGCCATAACATTTCGTCAATTAACAACGCTTGCTCTTTATCTTGACAAGAAATCAATACTTTTTTGCCTAAACGCCATGCGTCTGCCGCTAAATCACAGGCTTTACTTTCTAATGCATGTAACTGCATAGTTGCACCAGAAAAAACATAAAAAAGAGCTTGTTTTGCCATAATTATCCTGCTTATTCACACAAGTCGGCTATTGTAACGTAAAAGAAAAATAGGATAAAGAATCGGCGCAGTTAAATCACTAAATATCCGATGTTTATTACACTTATTTAAGTTCTCGTCTGCCAATAAAGGAGTGAGATAATGTTGTGCCGTCCACCATCTCTAACTCACCTCCGACAGGGATGCCATGTGCAATACGGCTTACTTTTACACCATACTGTTGGCATATTTCGGCAATATAATTTGCGGTAGCATCCCCTTCAATAGTAGGGTTGGTCGCTAGAATCACTTCACTAAAAGATTCCGTTTGCAAACGTTTATGCAAGAGATCTAACCCAATTTCTTTAGGACCAATACCATCTAACGGAGATAAATGTCCCATTAGCACAAAATAGCGTCCAGAAAATTGTCCAGTTTGTTCAATCGCTTGAATATCAGATGGCATTTCGACAACACAAAGTTGCCCACTCTCTTGCCGGCGATAATTATTACAAATATTGCAAACTTCCTCTTCAGTGAATGTGCGACATTGGCTACAGTGACCAATATGCGACATCGCATCGGTTAATGTTCTGGCTAAATTCATTGCCCCACTGCGATCACGTTGTAGCAAATGATATGCCATACGCTGTGCAGATTTTGGTCCAACACCCGGTAAACAACGTAATGCATTCATTAATTCATCTAATAAAGGACTAATTTGCATAATTAAGATAGGTTTTTTGAAAGATATACGATTAATGGTGATTCGTTAGGGAGTCATTACTCCCTAACGTAAATAACTTAGAATGGCATTTTAAAGCCTGGTGGTAATTGCATACCTGCGGTAACAGATGCCATTTTTTCTTTTTGCATTTCATCCGCACGACGTACTGCATCATTAAATGCAGCAGCAATAAGATCTTCTAGCATCTCTTTATCATCTTCAACCAAAGAAGGATCAATTTCAACACGACGGCAGCTGTGTGCTCCATTAATAGTCACTTTAACAAGTCCCGCACCAGATTCACCCGTTACTTCTAATTGAGCGATCTCTTCCTGCATTTTTTGCATACGTTCTTGCATTTGTTGGGCTTGTTTCATTAAGCCGCCTAATCCACCTTTTCCAAACATAATTTTCTCTCTCAAATAATAAACACAAAGGCTGTATTTTAACTGAAAACCGTTATTGTGCAACGCACAAAACTATTCTTTCCCAGTTGGGCGTACCGAATCTAAATCAATTTTTGCTGCAAATTGCCGCATAAATTGATTTAATTTTTGATCCTGTTGCAATTTTTGTTGGGCTTCATCAACCATCTGTTGATAAATTTCACCACGAATCTCATATGGCGTCACTTCTGGCCCCGTATATTCTTCTAGTTCAATCTTGATTTTTCTACCATAAAAATCTTGAAAAGCTTTATTGATAAAACTGAGATCGAGATATTTCGCTAATAAAAATGATTCTGGACGAACCCCCAAACGCATAAAATGTTCATCCTTCTCTAACACCACAGAATTTAATAAAATTCGCTTACTTCCACCCGCCAATTCAAGCTTTTCAATATCCGCACTCCATTGGCTTTTTTCATTAGCACGTTCCACCACTTTTTCTACAACTTCCGGCGTGTATTTCTCCAGTAACGCTTTTTTAATATCTGACGGACGCATTGCTTGCTGCTGTTGATCTATTGTTGGATCACTCCATGACCAATGATAATTCTCATTCAAAATACCGGTTGTTTCAATCTCAGTATCTTCTGTTGTTTCGATTACAGGCGCATTATCATCTTGTAATAAACGAGATAATGGCGCTTGTTCAGCAGCCTGGTGAGCTTCTGTCACATGAGTTGAAGTAATGTTTTCTGAGGTGTTAACTTGAGTTTGTACAGTAACTTGTTGTTCAGACGTAATCGTAGTTGCAGATTTATCAAAATTTATTGCTGTTGAGGTTATTGCCGTGATATTTGCATCATTCACCGAAACCTTTTTTTTTTCTGAAATAGATGTCGGCTGTTTATCCTCTACTGCAATATGTGCTGGCTTACCCTGTTCTAAACTTGCTACCTGCTGCAAAATATCACTAGACAATAATGCAGAAGAACGCACATCAGGCGTTACTTTTTGCTCTGTTTTTGGCTCTTCTACTGCGGTTGCAATAGTTGCTTTCGCCTCTGAATGTATAACAACTTCTGGTTTTGTTAGCTGTGGCTTATTTTCTACGGAAGAACTTGGCTTTTGCTCACTTTGCATAACCGAATTAGGTTGCGATTGCTTAATTTCATTAGCAGTCACTGTTTGATTGGTTACCGGCTGAGCAAACGTAAAACGTTTAGGGTGAAATGCTAAAGCACGTAAAATCGTCATCTCTACCCCAGTTTTAGCTTCAGGCGAGTAGGCTAACTCTTTACGCCCATTTAGCATTAATTGGTAATAAAACTGTATATCTTCTGCTGAAATTGTTTTCGCTAGTAGTGCCAGAGAAGAATCTACTGATTGTCCTTTTGGTGGCAATAATTGTAACATGGCAATTTGGTGCAATGTTTCAGCCATATCTTGTAAAACTCTTTCCCAATCAATACCTTGTTGTGCTATTTCGTGCAATACCTGCATAGCTGCTTCACCATCTGCTTGAGAAATTGCACTTAACAACGCGATTGATTTATCACTGTCTAATAGCCCTAACATTGCATTCACTGTCGTTGTTGTAATATTGCCATTACTTAATGTAATCGCCTGATCAGTTAAACTTAACGCATCTCGCACACTCCCTTGTGCAGCTTGAGCCAACTTATTCAATGCAGGGATTTGATAACTAATCTTTTCTTGTGCCAACAATTTACCCAGATGTTCAGCTATCACATCAGTATCTAACGCTTTTAAATGGAATTGAATACAGCGAGAAAGCACCGTAATAGGTAATTTTTGCGGATCGGTTGTCGCCAGTAAGAATTTCACATATTCTGGCGGTTCTTCTAATGTTTTTAATAAAGCATTAAAGCTGTGTCTAGAAAGCATATGCACTTCATCGATCAAGTAAATTTTAAAGCGACCTCGTACTGGCTTATACTGCACATTATCGAGTAATTCACGTGTATCTTCGACTTTTGTCCGTGATGCCGCATCAATTTCAATTAGATCAATAAAATTGCCTTCTTTAATAGCACGACAGTTTTCACATTCACCACAAGGTTCTGCGGTGATGCCCGTTTCACAATTTAATCCTTTAGCAAATAAACGGGCTATCGAGGTTTTCCCTACTCCTCGAGTACCAGAAAATAGATAAGCATGATGTAAACGTTGACTATTTAAACCATTACTTAAGGCGGTTATCACATGATCCTGCCCAATCACTTCAGAAAAGCGATTTGGTCGCCATTTGCGTGCTAATACCTGATAACTCATGCCTATCCTTTCTTGAATTAATGTCCTTCAAAATCTACTAAGGTAAATGGTTCAACACCTAACTTACGTAAACGATCTTCACCGCCAAGCTCTGGCAAGCTAATCACAAACGCAGCATGTTCAACCTTTCCACCAAGACGCTGAATCAATTTGATCGTTGCTTCGACTGTTCCACCTGTAGCAAGCAAATCATCAATGATAAGCACATTATCTTCTTTACTGACAGAATCGGTATGCATTTCTAATGTGTCTTGACCATATTCAAGTTCATAAGATTGAGAAATGACTTCACGTGGCAATTTTCCTGGTTTTCTCACTAAAATAAATGGCACATTTAATGCTAATGCAACTGGTGCCCCAAAAATAAAACCGCGAGATTCAGTTCCAGCCACTTTAGTGATATTTTTCGCTTTAAAATGCTCAGCAATCAACTCTATTGTTGCTTTAAATGCCGCTGGCACTTCAACTAAGCTAGTAATATCACGGAAAATAATGCCTTCTGCAGGATAATTTGGAATTGATTTAATAGATGATTTAATTAACTCTTTTTGTTGTTGGTTCATGATTATTTGCCTAACACAAAATTATATGTAGCGGGTGCTACTCTCAAAGTTTGCTATTCTAACAGTGACGGTATGGAAAAAATACTCTTTAACATCAAAAAAATGAAAAATTCTATTGATAAATATCCATACTATCCTTGCGAGTTTTTAATAAACGCAAAATCCAAACATATTGTTCTGGTGTTGGTGTGACAAACTGCTCAATCACTTCATTCATCAATCTTGCACTGCGTTGTTCATCATCATCTAATGCTAAAGGAGCAGTAATTTCAATTTCATAACGTCCAGAAAGGGCGTTATAGCGTGGGAACATCGGAATAACAACGGCTTTGGCAATTTTGCACATTTTATTTAGCCCCGGTAAGGTAGCTTTGTAGGTAGCAAAAAAATCAGTATAAACACTTAATTCTTCGCCATAGTCCTCATCAGGCAAGTAATATCCCATCTCACCTTTGCGTACCGCATTTAAGAATGGCTTAATCCCATTTTGACGAGCGTGCATTTTGCCACCAAAACGTTCACGTACACTATTCCATAACCAATCAACTAACAGATTACGATGTGGATTATACATTGCTGTCATTGGTATACCGTGCGTATGCAAAATAATACCTGAAGCATCTATTGCCCAAGTGTGAGGAACTAACAAAATAATATTTTGTCCTGCGGCTTGCGCTTGTTGTAGATACTCTAAACCAGTAAAAACACTTCTTTTTTGGAGGTGCTTTTTGGAACGTAGCGCAATCTCGCCAATACCAAGCATAGTTTGTGCTACTGTAATAAACATTTGATCGATGACTTGCTGACGTTTTTCTACGCTCCAATCAGGAAAACAATAACGTAAATTAACCTCTGCCCGATTACGTTGTTTTTTCGCTATTTTTCCGACTAATAATCCGATCTTAGCCGCCAAATAATCTCGCCAACGAAAAGGTAAAAAGCCTAATAAGGCTAACAAAAATACGCCTAACCAAACGCCCCAATATTTTGGTAGTAAATATTGCCAACGAAATTGTGGTTGATAACCTACTCGAGCAGTAATTCTTCTATTCGTATCAGACATTGTTTCTTTTTGCTATCCCAATCAATTAGCTAAACCAACCGTAGTCATACATCATTTTTGCCGTCATAATGAATGCCATGATCACAACCATTGGACGAATTAATTTCTGCCCTTTAGTCAGTACCATTTTTGCCCCTAATCTAGCCCCAATAAAACCGCCTAACATCATAACAAATCCCAATGTCCAATAGACTTCACCACCTAAAATGAAAAATACTAATGAAGTAAAGTTAGAGGTAAAATTAAGAATCTTAGCATGAGCTGTCGCTTTGGCAAGGTTAAATCCTAATAGGGTTACAAATGCTGCACATAAAAAAGAACCTGTACCTGGTCCAAAAAAACCATCATAAAAACCGATAGGAAATGCCGCAACACAAGCAAAAGCAACAAAACTTAAGCGTTGATGGCGATCTTGTTCTCCAATTTTTGGAGAAAATAAGAAATACAATCCCACAATTAATACTAAAATCGGTAGCAGTGATTTCACTACGGAGGCATCAATCGTCTGTACTAAAACAGTTCCAATCATTGCACCAGTGAAAGTCCCTAAGATCATTTTCCAGATCTGTTTTAAATCCACTGCTTTTTGCCGTACAAAATACAGACTGGCAGAAAAAGAGCCACCGCTTGCTTGTAATTTGTTGGTTGCTAAAGCCGCTGCAGGAGGAACCCCAACAGCCAATAAAGCGGGAATCGTAATTAACCCGCCACCACCAGCAATTGCATCAATAAAACCAGCTAATCCTGCTAATAAGAAAAGAATTACATAAACATCTAAACCAAGATCAGGCATACTCACTCCTTGATTTGTTATTCAACAAGCCATTGTTGTTTTTCAGGTGAATCTAATAATTGCTGACATAAAATCGGCAATACTGGAGGTTGTTTAGCTGGTGCGGGTGTTGTAGATGATTTTGGCTCAAACCAAGACATCAATTCTGCACCACATCCATCGCCAGCAGGAATTGCAGCCTGTTCTTCACAATATTGTGCACCCGGTGGACAATGTAAACGGACATGGAAATGTGCATCATGCCCAAACCAAGGGCGAATTTTGCGTAACCAACTACGCTCCCCTTTTACTGTTTGACACAATTTTAATTTAATCGCTGGATTAACAAAAATTCGTGCTACTTGTGGATCAGTCGCTGCCAGTTGAATCAATGTTGTTTGATTTGTTGTCCAAACACGATCATCAACACGCTGTAATTTACGATTAACCATTAATATTGCCGTAGGATTTAGCGCTTGTTTAGCACTCATTGCCCCCATTTTTAGCCAAATATCCGCATCAAGCCCCATTTGATGGCTAGCATGACCTGTTGCAAAACGACCACCTGCTGGCATCGCAATATCACCTACCAACATAGTTGGTAACCCAGCCGCTTTTACTCGCTTACCTAATCTTGCTAAATAAGCCAACATATCCGGATGACCAAAATAACGTAATTTTTGTGATCGAATCACTTGATAACCTTCACCATTTAAAGGCATAGCTTTGGCGCCAATGATACAGCCATTACTATAACTACCAATCGGTAATGGATCACCTGGCACTGGGCGTTTAATTCTTTGCCATTCAGTTTCTGCCCATGCTTGAGAAATCCCTAAAAATAGTAATCCCCAAGCAATGATTTTCCATTGAGTTTTCATATTTTATTTAAGTCCACATTGACCTTGATAACGGAGTAAATGATCCATCAATACAATAGCTACCATCGCTTCTGCAATAGGCACTGCCCGTATTCCCACACAAGGGTCGTGGCGTCCTTTGGTGACCACTTCAACCGGTTGATTATCTAGATTTACACTACGTCCAGGAATGGTAATACTTGATGTCGGTTTCAACGCAATGGTTGCAATAATAGGCTGACCAGAACTGATGCCGCCTAAAATACCACCCGCATGGTTAGAACAAAATCCATCTGGTGTCATTTCATCGCGATGTTGGCTGCCACGTTGATTGACAACAGCAAAACCATCACCAATTTCAACACCTTTTACTGCATTAATTCCCATTAGCGCATGAGCTAAATCAGCATCTAATCGATCAAAAACAGGCTCGCCTAATCCAACTGGCACATTCTCCGCAACAACCGTTAATTTAGCACCTATGGAATCGCCTGCTTTTTTTAAGTCCCGAATTAATGTATCAAATTTTTCAATCGTTGCTGCATCTGGGCAGAAAAATGGATTACTATTCACAAAGTCCCAGTCAATAGTACTTAATTCTTGTGCTGGTACCGCTACATCACCAATTTGTGATAAAAAACCACGAATCTTAATTCCAAAACGATCTGATAAATATTTTTTCGCAATCGCTCCAGCAGCAACACGAATCGCCGTTTCTCTTGCTGATGAACGACCACCACCCCGATAATCACGTAATCCATATTTCTGTTGATAGGTATAATCTGCATGACCGGGACGGAAACGATCCTTAATTTCACCATAATCTTGTGAACGTTGATCGCTATTTTTAATGATTAAACCAATACTGGTACCCGTTGTTTTTCCTTCAAAAACACCTGAAAGAATTTGCACTTCATCGTCTTCACGACGTGGTGTGGTATAACGAGAAGTTCCCGGTTTACGACGATCCAAGTCAGGCTGTAAATCCGCTTCGCTTAAAACTAATCCTGGTGGCACACCATCTACCACGCCACCTAATGCAATCCCATGTGACTCACCAAACGTCGTCACTTTAAAAAGCTGTCCAATACTATTGCCTGCCATGTTTCTAACCTCCCTACTAATTATTTTTATCCATTTAGTTTTGCAGTTTCTTCTGATGAAGCGACTTTCATCTCTTCCCCAGTATCTTGATTCTTAATAAAGACATCTAATTGATTAAATGCGATCTCAATATTATTTTCTGCAAATAAACTGTTTATACGTCGATTGAGAAAATCGGTTGTTGGTAAACGATCCGCTAAATCCCCCACATAAACACGGAGTTCATGATCTAATGTACTCGCACCAAACATTAAGAAATAAGCTCTTGGCTCAGGTTCTTTTAATACTGCTTTACATTCCGTAGCTGCTTGCAGTAATAAGCTTTTCGTGAGTTCAAGATCACTTCCATAAGCAACCCCAACTTTAATCACTAAGCGAGTAATAGTGTTAGATAATGCCCAGTTTGTCAAACGCTCTGTCACAAACGCTTTATTAGGGACAATCACCTCTTTACCATCATAATCCACTAATGTAGTGGCACGGATACGAATCTTAGATACTGTACCTGAAAACTCACCAATCGTAATGGTATCGCCAATACGTACAGGACGTTCAAATAGAATGATGATACCAGACACAAAATTCGCAAAGATTTCTTGCAAACCAAACCCTAAACCAACGGATAAAGCAGCAAATAACCATTGCAGTTTTGACCATGACATTCCTAACGTTGAAAATGCCCATGCGGCACCAATAGCCACAATAAAATAAGTCAATAATGTTGTGATTGTATAAGGTGCGCCTTGTGACAGTTTCATCCTTGAGAAAATCAATACCTCTAACACCCCAGCAAGGTTACGAATCAATACATAAGTTACGATTAAAATAAAAATCGCTAACAACATATTTAATAACGTAATTGATTCAACTACTGTACCAGTTTCGGTCGTGATCGTTTGCTGCCAAAGCGTAATACTTTTAAGATGATAAGCTACGGTTAATAAATCGGACCAAACAAAATAATAGAAGCCAATCAATACCGCCCATAACAACCATTCTGCAATACGAGAAACCTGTTGTTTAACTTGACTTAACGCTAATTCAGAATCGGTGGTATCAATAACAATATCTTCTGCATGGCCATTTTCTGGTTTATTTTGATTTTTCTCACGCTGTTCTTTAAGGCGTTTATAGGCTAAGCGGCGAGCTGATACGACCAAAGTACGATCACTGATTTGCTTAATCAACACCCATAATAACGTCACTAAATAACTTGCGACAAAATGGGAAATAAGATTTAGTGCCGTATAGTAATAACCTAAAACGATCAAAATAATCAGTGCTATTGGGATCAACAATAACAACACTCGAATAATTTTTAATAATAATGGCCCGATATGTTGATGATTATTACTGTCCTCTTGTTGTGCATCTTGATATTTTTTCACTGCATAACCAAAACGTGGCGCAATGATCAATACGCAGAAAATCAACGCAGAAATGGTACAAACTTCCCCAATCACGTCATTATTCAATGGCGTATTACTCATATCACTGAATAAAGAGGTGTTAATCAAGAAAATAATTGCCCAAATCGAACGTTTCAACACGGCTAAAAATAAATTACCGCTCTCCTTGGCTAAACCAAAATGGCGATATACCAGTCCATTAGGTTTTAACAATTCAATCAAGAAGGCAAAAAGCCACCAATAACCCGCCATTTTTAGCGTCCATGGCCACGCGAGAATTGGATCGGCAATTGTAAAATGCCCAACTAATACAAAGAAAATTAAAAATAAAAGAGGATAAGGAATCACTAAAATGGCAGTGAGTATTAATGCTAATGGTGTATGCCATTGGCTATCTGCATTTAATGTTCCCACTTGAGAATTAATTTTAGCTAACCACGCTTGCAGTTTACGCTTTTGTGAATAAATTAAGCCCGCGACTAATGAAAGAAAAGCAACAAAAGCTAGCATTGGCATCAAGTTACGACTTAGATATGTCATATCAATGTTATTACTGATATTTTTTACTTGATTCAGTGCTAATTTAGGAAATTCAGTTACCCAATCCCAATCAATTGGATTATTACTTTTTACCCAGAAACTTTGTTGTTGTAATTTTTGTTGTAAATCATCACTAATTAAGCGAACTTGTTGTTGATTTAATTCAATCGTAATTGCTAAATTTAATTGTGCATTCAATGATTTTAAAATATTCGAATAGATATTTTTACGTTCATTGAGAATATCAACTAACGTATTACGCTCACTTTCTGTTAACTCAGCTGCATTCGGTAATTGTTGAATATAGCTATCTGGTGTATAAATTGCATCTCGTGCCTGAGTTAAATCAAAGATTTGCACACGTAAATCAGTAATGCGTTTTCCTAAACCATCAATTGTTTGATCTGTCGGTAAATTTTGTTTTTGTTGATTGATAATTCGAGAAAGCACTAATGTCCCTTGCAATGCACTAATTTGTTCATCAATGCTACGCTGTGTTTGCGTTAAATTATCCAACACATTTTTAATCCGTAAACTCTCTTGAGAAAGCTGATTCGATGATTGTGTTTCATTTAATAATTGTTGGCTTAATTGTGTATTTTGATTTAATTCGTTTTGAATAATCGGATTAACATTTTCACTACTTTTTTCTTGTGATTTTTCTAATTGAGCTAACTGCTTTTTAGATGCAGCTAAACGCTTCGCATTTAATGCAGCCTGTAAATTTTGTTGTTCTAATTTCGCTTGTTGTAAATAGAAATTTTGTTGATCACGTTGCAATTCATACCAAGAATTCAACGTTGCACTCTCTTTCAATAAGGTTTGATTATAGTTATTTTGTGCATCAATTAAGGCTAATTCAATTTGATATCTATTCACAAAAACAGGATCAAGCTGACTATCACTTAATGTACGGTTTAGTGTTTGAGTTCTTGATAGATTGGTACTTAAAATAGATTGAATTCGATCGGGTAAAGTTTGCTGATTCACAATTTGTGATGCAACATCATTTAATACTGATTGGATTTTTTCAGTTTCTTGGAAAGAACTTTCTAAGCGTTTCTGTAAGGTTTCTTCTGATAATTTAGCCAACTCATCACTATTATCCGAAGTATTATTATTATTTTTTAAGCGAGTTAATTCTGCTTGTAATGTCGGAATCGCTACCGTTGCTGTTTTGATACGGCTATTAAGATCTTCGTTTTGTTTCTTTTGTTCTTCAAGTTGCTTTAATAGATCTAAACTCTCTTCTAGAGCCGTCATTTCTTTCTTTTGTGCAGCATCATTTGCATTTGGATCTGCTTTTAATACTGTAATTTGTGCTTGAATATCAGTTGCACTTGGAATTTGAGCATACACTAACGTTGCTAAAAATAACGTTAACCAAAACATGATTATTGTAACAAATCGCTTGCTCATGTTATTTCTCACTTTTCAAAAATAAAGTTAATTGTTGTGTTAATAGATGGCGAGATAACTTAATACCCGATTGATTAGGCATCAGTTTATCCAATGGATAATACGCAACTGGCCATTTAAATTTTTCTAATTTTTGTTGTAATACATTTTCAAGATGACTCACCTTATCAAAGCTAAAGCCATCTGTAAAATCAAGTAATGCCACTGGTCGTTGTCCAAACTTATCATCAGAGATAGGTAATACCACGGCTTGACGCACATTAGGTTGTTTCAAGATGATACTTTCAATTTCTTCGGACTGAATATTTTCACCACCAGAAATGAACATATTATCTAACCGCCCTGAAATAAACAATTCTCCACTGATCGGATCTATTGTTCCTTTATCACGAGTAGCAAACCACCCTTGTTCATTGAGTAAAGACTTAAGTGGTTGCTGTTGTTGCCAATATCCTAATGCTAATGTTGAACCTCGCACCCAGACTTCATCACCAACAATTTGGTACTCTCTTTCTGGCAATAAATAACCTACACCATCACTGGTATCACTCTGCTTAGCAAACACTGTTGAAGCCATCTCTGTCATTCCGTAACCTGAATAACAATGAATACCATATTTAATCGCACGTTGTGTTAACGCAGTAGGAATATGGGCACCACCTAATAAAATATGGCTTAAACGATATTCGGTAATTTGTTTGTCATCCAACATCGCTAAAAATTGTTGTAATTGTGTTGGCACTAAAGAAGCGTGCGATACTTTTACTAAATCTTGGTAAACCAAGTTACCCACACAACGTAAAACTGCACCATTAAATAACCAACGCCAAATAATACCTTGCCCAGACACATGAAATAAGGGTAAAGATAATAACCATTCACTTTGTGCATTAATCCTTAATAAAGGCGTGATTGCCCTTGCACTTGCAAGATGATTTTCTATGGTATGTACAACTGCCTTAGGCAATCCGGTTGATCCTGATGTAAGGGTTAGCGTTAATGGAGAAACGTCCATTATCAAAGATTGATTAATCGCTTTATTAACTGGCTGAGCAATAAATTCTACTGCATCTAAATTTGCTGATAAATTTTGGCAATCAATTAAAAAATCAATTTCACTTTGCTCACAGATTTGTTCAATCTTCTCGGATGGAAATGTAGGATTAATCACCAACACGCGACAACCAAGCTGTAACGCGACTAAATAGCCTAGCACTAAAGCAGGTTGATAACGTCCAATTAACGCAATCCCTTGTCCTTGGCGAATTTGATACTGTTGTTGCCAACCGTCTGCCTGTTGCTGAATAAGTTGGTTTAAATGTTGCCATGACCAACATTTCTCTACAATAGAAAAGCGGGTTTCATCCCCGCTTTTATCTTGTTTCAATTCAACCCTTAATGCTATCGCTGTTGGTTTCGTTTTTGCATATTCCTGCCACAAAAACATTAAATATTACCCTCGATTGTATGTGGTGAAGTAAATTGCTGTGCAACTAACTCAATTAAATTTTCTGGAATATACATAGCACGCATTACTGATTCCAACATATTTAATTTTCTGCCTGTATTATTATTAGTAGCTACCCAAAATGGCGATTTAGGAATTTGTTTTGGATTAACGCTGCTGCCCGAAGCTTCAATCTCTGCCACTTCAAGAGAAAAATACACACGGGAACGCCCTTGACTCACTTCCGTTGCATTAGCAAAACCTTCTGGATTAGCACGATATAAGACACTTAAAATTGATAAGAAACGATTAACTTGTTTATCTTCTTGTAAAAAGTCTGCAGAACCAATCAATTTTTGTAACTGGCGACTAATATGAGCAATCATATCATCACTTGGTTTTTTAGGTTGTGTAACAGGCTGTTGTTCTGTGGTTAATTTAAATTCTCTAGCAACCTCAATAGTACCTGTTTTTTCCGCTGCTTTCTCTTGTGTAAGATTTGCCTGAGCAGATTCTACTTTTTCACTCACTTGGGGAAAATTTAATAATCTGCGTAAAATTGTTGAAGCATCTTCACCAATTGATTGAGTATTACTGGCAATATATTGGTAAAGCTCGTCATCAATATTAATAGTCTTCATAAAATTCCTCCAAGTTCTGCTAATATCACGTCATTATACGACAGATCTAAGCAAAGCCGAAAATAAAATCCACATTATGTTTATTTTCTACGCCAAATTTTTTCAACTGATTAAAACTTGATCCCTCCTGAGAAATATTTTATCTTTTGCCACCATTGTTTCTTTAAAATAAGTATTTTTATCATGACTCAGTCACTGCTCAATTTTGATTATTTACCCGCTGAAAACCCTAATGCAGAAACCCTTGTTTTCATTCACGGTCTTTTTGGCGATATGAACAATCTCGGTATTATCGCTAAAGCGTTTCAACAAGATTATTCTTTATTACGTCTTGATTTACGTAATCATGGGCATAGTTTTCACACAGATGAGATGGACTATCCTTTAATGGCTGAAGATCTATTACGAGTGTTACAACATCTGCAACTTAATCAAGTTATTTTAATCGGACACTCTATGGGTGGGAAAACTGCAATGCAATTTGCATTAAATTACTCTGAATATGTCAAAAGTTTAGTTATCTTAGATATTGCCCCCGTTACCTATACACATAATGAACACGCTCCTGTTTTTAAAGCGTTATTTGCAGTGGCTGAAGCTCAATCGCCAACACGTCAACAAGCAAAAATTATTATGGAACAATTTGTGAATAACGAAGCTATTTTACAATTTGTGCTAAAATCTTTTGATGCTAAACAAGCACAACGCTTTCGTTTTAATACTGCTGCACTTTATCAACATTACCAACAACTAATGGATTGGACAGGAACGGGAGTATGTTCATTACCTACATTATTTATCCGTGGTGGTAATTCTCACTATGTTTTACCTGAATACAGCGATAAAATTTTACAGCTTTTTCCTAATGCTCGATCTTTTACGATTGACGGTGCAGCGCATTGGGTACACGCGGATAAACCCCATTATGTTATTCGTGCAATCCAACGACATTTACAACAAAATAGCTAACTTGTGATATTTTCAGTTTGTTGGAAACTGTGATATATTGCACGCCACAAAAACGGCTTATCCATCTCAAGATGTCTGAAAGATGACTTTCAGTGAGTATAGTAATGGCAAAACAAGAAGCAGATTGTATTACATTAGATTTATTTGCTCATGTTGCTAGAGTAGGTCGACCTCGAACCAATCCGTTAAGCAGAGAACAACAAATCCGCATTAATAAACGCAATCAATTACGCCGTGATAAAGCGGTTGGTCTTCGTCGGGTTGAATTAAAACTGCATAGCAGTATGGTAGAACAATTAGAAGAGTTAGCAGAAGAGGCAAATCTAAGTCGGCAGCAACTCATAGAACAAATCCTACAAACATATTTAGAGAAAAATAGGAATTAATATGGCATTTATTGGCTTATTTTATGGTAGCGACACAGGCAATACTGAAAACATTGCCAAAATGATCCAAAAGCAATTAGGTAGTGAATTAGTTGATATTCATGATATTGCAAAAAGTACAAAAGAAGATATCGAAGCCTATGATTTCTTAATGATCGGCATTCCAACTTGGTACTATGGTGAAGCTCAATGCGATTGGGACGATTTTTTCCCAACTTTAGAAGAGATTGATTTTACCAATAAATTAGTTGCTATTTTTGGTTGTGGTGACCAAGAAGATTATGCAGATTATTTCTGTGATGCAATGGGAACAGTGCGTGACATTATTGAGCCACATGGCGCAACTATTGTTGGTTATTGGCCAACCGAAGGCTATCATTTTGAATCATCAAAAGCAGTGATTGATGATAATACTTTTGTTGGTTTATGTATTGATGAAGACCGCCAACCAGAATTAACTAGTGAACGTGTCGAAAAATGGTGCAAACAAATCTACACTGAAATGTGTTTAGATCAACTTGCATAACCTCCCTTTTAATTATCATTTGCATTTAAAAACGAAATAATCCATACTTTGCGTATGGATTATTTCTATTTCCTTGATAGAGAATTTCAGTTACCCATTTATGATTCATTGGATTAACATACATTATTATGATTGTTGATTTAATTAGAGGTTAGTATGACAAATATTATCGATGAAAATGTAAAACTCTTAAAAAAAGTTGGCTTAAAAATTACTGAGCCTCGCCTAAAAATTCTTTCATTAATGCAACGTACCTCAGTGCAACATTTTTCTGCAGAAGATGTTTATAAATGGTTACTTGAAGAAGGAGAAGAAATTGGTTTAGCTACTGTTTATCGTGTATTAAATCAATTTCACGAAGCGGATATCTTAACTCGCCACAATTTTGAAGGGAATAAATCAATTTTTGAACTTGCACCACAAGAACACCACGATCATATTATTTGTACAGATTGTGGCAAAGTCTTTGAATTTAATGATGATGTGATTGAAAAACGCCAAAAAGAAATTAGTGCGCAACATGGAATTAAACTTGCAAGCCACAGCCTTTATCTTTATGGTAAATGCGCAGATATTAAAAATTGTAGTGAAAAGACTGAAAAGAATAAATAAATTTTATCAAAATAGAATAATTAAAAGGAAACTACAAAGTTTCCTTTTTTTATGCTTAAAATTTTATTGATAATAATTCTCATTTAATATATAGTTTCTTCCTCATTTTAAGTATAGAGGAACTTCCCATGAAAAAAGGTATCCATCCTGATAACTATCGAACAGTATTATTTTATGACTCTAATGCTAAAGTCGGCTTTTTAATTCGTTCTTGTGCAACAACGACTAACACAATGAAATGGACTGATGGTAAAGAATATCCTGTTTATATGTGTGACACATCCTCCGCCTCACATCCATTTTATACAGGACAATCTCGCCGTATCGTTTCAGAAGGTAGAGTCAGTGAATTTACTCACCGCTTCGCTTCTTTTGGCTTAAAAAGCAAATAAGGACAGATTATGCAAGTATTAACCTCATTAAAAAGTGCAAAAACACGTCATTCTGGTTGCAAAATTGTACGTCGTCATGGTGTGGTTTATGTGATTAATAAAGAAAATCCTCGCTTTAAAGCTCGTCAAGGCGGGAAAAAGCGTAAATAACAAAAAAATCGGCATAGCTGATACTATGCCGATTCCACTTTAGCGATAATTTAATTTTTTATTTCAAATCAATACTATATACAGTAAATCCTTTTTCATCTTGTCCCACATTTTTCATTGGATACTGTGCATTTTGCTGAATAAATTGAGCAGCTTTCTCTGATGGAGCAGTTTCGAATACAACTTCCGCTTTATTATTTGGAATTGCTTTTAAGCGCCAATTATTATCTGCATGAGATTTCACTTCTCCTTCAGTCTTACTAACGCAACGAATATAATCCGCCAAAATAGTTCTATTTTCGTCTGGAGAAACAAAGGCTACTTGACTACCATCAGTACCTGGGAATTTATTACCAAATGCTCGGTAATTATTGGTTGCAATTAAGAATTTTTGCTGAGGATCGATTAGCTTACCATTAAAGGTTAACCCAACAACACGATGAGCATCTTTATTAATTAATTTACAATCACCATCATAACGAGCTGGTTGAGTTACATCAATTTGATAATTCACCCCATCAATAACATCAAAGTTATAAGTACGGAACCCATCCCAATTTAACAAGGCTTGTCGTTCTGCTTTATTCGGATCAATTTGATTAAATTGCCCTGCTGAACATTCTAACCACTCTTGAATTTGTTCACCTGTTACTTTTAATGCCACTAAGGTATTTGGATACAAATAAAGATCCGCTGCATTACGAAATGTTAATTGTCCAGCTTCTACTTCTGTATAGCCATTTGGCTCATCCTTGCGTCCGCCTACTTTAAATGGCGCTGCTGCTGATAAAACAGGTAGTTTAGCTAATTCTGGATCACCTTGCACAAAACGTTGGACATAATCTTGTTGTGCCTGATTAACAATTTGAATAGTTGGATCATCTTGAACTAAAGCCAAATAGCTATACATTTTGCCATCAGCTTTACCAATAGGTTGATTAACATAATCACGAGTATGTTTGTGATCATCAGCCAATACATCAACTATTGGTTTATATTCATCTGCTAACGCTTTCTTATTTTTTGCATCAAAAATCGGTCTTGCTTCTGCTTTAGCGTGCTGAACCTGCCATTTACCACCATTATTATTTAACACTAAATCTATGACACCAATATGGCTTCCCCAACGTCCTGGCATTACAGCCGGAATACCATTTAATGTACCAGTGACTATATCCGCACCTGGAATATTGGCAAAATCTTTACTTGGGAAAACAGCATGAGCATGGCCAAATGCAATAGCATCAATACCTTTGACTTTAGAAAGATAATAAACAGAATTTTCAGCTAAAGCTTCATAAGGTTCGCTAGAAACCCCTGAGTGAGCTACAGCAATAATAATATCAGCACCTTTTTCTTTCATTTCTGGAACTAATTTTTTTGCAGTTTCTGTAATATCTTTGGCAATCACTTTTCCTTCTAGATTTTTCTTATCCCACGTCATAATTTGTGGTGGAACAAAACCAATATAACCAATCTTAACTTGCTGCTTTTTACCATCTGTATCAGTGAAATGATACTCTTTGATTAAATACGGTTTAAAATATGGTTTACCTGTCTTAGCATGAAATACATTCGCATTCACATAAGGATATTTTGCGCCTGCTAACGATTTCTTCAGAAATTCCAAACCATAATTAAACTCATGATTGCCAATATTACCCACATCATATTTAAGCAAATTCATCGCTTTCATTACTGGATGAACTTCACCTTTTTTTACCCCCTTAGCTGCAGCATAATCCCCCATTGGGCTGCCCTGAATTAAGTCTCCATTATCAACTAACACACTATTTTGTGCTTGTTCCCGTGCTTTCATCACTAAATCAGCCGCCCGAACTAAGCCAATTGCGCTCGAAGGTGCATCCTTGTAATAGTCATAATCCATCATATTTGCGTGTAAATCGGTTGTTTCAATTACGCGTAAATTCAACTCTGCTGCGTTAAGCGTGCTGATGAATGCACTGCCAAATAAGGCCACCCACACTGGTTTTAACGAAAGTCGCATTGTTTTATCCTTCAAGAATTAATATAAAAAAAGTGTGTTGATTTTATTCCAAAGCCATTTCAGAATAAATAAAATTAAATTACTAAAATAAATCATAAAGGATACATTATGTTGAAATACAAATTACTTGCTACCGACATGGACGGTACTCTATTGGATAAGCAGAAAAATATTAGTGAGCGCAATCAACAAGCTATCCACGCTGCAAAACAAGCTGGTGTAAAAATTGTACTCGCTTCTGGGCGTCCTTTAGAAGGTTTGCGCCCTTATTTACAGCAACTTGACCTACTCGGAGAAGATGACTATGTACTCTGTTTTAATGGGGCATTAGTACAACGTAGTGATGGTAAAATTATTACTCGTCAAGAAATGACCGGGAAAGACTGTAAAACGTTAGTAGAATATGCAGAAAAATTTGGTGTATTTAGTCATGCATTTTCTGAATCACGAGGCTTAATTGCGCCACACCCTAATTCTTATAGCCAACATGATGCTGATATTAACCGTATCCCACTTAATATTATTGATTTTTCTATTCTCGCTGATGATGAACCTGTCATTAAGACTATGTGGGTGGATCAACCTGAAAAATTAGATCAAGCTCTGGCACAACTCCCAGATCACATTGCAAATCAATATACTATTGTACGTAGTACTCCCTTCTTCCTCGAATTTCTGCCACCAGCAGCAAACAAAGGAAGCGGCATCGAAAAATTAGCTCAACACCTCAATATTCAAGCAGAAGAAGTTATTTGTATTGGTGATGCAGGTAACGACTTACATATGATCGAATATGCTGGTTTAGGGGTTGCCATGGGGAATGCAACTGATGAGATCAAAGCGATTGCCAATTACATTACCGCAGATCATAAACAATCAGGTGTTGCTGAAGTTATTGAAAAATTTATTTTAAATCGTTAAGAGAACACAAAATGAAACCCATTTGTGTGGTATTGACTGGCGCAGGTATTAGTGCTGAAAGTGGATTACCTACTTTCCGCGCTGAAGATGGCTTATGGGCTGGTCACAAAATCGAAGAGGTCTGTACACCAGAAGCTTTACGCCGTAATCCACAAAAAGTTCTCGATTTTTATAATATGAGAAGATGTAATGCCGCAGCAGCAAAACCTAATGCAGCTCACCTTGCCCTAGTAGAATTGGAACAAGCTTATGACGTAAAAGTCATTACACAAAATGTTGATGATTTGCACGAACGTGCTAGTAGCCAATTTGTTTTGCATTTGCATGGTGAATTAAATAAAGCCAGAAGTAGCTTTGATCCGGACTATATTGTTCCTTGTTATCAAGACCAACTTATTACTGATAGAGATCCACAAGGCCATCCAATGCGGCCTCATATTGTCTTTTTTGGTGAGAATGTCCCAATGTTAGATCAAGCAATTGATTTAGTTTCTATTGCAGATGTGGTATTAGTGATTGGTACATCATTACAAGTTTACCCAGCTAACGGCCTTGTTCATCAAGCAAAAGCTAATGCAAAAATCTATCTAATCAATCCCAATCCAAATACTGGCTTTATACAACACCATGTTACAGTTATCGCTAAAAAAGCAACCGAAGGGGTTGTTGAGGTGGTAAAACAACTACTGAAATAAAAAGAAAAAGATTGCGCTGTTTACATTCAACGCAATCTTTGCCTATTTTTAGAAAAATAATTAACTCAAGCGCTTTACTTTTGCTTGTTTAATCATATTGTCGCTCACTTCTAATATTTTGACTTTCAGATTACCGATTTTCCACTCTGTACCCTCTTGTGGAATATCTTCTAAATGTTCAAGAATAAAACCATTAAACGTTCTGGCTTCATCAGTATCTAAATGCCAATTAAACATCTTGTTCAGATCACGAATATTTGCCGAGCCATCAATAATCACCGTACCATCAGATTGTTGCTGTACTTCATCTGCAATAGATGGCAAGTTAGATGTGGTAAATTCACCGACAATCTCTTCAAGTATATCCTCTAAAGTCACTAAGCCTTTAATATCGCCGTATTCATCAACCACTAAGCCAATACGTTCTTTATTATTACGGAAATTAAGAAGCTGAGCATTTAACGTTGTTCCTTCAGGAATAAAGTAAATTTCATCAGCTGCTCGCATTAATGTTTCTTTAGTAAATTCATTGGTATTTAACATTAACCGATAAGCTTCGCGCACTCGTAAAATACCTAGTGCATTTTCATCCATATTTTCTTTATATAGCACCACTCGGCTATGCGCCGCATGGTTTAATTGACGCATAATTGACTTCCAATCATCCTCAATATCAATCCCACTAATTTCATTACGTGGCACCATAATATCTTCCACCGTCACTTTTTCCATATCCAAAATAGATAACAGCATTTGTTGGTGAGCATATGGAATAAACTTTCCTGATTCATTCACTATCGTACGTAACTCTTCCGCACTAATGGAATGTGATTTGATATCTGGTTTTAATCCCATTAAACGCATTAAACCGTTGGTGAAAAAATTGACAAAATAGACCAAAGGAATAAAGATTTTAATTAGAACAGTTAAAATATGGCTACTAAAAAAGCTTACTTTCTCTGGATAAACTGCTGCTGCAGTTTTTGGAAAAATCTCAGAGAATACCAACATTACAAAAGTAAGTACTCCCGTTGCAACAGCAACACCTGCATCTCCACCCATGCGCAATCCAATCATGGTGGCAATCGCAGAAGCCATAATATTAACAAGGTTATTAAAGATAAGAATAAAGCTGAGTAAAATATCTGTTTTTTTCAATAGTTTTTCAGCTTTTTGTGCACCTCGATTTCCCTTCTCCGCTAAATATCGTACACGATAGCGATTCAATGAGAGTAATCCAGTTTCAGAACTTGAGAAATATGCAGAAAGAATAAGTAACAAAATTAGTAAAATAAATAGTGTACTTATGGGGATACTGTCCAAAATAAAATCCTATATTAAATTAATCATTTAGTACGATAACTCTCCTGATCATATTACCGCACCACCAACTTTTCCTAGGCAATCACCAAGCGACTACCGAAATAGGCGAAAGTGAGCAAAATCATACCTGAAATTGTGTAAATTATCACTCTTTTTCCACGCCAATACAGTTTATAGTGTCCCAATAACAGAATGCCAAAAACAATCCACGCAATAAAAGAGAAAATGGCTTTTTGAATTTGATCTGCTGAAAAGAAATTCGGCAAATAAATACTACCACTAATCAAGGTAATACTGAGTAATACTTCGCCTAAAATTAATAACTGAAACAGTTGTTTTTCTACCTTCATTAATGGTGGAATCATCGGCGAAAAAGTCATTTTTTTCTGTTTTAAATTACGGTCTAACCAACCTAATTGCAATGCATACAGCGCACAAATGAAAAACACTGCATAACTAAACAGAGCTAATGTGATATGAAAAAGTAGTCCGCCATTTTCAGTTAAATGTTTAATAAAATTACCTGGGAAAAATGTTGTACCGATCACATTAATAATGGCAAAACAATACACAATCGGTAACAGAAACCAAAGTGTATTGGTACGTAAAATAGCAATAGTGACAAAGATACTAACTAAAACAGCAATTAAAGAAGCAACATTAAACAGGGTAAAATTTTGCCCGCCTAATACAAAAAAACTATTCGCTAAACCAATAATATGTAAAACAATCGCTACTATTGCACTATGGAAAATCCACTGTTTCCCCGATTGCGTAATGTTTGTTGTTTCCCCTTGCTGAACTTTCATTAATACTGGGGTAATTAATAAAATACTGCTTAAATATGCAACAATCGTCAATACGCCAATCCACAACATAATTCTTGCTCTCTTAAAAAACTATAAGCCTTAAAAAGTTAGCAGTTTTTACCTAAATTTTCCATAGGATTATGTGTGAATGATGAAAACAAACAAATTTTCGGTATAATGCCAACTGTTTTTTGTTCATCTTTTACCTAGTGTTATTGATTTCTTCTTAACGCTATGGCAAATCACATAAAATCAGGAATTTCTATGTTTGAAAATTTATCCGATCGCCTTTCTCGTACACTACGTAATATTAGTGGTAAAGGACGTTTAACCGAAGATAATATCAAAGATACCTTACGCGAAGTTCGCATGGCGTTATTAGAAGCTGATGTTGCTTTACCGGTCGTGCGTGAATTTATTAATCAAGTCAAAGAACGTGCATTAGGCGTTGAAGTTAATAAAAGTCTTACTCCAGGCCAAGAATTCATCAAGAATGTTCAAGCCGAATTAGAAAAAGCTATGGGTGAGGCAAATGAAACGCTAAACCTTGCTACACAACCTCCCGCAGTAATTTTAATGGCAGGTTTACAAGGGGCTGGTAAAACAACAAGTGTAGGTAAACTCGCAAAATTCTTACAGCAACGTCATAAAAAGAAAGTTATGGTCGTTTCTGCCGACGTTTATCGTCCTGCGGCAATTAAACAATTAGAAACACTTGCACAGACTGTTAATGCAACTTTCTTTCCATCAGATGCCTCACAAAATCCAGTTGAAATCGCTAAAGCTGCCTTGGCAGAAGCAAAATTAAAATTTTTTGATGTATTGATTGTCGATACCGCAGGTCGTTTACACGTTGATGAAGAAATGATGAATGAAATTAAGCAAATTCATCAAGTATTAAATCCGGTTGAAACATTATTTACTGTGGATGCAATGACCGGGCAAGATGCAGCCAATACAGCAAAAGCCTTTAATGAAGCCTTACCGCTAACTGGGGTGATTTTAACCAAAGTAGATGGTGATGCACGTGGTGGTGCAGCTCTTTCTATTCGTCAAATTACCGGTAAACCAATTAAATTCTTAGGGATGGGAGAAAAAACGGATGCGTTAGAACCATTCTATCCAGACCGTATTGCTTCTCGGATCCTTGGTATGGGTGATGTGCTTTCCTTGATCGAAGACTTACAACGTAATGTTGATCAAGAAAAAGCAGAACGAATGGCTCAAAAATTTAAAAAAGGTGATGAATTCACGTTGGAAGATTTCCGTGAACAATTACTAGAAATGAAAAAAATGGGCGGTATGATGTCAATGCTTGATAAATTACCAGGTATGCAAAATTTACCTGATCATGTTAAAAATCAAGTTGATGATAAGATGTTCCATCGTATGGAAGCCATGATCAATTCAATGACATTTAAGGAACGCCAAAACCCTGCCATTATTAAAGGTTCTCGGAAACGCCGGATTGCAGCTGGTTCTGGAACGCAAGTCCAAGATCTTAATCGTATGTTGAAACAATTTGAAGAAATGCAACGTATGATGAAAAAAATGCGTAAAGGCGGTATGGCCAAAATGATGCGTGGTATGAAAGGCTTAATGGGTGGATTAGGCGGTATGGGTGGTATGTTTAAACGCTAATAATTACTTGTTAACAATTTTCTCTATACAAATGGCATAAATTAATACATTTATGCCATATATTTCCTCTATTCTTCAGTTAAGAATATGTACTTTATCAAATATACTTCTTTTATAATTTTTATCTATCTTAATAATATATTGAAAAATAAAATAGATCACCTTATTATTTGTAACTATAAGTTACAAATAATAAGGTAATAAAAATGAAAAAACTTCTATTTTCAATCATTATTTTAAGTATTACGGCATGTTCCAATTCAAATAAATTAGGTAATACTCCAATTCCTCCAAAAGGTGATATTGGAAAAATTGTAGGCAAATTACCCGCTTCTAATGCTGGTGTTTTAAGTCGAACAATTAATGAACCAAAAGTAGGAATTATGAATTATTCCTCTGGCTTAATTACTATTTGGGCTGTATCACCTAATAATTGGTTATGGGGCTATTCACCTTTTGATAGTAAGAGTTTTGGAAATCTACGCCATTGGTATATTTTAAAAAACCCAAATGGTTCTGTATCATTCCGTAATGCTGAAATTGGTACTTGTATTGCAGCTCATGGCAATGGAATCGTCCATATTGGCTGTAATCCAAATAATCTTGATCAGCAATTTGATTTTCTCTCTTTAACTAATGGTGCTGTTGCGATTAAAAACGCATTTAACCAGCTTTGTCTGAGAACGCCTATATTTCGCTCAACAACTTATATGCCTTTGACTTTTGCAAATTGCGTTAAAGTTGGACAAAACACTTTGGATCAACAGTGGTTTATTACGCCACCTATTGAAGACTCATTCCCAATACTAACTAAAGGATAATATGTTATGTGGAAAAAGTTATTTTTTGTGTGTTACACACTCTTAGCTACAACCCAAGTCTTTGCAAATCTTGAAGATTTCAAAGTTGCAACATGGAATTTACAAGGCTCTTCTGCTGCAAATGAAAATAAATGGAATGTCAGTGTCCGCCAGCTTATTACAGGTCCTGGAGCTGCCGATATTTTAGCAATTCAAGAGGCAGGTGTATTGCCTAGCACAGCAATGATTACTGAGCGGGTAGTTCAACCTGCTACTATTGGTATTCCAATTCATGAATACACTTGGAACTTAGGTACAGCCTCTAGACCTGATACCGTTTTTATTTACTATTCACGTGTTGATGTAGGCGCTAATCGTGTCAATTTAGCACTAGTCAGTCGCCGCCGTGCAGATGAAGTTATTATTATTCCCCCACCTACAGTAGTATCACGACCAATTATTGGTATTCGTATAGGGAATGATGCATTTTTCTCTGCTCATGCTTTGGCAAATAGAGGTATTGATTCTCCTGCAATTGTGCGTGCTGTATTTGATTACTTTAATAATCACCCAACACAAAGAGGGGTGAACTGGATGATTGTTGGGGATTTCAATCGTGTTCCTTCAAACTTACAAAGAGCATTAGATACATCTGAACCTGGTGTTGCTCGCCATATAAATATTATTGCACCAACAACACCTACTCAACAAAGTGGAGGGACACTTGATTATGGTATTGTTGGTAACTCACTTTCTTTTAGCGGCACTGCATTAATCGCATCTATACTTTTTGGACAAATTCGTAGCCAATTACTTTCTGACCACCGCCCAGTTGGCTTCTTTGTGCCTCGTTAATGAAAAAGGACATATTATGAAAACATTTTTTAAAGCAAAATATTATTTATTCACTTTTTTGAGCATATTAGCAATAACAAGCACTAATCTTACTGCACTAGCGGATGAAAGTGATCCTGCTTTAGCACCAGAACCTAGCATTATTGATGATACTACCCAAGTGAATCCATTGATTACATTACGTAGTCTAGCTACAGGTTCACCTCTTACTAACGGGCAATATGAAGACGAACGTAATTTAGCTTGGATCATTAGCGAGGCATTACCCCAACAAACATTATTTAGTAATCAATCAGGCTTAACTCAATTTCGTGCTCCCGATTTACAACGTTGCTTATATACAATACAAAATCGTTTAATTACCGCTAACTGTGATACATTTGATAGCGGTTCATTATGGAGAATAATCCCAACAAAAATGGGAGGTGTACAAATTAAATCATTACGAAATAACTTATGTTTAAGTGCGGGAAATAGCTATAGTGATTTCCGTCTCGCAAATTGCCAAGAAAGTGAAACACAAAAAGCTTCTGTGAAATTGCTTTGGCTTTTTTCTCCAGCAGCAATCAATGCCTCTCTTTCTCCTGAATTACCAACAGAATAATCATTAATATTGGCAACAGATATGATCTATATATTGTTGCCAAATATTATTCTATAATCGGTGAAATTTAGAAAGAATCACTAATGAAAGAGTAGTGATTAAAATTGAGATTAATGCGTACATATATACACCATCCCACGCCCAAACATTTTTAATCATAACTACTGGTACACCTGCCAATGCAGCGCCGACATAACTGAATAATCCTCTAAATCCAGTAATAGAACCTGCTGCATCTTTATGCGTTACATCTAAACATCCCACAGCAAACAACATATGTGGTCCGTAAAGGGCAAAACCCATAATTGTAAATAGGCAGGCAGTTAATACATAAGAACTATCTTGTACAATTGGCACTAATACAATTGACACACATAACATTAATGCAAACATTAATCCCGTCATCCAGCGGTTACTTCTAAATAAGAAATCCGATAAATAACCTGCTATTAGCCCCCCTGCTAATCCACCAGCCTCAAACCAAGTAATAATTGAGTTAGCTTTAACTAAATCCCAACCATGCGCTTGTACATAATAGATTTGTGGCCAGTCATTTAAGATAGTACGTGCAATATAGACACAAAGATCACCAACAATGATGACCCACACTAATGGATTTTTAAGAATATACTTAAAGAAAATTTCCCAAAAACCAAGATTAGATGGGCTTGCTTTAATTTGTGCTAATTCGGTTGGGTCATTACGCCACTCACCAACAGAAGGTAATCCCTCTGATCCAGGACGATCCTTAATCATAATTAATGCAAGAATCCCCATAATCAGTGAAATTGCGCCTGGAACATAGAATCCCATTTTCCAACTACCACTCCAAGCAATTGCAAAGCTTGTTAATAATGGAGCTAAACTACCACCAATATTATGCGCTGCTTCAACAATCGCCCACCAACGCCCACGTTCATTTTTAGAGAACCAAGACGCCATAATTTTCGCCATTGGTGGGAAGCTGGTTCCTTGTAAGATTGCATTTAATGCATACAAAATATAAAAAGCAGTAATACTATCCGAAAAACCAAATAGAATATTGACAATCCCTACACCAATTAACGCAGGACCTGTCATTGCTCGTGGATTGATCTTATCCACAACCATTCCACCAACAAACTTCATCGATCCATATAAGATATAGAAAATAGACGACATCACAGCAAAATGCTCTGCAGTGAGAGCAGTTTGTTCTAACACCATTGGTGCCGCCGCGGAGAAGTTTTTACGTGTTAAATAGAAGACAGCATAAGATAGAAATACCGCTGTCACGATCTCAATCCGAAATTTACGGTAAGTCCGATCAATTTCAGGTTTACTCATGACGATAGGTTTATCAGGTTGGTTAAAAAACCACTCTTTTACGCCCATGGTTACCCCCTTAGTTGTGTTTACATTATCTTTCTTGATTAGAGCGCAAACTAATCAATAATAACTACTTATTTTTATAAAAATTATGCTTATTTATTATTTGGTAAATAAAAAAGTCGCTCAAGTAAGCTACTTTCCATCTTTAAACCTATCTACTCTTTCTCTTGCGGTAATACTAAATTCAAAATTAAAGCAAGTAACGAACCTACCGTAATCCCTGAACCAAAAATTTCTTTAAAGAAGCTCGGTAATTTATCAAGAATTTCTGGACGCGTTGTTACCGCTAAACCACAGCCAATTGAAATCGCAATAATTAACCCATTACGTTTAGTACGTTCCACTTTATCTAACATCTGAATACCTGCTGCAATAATCATTGCAAACATCATCAATCCAGCACCACCCAATACTGGTAACGGAATAGATACGATCAATGCACCAAATACTGGGAACAATCCAGCGAGTACTAATAATCCACCTGTCATAGCGACCACATAACGACTTGCAACACCTGTTAAAGAAATCACACCAATATTTTGTGAAAAAGAAGAAAATGGCGTTGTGGACATAATCGCTGCTAATGCCGATCCCACCCCATCACAAAGTACTCCGCGACGTAAATGATCACCCGTAATTTCTGTTTTAGTTGCATTACCTAATGCCAAAAAGTTACCGCTTGATTCAACAATAGTCACTAAATAAGCGATACTCATGCCAATAATGCCTGAAATTGGGAAAGCTAATCCGAAATGTAATGGTTGTGGTAAAGCAAATACTTGAGCTTGTTTCACCCCTTCAAAACTAACCCAACCTAAAGCAAGTGCCACACAGTAACCCGCTAACATACCAATTACTATTGCCGCCGCAGAAAAAATCCCTTTTCCCCATTGCACTAGGATAACAACTAAAGCTAATACAAATAGTGCCATTGTGAGATTTTCTGGTGTTGCATACTGCGGTTCACCACGCTGCCCACCAGCAAACCAATCCACAGCCACTGGAATTAAGCTCAAACCAATCATTGTAACAACTGTACCCGTCACAATAGGTGGAAATAATTTACGAATAGATGGCATAAAAAAGCTGCCCACAATCATCACTAAAGATCCTACTAATGAAGCGCCTAAAATTCCTGCCACACCATCTTGGCTAAACCCAATAGCCAACGCTGCTGCAACAAAGGTAAAACTCGTTCCCATTACACTTGGTAAACGAATTCCAATAGGTCCAATACCAAGACATTGAATAATCGTAACAACCCCTGAAATTAATAATGCTGCATTCACTAAAACAATCGTATCTGGCGTTGGCAAATGTAAAACATTCCCAATAACTAAAGGAACTGCAATAATTCCACCTAATGCAGCTAAAAGATGTTGTGCGGCTAATAATAAACCAAGGCTAAAAGGTGGTTTATCTTCTACAGTAAAAAGTAACTTGTTATTCATAAATTCCTTAGAAATTAGAAAATAAGAAAAAAAGAAGTGAGCGATTATAGACCTGTATAATCAGATAAGCAAACGTTTGCGTAAATTTAATAATAAGGAGTTACTGCCTGCCATTTTAAATCTGTATATAATAAGTATCTTCAAGTCATTTAGGGGAGAAAGACCATGCAAGAAAAATTAATTGCATATAAAACTATGCCGGTTTGGAATACAAAAACTTTACCAGCTATGTTTCAAGAAAAGCACAATACTAAGGTAGGTACATGGGGACAATTACGTGTTCTAAAAGGTAAATTAAAATTTTATCAACTCACTGAAGATGGTGATGTAATTTCAGAACATATCTTCACGCCAGAAAGTGAAATTCCTTTAGTTGAACCACAAGCTTGGCACCGCGTTGAAGCCTGTTCAGATGATTTAGAATGTCAGTTATCTTTCCTCTGTTGTCAATCGGATTATTTCAGCAAAAAATATAACCTCACCACAACCCATTCAGAAGTAAAAGCAGCAAGTGAAATCCTTTCTCCATGTAAAGTATTGGATTTAGGTTGTGGACAAGGACGTAATAGCTTATATCTCAGTATGTTAGGCTATGATGTAACTTCTTGGGATCATAATCCTAACAGTATCCAATTTCTAAATGAAATGGCTGAAAAAGAACAGCTTCCTGTAAAAACAGCGATTTATGATATTAACTCAGCGAATATCCAAGAAAATTACGATTTTATTGTTTCTACCGTTGTATTTATGTTCCTGAATGCACAAGCAGTACCAAATATTATTCGCAATATGCAACAACATACCAATATTGGTGGTTATAACTTAATTGTTGCAGCTATGGATACTGCCGATGTTCCTTGTCCAATGCCATTCTCCTTTACCTTTAAAGAGGAAGAATTACGTAATTATTATCAAGACTGGGAATTGATTAAATACCAAGAAGAAATGGGCGAACTACATAAAACCGATATTCACGGCAATCGTATTAAAATGAAGTTTGTCACTATGTTAGCGAAGAAAATCCGTTAAAATTTGAGTCGATAATTTCTCACCAACAACCAAGCGTGTTAGACTGTATAAAAAAGCAGTATTTTATGGAGACAAATATGAACGCTTGGCAAAAATCAGTGTTAGTATTAAGTTTGGTTGTTGGTGGACAATCTTTTGCAACAGAAACATCAACCCCTAAAACCCCTAATCAACCTGCTCAGAAAATAGATCAATATAGCTTACAACGTCAACAATATCAGGAATTTATGCAATTCCTTAGTGGGAACGTCAGTGATAATAGTGTGGCTTTAGCTGCACAATTACTACCTAGTTTGCAGGATTATCCTCTTTATCCTTATGCATGGTATCGGGTACTTATCAAACAATCACTTATACCATTAGCACAATTACAGCAATTTCTTGCGGCTTATCCAGATTTTCCACTCAATAACACATTGATTGATCAGTTCTACCAAAAAGCTTTTCAGCAACAGAATTGGTCTTTGATCGATACAGGGAAACTACTATTCCCTGCACAAAGTACTGCTCAACACTGTATGCAACTGATTGCAGCACAAAATTTAACAAAAAATCCAACAGAACTTACCAATGTTTGGCAAGCCACTGAGAAACTATGGCTATCTGGAGAAAATTTACCTAAACAGTGTGTACCGCTTTTTGAAGCTTGGCAGCAAACAGGAAAACTCAATGAAACACTTATCCAACAACGTGCTGATTTAGCGATCACAGCACAAAACCGCAGTTTATTAAGCTATTTGCAGAATTTGAGTAAGGATGATGCAACAAAACAGCGTCTACAATCTTGGCTTAATTTGTTAGCTCAACCACAAAATTTAAACAAAATTACAGAAAATTGGTCTGTGACCCCACAAAATAAACAAATTTTATTAGCTAACTTGCCCCGCTATTTTCGTACCATAGCCGAACAAGATTTAGATTTTTCCGCTATACAGCAACAACTTGCTCAGTGGCAACAAAAGTGGCAATTTTCTGATACTGAAATGAATCAAATAAAACGTTCTCTTTTACAACGTTTTTTTGATAATACACAACCACAATGGTTACGTTGGCGTGACCAACAATTATCACTTCTAAAAGATGAGGCATTAATCGAACGCCGCTTACGTGTTGCGATCCGCCAGCAACAACCGCTTACTGAATGGTTTAAATTACTTTCCAAAGACACACTAAACAAAGATGAATGGCGTTATTGGCAGGCATGGCAAGATCAAAAACAAGGTAAACAAACTCAAGCTAAAACAGTCTTGCAACAATTAAGCCAACAACGTGGTTTCTATGGTTTACTTGCTGCAGAAACCTTGGGTATTGATTATCAACCACCAATGCAAGATATTACACAACCAATCTCTTTTGATTCTCTTTGGCAACAGCCTAAAATTCAGCGTGCATTACAACGAATCACAGAACTGCGCTATTTTCGTTATATTGACGATGCCTATACTGAATGGGCTTTCTTATTAAATAATGTAACAAAAGAACAAGCATTATTATTAAGCGAATATGCCACACAGCAAAATTGGTATGATTTATCTGTGGCGGCAACTATTCAAGCAAAAGCATGGGAATACATTCGTTTACGTTTGCCTTTAGCATATCAACCTTGGTTTGAGATTAATACAGCCAATAAAACCATTTCACTTTCTTTTGCAATGGCTATCGCTCGCCAAGAAAGTGCTTGGCGTCAAAATGTCCGTTCTTCTGCTAATGCTATTGGATTAATGCAGTTATTACCAAGTACTGCAAAAGCAACTGCACAACAAGCACAATATCATCCTCAACAAGCAACAAAACTTACTGATCCACTAACCAATATTCTTTTGGGAACAACCCATTTAGAGCAATTAGCCGAAAAATATGGTGATAATCGTTTATTAATTGCTGCAGCATATAACGCTGGTGCAAATAGAGTAGATCAATGGTTAGCAGACAATAATGGTAAATTATCTATGGTAGAGTTTATCGCCTCAATTCCATTTTATGAAACCAGAAATTATGTGCAAAATGTTGTAAGTTACGATTATTACTATCAAATTTTGACTAAACAACCGAGAAAAAAATTCAGCAAAACGGAAACTGATCGAGTATACTAGTTTAATAGTAAGTGAAAGGAGCAAACTATGTATATTAGTCGAGATTTAGAACAGTGGCAGCAAGTCCTGGATTTCTTAAAAAATGGGTTTGCAGAAGGCAAAGAACAAGAAATGTTAATGATGTTACTTACACCAGATGAACGCGATTCTCTTGGTTTACGCCTACAAATTATCAAACAACTATTAGAAAAAAAACTTTCACAACGGGAGATCCAACAAAATCTTAATACTAGTGTTGCAACCATTACACGTGGTTCTAATTTAATTAAAAGTATTGATTCCGACTTTCTACAATGGGTAAAAACACAATTAAATGTTAAAGATTAAACATTTATGCTCACAACGTTGTTATTCACGTTTAGCCAAATATTGTTTGATACTTATCGGCGTGTTTTTTTGTAGCATTGTTTTACTACGTTTTATTCCTATCCCTTATTCTACTTATATGCTGCAAAAAACAGTGGAAAATCTGTTTAACTCCAACTATCACACACAGCATGACTGGGTAAGTATTGATGAAATTTCGCCAGCGATGCAGCTTGCTGTTATTGCAGCAGAAGATCAGCGTTTTCCAGAACATTGGGGATTCGATATTGACGCAATTGAAAAAGCTTTAAAACATAACCAATCTTCTAAACGTACTCGTGGAGCTTCTACCATTTCACAACAAACAGCAAAAAATCTCTTTTTGTGGTCAGATCGTAGTTGGATACGAAAAGGTCTAGAAGTGCCAATTACATTAAGTTTAGAGATTTTTTGGTCGAAAAGGCGTATTCTAGAAGTCTATCTCAATATTGTCGAATTTGGGCCAGGAATTTTTGGGGTAGAAGCGGCTAGCCAATATTATTTCAAAAAAAGTGCTGCTAAATTAACGCGTTATCAAGCAGCTCTACTTGCAGCTGTATTACCTAATCCTATTTTATATAAAGCTAACCGCCCTTCTGCCTATGTTCAATCTCGACAAAATTGGATTTTGCGACAAATGCAACAACTTGGGAATAGTTATTTACAACAACTAAATTAACCTTAAAAGGAGGAAAATGATGAGTATTTTAATTACTGGTGCATCAGCGGGATTTGGTGCTGCAACCTGTCGTGCTTTTGTTAAAGCAGGTTACAAAGTAATTGGTGCAGCGCGTCGTTTAGAAAAATTACAACAACTACAACAAGAATTGGGAAATAATTTCTATCCATTAGTCATGGATGTTGCTGATCAACAATCAATTGATGCTGGATTATCTTCTTTGCCAGATGAATGGAAAAATATTGAGCTTTTAGTCAATAATGCAGGCTTAGCCTTAGGACTTGAGCCAGCTCATCAAACCCATTTTTCTGACTGGAAAACAATGATTGATACTAATATTCTTGGCCTAATTTATTTAACTCGTCAAGTGTTACCACAGATGGTTGAACGTAACCAAGGTACAATCATTAATTTAGGTTCTATCGCGGGGACTTACCCTTATCCAGGTGGTAATGTGTATGGTGCAACTAAAGCCTTTGTGAAACAATTCAGTTTAAATCTTCGAGCTGATTTATCTGGTACCGCAATTCGTGTATCTAATGTTGAACCAGGCTTATGTGGTGGCACAGAATTTTCAAATGTCCGATTTAAAGGTGATGATGAACGAGCAGCTAAAGTTTATGAGGGTATTCAATATATCCAACCTGAAGATATTGCCAATACCATTCTATGGATTTATCAGCAGCCAGCTCACGTCAATATAAATTCAATTGAAATTATGCCTGTTGCTCAAAGTTTTTCACCTTTAAAAGTGGCTAAAAATAGTTAATTATGATCAAAAAAGTGGCAAAAACTAAATTTTGCCACTTTCTCTTTATTCTCTGGTATCTTCTCTTATCAGCTTTTCTTGTTTTGAATGATAAAAATAGAGATAAATCAATCCAATAGGTGCAATAATCCAACTAAATCCGAAGCAAAGCGCCATCGTCATAAACTTTACCATCAATAATAAAATAGGATTCACAAAAAAGATATGATCACCCAAGATAAAATCCACAATAGACTCATACACAAAACGAGAGTAAGGATATAACAGAAGTAATACGGTCAGCATTAATACTGCTGTAATTAATTTACTATCAATAGCCCCTTTACTTGCTTGTAGCAGTAATCCACACATTAAAGTATATAAAATAAAACCAAAAAATAAATGCCTTAAATAATAGCTTTTATTCAACCCACCAAACGTTTTACTAATAAATGACATCATTATCCTCCATCTCTTTTTTATGCTGATAAATCAAGTTTAGTTTGATGATTACCCCCTGTCAAAAAGAGATCTTATCAATCAAAATAAACTTTCTTTCATATTAGACATAAAACTCTCATAATAAAGAATTTTATTCTCTTCTTTTTCATAAAGTAATGTTTGATAGTTATTTTCGGAGGTCATATGGTTTCGAAAAATAATTCAGATATTGCAAAATCTATTGGAAAAGCCATTGCTAAATATCGAAAAGCAGCAAATTTATCACAATCTCAATTAGCTGAAATTATCGAGGTAAGTAATGATGCTATCTCTAGAATGGAACGAGGGACAATCGTACTAAATGTCATCAGGCTATTTGAGTTTGCTGAGATTTTTGGTTGCAACGTAGCTGATTTACTCGTTGAAAATAGTGAACGATTAGAAGATCAAGAATATAGATTAGCTAAAAAGCTTGCTCAATTAAACAAAGAAGACAGGGATAAACTGCTCGATATTATCGAAAATATTTTACAATGGAAACAACAATAAAAATGGGGCTACCAAGCCCCATTTCTATTTTATACTTTCACTAACTATGCTTCTTGAGAATCATCATCTTTAGATTCTGAAGTTTCTTTTACTTCTTCATCTGTTTTATCTTTTTTCTCTGAATTTTGGTTAGGTTTAGTTTTTTCAACCCATCCTGCTGGTGGGGTCACTTCTTGACGTTCCATTAATTGCTTAATTTGAGGTTCATCAATCGTTTCATATTTCACTAATGCATCTTTCATTGCATGTAAAATATCCATATTATCAATTAATAGCTGTCTTGCTCGTTGATAATTACGAGATACAATATCACGCACTTCTTCATCAATTGTATGCGCAGTTTCATCAGACATATGTTTCGCTTTTGCCATTGAACGGCCTAAGAAAACTTCACCTTCATTTTCTGCATATAAAATGGGCCCTAATTTACTTGAAAATCCCCACTCAGTTACCATCTTACGAGCAATATTCGTTGCCACTTGAATATCATTAGATGCACCAGTTGAAACATTCTCGTCACCATAAATCAATTCTTCTGCAATACGACCCGCATATAAAGTAGAAAGTTTACTTTCTAATTGTTTTTGACTAATGCTAATTTGATCTCCTTCAGGTAAGAAGAAAGTCACCCCTAAAGCACGACCACGTGGAATGATCGTAACTTTATGTACAGGATCATGTTCTGGCACTAAATAACCAACAATAGCATGGCCCGCTTCATGATAAGCAGTTGATTCCTTTTGTTTATCCGTCATCATCATCGTACGACGTTCTGGCCCCATATTGATCTTATCTTTTGCTTTCTCAAATTCGATCATAGTAACCAAACGTTTATTTGTGCGTGCTGCGAATAATGCGGCTTCATTCACTAAGTTAGCAAGATCCGCACCTGAATATCCTGGAGTACCACGAGCAATCGTCATTGGATCTACATCGTTACCCATTGGGATTTTACGCATATGCACTTTTAAAATTTGTTCACGGCCACGTACATCTGGCAAGCCTACAACGACTTGGCGGTCGAAACGACCTGGCCGAGTTAATGCTGGGTCTAATACATCAGGACGGTTAGTTGCAGCAATAACAATTACCCCTTCATTTCCTTCAAAACCATCCATTTCAACTAACATTTGGT
Organism: Gallibacterium genomosp. 3; assembly: GCF_001678475.1. Classification (GTDB taxonomy): domain Bacteria; phylum Pseudomonadota; class Gammaproteobacteria; order Enterobacterales; family Pasteurellaceae; genus Gallibacterium; species Gallibacterium faecale. Next base: position 4,535 of record NZ_JTJR01000001.1, on the reverse strand, counting down.
TTAGAGTTTGTTCACGTTCATCATGACCACCACCTAAACCAGCACCCCGTTGGCGACCAACAGCATCAATTTCATCAATGAAGATTAAGCAAGGTGCTGCTTTTTTTGCTTGCTCAAACATATCGCGCACACGAGAAGCACCAACTCCAACAAACATTTCTACGAAATCAGAACCTGAAATGGTAAAGAAAGGAACTTTAGCCTCACCAGCGATTGCTTTTGCTAATAAAGTTTTCCCTGTTCCTGGAGGCCCTACCATTAAGATACCTTTTGGAATTTTCCCACCTAATTTTTGGAATTTACTTGGATCTCTCAAGAAATCAACAATCTCTCCAACCTCTTCTTTTGCTTCATCACATCCAGCCACATCAGCAAAAGTTGTTTTAATTTGTTCTTGGGTCATCATTCTGGCACGGCTTTTACCAAATTTGAGGGCACCGCCGCCACCGCCGCCTTGCATCTGACGCATAAAGAAGATCCAAACCCCAATCAACAGTAACATTGGGAACCACGAAATCAAAATTTGTGCAAATAATCCACGTTTTTCAGGCGGTGTACCAGACACTTTAACATCTTTCTTTAATAAATCGTCCAGTACCTTATCATCATATAGTGGCATTACTGTTTGATATTTATCACCATTTTTTTTGGTTACAGTAATCTCATTACCATCAAAGACAGTTTCAGATATTTGATTATTACCAATATCAGTAATAAAAGTAGAATAGTCCATCGAATCTCGTGAACTACTAGAAAAGCCTTGGAAAACTGTCATCAGAACAACAGCTACAACACTCCAAAGCATGATATTTTTAAGCATATTATTATTTTTCAAGGTAAATCCTCGTCCTTTTGGTTTGGTTAAAAAACTAGTTAGCAGTAGTGGTTAAAGCTTATAACCTGTCGCAACAATATATACTTCCCGAGAACGATCTCTAGACGCCTCTGGTTTTCGAACTTTCACATTGGTAAACAATGAGCGAATTTCTCGTAGATATTCATCAAATCCTTCTCCTTGAAACACTTTCACCACAAAACTTCCACGTGTAGCAAGCACTTGCTTACACATATCCAAAGCTAATTCAACAAGATACATTGCACGAGGGATATCTACCGAAGGCATACCACTAAAATTAGGTGCCATATCAGACATCACAACATCAACTTTACTCTCGCCAATTTTTTCAAGTAGTGCATTCAACACCTTTTCCTCACGGAAATCACCTTGTAAAAAATCAACACCAACAATTGGATCCATATCCAAAATATCACACGCAATGACTCGCCCTTTCTGCCCAATTTGAGTAACAACATATTGTGACCAACCACCAGGTGCTGCTCCCAAATCAACCACTGTCATATTTGGTTTAAATAACTTATCTGTTTTTTGGATTTCATCTAATTTGAAATAAGCTCTTGAACGTAATTTTTGTTTGTGAGCTTGCTGAACAAATTTATCTTTGAAATGTTCGTTGAGCCAACGAGTAGAGCTAGCAGAACGTTTTTTCTTACCCATAACTACTAAAATTAAAATGTTTACTTTGATATCAAAAAATACCGATACTATATGATGATTGTTACCTAAATTTCAAGGTAAAGTGATGTAAATTCAACGAATACAATAATAGGTAATACAATTATATCTAATTCTTGTCTAATAAGATGTCAATCCAGTAATTTTACGGGATTTTCTTTCTATTTTTTCGATAAATGTTTAGAATAATACGTTTTTAGATATTACTTAAAGGATCCTTATGTCATTGACTCTTTCAACTAAACAAAAACAATACTTAAAAGGATTAGCACATCACTTAAACCCAGTAGTACTTTTAGGTGGAAATGGTTTAACTGAAGGTGTTATTGCTGAAATTGATAATGCCTTAAGTCACCATGAACTAATTAAAGTAAAAATTTCTGGTGTTGAACGCGATGATAAAGAACTCGTCACTGCAGCTATTGTTCGTGAAACGGGGGCTTGCGCAGTACAACGCATTGGCCATATTTTGGTGCTTTACCGTCCAAGTGATGAACCCACAATCATCCTACCGAAAAAATAATTTTATATATCCAAAAAAGAAAGCTTCTTAAACCTACAGGAATAAGAAGCTTTTTACTTTAAATAAACTTATTGCTTATTTTAAATAACTACATAATAAATTGACTTTATCCGTGCGTTCCCAAGGGAATTGTTCACGTCCAAAGTGACCATATGCAGCAGTCTGGCGATAAATTGGCTGAATAAGATCTAACATTTTGATTAAACCATACGGACGTAAATCAAAATGTTCACGTACAGCATTAACCAATACTTCATTATCAACTTTACCTGTACCAAAAGTTTCAATCATAATAGAAGTTGGCTCTGCAACACCAATCGCATAGGATAATTGAATTTCACAACGATCAGCTAAACCTGCTGCAACGATATTTTTTGCAACATAACGAGCTGCATATGCCGCAGAACGATCCACTTTTGATGGATCTTTACCCGAAAATGCTCCACCGCCATGACGAGCTGCACCACCATAAGTATCAACAATAATTTTACGCCCTGTTAAACCACAATCCCCCATCGGACCACCAATTACAAAGCGACCAGTTGGATTGATAAAGTATTTAGTATTTGCTGACAGCCATTGCTCAGGTAATACTGGTTTAATAATTTCTTCCATAATACCTTCGCGTAAATCTTTATCACTAACACTATCTGCATGCTGACTTGAAAGGACAACTGTATCAATACCTTGGATCTTGCCATTTTCATAGATAAAAGTAATTTGGCTTTTTGCATCAGGACGTAGCCAAGGTAAAGCACCACTACGACGGACTTCAGCTTGCTTTTCCATTAAACGGTGAGCATAAGTAATTGGTGCCGGCATTAATACTTCTGTTTCATTCGTTGCATACCCAAACATGATACCTTGGTCACCAGCACCTTGATCTAAAGGATTTTCTCTATCAACGCCTTGATTAATATCCGAAGATTGTTTACCAATACCATTTAATACTGCACAGGAATGTCCATCAAATCCCATTTCTGACGAGGTATAGCCAATATCACAAATTACTTGGCGAGCAAGGTGTTCAATATCAACCCATGCAGATGTAGTAATTTCACCACCAATTAAAGCCATCCCAGTTTTAACATAAGTTTCACAAGCAACACGCGCTTTTGGATCTTGTTCTAAAATAGCATCTAATACTGCATCTGAAATCTGATCTGCAATTTTATCTGGATGTCCTTCAGAAACAGATTCTGAAGTAAATAAATATTTTGACATAAAAATTCCTTATTAAAATTTAAGTAGTAAATTTCAATTTATCTTTATCTTAAATAAGTAGAAAACATTAAAGAGAAGTTATTAAATAGATGTTTTTACTTCTAGACGGCTATAATACTGTTTATTTTACATTTGACAAGTATTTTTTAGCTAATTATCGGTTATCTAATGATTTCATATTCTTATAAAAAATTAGATGATCGCTAAAACGATCATCCTAATTAAGAAAATGTTTATAATTTTTTATTTAGCTATTGTTCAACTTTTTCCCTCTCCCACTCATCATCAAACCACATAGGAACTACCCATATACGAAAAGCTTTAATCAATATACCTATTCCCCATCCAACAATAACCCAAATTACCCACCAATAATCTGGTGTTACTATTAAATTAATTAGAAATAGCAAAAGGTTTATAACAACATAAATACTCAATTGAATATAAAAATCTCTTATTCGGCGTACTTTCTTTAATGCTGTTTTTATTTCAGGTGTAATCATAGAGTGTACCTCATCTTCCACTGGTGGTTGTTGTAGAGTCGTAATACTGACCTGAAATACTGCGGCTAAAGCTGCCCAAGTTTCCAAACCAACACAATCTCCCTTTTCCACTCGATAGATTGTACGTATAGATAACCCTGTTAGTTCCGCTAATGTCTCTTGAGTCCAGCCATTTTTTTCTCGCAAAATCTTGACAGAATTCATACATAGAAACCTCTTATTAATAAAATTCATATCACATCATAAATAAAACGTTAAAAATAAGCGAACACCATAAATTAAATTTAACGCACTATCGATATTCTCACTTTATAAAAGGTTTAACCATGACAATTATCAGACAAAAAACTGACATTAATGTTAATAAGGACAACTAAATAACTTAACTGATAAGGGGTGAAGTAATAATGCAAAATAAGATAATGACAAATTGCACGTGAAACATATGTTTTTTTCTACTATTCGATAAAGACCTAGCTTCACATATCATTCAGGTGGCATGATGAACACCGATAATAAATTTTCTGCAAAAAAAAACGCTAACCTCTTGGTTAGCGTCCTTCTTTCTTATTCAAACCTGGCAGTGACCTACTCTCACATGGGAAATCCCCACACTACCATCGGCGTAACAACATTTCACTTCTGAGTTCGGCATGGATTCAGGTGGATCTATTGCACTCTCGCCGCCAGGATAATTCTTTTTATTCCTTGCTTTTTTGCTCTATCTTGTTCTTTGTTCTTTTCTTTTTCT